>CALCHQ010000139.1 GCA_937901085.1 uncultured Verrucomicrobiales bacterium | reverse complement strand
TTCAGCAGCAGTTCGACCACGCGGCCGTAGTACTTGCCCTGGTGCTCGTAAATCTGCACGATGCTCTTGGCTTCCTTCGTTTCGTCATCAATGGTTGTCCAGTAGCCCGTAATGTTGGCACTCACCTGGCTGGCCAGGGTGAACAGACCCAGTGTAGCTGTCAGAAGTAACTTTTTCATATCCGCGTGTTCTATTGGTTTGTGTGTGTTTGACCACAATGCTAGAGTATGGTCTAGGTGGAGTATACTCTAGCATAGTGGCGGCGTCAAGCCTGTTTTTTGAAAAAAAGTCAAAACCAGGGTGTATCAGACTTCATCGTAAGTGACCATGATACGGGTGATAAGGGGCAGTTTTTCAGCAAGTTTCTTATTGAGGAGAGTCAGTCTGGCATGGCTTTCCTCAACGGTAAGGTGGTATTCCTGGGGAATGGAAACAATGCAGAGGCGTTCCTGCTGGCGAGTGAAGCAGCGCACCTTTGTGGGCAGCGGAGCGCCGAGGTGAATCATGGCATTGCGGACCATCTGCTCCCACTCAGCAACAGCGGGCGAGGGTTCAGGATGAACAGGCAGTTTACGCAGGTCCGGCTCAACATGGAGAGCCACCACATCAGCCTTCAGGTTGCGGAGCACCTCCTTGCGGAAAGCTTCCACCGGCACCCGCCAGGATTCCAGGGTGGCATCGTGAGGCAGCTCCAGATCCACCGCCACGATGAATTGGTTGTCATCAGTGTGCAGCAGCACGAGTCCATGCACGCCGAAGCGGTGGGAAAGGGCAATTCTGCGGAAGCGGAAGCACTTCTAAAGGAACTGCTGAAGGAGTATGTGGGAAATCTTGATGCGCTGGTGCTGGGCTGTACCCATTATCCATTGGCGGCAGGGGATATCTCCAATGTGCTGGGAGAGACTGTGGTGCTGCTGGACGGCGGCGACGGCACCGCCCGGGAAACCCGGCGCAGACTGGAGGCCGCAGGATTGCTCCGCAGCGGCGAAGGCGAACTGATTATGGAAAACAGCCTTGG
>CALCHQ010000138.1 GCA_937901085.1 uncultured Verrucomicrobiales bacterium | reverse complement strand
CACCTGGTATACCCACTTCTCATATGGTTTGCCGCCCTGCTGCCCCAGAACAGGCGGTGTATTGGGATTGCCCCAGGCAAGGTACACGGCATCCTTGGTCATACCCTCACAGATTCGCCCCTGCTGCACCATAAGCTGCTGCTCCGGGCTGAGCATGCGGAACATCACCGGATTTGCGCTGATGCGGGTCCCGGGAGTCACTGACTGGCAGCCCCCCAGAACTACAGCGCCTACCACTGCCAATACTTTCAGAATAGGGCGAAAAAGTCTCATGCTTGCATGACAATACCACCGAATTTCTTGCTTGCCAAGCAAAAAAAACAATGCTAAAGTTAGTCACATCCGATATGAATCTTTCACGCTATTTCCTTACCATGCTGGCCGTGCCCGCTGCACTTTGCAGCGCTGCATATGCTGAATCCGCCCCGGAAGCCATTGCCGGCTACCTTCCCTGCAACGGCACCACGCTTGCAGGTTCTGTGGTGCGCCCGGTTCGCGACGCTTCTTTCGTAGAACTGCACCGCGCTGCCATTCAGCGCTTTGCCCAGCTTCCCAAGGAGAAGCAGGAAGCCATCAACGCCAAGGGCGCTGCAGACCGTCTCATGGACTACGATGCCGACCTCTGGCCCGATAAGGCTGAGTACGAAAAATACGTGGAAGCCTGGAAAAAGACCAAGCTTGCCATGATGGCTGAAGTGCGCGGCATGAAGAGCGAAGGCAACAACATTTACAGCGTGCTTTCCGGCACCCGCGTGGCCAATGGCGGCTCCATGCCCCTCACCATCGGTTCCCTGCGCTATGACGGCTCCAAGAACGTGTGGATTTCCAACAACGGCGAGCTGACCGGCACTGCCTACAGCGCCGACGAGAAGTCCGACTACGGTGCACAGACCGGCAACGAGTGGAAGATGGAAAAGAAGGACTCCCTCTCTGCCCTCAATGAGATGGTGCGCCTCACCAAATCCACCGACGGCAAGGCTGTATTCCTCACCTACAGCCTCACCGAGCGTTCCGTCATCAGCGGTACGGTCATTGCCAACCACGGCTACACCATTATCTTCCCCATCACTTCTGCAAGCGCGCGCACCTCTCGCCCCGGCCAGAAGTAATGTAGAAATCCCACCAGCTTTTCATGCCAAACGGGAGCCTGGCCGCACACCGCCAAGGGCTCCCGTTTCTTGCTCACCCCCGCCACAGACCATGAGAATCATTGCAGGAGCAGCCAAAGGATTGCCTATTCGTGTTCCGCAGGGTGAGGTGCGCCCCACCCAGGACCGCGTGCGCGAAGCACTCTTCAATATTCTGGGCCCCACCATACAAGGCGCCCGAGTGCTGGATTTATTCTGCGGTTCCGGCTCCGTGGGCATTGAG
>CALCHQ010000137.1 GCA_937901085.1 uncultured Verrucomicrobiales bacterium | reverse complement strand
CCGTGAACTCGTCATCAAGGAGAACCCCTATGCCTGAAACCCCGGATAAGGAAGAGATGCTGGCAACTCTGGTGGAGGAATACCTGGAAGCCAGGCGCACGGGCGATTCCCCGTCGCTGGAATCATTTGCTTCTGCACACCCGGAGTATGCCGCTGAGCTTACGGATTTGCTCAAAGGCATGGAGGAGATGGAGAACCTGAGTGTCTCCACGCACGCCGCAGCTGCTGCACCCACGCATTATCCGACCGAATTGGGCGGGTTCCTGCTTCTGGAGCGCATCGGCGCCGGCGGCATGGGCACCGTGTTCCGCGCGCTTCAGAAATCGCTTAACCGCGAGGTGGCCGTCAAGATTCTTTCCCCTGCTTGGAATGCCGATGAGCGGCATCGCGAGGCTTTCGAAAATGAATCGCGCCTGATTGCTGCACTGCACCATACCAACATCGTAGAAGTCTTTGGTGCCGGGCAGGAGGGCGAATATCGTTATTATGTGATGAGTCTCGTGGAGGGGCAGGGAATCACCCCGGCCTGCATTCGCTCGGCTTTTCCTGGTGTGCCGTTTGAAAAGGCCGTGGCAAAGGTGGCGCTGCAGGCGGCACAGGCTCTGGCCTATGCCCATTCCTGCGGTGTGCTGCACCGGGATGTGAAGCCGGGTAATCTTCTGCTGGATAAGGACGGCGTGCTGCGTGTAGGGGATTTTGGCCTGGCTACGGTTCTGAATGATGGTGAGGCCGCCCCGCTGGTGACGCAGAGCCACGATGGCACCCTGCGTTACATGGCACCGGAACGCCTGATGAAGGGAATCAACACCTACGCGGGCGACCAGTACAGCCTGGGTGTGACCCTGTATGAATTAATCAGCAACCGCCCGGCATTCAGGGAATCTGCACCGGGTAAGTTGATTCACCGCATCTGCAATGAGCCTCTGAGCGCGCTGCGGGGCGAAGGTGAGCTGGGGGCCATTGTCAATAAGAGCATCAGTTTTGACCCGGAGGACCGCTATGCTTCCATGCAGGAAATGGCAGATGACCTGCGCCGTTACCTGAATGGGGAGCCGGTGAAGGAAATCACCGTAAATACCGAGGAAATTACAGGCCAGCTCTATGCCGAAGCCGATACCAGGCGAAGAATTGCGGCAGGCA
>CALCHQ010000136.1 GCA_937901085.1 uncultured Verrucomicrobiales bacterium | reverse complement strand
CCTCAGCCGTGACAGGGCTGCGCTCTAACCAAACTGAGCTACCGCTCCGTCGGATATACCGATTCACCGCCTTGCAGCGGGAACGGGCGCATTATACAGATACATTCGTGCTAATGCAAGCCTTTTTTTGTAAAAAATGGAGGAAATGTGAAAAAACAAGACAAAAAGCAAAAAAACATCGATTTTTGTCTTGACTCGCAGGACTTGCTCGTGTATACTGCGCGCACCGCAACACAGCGCGGTTCCTGAAAAGGAAAAAGCGCCCGTAGCTCAATTGGATAGAGCATCTGACTACGGATCAGAAGGTTTGAGGTTCGAATCCTCACGGGCGTGTTTCTCATAAGGAATTATCAAAATGCCGGTTCGATTCAACGAAACCGGTTTTTTTGTCCACTAATTCCTGCAGAGAAAAACAACATGGGGGCGTCCCGGTTTCGACTGAACATTCGAGGCGCCGGCTGCATGTGGAGGTTGATCGGCTGGCCTCCTTAAAAGCCGCTCAAAAGATTAAGTGCCTATTCTAAGAACGAATACGCCATGGCTGCGTAAATAACGCGCCTTGCGCCGATTCCCGACGCCTACTAGGGATGACGCGCCTAGCTCAGTAGGCAGGTATCCGGCGGGGGAACCGCGTCGGGTATGACATCCACAGGTTCCTGGCTATGGTGAAAGGCTGACGCGGAGCGGATCACCGGCGAGAGCAGCAATCCGCGTCTGAACATGGAGATGCTTGCGTCAACAGTGTCCAGGACAGGGGTTCAATTCCCCTCGCCTCCAGCCTCCGTTTTTTTCGGAGAAAAAAACTTCGGCTTGGCAAGCCAGCATGGTTTGCCAAGCCTGAACTTTTTCTGGGGGCGGCAGCTCACAGAAAAAGGGAGGCTGCCACGCCATAGCACCGCAGGTGCGGCGGCGGGCATACCCCGCCCCACTCCGTGGGCTTAAAATTCACTCCTGCTACCGGGTTGCATGAGGCCAGCACACCGCACAGGCTGTAATAAAAAGAAATCCCGGCTTGAAGCCGGGATTCTTTTTAATGGCTGTAAGACTCTGCCGGGACCGTTGTCACCGGGGTCTGGGTGCCGCCCTGCGGGCCGCGGTTCCACTCCAGCTTCAGCTTGCCGGGTGCGGCTGCGCCCTGCACCACGGTGATGGTGATGGCGTGCTTACCCGCCTTGAGCGGAATACCTTTCCAGCCGGTCTTGCTGGCAATGGCCTCATCGGTGTTGATGGCGGCGGATTCATTGACCGTGCTGCCGGGGGTATAATTGAAGTCGGCGTCCACGAGCTGGAAGTCGTGCATCTTGATATAAGCCTTCGTACCGGGAACATCACTCAGGGTCAGGTAGAAATGCCAGTGGTGGCCCTGCTGCGGCACCTCAATGTAACCCGTGAATTCCGTGATGCTGCCAGCGGGCAGTTCCACAGCGGCGGGGTCGGCCACAACGCTGGTGGCGGCCTGGGCAGCTCCCGGCAGAGTGTCAAACTCCGGCACCCAGGGGCAGGTGGCGTTCACGCGGCGCATCTTCAGACCGGGCTGGGTGTTGCATGATTCATCGGCAGGAACAAGCGCCATATCGTAGTGGCGGAAACCACCGCAGCCGTTGTTGCGGCGACCGGCCTGCGGGTCTCGGGTGTAGTCGTAGGCGCGGCGGGAGTGCAGCACGGCTGCCTTCAGTTTCTCCTGAATACCAGGGAACTGGTCGGCAATGTTGGTAGTTTCGTGAGAGTCGGCAGCCACATCATACACCTCAAAGTCATCCTCGGCGCTCCTGATGTTGGTGCGGATAGCTTTCAGATGGCGGCCATCCTCTGCACGGAACACGATGGCCTGCTGCTCGCCGCGGCCACGGCCACGCTTGTTCTCTGCATAGTCCTGATACTGGGCCATACCGCCGCCGAAGCTGTATTCGGAATACACAATGCCATCTTTCTGGGCGGCATCGTTGCCCTGCAAGGTGGGCAGCAGCGAGACACCGTCACAGCGCATGGGCTTAGGCATGCCGGCCAGGTCGGCAAAGGTGGCCATCCAGTCGTGGAACTGGCTGGGGAAATCGCTGTTGTAGTTCTCTTTGATATAGCCGGGGGCATACACCAGGCAAGGAACGCGGAGGCCGCCTTCCCACAGATCGCGCTTGATGCCGTCCATCGGCCCGTAGCTGCGGAAGAAGGCCGGATTCTGCGCCGGGGCCGGATGGTCCTTGAAGCCATACACCGCGCCAGGTTCATCGTGCGGGCCGTTGTCGCTGGTAAACACCACAAAGGTATTCTGGTCAATGTTGAGGTCCTTGAGCAGCTGCAGCAAATCACCCATGGCTTCATCCACGCGGGTAATCATGGTAGCATGGCGCTGGGCAGAGGTAATCGCCCACTGGGCACCGCCGCCAAAGCGATTGTCGGCATAAGCCTTCCACTCCGCATTGTCGCGGTACTGCGGGTGAATGAAGCTGTCCCACTGCCCGGTGGCCGTGTTAATCATCCTGCCGGGCTTGCCCAGCCACTGCACACCACCGTTCAGGCCACCACCAGAGGGATAAGGCGCACTGGGAATGGCCAGGCGGGCATGCGGGGCAATGAGCGTGAGGGCCAGGAAGAATGGTTTTTCCGGGTTGGCCTTCACGTGGTCAGCAATCCACTTCTTGCCGCGGGCGGTAAACAGGTCGGTGCTGTAACAAGTATCCAGACCGGGTGTAATCACCGTATCGCCGTCCCACACGGCGTTCATCCCGGTTTCCGGGTCGGCATTGCTTTCCTCCTTGGCATAGTGGCGGTGGCCGGCCAGGTGGTTGTTGTAGCCGAAGAAATAGTCGAAGCCGCGCAGGGTGGGCCAGGCCGCTGCGGTGGTGGGAGTACCGCCGCTTTCCATACCGCCGCCAATACCCCATTTGCCGATGAGGGCGGTGGCATACCCGGCCTCGCGCAGCACGCTGGCGAGCGTGTGGGAGTTTTCCAGGGCCGCGTCAAAGCTGTTGTTGCGGATTACCTCGGCATGGCCCTGGTGCACCCCGCTGAACAGGGAGGCACGCGCCGGAGCGCATACGGGAGCGGCGGTATAGTGACGGCGCAGCTGCACGCCCTGCTGCGCCATCTGCGCCAGGCTGGGGGTATCAATAGCCGGCGGGCGCACCGTGCCGTCGGCACAGGTGGCCGGGACATTGATATTCAAATCACCCCAGCCCATGTCATCCACCAGTACCAGGAGGATGTTGGGCTTCTCTGCCGCCAGACTCATGCCCGAAGCGGCCAGAAACAAAGATAATGCAAGCGTACGCAGTTTCATACTCAACAATCCGATTCTACCCCGGCTATACTAACATACAGCCGGAGAATATGGCAAGCCCAAAGGGGATTTTTCCGGATTACTGCACCAGAGCCGTGGTAATCTCGCAGATGTAGAGGCGGTGCATGGGGTTGCTTTCATCGTACCAGGCGGGGGCTACCTCGCTCCAGTCGATAAAATCTGCCTGCTGCAGGGTGGTGCAGAACATCTTGCGGCATTCCAGCACCAGCTCGGCATTCTCGAAGGTGGGCAGACCAGCGGGGGTGGTGGCGGGCTGCAGGGAGGTGTGCGCTATCTTATCCACATCGCGCCCGGAGTTGCGGCCGCAGAACACAAGGTCCTGGCGGTACTGTTCCGGCATGAAGCTGAGGGTAAAGGAGGGCTGCTCCTCAATAAAGTTCACCGTGTGGCGGTTGGGGCGCACAAACACAAAGGCCACCGGACGGTTCCAGAGGAAGCCGAGGCCGCCCCAGCTGGCAGTCATGCAGTTGAACTTCTCTGCCGTGCCGGCGGTAATGAGCATCCATTGCTTACCGATGAGTTCCACCGGGTTCTTCGTTATTTCCGTAATATCAATATTCTTCATATTCTTCACAAAACCGGCGCGCCCGCAGGCGCGCCGTATTAATTCACTATAAACTATTCCCTATTCACTCTATCAGCGGCTGTAATTGCCGGGGTCCTGAGTGATGGTCACATCGTGCGGGTGGCTTTCCTGCAGGCCGCCAGTAGTAATGCGGACAAAGCGGGCGTGGTCGCGCAGCTCGTCCAGGCTCTTGGCACCGAGGTAGCCCATGCCGGAGCGCAGGCCGCCCACCAGCTGGAAGATAACATCGGCCAGCATGCCCTTGTAGGGAACGCGGGCTTCCACACCCTCTGCCACCATCTTGCCGCTGCCGTTCTGGCCGTAGCGGTCGCCGGAGCCGGCACGCATGGCACCCAGGGAGCCCATGCCGCGGTAGGTCTTGAAGTTGCGGCCCTGGTAGTGCACCACAGCACCGGGGCTTTCCTCGCAGCCAGCCAGCAGACCGCCCATCATGATGAGGTCGGCACCGGCGGCAAGCGCCTTCACCACGTCGCCGGAGTAGCGGATACCGCCGTCGGCAATCACGGTGACACCAGCCGGGCGGGCCACCTTGGCCACTTCCTGAATGGCGGTGAACTGGGGCATACCCACGCCGGAAATGATGCGGGTGGTGCAAATGGAACCCGGACCCACGCCTACCTTGATGGCGCTGGCACCGGCGGAAATGAGGTCGCGGGCGCCGTCCTGGGTCACCACGTTACCTGCCACCACCGGCTTGCCGAGTTCGCGCAGCTTCTCAATCACGTGCAGCACGCGGCTGGTGTGGCCGGTAGCGGCGTCGATGAAGAGGGCATCGGCCCCGGCATCTACCACCGCCTGGGCGCGGGCCATGAATTCCGGGCCCGGACCTACGGCAGCGCCGCAGCGCAGACGGCCGAGTTCATCCTTGGTAGATTCCTGGAAGGCTTCGCGCTTGCGGATGTCGGTATCGGTAATCAAACCCACGAGGCAGCCGTTTTCGTCCACCAGGGGCAGCTTTTCGATGCGGTTGGAGAAAAGAATCTTACGGGCCTCCTCCTGCGTGGTGGAGGGAGTGCCGGTGATGAGGCGGCTCATGGGGGTCATCACATCCGCCACGGTGAGTTTTTCGAGATCCTGACCATCTACCACGCGCATGTCGCGACCAGTGATGATACCCACCAGGATGTTACCCTCGGCCACCACGGGCAGGCCGGAGAAGCCATGCTCCAGCATGATGCCCTTCACGCGGCTCAGGCTCATATCGCTGGTCACGGTGAGGGGTTTGGTGATGACGGCGTTCTCAAAACGCTTCACCTTGGCCACCATGGCGGCCTGGTCATCAATGCGGTTGTTGCGGTGAATCACACCGAGACCGCCTTCGCGGGCCATGGCAATGGCCATTTCAACCTCCGTTACCGTATCCATCGGGGCGGAGAGGAAAGGAAGGCGCAGCGGAATGCCAGCGCAAAGCTGGGAAGAAGGGTCGGCCTCGCCGGGAAGAATCGTGCTCAGGCAAGGCAGCAGGAGCACGTCGTCAAATGTAAGTCCAAGCTGAATTTCTGCCATAGCGGAGACTACTACGCCACGCACCATTTTGCAAGCCTAATCTGCTCAAAACGTGATTTTTTATTCAGAAAAGCACCGGATTATATGCAATTATATGCGAAAGCCCATATAAATGCATATAATTCCATATAAAACGGGCAAAAAGCGGCATAAAGTGTTTTCCTGACTTGCAATCCGGGGGCATTGGTGTATACTTGCCGCGGTTTATTCACAGAAACTCCAAACAATAAGAGCTATGAACACACAGCGCACCTTCACTACCGGCAGCGGCAAGAGCGGCCAGTATTATTCACTTCCGGCACTGGCCGAACAGGGTTTTCCGGGTATCTCCCGCATGCCTGTATCGCTGCGTATCGTACTGGAAAGCCTGCTGCGCAACTGCGACGGACTGAAGGTGACCGAAGCTGATGTGAAGAACCTGGCTGCCTGGAATGCCAAGGAGCCCGGCAGCTATGAAATACCCTTTACCGTTGCCCGCATCATCCTGCAGGATCTGACGGGCGTTCCCCTGCTGGTTGACCTGGCAGCCATGCGCGCCGCTGTGCAGGACCTGGGCAAGAACCCGGCCGATATGGAACCGCTGGTGCCCGTGGACCTCGTGGTGGATCACAGCGTGCAGGTGGACTGGGCTGGTTTCCCCGCCGCCTACCAGAAGAACCTGACCCGCGAGTTCGAACGCAACACCGAACGCTACGAGTTCCTGAAATGGGGACAGCAGGCCTTCAAGACTTTCTCCGTTGTACCGCCCAGCACCGGCATTGTACACCAGGTGAACCTGGAATACCTGGCCCGCGGAGTCATGGAAAAGGACGGCGTGTACTACCCGGATACCCTTGTAGGCACCGACTCCCACACCACTATGATTAACGGCCTGGGCATCGTGGCCTGGGGCGTGGGCGGCATCGAGGCCGAGGCTGGTATGCTGGGCCAGCCGGTCACCTTCCTGGTGCCGGAAGTAGTGGGTGTACACCTGAGCGGCAAGCTGCGCGAGGGCGTGACCGCCACCGACCTGGCGCTGCACGTGACCCAGATGCTGCGCGCCCACGGCGTGGTGGGCAAGTTTGTGGAATTCTTCGGAGAGGGTGCCGCCACCCTCTCCCTGCCCGACCGCGCCACGGTGGCCAACATGGCCCCGGAATACGGCGCTACCATGGGCTTCTTCCCCTTCGACGAAGTCTCTGCCGCCTACCTGCGCACCACCGGCCGCAGCGAGGAACAGGTCATCACCTGTGAAAACTACTTCCGCGCCCAGGGGCTCTTCGGTATGCCCCGCCAGGGCGAAGTGGACTACAGCGTGGAGCTGGAGCTTGACCTCTCCAGCATCGTGCCCGCCGTGGCAGGCCCGAAGCGCCCGCAGGACCGTATTCCGCTGACTGACCTGAAGAGCCAGTTCACCGACATCTGCCGCAACACTTACGGCCAGGAACAGCGCACCGCCCCGGTGGCTGTCACCATGCAGGGTGATGCTGGCAACCCCGATGCCGCCACCACGCACGATGTGCAGCTGACCGACGGTTCCATCCTGGTGGCTGCCATCACCAGCTGCACCAACACCAGCAACGACGGCCTCATGCTGGCCGCCGGCCTGCTGGCGAAGAAAGCCGCTGCCCTGGGGCTCAAAGTGCCAGCCTATGTGAAAACAAGCATTGCCCCCGGTTCCCGCATTGCCGCCCGCTACTTCGCCAACAACGACCTTAGCGAAGCGCTCGACAGCATCGGCTTCTCCACCGTGGGCTACGGCTGCACTACCTGCATCGGCAACAGCGGCCCGCTCAACGCCGCGCTGGAGGAGGCCGTCACACAGCACAACCTGGTTTCCTGCTCCGTGCTTTCCGGCAACCGCAACTTCGAAGCCCGCATCCACTCACATGTGAAGGCCAACTTCCTCATGTCGCCCCCGCTGGTCATCGCCTTCGCCCTGGCCGGCCGCGTGGATATCGACATGGAGACCGAGCCCCTGGGCACCACCGCCGATGGCACCGCCATCTACCTGCGCGACATCTGGCCCAGCGGTGAGGAAATTGCCGCCGCCCAGGCCAAGGCCGCCACGCCTGCCGACTATGCCGCCTGCTATGCCGGCCACGTGCCGGAGTGGGATGGCGTGAGCGCCCCCAGCGGTGCCACCTTTGCCTGGAATGCCGGTTCCACCTACATTCACCGCCCGCCCTTCTTCGACGGCTTCGATGGCCGCAAGGGCGACATCACCGACATTGTGAATGCACGCCCGCTCGGCATCTTCGGCGACAGCGTGACCACCGACCACATCTCCCCGGCCGGTGCCATCAAACCCACCGCGCCTGCCGGTCAGTTCCTGAGTGCCCAGGGCGTGGAACGCCGCGATTTCAACACCTACGGCTCCCGCCGCGGCAACGACCTCGTCATGGCCCGCGGCACCTTTGCCAACGTGCGCATCAAGAACCTGCTCACCGCCGGGGTGGAGGGCGGCTACACGCTCTACTTCGGCGAGTCTGCCGTGAGCGCCCCGGATACGGAAATTGCTGCCCCCTGCGGCACACCCACCTTCATCTTCGATGCCGGCATGGCCTACATGAAGGACGGTGTTCCGACCATCATCATCGGCGGCGAAGACTACGGCATGGGCTCCAGCCGCGACTGGGCCGCCAAGGGTACCAACCTCCTGGGCGTCAAGGCCGTGGTCACCAAGAGCTTTGAGCGCATCCACCGCAGCAACCTCATCGGCATGGGCGTGCTGCCCCTCAACTTCGCCAACCCGGCAGATTATGACCGCGTGAAGGACCTCAAGGATGTGCGCTTCTCCATCATCGGGCTCAACAACGACATGGCCCCCCGCAGCGCTGCCACCCTGCTGGTGCAGCCCACCGGCGGCGAAGCTTTCGAGCTGCCCCTCATCGTGCGCCTCGACACGCCCATCGAGAAGGAATACTTCCGCGCTGGCGGCATTCTGCAATACGTACTGACCCAATACTGCTAAAACCTCCATGTCCAGTTCATTCGGCTCTGTATTCCGCATCAGCACCTGGGGTGAATCCCACGGTGCCGGCGTAGGCGTGGTCATCGACGGCTGCCCTGCCCGTGTCCCGCTCACGCGGGAACTCATCCAGGCAGAACTGGACCGCCGCCGCCCGGGGCAGAGCGATATCGTCACCCCGCGCAACGAAGCCGACAGCGTGGAAATCCTCTCCGGCGTACTGGACGGGCTCACCCTGGGAACTCCCATTGCCCTTTCCGTGCGCAACAAGGACCAGCGCTCCACGGCCTACGATGAAATGCAGCACACTTACCGTCCCTCCCACGCCGACTACTGCTACGATGCCAAGTACGGCATCCGCGCCTGGGCTGGAGGCGGCCGGGCCAGCGCCCGCGAAACCATCGGCCGCGTAGCCGCCGGTGCCGTGGCGCGCGCTGTGGTACGCGCTATCTTCCCGCAAGTGGAGGTTCTGGCCTGGGTGCAGCAGGTTCACACCATCACCTGCCCTATCCCCGCTGCCGAGGTGAGCGCTGACGCCATTGAATCCAACATCGTCCGCACGGCCGACGCCGCCACGGCAGAACAGATGGCAGCCGCCATCCGCGAGGCCCGTAGCGCGGGTGATTCGCTGGGCGGCGTGGTGGCCTGCACCGTGCGGAACTGCCCGGTGGGGCTGGGCGACCCGGTGTTCGACAAGCTGGAGGCCACGCTGGCGCATGCCATGCTGAGCATTCCGGCCTGCAAGGGCTTTGAGGTCGGCAGCGGTTTTGCTGCCCCTCTGCTGAAAGGCAGCGAACACAATGATGCCTTCTACATGGATGGCACGCGCGTACGCACACGCACCAACAACTCCGGCGGTATTCAGGGCGGCATTTCCAACGGCGAGGATATCAACCTGCGCCTGGCTTTCAAACCCACCGCCACCCTCATGCTGGAGCAGGAAACCGTGAACGATGCCCACGAAGCCGCCACCCTGCGCGGCAAGGGCCGCCACGACCCCTGTGTCCTGCCCCGCGCCGTCCCCGTGGTGGAAGCCATGGCCTGGATTGTGCTGTGCGACCACCTGCTTAAACAGCGCTGCTGCGCTGTTTAAGTTCGAGGTGCGAAGTACGAAGTGAACAATCAGCTGCGCTTCCGGCTATCGCCGGGCGCGCAGGGAATTTTGCGATATTTGCACATACTGCCCCGGCTCTTGAAAGCCGGACGACACCGTTTTGCTTACATCTCAGCCGTAAGCTCCACTTAATCCTTCCCCCGCAGGCGTAGCCTGCCCGTTTCCCCACTTCGTACCTCGTACTTTTACTTCTTTTTCCGGAACACGCACAGGTACTGCCAGTTGATGTAGCCCAGGTAGCCCAGAATCAGCATATTGAACCACTGGGCTTCCAGAATGGCCCAGAGCGCCAGGCCGCTGCACAGAACCAGCCCCAGCACGCAGGGGATGAGGTAGTTCTTCAGCAGAGAACCCAGGAATTTCCCGCCATCGAGCGGGAACACGGGAAGCAGGTTGAACACACTCCACCAGAAGCATACCAGCATGCCCACCGTGTAGAACTGGAGCAGCAGCGGGGGCAGTTCATGTGCCATGAGTCCCAGGACTATCTGCTGCTGCAAATCCATGGGCAGCACATCCATCCAAGGCATGAGGCAGGCATAGCGCACTCCCGCCCAGGCATTCCCCAGCTGCAGACCGAATGCCAGCCCGAACACCCCGCAGAGTACCAGCGAAGCCAGCGGCCCCGCCAGCACGACCAGCAGATAACGCCAGCGCTGCTGCGGCAGCATCAGAAAGGAGGTCGTCCCCCCCATGCCGGCAATCTCGATGCCCTCCACCAGCGCCCCGGTGGCACGCCCGGCGAGCGCATGCCCGAACTCATGCACCAGCAGGCAGAGCATGCCCGCCAGCATGAAGATGAGCGTCTGGGTTAAATCCTCGCTCGTGCTTACCCCGAATGCGCCCCCCAGCACGGCCAGCACCACCCAGGCCATGGGGTGAATACTCACCGGAATGCCGAAAAACGAAGTGTCCAGGAATGCGGGTTCTGACCTTGCATAGGCTCATTTTACCCCTTTGCGACGAACTTTTGCAACAAAATTTGCGTTTTCTTCCAAAAAAGACTTGCAATGCGGCGGGCAACGTAGTAATATCTGCCCCGCACCCCGCCTGCGGGGAAAGCAAAATCCGGCGTAGCTCAGCGGAAGAGCGGATGACTGTTAATCATTAGGTCGTTGGTTCGATCCCAACCGCCGGAGTAAGGAAGCCCAGCAAGTCAACTTGCCGGGCTTCTTTGTTTTTCCTTGCCAAGGCGACTCCGGCGGTGTATGCTGGGCATCAACAGGAACACAATATCATATTTCTATGGAATTCAACTTTGAAGCACTTGAGAAAAAGGGGCTGAAGCTCAACCCGGCACCCGCCCCCGTCGGCTCCTATGTCCAATGCCTCCGCACCGGGAACTACCTGCATCTTTCCGGCGGCATCTCCATCAACGGCGATGTGGCCATCTACGGCAAACTGGGTGCTGAAGTGAGCATCGAGGAAGGTCAGCGCGCCGCCCAGGCCGCCATTCTCAACCGCCTGGCCGTCATTCAGGCCGAACTGGGCAGCTTTGCCCCTCTCCGCAAGATTGTGGCCGTAAACGGCTTTGTAAACTGCACCCCGGATTTCACCGACCAGGCCAAGGTACTCAACGGTGCTTCCGACCTGCTGGTGGAACTGCTCGGCCCGGAAGCCGCCCACACGCGCTCCGCCGTGGGTGTTCCCAGCCTGCCCCTGGGCGTGGCCGTCGAAATCAACATGATTGTGGAATTCGACCCCGCTGCCTGCTGATAAGAACCCTCACGCATCAGGAAGCGCCATGGCGACAATCGTACTGGGAGTCTGCGGATCCATCGCTGCATACAAGGCAGCCGGTGTGGCTTCGCGTCTGGTCAAGCTGGGGCATGAGGTGCATTGCGTCTGCACCCCGGCAGCGCTGGAGTTTGTCACCCCGCTCACGCTCATGACGCTGTCGCGCAACCCGGTCATCACCACCTTTGCCGACGAAACCGGCAGCTGGGTACCCGTACATATTGACCTGGCGCAGCGGGCCGATGTGCTGGCCATTGTCCCGGCCTCGGCCAACACCATGGCCTGCATGGCCCAGGGTCAATGCCCGAACGCACTCACCAGCCTCTATCTCGCCTACCGTGGCCCAGTCCTCATCTTCCCCGCCATGAACGGCTTGATGTGGGAACACCCCGCCACGCAGACCAACGCCGCCACGCTGGGTGCCCGCCCCGGACACCGCATCATCGGCCCGGCCGATGACGGCATGCTGGCCTGCGGTACCAGCGGCAAGGGGCGCCTGGTGGAAGAAGATCTCGTGGTACAGGAAATCCTGGCTGCTCTGCCGCACTAAACACTCAACCTTTTCATCCGCACACACAACATGGCCTATATCGACATCATCGACTCCAACGGCAACGATTACCGCTACCAGCTCCCGGAGGACGGCTCCGTGCTGCTTATCGGCAGCGCAGAGGATTGCTCCATCAGCCTGCCGCATATTGCCGACCTGCAGCCCCGTCATTGCACCATCTCCCTGCAGCCGGAGGGCTATGTGATTGCCGCCGCGGCGCCAGAGGCCACCCTGCTGGCAGAAAGCCAGCCTGTCGAATCAGCCATTCTGGTTCCCCAGGCGGTCTACAATCTCGGCAGCTCCATGCTGCTGTATGCCGAAGCCGCCGCCGAGGAAGCAGCCCCGGCAGCCACTGATGCCCCGCCTGCCGGGGAAACAGCCCAGGAGGAAGAAGCCGCACCGGCAGAAGAAGAAGCAACTGCTGAAGAGGAAGATGCTCCCGCCCGGAAGAAAAAGAAAAAGCGTAAGGCCGGCCGCCAGGGGCTCTATTCCATTTCCAGCTATACCGAGGAGGACAGCCCCCTGCACATCGTGCTGCGCCGCCTGTATGTCATCCTGATTCTGGCGCTCGCCTTCCTGGCAGGGCTCACCATGCGCTACTGGATGATTACCGGCGAATACCTCGTTGACGAGCTGCTCAAATAAGCCCTTTCCCCCATCTCTCAAGCACCCCGGTCACAACCAGACCGGGGCTTTTTTTGCGCCGCTTGTTTACTTCAGGCGCGTGATTTCCAGCTGGCGCACCATGCACTGGTTGGTCTGCCCGTTGGCATTGGCACAGCGCGGAGTGTAGCACAGCGAGAACGCGTGGCAGCCGGCTTCCAGCTCCACTTCGAGCGCCGCCGAGCGGGCGTACGCCTCCCAGCAGCCGGCTTCGGTGTTATGCGGCATCAGCAGCACACCGGCAGAGGCACCGTCCACCATCAATTCACGCATGGCGCAGGTATCACCATCGCGCAGGGAGGCAGAGGCATTACTGTAGAACACGCGCACACTGTATGTGCCGGCTTCCAGCTCCAGCGGCGCATACTCCAGGCGGGCGGTGCAAGGCTTGGTATCCAGCCAGGCCTGCCCCTGCTCCACCTCATATTCCGCCTGTTCCCCCACAAGGCGGGGTGACAGCAGATGGCGGGAACCGGGAGACGGGCACTCAAAGGGGCGGCTGAAACAAGAACTGGTCTGCTCATTCACCGCCTGGACGGTATATTCGTTCAAATACCCCTTGCCAGCAGGCAGCGGGTACTGGCAATCCAGCGTGGCCGCAAAGGCCACACCGTTGCGGAACACATTGTAGCTGGCAGCACCGGGTACGGGTTTCCAGCGCAGCAGCTCCGGCGTGGGAGCATCCCATTCCGGCTCGGACAAATCCTCGCAGGGCTCACGCCAGGAGGCAGCAGTTTCCACCTCCTCGGCCGGCATCAACTCCAGTTCGATCTGGATGTGCCCCTCTGTATCCAGCGGGATGATGGGGGAATCGGGCTTGCCATTCACCATGACCGACCACACCTCGGTGCCGTAGCCATTGATGTGGATATCCAGTACCATCTGGCGGATACGCAGCCCCAGCAGCCAATGGCTGCCACGGTAGGACTTCGGCACACAGGGAGCAATCACCAGATTGTTATCCTGGTACTGAATACCGAAGAGGCCATAGTAGTACATCCCCAGCAGCCCCGCCACACTCCACAGCTGGCGGTCTGAATTCTGAACCGTATCCCCGGCCTCGCCGCTGACCGCCTGGAAATTCTCCTTGTGAGATCCAAAGGCCATGGCCGCCCGCAGCAGGGAGGACATGGAGAAAGCCGCCCCGGCAGCATCCTGCAGTTCTGCATGCGCCAGCAGCACATAGGACTCCACAAAGGGCCACACGCTGCGGTTATGATAGGCCTTTTCCTGCCGCGATTTATAGGGGGTGAACACAGGTGTACCGTAAGGCGAACGCGGCAGGCGACGCATGAGCGGCAGCGCCTGGTCTCCCGCCAGCCCGCAAAGCACAGATAAGGCCGTTGCCAGCGCATCCATGCGTTCGTCCAGGTAACCCTCGGCAGTCCGCAGCATGCCGTAGTGGCCAGCCCCGGCACTCCAGAAGCACTCGTCGATGCGCGCGGCCAGCGCCGTGGCCTGCGCGGCATATTGCTCTGCCTCGCCAGCGCGCCCCAGCTCACCCAGCATGCGGGCCAGCAACTGGCGGCAGATGTAGTGCAGCACATTGGTGCCAAATGCATAGGAAGCCGCAATATCCGCAGGTGTCATCCAATCCGGATAACTCTGCTCCCGCCAGTCGGTGAAGGAAGTCTCACCCGGCCGCAGCAGCTCATCCGCCGGCAGCACGCGGTCATCCTGCGCCAGCGTGGCAGCCAGCACATCGGCACAATAGGCCAGCCAGCCCTTATCGCCCTGTGAGTGGTACAACGCCCAGGCTCCCAGAGCCCAGGCCACGCGGTCCGTCGAAACCGGCCAGCCGCCGCCCGTGCCGGTATCCTGCATCACCACGCCACCGCGCACGCGGGACTCCAGGCTGGCGCGGGTAGCCTCCGGCGCGGCCAGCGCCGTGCCCAGTGCAGCCGCATAGGCAATATCGCGCGTCCACACCGTGGACCAGTTCGCCCCGGCCAGCAGGCAGCCCTCCGGGGTCATATTCTCCTGCAGTTCCTGCACCGCCATCGCATACATGGCCTGCAGCACAGGAATAGAACTGCGAACCCCTGCACAGCCCTGGGGCAGCGAAGGGGAGAGAGCCACCTCGCGCAGCTCTTCACCGCGGGTAATACGCAGGCAGGCAGGAGATACCAGCTCGGCCACCAGCCCCGGCTGCTCAAGCCGGGTGGAAGTCAGGCGGTAAACGCCGTTATCGAACAAAAGCTGTTCCTGCGGGGCAGTCATGCGGGCGCATCAGAGAATAGCACCCGGCACGTAACCTACGCCATCCGGGAAGCGGGTGGCCAGTTCCTTCACCATATCGGCAAAGGCGCAGACCTGCTGAGCAGCCATGCCGGTATCGCCGGCGTTGGCATCATAAATCTCCTGAATTTCCTCGCGGGTCAGCATCAGGCGGCCATCGGCACCGAGGCGGTCCAGCAGATCATTGGTGGGAATCAGACCGTTGCGCAGGTCGTTGGACACCGCCACCGCGTGTTCCTTGATGACTTCGTGAGCCGTCTCGCGGCCCACACCGCGCTTCACGGCAGCCATCATGATGGTGGTAGTCATCAGGAAGGGCAGGTAGCGGTTCAGCTCGGTACGCACCACGGGTTCGTACATGCCCATCTGGTCCAGCACGGTGATGAAAGTCTCGAACAGGCCATCGGCCGCCAGGAAGGCATCCGGCAGCACGCAGCGGCGCACCACGGAGCAGGACACGTCACCTTCGTTCCACTGGTCGCCGATAATACCGCCAATCATGGTGAGGTGGCCCTTGAGGATGGCGTGGAAACCGTTCACGCGCTCGCAGGAGCGGGGGTTCATCTTGTGCGGCATGGCGCTGGAGCCGGTCTGCCCCTTGGCGAAGCCCTCGGTGCAGAGTTCGTGGCCCACCATGAGGCGCCAGGTCTTGCAGAAGCTGCTGGGGCCGCTGGCCAGGCCCACCAGGCCGGAAATAATTTCAAAATCGAGGGAACGCGGGTACACCTGGCCCACGTTCATCCACTTGGAGGAAATACCCAGGTGGGCACAGATGCGGGATTCCAGCTCACGCACCGTATCCGGGTTCTTGGCAAAGAGGGAAAGCTGGTCGAGCTGCGTACCCACAGCGCCTTTCAGACCGCGCACGCGGTAACGCTCCATCATGCTCACCCAGGCCCAGGTCCAATGCACAATCTCCTCACCGAACATCGCCACGCGCTTGCCCATGGTCGTTGCCTGGGCGGCCACATTGTGCGTGCGGGCGGCAAAAACCATATCACTCCATCCGTTGGCGCACTTGGCCATGCGGTCGAGTACAGCCACCGCCTTGTCGCGGATGATGTGCATGGAGCGCCAGATCTGCAGCTGCTCCACATTCTCCGTCAGGTCGCGGCTGGTCATACCCTTGTGGATATGCTCGTGACCTGCCAGGTCGCAGAATTCCTCGATGCGGGCCTTCACGTCGTGACGCGTCACACGTTCGCGGGCGTTGATGCTCTCCACATCCACCTGTCCTTTCACGCGCTCATAGGCATCAATGGCCTCCTGGGGGATATCCAGACCCAGGTCCTTCTGGGCCTTCATCACAGCAATCCAGAACTCTCGCTCCAGCACAATGCGGCCCTCGGCAGACCAGATGGCTTTCATGGAATCGGAGGCGTAACGCCCGGCCAGTACATTCGGAATAGCGCTCATAATTGTATATTTTCAGTACAGGTGAAAGCCGGATTATACCAGATTCCACCCCGGTTTTCAAGCTTTATATCCGAAACGCAGAAACGCCGCAGATGCGGCGTTTCTGAAACTTTATTCAGCCTTTGTTTCCAGGCGGGCACTGGGTGAAAGGCCGTATGTCTGCGGCTCATACTGCAGCTGAGCCTGGGCGGGCGGAGCGGTGGCGCTGCCGGCGCGTTTCACGCGGGCATAGTAACGCAGGTTCACAGCATCGCGTCCCGGCCAGCGGGTGCAGAAGCCGCGCACGCGGTCGGCCAGGTATTCCCGCTGGTCGAAGCATTCGCTCCAGCTGAGCGGTTCGAGCCCTGCAGCCTGGCTGCCCACGCCGGGGTTGATGGCTTCCATGGTGGATGGCAGGTAATCCTCCAGCACCAGGTGGTTGAGTTCCTGCTCGCCAGCCTTGGCGCAGGTGAGGGACACGCGCACCACGTCACCCACGGTAAACTCCGTGGCTTCGCGCCACACGCCGTCTTCGCCCTTCTTCTCGTACACGCGGGTCATCTGCAGGCCGCGCTCGGTCAGCCCCGGGTATTCCTGGAGGGCGGGGCGGGCCTGGGCACGCAGCACGGCATAGGTAGCGCCCTGCACCGGGGCGCAGGCGGCATCCACCGTGGGCAGGTTCACCTGCACAATATCGCGGCGCAGCGTTGCCGTCTGCCCATCCGGCAGACGCAGCTGCGATTCCACCGCAGCACCGGGCGAGTTGCCGATATAGGTCAGCAGGGCATATATGGACCACGCGCCGCTCCAGGCACCGCTGTGGCGGTAATCGGCCGCGCGGGTACGCATCCAGCGCAGGAAAGCCTCGTTACGCCCATCGTTATTCGTGCGCAGGTATTCCAGGAACTCGATATCCTGGCGCACACCGGTAGTACACCAACGGGTATCGGGAGCGGCGGCCAGGGCAGCCTGCAAAGCGTCGCGCATGGCAGCGCGGTCCTGCCGGGCGCGGGCCACCTGGTATCGGGTGAGCGGGTGTTCCTGGCTCAAATCCGCCTTTTCCAGATAAGCCAGCAGGTTGTACCAGGAGCGCTGGGGAATGGAGTAGCCGCGTTCCTCTGCCAGACGGAGTACCACAGCTGCCTGAGCCGAGGCCCAGACACTGGACACATTGCTACCGCGCGTAACCGGCAGGCCACCGTCGGGCAGCTGGAGGCTCAGGATATTCGCAGCAGTCTGCTCAATAGTCCGCGACACGCGGTCTGCCGGGGTCTGGGCCATACGCGGGCAGAGGGGGGCAAAGCGTTCGTAGAGCAACCAGGGAAGCAGCGAAGAAGCCGTGTTGGCCACACTGCCACCGGGTTGCTGCAGCAGGAAATCCACCGCCCCTTGCATGAAGAGCAGCGGGTTGGCCGACACCTGGAGCTGCAGCTGCACATCAGGCGCGCCGGCCAGCTCTGCCGCGAGCTGGTTGCGGGGTACGAGACTCCCCTGCCCCGGAACCAGCACCAGGTGGTGTACTTCCTTGAGCAAGGGTGAGGGATAAGCAGCTTCCACCTCGGCCTGCACGGCATCCACCCCGGTCGCCCCCTGGGCAAACCAGCGGTAACGCTGCTGCCCCGCCTGCTGCGGAGCCAGCTCAAAATACAGAGTGTCCGTTGCCCCGGCAGCCAGAGTGACCTGCTGGGACGAATCACTACCCTCCAGGAACACATGCCAGGTTCCTTCCGCCTGAGTGTTGTTGGTCACATTCACCGGAATCTGCAGCTTATCGCCCACGCACATACTCATCGGGGTTCCGGCGCGCAGAATGAGGGGCTGGTTCACCACAAATTCACCCTCCTCTGAACCGAAACGGCTGCCCTCCTTGTCTGCCGCCACGGCAAACACGCGGTAGGTTGTGAGCGTATCCGGCACGGTGCAGATGGTATCAAAGCTGCCATCGGCATTGGTCTTGAGGGCGCTGCGCCACACCGCCAACGGCACAAAATTGGTGCGTATGCGAGGTTCTGCGGCTACCGGCGCAGCCTGCGCCGAAGCAGCCGACGCGCTGGGAGCAGATTTAAAGGAACGGCCCGCGGCATCTGCGCTGCTGCCGCCTGCCATCAGCAGGTTTTCGAACCGCCCTGTTGCTGTGCCCACACGCATCCACCAGGGCTGGTGCTGCCAGGATCCGGAGCCCGTGCGCCCTTCGCCCTGCCAGATACCGTCCAGAAGCGCCAGACGGGGACGGAACACGCCATCGCTGCAACCAGAGCCATCTGTTACCACATGCTGCAGGTACAGGGACGTTTCGCGCCAACGGCTGAGCGCGGCCACTACATCGACTTTCTGGTACCCCGACTGCGAGAGCATGCCCGCATCCACCGCATACAAGGTAACCGCAGCCGGGGTCGGCACTCCATTCGGCAGGGTTACACGCCCGGCCAGCCGCTGCTGGCTGCCGGGGCGCACCGTGCCGGGCAATTCCAGCTGCACCTGCAGCATACTGCGCTTCATGGGCACTTCCACCTCCAGAGAATGCATGTACGAATACCCGAAGAGTCCGGAGCCTGCTTTCTGGGTCAGGCGGGTGGCACAGACCTGGATGCGGCCTTCCTCATCTCCCTGCAGCGGCAGGGCCAGTTCATGACGGCCACACTGCAGATCCAGCACATGGGCACGCACGCGGCGGCCGTAGTTCATCACCAGCAGAGCCTTGAAATCCTCGCTGCATTCCAGCACAATATGGCCAGGTTGGGAACTGCGGCGGGCAGAGAAAACAACCTCTCTGCTGCGGGTCTCGGCGCAGCGCTTCTGGTAGCGGAAAACTCGCCCATGGTAATCGCGACCAAGTACCTCCACGGTATACTCACTGGCAGCGTCCGGCTGGAGTCCGGCCAGCACCTCATGCAGCGGCAGCAGCACGCCATCCTGCGCGTCTGCCGGCACATTCACCCACTGAGCCCACACTTCTTCCTGGCGGGTTTCATCGAGCATGAACCCATTGGGCAGCTGGTTTTCCACACGGCGGGGAGCCTGCACAGCTACGCGCACCGACAAGCCCTGAGCGAAATGCTCACCGCAGTGGTTACAGAACAGGTGCAGGCGGTTATCCGCCCCCAGCTCCGGACGCACCTCGGCGGGGTGGTAGTGCCCCACAAGCTCGAAACGGCGGGTTTCCTCACGTTCGTTGAGTACGGCACCCTCATAATGGACGTCAAAATCAGATTCCGGAGTAGCGGCCAGCGGCAGATTGAAAAGTACGGAGCCATCCTCTTTCAACGGCAGGGTTCCCTGCCATTCATACATGGTTTCGCCGCCCGTGGCAACCTGGCGAGCCCCCTCCAGCGGCACGGGGCAGATAACGCGCAATTCCACGCGTCCCTGCGTAAGCGGCAGCGTGTTGTAATCCTGCGCCTGCACTTTCAAAGCCAGTTTCTTGGGCGCAATTTTCTCTGTTTCATCCTGCGTGGTCAGCTCAAAGGAATCGCGGCGGTAGACTTCACAGGCAATTTCTTTTTTCACCAGCGTGCGGGGACGCGTCGTACCCACGCGGATAACATAGCGGCCGCACACATCATCCTGCCCGGCAGGCAGCGTCAGCTCCTGGTTGAATGCACCAAAGGCGTCCACATCGAACACCCGGCTGAACAGGCGCGCACCATTCGGGGCTTCGAAATGCAGCTCCAGCGTGCGGTGCTTCGAGTGAGCAATGCGGTTGAGTCCATCGACAGCGCGCAGGAATCCGCGCACATATACTTTATCCCCCGGACGGTAGGTATTGCGGTCTGTCCAGACCATGGCGCGCAGCTCAGCATCGCCCTCCTGCTCCTTTTCCGGTTCGAAGTTAAATTCATTGGAATTGGGAACCAGGCAGTAATCATCCCCGGCGCGCACCAGGATATCCGGAACGCCCGCCGGCAGGGTTACATGCCCGTACTCCACCGCCACAGGAGCGGAAGCGCCCTCCTCACCCACCGCTATCATCTGCCCGCCATGCAAAGGCTCTGCCGTACTGTGACGCAGCACCAACAGGCTGGCTTCACTGCTCACATGCGAACGAAGTGCCAGGGGGGATAAGTCACTGACGGATACGAGGGCATCGCAGCGCAACTCCCAGTCACCGGGCTGCATCCCCAGCTCCCGCGCTGCAGCCAGCACGGTTTCCGAGGGGAGCATATCCATCTCTACCAGGTAGAGTCCCGGTCTGGGCTGTCCCTGGCAGAGTTCATCCAGATTCAGCACCATGCGGGTGTTGGCCACCATAGGACTGCCCCCTCTGGGCATCGGGCATTCGAGCTGCCCTACAACTGTGCCGCCAGCGCCCTCCAGGAACAGGCGTCCGAGATATACCTCCCGGGCGCGTGTGGCATTGTCCGGCGCAGGTGGCATATCGTCCTCTGTGGCCAGCCCGGCATTGATGCGCGCCTGCACCACAGCGCGCCGATACTGGGTGAGCGCCATATCATGGCGGCGGTTCTGCTGCTCCAGATGCGCCTGAATCTTCGGCAATGCGGCAATGACTTCATCGGCAGTCCAGTGGCGCAGACGCACGCGCATACGGCCTCCATTCACCACATCCATAGGCAGTTTGTGTTCGCCCTGCAGCGGCAGGTAGTGCCGCACATAACGCGGCAGAGCCGGTTCCAGCGGCGATACGCTGTAGCGGCAGGAAAAATCCTGCTCCAACGGCAATCTGTACAGGCCGGTCAGTCCGGCCTTAAGCGTGCATTCCACCAGCACCGGCACCGGGCTTTCCACCGCCAGACGAATTCCGGAGGAAGCCGTGGGATGTGCATAACGCAGGCGGCGCACGGTCTTATCGACCACAGATCCCCCATCGGCCACGTTCTCATCCTCAGCATCATCCGGGTTAATCCAGAACTGAGACGCCGGCATTTCCCCCAGATAACGCACGCGCAGCTCGCGGCCGTTCACGGTGGCCGTGCGGGTGACACCATCCTCCGCCAAGGTAGTTTCCACGCCATCCAGCGTGAGCTTCATATCCCGGAAAGCCTGCTGCAGCTGCGTCTTCTCCACCGGGGAATTGAAATACATCTGCAATTCGAGTGCCGGGGTTTCGCCAGTAACCTGCTCCAGACGCGCGCTGAGAGTGCGGTTCACATAAATGGGACCCAGGTTACTGTCGGCAATGCCGCTGCCGGGGGCAGCCTTGGCGTTCAACTGCCAGATACTGCCCGCAGGCACGGGGCGGTCAGGGCGCACCAGTACATAGCCGGGCAGAGGGCTGTCCTGCTGCAGTTCCTGCCATCTGACACCGCGGCGCACCAGCGATTGCAACATGTTGAAACTGTTACCATGGCCCAGCGCAGCCTGTTCCACGATGGCTCCGGCGGTCTCCCCGGTCTCGAAAAAGTCCCCGCGGGCATCCATCTTGAGCCGTTTGTAAGTATACTGAATCGGAGTCTGCGGATTCAGCCCGGCAGCTTCGGCGGTATTCTGAAAACGCGCCGTCAGCAAAGCTGCACCATTCGGGCAGGCGCGCATATCCTCATGCACCAGAGGACTGGCCGGTGCGTGGAACCGGTATTCGCGCTGCTGCAGCGGCCGGCCGCTCTGGTAACGAGTCCCGGCGCGGAAGCTCAGGGTATATTCGGTTGTTACGCTGCTGCCGGGGCCGGCTTCAATACGCAGGCAATCCTGGTCTACCCAGCGCACGCGGGGCATGTGGGCATCATCCCCGCTGATACTGAATAAATCCAGCCCTTTATCCGTGACGCTGCAATCATCGCGGTGCTGGTTTTCGACCACAGAATACGGCACCACAGGCTCATCAAAGTTGATATTGATGATACCCTGCTGCTCCCAATAGGAAAGCGAATCAGCCAGCGCCGCCGGAAGCACCGCCAGGGCCAGAAGGAAAAATTTTCGGACAGATACGGACATGTCGGCGCGGATTCTACCACAATTCACCCGATTAGTGAATCATGAATCGTGCCAACATTTGAACCGCAACCGGACGGCTGCTGAATCAGGCCTGCTCCGTCTCGCGCAGCCATGCCTCAAACTTGCGCAGGGCTTCGCCTCGGTGGGAGATGCTGTTCTTCTCCTCCGCAGAGATTTCGGCCATGGTGCAATCATAACCGTCGGGGATGAAGAGCGGGTCATAGCCGAAGCCGCCCGTACCGCGGGGATTCAGCGTTATCTGCCCCTCCACCGTACCGACGAAGCAAGCCAGTTCCCGGCCTTCGCGCGCCACCGAAATGGCGCACACATAGCGGGCGGTAAAAGGTTTGTCGCTGTCCGGCCTGGCAGCCAGTTCCTCCAGCATCTTGCTGTTATTGGCCGCATCGTCACCGTGGGTGCCGGCATAGCGGGCCGAATATACACCGGGCATACCACCCAGGGCATCCACACAGATGCCGCTGTCATCCGAAACCACCAGCCCCGGAAACACCGCCGAAATGCTCTCGGCCTTGATGGCGGCATTGGCCTCAAAGGAGGTGCCGTTCTCCTCCGGGTCGGGAGCGCCGGGGAAGTCTGCCAGGGTCTTGAGTTCAAACTGCGGGGGCAGGATGCGGGCAAACTCGCGCGCCTTGTGGGCGTTGCGCGTGGCAATCAGCAGGGGGGTGCGTCCGGTATTCATATCAGAAGTGTTCGTATCTTGCTTATGGAAAATGCGGGTAAAGAACAGGAAAATGACCAGGTAGGACAACAGCGCGCAGACCAGGTCAGCCGTCATCTGCGAGAACCAGATACCCCTGCCCCCCAGCCAGAGCGGCAGCAGCAGCAGGCAGGGAATCAGCACCAGGAACTGGCGCATCACATTCAGGAACACGCTCATAATCGGGCGGCCGATGCTCTGGAAGAAGTTGCCGATGATAATCTGCGTGCCGACCAGGGGGAACATCAGCCCCATGATACGTAAACCCTGCGTGGCCAGGGTGATGAGCTGGGAGGAATTCGCATCCTGCTCCTTGACAAAGATTCGCACTACCGTTTCCGGGAACAGCTGAATACCCACCCAGCAGAACAGCGTCAGGAAAAAGGCAGAAAAGACCGCATAATAGAACACCCGGCGCACGCGGCTGTAAAAACCTATACCCAGGTTGTAACCCGCAATGGGCTGCATGCCCTGGGCAATGCCCAGCACCACCATGGCCACCGCCAGCAGCACGCGGTTCACAATGCTGAAAGCCCCCACACCCATGGGCCCCTCATAGCGCAGGAACTGGGTATTGAACACAATGACCACCAGACACCCGCAGAGGTTCATGAGGCAGGGCGGCAGACCCAGCAGGCAGATGCGCCGCATGATAGGCCCGCAGAGCTTCCACATGCGCCCGCGGAAATAAATGACGCTGCGCCGGTTGAGGAAATGCAGCAGTACCCACACCATACCCACCGCCTGCCCGGCCGTGGTGGCCAGCGCCGCCCCGGTCATCCCCCACTCCAGCACATACACAAAGAGATGCGCGCAGGCGATGTTCACCACCATGGAGATGAGCAGGCTGTACATCGCCTTGTAGGGGTAGCCGCTGGCGCGCATCACGTGGTTCAGGTTCATGAACGAGAACGTGAGCGGGCAGGTCAGCATCAGCACCAGCATGAAATCACGCGCTGGTTCCACGGTGTTCTCATCTGCCCCGAAAAGGTAGAGCAGCTCATCCGTCCACGGCAGCGGCAGCCAGCCGATGATGATACCCAGCGCCACGCCCATGATGGTGCAGTGCCCCAGCACCCGGAACGCACGCGGAAAATCCTGCTGCCCCAGGGTAATGGAGGTAGTGGCCGCACCACCAAGCCCCACCAGCGTGCCCAGCGCCACCAGCAGATTCATGATGGGGAACAGCAATCCCATGGCCGTAATGGCATACGCCCCGCAGCACTGGCCGATGTAGATGGAATCGACAATGTTATAGAACGACATGGCGGCCATGCCCACAATGGCAGGCAATGAATACTGTGCCAGCAGCCGCCCCATGGGCTTCTGCTCCAGATCCACCAGCTTTTGGTCTTTCTCCATGCCTCTGCCCCGAATTTACTCCTCTTGCCGCAAGCTGTCAAGAAGAGTGAATAAGGAATAGTGAATAAGGAACAAGTTATCATACATTTGCGGTTCACATACAGCACCGGTTATGCTAGAATACGCGCATGAGTTCAAATGGGCACAGGTATATGCTCATCATCTGCGGTGTGTGGCTGGGGCTGCACGCGCTGCTGCACCTGCTGCTCTTCCCCTTTCTGGCGTATACCGGGCTCTGCTCACTGATGCTGCCGGTTTCGCTGTGGATTCTCAGTTCGCTCACCTCGCGGGTGCGGTACTACCTGCTGCTGCAGCTGCCCACGGTGCTGCTCTGCGTGGCCTGGTGGTTTGCCGAACCGGCACTAGGGCTTATGTCCAGCCTGCAGTGGCTGCCCTGCGTCCTGGCTGGCTGTGCGCTGAAACCAACGCCCGACAAGAGCTGGTGGTTCCGGGCTCTCCTCTACATCATTGCCCTGCTGCCCTTTGCCTCCATGGTTCCTCTCTTCATTTCTGTATACCAGACTCCGCACCATTAACCACTATTCTCCCCCCTCATGGTCCTTTCGTTAAAAACCCTTCTCTGCGTTGGCTGCGGCTGCTTTGCCGGCGGCGTGCTGCGTTACCTCACCTCGTACTATGTCTGCACGCGCTGGCAGATAAGCGCCACCGATATGCCCTGGCACACGCTGCTCATCAACTTCGGCGGCTGCCTGTTCATGGGGCTGTTCTGCGGGCTGGCCACGGCAGGCTTCATCGAATCACCCCACCTGCGGCTCGCCCTCACCGCCGGGCTCTGCGGCGGCTACTCCACCCTGGCCGCCTTTGCCTTTGAGAACACCATGCTCTTCCGCGCCGGCAACTACCTCACGGCAGGTTCCTACATCATTGCCACGCTCACCGGCAGCCTGCTCTGCTTCATCGCCGGCTACGCAGCAGCCAACGGCATCACCCGGTAAGGCTGTCCTCCTTTTACTTCTCCTGCACATCAGGAACATGCACACTAAAAACCTCCGACACTTTCGCATCGGAGGTTTTTAGTAGCCTTTTTGTGACTGTGATTTTTATCAACCCTAAAATACTGCATATAAATAACTTGTGAAAATCGACCTCATTTTCTGAAAATCACCCCGAAATTCGGATCGACTCATAACGGGTTGCAGACAGCTTTAGAAAATACTTGTTGTCAATGTTTTACAAAGCGCGTTAACATTACCCATTCGCATTCACATTGAGCCGATTTTGAAAAAACGTGTTGCATTTTGATGTGCTCGTCGCCCGAGAAATTAAGACTCTACTTATAATATGCGCTAACATCGGGTTATTCGCACATACCTTGAACCAATTACGGGGAAATTATGCTGTCGCCTCCCGACAATGCATGGAGACGCAAGCAAGCGCGCCATCGTCGCGGCGCGTACGTATTGCCTCAAAATAAAATCGAACTAAAATTGAACCCAAGCGAAAAAAATCTTATGTATGACAAAGTCGATTCTTGAATTTCACGCAATTAGAAGCATCTATACGGGATATCTATAAATAATGTTTGCATGCATCCCTTTACTATCAATAAAATTCAAGAGATTTTTACTTCTCCCATAAAAATAGAAAAATTATTTGCGGGAGTTATAGAGAAACGCATTGAAGGCAAGACTCATAACTACAATTTCACTGTTGACGTTTCTAGAGAAAAAATTATTTCTGTGCAAATTTCTATGGCAGAGTTTGAATTATCTGCCGTTATAAAAACAAGGGGATGGGTAGCAGTGATTTCGCATGGAAACAGACTCCCGCATGGGGAAGGCGTTTTTTATTGTAATGAGACACCTATAGCTAAATATCGCGATGGAAACATTTTTTTCGCTTCCAATGAACTACCTCCTATTTATATAGTAGAAGATAATTTTACCAAACGATATTTATGGGCGAGGCATAATAACCAAGGAATCGCAACAGCCTTTGCCTATGCTTCACGAAGAAAGTACATTATTGATTCACCAAATTTTTCCTTAGCCTCCTTTTGCGGAGACGCCGGAAGAACGTGTTTTCTTAATCCCGAAGATTTAAAAATTGTGGCTCAGTTAAATATCAAACAGCAAATCTCGATACTGCTTATGTGCTATCTGTGGAATATTTGCGCACCACACGCAGACGCTTTTGCGCACACAGAACAAAATGAAGATGTTCAGGGAGGCAGGATATGCGATATCCCTTCCCTCAGAGCCAATTCTTGTCAATTAAAAACTTCTTTTCGAGTTTTGGACAGGTTACTTTGCTTTATTGTGGAGGGTGGATGGCTAATTTTTTTAGCTCTTTTCCTTTGTTATGCAATCGTATTAGAATTTTTCGCCTTACTACGGAAAGATGTCTATCCCTCAATCTTCTACCTTATTATATTTTCCGGAGTTTTGGTTGTCATAATGCTACTGATTTTTCAAAAATCGCCATTTAAGGTTTTTTCTAAGAAAATCTGACACGCAGAGGCAGCTCTTCTCCTCACGTAATAAAAAATTGAAAGCGAAAGCTACTAGTTTCTCATTATACCTGCCATTTGCAGCATGCGCGGTTGCCAATGTTGTCGTAGTCGTAGGCATAGGCCTCATTGTTCACCGTGGCTGTATTAAACTCGCTACGGGAATTGTAACCGAACGAATCATTGACCGTTGAGCCATCTCTAGAAGTGCTGCGAGTCATCGGACGACCGAGCGTATCGTAAGTGTAGGCACGAGAAGCTACGGAGGTATTGCTGCGCTTATAAAGCTGACCGATAAGCAAATCGCGCTGCGACTCATAGATTTTCCTAACCACCATGCTTAAACTTGCATGTAGGATTAAAAGTTTTAGGAAAGTTTTAGGGGAGCTTTTTATACATTGATAATAAGTGGATTACTATTTCTTACTGACTTATAAGGAAGTTTTAGGAAAGTTTTAGAAGAGCTTCCATTTAGCGTGCCGACGCCCCCCTTGAACAGAAATTATTTCTTCTTTGCGCATTCTGTTTAATATATTAGACAGCTTATGTTCCATGCTAACTTTGTTGTAGTTTATTGGCAAGTATGGAGCAATAGCTTGCATGATTTCACTGCGGCTTCTTGGTTTTCCATCTCTAAGAATATCCTTAATGTGAGCGATATATGTATCAGTTGACATATCTTGCTGTTGAAGTATCTTCTGCCTGAATTCAGGATCGGGAGAGGATTCACCCAAAAAAGAAGCGATATGCACATTAGGGAACTTACCGGTTATGAGTTTTTGAGACCTTAAACGAGCCGCCCCCTCTTTTTCAATACGGCGCCCTACATACACATCATAGAGAAGAGCGATATCTACAGGTGCGATATTGTGTTGTAAAACGTTGTAAGCAAAGGAATAATTAAGAATTTTACCCTGAATAGTTACTTGCACATAGTTATCTTTCAAGAGATATTCCGGTACAGGAAAAAGCCTTTCAATCTGATGGCGGAACATAGTGCGGATACCGCTGCCAACCTTGTCTATAAGATTCAGTTCTATCATAGCGTTAGCAAGGCAGTCATTGCGGTATTTAGAATAAGGTGTTGTAGTTGTCAGTACCGTTTCTAATGACCCGGGCAAAAAGCTACCAGCATTCTTGATTATCACCTTGTCGTTTTCCATTTCAACGACATCTATACATGCATTGGCCATGTAATCAACATGGGCTACGGCATTGTTTATCGCTTCTCGAAGGGTGAATTCATCGTAGCGTTGTAACTCTTCCGGAAAAATACTTTCTGGTGTCATATGCCTATAGGTCGTATTCCGGATTAAATGATAAGCTGTATCGGCAGCAAGGAGAAAGGGAGGGTGTAAATGTTTGTAGTCCAACATCTCGCCTCGGGTGTTTTGTAAAATCCACCTGATTTCTATGTTCGACATTCCCGTTTTGTATAGAGATTCCGCTTTTCCGAGCAAAACGAGAGCAGCATAGGTGAGTTTGCCTCCTTTTATCAGCTGGAGTCTCTGCAGAAACTCGGTGTCTGTCCAATGTTTTACTTCATGGGCCAAGTGAGGTTTACGAGAAAGATATACCTCCCTCGCTTTAGAAAGAGCGTGGATATCTAAATCTTCGGTGGAGGAGTTGTGAGCCAGCTGAGTACTCCAATCATAATGACCAGCGGAAAAACGAATCTGATCTTCTTTTTCTTTTGATAACGCAACGAGCTGATCACCGTTTCGCCCATGCGCATATCCTTGAGAGTAAATAGGACACCCGGGCCTTGCTGCTGCAATTCTAAAAATCAGGACTCTTTTATCATTGATAGTTATCTCATCTACACGGACATCTGACATAGCACCGGTCTTTATCTTTATGTCTGTTAGAACATCGGAAATCTGACCAGGCTGGTTTTTGAACTGGGTGCCGACAATTTCATGGCTTTTATTATCTACCCCCATTACGTACCATCCGCACTGTTTATTGTTCAGGAAAGCCTCATTTGCCAAAGCCGAAACATATTCAGAAATGTCATGTCTCCCCGGATTGGTGCTCTTAAATTCAATGGTCTCATTTTCCCATTCAAGAATGAGCCTATGCAACAAACCAATTTTATTTACTTGAGAACCATTCATATACGTATATATTGTATCATTACGCAGACAAATCGCAAGATAAATATTCGTCAGTCGTTATCTGAGGTTTGCCAACGCACCAGTCTAAGCGAGTCCAGAAAAATGAAATTAATTCAACGCCGGGCCTATGACTATCGAAACTTTCAGAATTACCGCTTAAGAGTATTAATTGAATGTGGCCACATTGTGATATGAAAATTCAAATTCCACATTGTTTGGGCTTGACCTGCATAAAAAAGGAGCGGTAATAGCGAGAAATTATCTCGTTGTTACCGCTCCCATAATAGCAGGGAGGTGATTTGAACACCCGACCAAAGGCTTATGAGTCCTCTGCTCTACCACTGAGCTACCCTGCCATGGAAACCACCGGAGTGGTTGGTGACGAGAGTATACACGCGGGTTCGGACTTTGGCAAGCCTAAAATTGAGCTTTTTTTATTTTTTGCGGCTGCGGAGCTGCTGCAGACGCTGCAGAACAGCTTCGGGGTTAGCGAACGATGCCTCAAATTTCTGCTTTTCTGCCGGTGTGACCGAGGCATCCAGCGCCATGGCCGCACGGCCGACTTCTGCAGCGGCTTTCACATCCTCCACGCTCCGGGCGCTCATGAGCAGAATCTGGAACTTAATCTGCATCATGCCGGGTTTGTTTTCCGGCTCGGCCGTTTCCAGCGCGGCATCCACCGCAGCCAGAGCAGCCTGGGGAGAGGCGGCATTCGCCAGCGCCTTGTTCAGCGCTTCCTGCTGCTGTTGCAGACGCTGCTGCCGCATCATGCCGGTCGTATCCTGCGGGTCGAGCGCAACAATACGCTCGCGCAGGGTACGGGCGCTCTGCTGGAAACTACGCGGAATGGACTTGTAGGCCTGCACCAGGGTAGCCAATTGCTCTGCCCCCTGCTGAGTTTCAGCCTTCTTCAGCAGCTCTGCCGTAGCCAGAGCAGCATCCAGAGGTTTGGCCGCAGCCGCCACGCTGGGCTTGGAGCCGCTGAAACCACCCACAACATCCCCCTGCGGGGTCAGCACCAGCACCGTAGGGAAGCCTTCCACACCGTACTCTTCGCACAGCTTCTCATTGCGCGCGCGTAATTCCTTATTGAAGGAAGGATTCCGGGGTACGTCCACCTCCATCAGCACAAACTTATCCCTGGCGTACGTTTCGAAAGCCGGAGTATCCAGCACCTGCTGGCGCAGGCGGATGCACCAGGCGCACCAGTCGGAGCCGGTGAAGTCCACCAGCACCGCCTTGTTCTCAGCAGCAGCCTTGGCTTTGGCAGCCTCCAGGTCGGTCATCCACTCTGCCGCCCAGGAGGGGGCCAGAGCAGCCAGCATAGCAGCAAAACACAGGATTTTCTTGAACATGCATACATTGTAACAGAAAAAGCCCCCCGCCCGCAAGTGTATTCAGCGTCTGTTTCCGCCGGAGACCGCCGCCTGCTGCGCCAAAGCGGAGGCCAGCCCTGCCCCGGCGCTCCTTTCCAGCCTCTATCTGCTTGAAAATCGGGCTATCTGGTAATTTTTTTACAAAATTCGTGGTAAATTAGTCTTGCATTTTGGGTCGAGCTGTGGCATATATCTGCAAGTTTACACTTGACCATGCCTAAAGACACATCTATCAAGAAGATTCTCGTCATTGGCTCGGGCCCCATTGTTATCGGTCAGGGGTGTGAGTTTGACTACTCCGGTACCCAGGCCTGTAAGGCTCTGAAGCAGGAAGGTTATGAAGTAGTGTTGGTTAACTCCAACCCGGCCACTATCATGACCGACCCGGAGACGGCTCCCCACACATATGTGGAACCGATTACGCCCGAATATGTAGAAAAAATCATTGCCCGTGAGCGCCCGGACGCCATGCTGCCCACCCTGGGTGGCCAGACGGCTCTGAACTGCGCCATGGCGCTGCACAAGGCCGGCACGCTGGAGAAATACGGCGTCCGCATGATTGGTGCTGATGCCGAAGCCATCGACAAGGGTGAGGACCGCCAGAGCTTCAAGGATGCGATGATGCGTATCGGCCTCGACCTGCCCGCCAGCGGTGTGGCTCACAACATGACCGAGGCCTGGGACATTGCCAGGAACGTGGTGGGCAACTACCCGATGATTATCCGCCCTGCCTTCACGCTGGGTGGCACGGGTGGCGGTGTAGCCTACAACAAGACCGAGTTCGAGGAGATTGTGGCCCGCGGTCTGGACCTTTCCCCGGTTCACGAAGTTCTCATCGAAGAAAGCCTGCTGGGCTGGAAGGAGATCGAGATGGAAGTGATGCGCGACTGCGCCGATAACTGCATCGCCATCTGCTCCATCGAAAACCTCGACCCCATGGGCATTCACACCGGCGACTCCATCACCGTGGCGCCGGCCATGACCCTCACCGCCCGCGAATACGCCATCGTGCGTGACGCCTCCTTCGCCATCATCCGCGAAATCGGCGTGAAGAGCGGCGGCAGTAACATCCAGTTTGCCATGTGCCCGCGCACCGGCCGCCTCGTGGTCATCGAGATGAACCCGCGCGTGAGCCGCTCCTCGGCTCTGGCTTCCAAAGCCACCGGCTTCCCCATCGCCAAGTTTGCTGCCAAGCTGGCCATCGGCTACACGCTGGATGAGCTTCGCAACGACATCACCAAGGTGACTCCCGCCTCCTTCGAACCCACTATCGACTATGTGGTGGTGAAGGTACCGCGCTTCACCTTTGAGAAGTTCAAGAAGGCAGATGAGCGCCTGACCACCGCCATGAAGAGCGTGGGTGAGGTGATGAGCATCGGCCGCACTTTCAAGGAATCCCTGCAGAAGGCTCTGCGTTCCCTGGAAACCGGCCGCTGGGGCTTCGGCTTCGACCTCAAGGACCCGAAGAACCCGACCCGCGATGAAATTGCCGCCAAGCTGGCCGTGCCGAATGCCGACCGCATCTTCTGGATTCAGACGGCCTATGTGAACGGCTGGACGCTGGAGGAAATCCAGGACCTCACCGACATCGACCCCTGGTTCCTCGACCAGCTCAAACAGCTGGCTGAAGCCGGCATGAAGCTCAAGGAACTCGATCTGCTGGAAGCCAAGAAGATGGGCTTCTCTGACCGCCAGATTGCTCTGGCCCGCGGCTGCACCGAAGATGAGGTGCGCGCTGCCCGCAAGGCTCAGGGCGTAGTACCCTGCTACCGTCTGGTAGACAGCTGCTCTGCCGAGTTCGAAGCCATCACGCCCTACTTCTATTCCTCCTACGGCGAAGAGAACGAAGCCCGCAAGACAGACAAGAAGAAGATTATGATTCTTGGCGGTGGCCCGAACCGCATCGGCCAGGGTATCGAGTTCGACTACTGCTGCTCGCACGCCTCCTTCGCCCTCAAGGAACTGGGCTACGAGACCATCATGGTCAACTCCAACCCGGAGACCGTCTCCACCGACTTCGACACCTCTGACAAGCTCTACTTCGAACCGCTCACCCTGGAAGATGTACTCAACATCTGCGACCAGGAGAAGCCCGATGGCGTCATCGTCCAGTTCGGCGGCCAGACCCCGCTGAACCTGGCTGCCGCCCTGCAGGAGCGCGGTGTACCCATCATCGGCACCAGCCCCCGCAGCATCGAGCTGGCAGAAGACCGCAAGTACTTCTCTGCCCTGCTGGATGAAATCGGCCTGAAGCAGGCCGAGGCCGGCACCGCCACCAATGAGGATGAGGCTGTGGCCGTGGCTTCCCGCATCGGTTACCCGGTGCTGGTGCGCCCCTCCTTCGTGCTGGGTGGCCGCGCCATGATGATTGTGTACGATGAGCAGGAACTGCGTACCTACATGCGTGAAGCTGTGGATGCCTCCCCGGAGCGCCCGGTGCTGGTAGACCGCTTCCTGGAACACGCCATGGAAATCGACGTGGACGTGATTGCCGACGGCGAAACCAGCGTGGTGGGTGCCATCATGCAGCATGTGGAACCTGCCGGCATCCACTCCGGCGACTCTGCCTGCATGATTCCGCCGAACCGCGTTTCCGTGGGCATGCACAAGGAAATGATGCGCGCCGCCAAGGAACTGGCCGCCAAGCTCAACGTGAAGGGTCTCATGAATTGCCAGTTTGCCGTGAAGGACGAGCAGCTGTACGTAATTGAGGTGAACCCCCGCGCTTCCCGTACCGTTCCCTTCGTGTCCAAGTCTATCGGTGTGCCGCTGGCCAAGCTGGCTGCCAAGGTAATGAGCGGCTGCAAGCTCAAGGAACTGGGCTTCACCAAGGAAGTGGTGCCGCCCTACTACACCGTGAAGGAAGCTGTGTTCCCCTGGAACCGCTTCCCCGGCATCGACGTGGTCCTTGGCCCGGAAATGCACTCCACCGGTGAGGTGATGGGCATTGACACCGACCCGGATGTAGCCTACCTGAAGAGCCAGATTTCTGCCTTCAACGCCCTGCCCAAGGCGGGTCTGGTGTTCATCTCCGTGAGCGACCGCGACAAGCACATCGTGACCGATATTGCCCGCACGCTGGAGAAGGCTGGCTTCGACATCTGCGCCACCAAGGGTACGATGATTCACCTGCTGCAGAACGGCATTGAATGCGAACGCGCCTACAAGGTACACGAACGCCGCCGCCCGGACATTGTGGACCGCATCAAGAACGGCGACATCGTATTCGTCATCAACACGCCCGGTTCGCACGATGCCCGCGAGGACGAAGTGTCCATCCGCGCCGCCGCCGTGAGCAGCAACATCTCCTACACCACGGACCTCTCCAGCGCCCGCGCCTGTGCCGCTGCCATGCTGCACGCCAAGAACATGGAGACTGGTGTCCGCACGCTGCAGGAGTACCACGCTGAAGCAGCCGCTGAGTATCAGAACTGATACCTGCCGCGCCCGTAAAAATATCAACGCCCCTTTCCGCAACAGGAAAGGGGCGTTTTGTTCCGGCAATGCGGCAAAAACATGCTACGCGGGGGTGATGGTGAGCCGGCGCTCGCGGCGGCAGGCCTGCCGCCCGCCCGGCAGATTCACGCGAGAGGCAGCGGCATCTGCCGGAAGAATGGACAGAACAGCCAGCACCATATCCTCACTGATGTCGGATACCCGGTTGAGCTGCAGGAAACGGCGCAGTACGGCCTTCTGCAGCACCACAGGCTGCTGCCACACAAAAGGCAGGTAGAGGCGCTCCTGTGGGTCGAGCATGGGCAGCGCTGAAAGTGCGGCTTCCAGCGCCTCCTGGATTTCGCCCTGCAGCCGGGCGCTGCGGTTCAGAATGGGGGTCACATCCCGCCCAAGTGCCTTGTTGAGTACCGGCATCACTTCCAGGCGCAGAGTATTGCGCGCCACATCGGCCACGGCGTTGGTCGAGTCATCGCGCCATGTCTGCCCCAGATGCTCCAGCCAGGCCGTAATTTCTTCCCGGCGGCAACGCAGCAGCGGGCGGATCCATGTAATACCACCCGCCTCATGCACCGGCTGCATTCCCCGCATGCCGGCAGAACCACGCGCCAGGTGAAACAACACCGTCTCGGCCTGGTCGTCGGCATGGTGCGCCAGCGCCACCGTGCAACCCCGGCAACGCCGGGCCGCCGCCGCAAGCAACCAGCGGCGGGCATGGCGGCCTGCGGTTTCCAGCGAGATTCCCTGCTCGGCAGCCAGGGTGGGGACATCCACCCGCTGCAATTCAAAAGGAACATCCAGCTCCTCGCACAGGCGCGCACAGAAGGCCGCGTCTGCTTCTGCCTCGGCCGCGCGGATGCCGTGGTGTACATGCAGGGCATGGACAGAACAACCCTGCTGCACCAGCAGGCGCAGCAGGGCCACAGAATCACGCCCGCCGCTCAACCCCAGCACCACCGGACGCTGCAGGTAGGGCAGGCAGTCCGGCTCCAGGGGAAGTGCGGTCACCGGGCTGGAATCACTCTTCGTCATCGTCCTCAGAAGCGCGACGGGACTTCCTGCCCTTCTTGCCCTTCTTACCCTTTTCTGCCTTGCGGGCCAGTTCGGGGGCAATCTTCTTGAAAAGAGCTTCGGGCTTGGTGTCCTCTTCCATTTCGTACACCTTGATGGCACCGCTGGCGTAGGCCACCAGAATCTTGCCGTCGTGGCGCTCGGCCGTACTCATCACCTGCTTCCTGAAGCTGTCCACATCGGTGACGCTCTGCCCCTTTACCGGGATACCGTCAGACAGCCAGGGAAGCACATCCAGGTTCTGCTTGGCAGTGGTGCGGATGCAGGAGTTCGGATTTTCAGGGTCATCGGAGGCATCGGTCCATGAGACGTAGGAAACGCTCTTTTCATCAGCCGCAAAGGTGCTGTCGCTGCCGATGTCGACACGCTTGTCGGCCGGGCAGTGGAAAATGGAGGAAACCTTCATTTTGCCACCCTTCTGGCGGGGGAACACCACGGCATCCAGTTCCGGCGCCACGGAAAGCCACCAGCCATCGCTCTCATCCACGGTGTCGGTATCCTCATCGTCCTCCATGCCGCTGGTGGGCAGCAGACCGGGGTGGGAAATGTCCTGGCTGTACTTGGTGCCCAGCTGCACCAGCTGCTCCAGATGCGCGCGGCACTTGGCCTCCTCGCCCGCGCCCATGTGCGAGTAGATGGCCGTGCCGGCAATGCTTGCCAGAGTCACCATGATGGCGATGACCACCATCAGTTCTATCAGCGTGAAACCGGCTGCCTGCCGGAGAGAATTGTGAAGCTTCATACTCCCCCTACTCTACCATATTTCCGCACCACCGCAAGAAAAATAACCCATATCCGTTGTGAATACGCAATTTTGACTTGCAAAACACATTCTCATTGCTACAATTCAGCCCGTATCACTGGCCTTCAGGCTGGTTTCATTACGCAACCACAAGAAATTACGATGAACATTCTCCACGACAAGGACGCCGACGTGAGCGTTCTCAATGGTAAAACGGTGGCCGTTATCGGCTACGGCGCACAGGGCCGCGCCCAGGCACTCTGCATGCGTGACAGCGGTGTGCATGTCATTATCGGTATCCGCCCCGGCAAGAGCTGGGACGCCGCCGCCCAGGACGGTTTCGAAGTCATGACCGTGGCTGAGGCTTCTGCCAAGGCCGACATCATCCACATCCTCCTGCCCGACGAACACCACGGTGAGGTTTACGAGACCCAGATCAAGCCCAACCTTGCCGCCGGCAAGACCCTGTGCTGCTCCC
>CALCHQ010000135.1 GCA_937901085.1 uncultured Verrucomicrobiales bacterium | reverse complement strand
AAGTCATACTTGGAAAATTGCCTCGCCCGGTGGAGTGGAGCGGCGAACCGCTTACTCTTTCGGGCTGCCCTGTAACAGGGCGTGGGCGGAGTTTACCACAGCACCCGTGATGCGTCAAGCGTATTTTTGAGATTTTTTGTACAGTATTTTTCAGTCCCTGCCCTAAGCTGTTGCAATTCACACTTGTTGGAGAAGAAAAATTATTTTCTGCTCTTCCCCGGAAGTTAGATAAAAAAGGCAGGACTGAAGTCCTGCGCTCCGATTGCGAGAGTTTACCCGCCTGCAGCAAGAGTCTCGCTCCTCACTTACGTCTGCGACGCATAGTCAGGGCGGTAAGTGCCAGCAGGCTGAGAGTGGCGGTGGACGGTTCGGGAACCATGGCTGCAAAATAGAGCATGTTCACGGTGACAGTAGCGCTACCGGCATCAGCCGATACGGTTTCACTGCTCACCCAGGTATCTTGCAGCACGTTGCCATCCATATCTTTAGCCACATAATCCTGCCCGGCATCTAGTTTCTGCTGAAATGCGTATGTGCCATCATCATACAGGAACTGCCCACTGCCGCCATTTATCTGAACAGCCAGGTAATCAGCCCCGGCCAGTCCGGCCCAGTAGAGCGCATTATCCTTGAATTCGATAGTAAGACCGCTTCCGTTCAGATCCACCCCCTGCAACTGGTTGGCCTGCACCACGAATATCTTGGTATCCCCTACCTCGTGCAAAACGCCTTTGCTGCGGTCGAAAGTGAGTTCCACGGTCGTGTTAACGGTGGTTGTTACTTCATTACCCAGCTTGGAGGCCATGGGAGAGTTAACCGGATTCAAGGAAGAGGAAGCAGATACCACGCCGCCAGCCTCCACCGAGGCCCGGACGACGGAGTTCTGGTCTACCAGCACAGCGTCGGTGATATCCAGCCGGCAAGCCTTGTGCAGCTCCATGATGCTGCTCTGCAGATGGGTATCTAGCAGCTCCAGAGCGTTGTATGCCTCAGCCGTTTCACGGGAAGTGATGTGAACATTGGCCGCCACAGCGGGGGTGGCATCCGTTCCACCGATGCTGATACTCTTATTGCTGGTATGTTTCACCAGATCCAGGTTATTGATGGAACCGGCGGGCTTTCCTTCGCGGTGGGCGATGTCGACCTCCACCTGGGTCTGGTCGAGAGACTCCCACCCGGTGCGGGATTCCTGCAGTTCACCACCGAAGAGGACATGGCCGCCCTGCTCCAGATTCACCTGGTTGATGTACTGGTCCGTCACGCCATCCACAAACTGCAGGGCGCCGTTCTTACCCGACACTGTTACCTCTATATCAGCCTTCTCAGCATTCGCTGCGGTGTTGGACTGGTTGACCTGCAGCGCAGTCATATCCTTCACGGTGATATCGCCGGTGAACTGGTGGATATCGCGGATGGCGACGTGGCCCATCTCCGTGCCTGTTTTACCTTCGTAACCCAGACCATCAGCACGTTTTACTGCCTCGTTCTCTTTCTGGGCAGCACCACTGATAAGCTCGTTGTTGAAGATGAGGTTCACATCCTGCCCCTTCATCTCGCCCAGCAACTGGATTACATGGCTGTGTTTATAGTTGCCAAAGTCATCATTATCGTCCGAAATGTAGGCATCCGGTGTGAAATTATGTGTATTGAACGTCACCGTTGCAGCGCTCTCAATATCAATCCCCACTTCAAGAGTAACTGAAGTTCCATTGATGCTTTCAACTCGCTGCCGATTCGTATACCAGTCGCCGTATGCAGAAACCGTAGCCCCGTCGGCCAGCAAAACAAAGTTTTCCGGGGCAATTTCCTTGATGGTAATATTCTCCCCATTGATTTCTTCCTTCGTCTGCTTCGCTATACCGGCACCAATACCATTGAACGCATCTTTACCCGTCTGCTCAAAGGCCAGTATACCGCCTGCCCCCACGGTCAGAGCATGAGTACTTGACGTCCCCAGTTGCCCCACCACGGTGTGCATACCGTCGGCAATCTTCAGCTCAGACACCACCAGAGCTTCGTCTACCACAAAAGCACCACCGGCAGTTGCGACTTCGCCGTCAGCATCTGCAGCTTCCTTTCCTACTGCGAGCCTGTAGCCCACCGTTAAACGATTCAACCAGGCACTATTGACTGACTGGGTGGTGTTACCGAGTTTTCGCACGCTCAGCTCACCCTCTTTTCCTCTGCCGCCATAGTGGTGAGCCACCGCGCCAATGGCTACATCACTGGATTTTCCATAATCAACCGTTTTCTGAAAATCACCAAAGCCAAGAACACCGTCATAATTACCAGCAACCAAGCCCTCCAGTTCAAGCGTTATCTTCTTTTCATGACTCATACTGAGTACGGAAGAATTCATACGCCCGCCAGAATTTCCTGTACCGTTCAGCGAATCAACCTGAGCCGTCTGCTTCAGGTCAGCCCCATCAGTTCCGAGCGCATCCAGAGCCAGCACCGTGCGGGTGGTACCATTTTCCACCGTCAAATCCACGTTCGTGTGCAACCAGTCGGCACCAGTGGATGACTTGGCGGTGGTCATGATTTCCATCTGCACATTACCCCCCTGGGTCCCCTCTGCTTCGCCCCAGAGGTTGCCATCCATCTTGATAGTGCCGTAGAATTCACTCGGATCAAGCACCTTGAATACGGCATAGGTATACATACCGCCGTGATGATTCGCCGCGTCTTCTGCAAGACTGGTGCCATACAAGGTCAACACCGTGCCGAAATCACCCTTCAATTCTTTCAGAACCAACTTCTTATCATGAGCATTAGCAATACGTGCATCCACCCGGGATGTATTCACTCCGCCACCGATACCGGACGGAAGCACGACATTTACCGGGTTATGGATCGTTGTCGTATCCATTCCCTCGCCCTGATAGGCAGACAGGTTATCGGAGTCAATGCGCTCTGCCCAGTCTGTGGTAGATTTGTCAGTATCACTGAAATCACCCTGCAGCACAGGAATATTCACCCCTTTATCAGAAACATTCTGCATGGTGATACTTCCCTTTCCCAGGGCATGGATATTCTGCATCACCAAGCGGCCACCTTCAATCACCGTGCCACCGCTATAGGTGTTTTTCGTGGCAATGACTGCTGTGCCCAGCCCCGTCTTACGCAAATTTGTTTTCCAGTCCAGATCAAAGTCTGTAACGCCAAGAGATATTTCATCAGCATCAGCAATACAGCCATCACCGTAGAAGAAATAATTAGTATCATCATCTTCCAGCTTGGAGCTACCATCGCTCAGAACCTTGGTGAACTTCGAATTGATAACCACCGACAACGGTGCAACCTCACCAGAAATCTTCACTGCCTGATACCCCAGGGTTCTATCGGCATCTTCCCCAGTTCCCAGAGAAACAAGCGATACATCATCAATCTGGAAGATTTGCGAACCAGCTTTCCCTTCCTCCGTTTCTCCCACGAGAGTACCATCATGCAACTTGTCATCCGAGCCGTTTACAATAACAGTCTGGCTGCTGAGCAAGCTTGTATCAGCCTTCCATTGCGTCGGTTCATACAAATTACCGAACAGCACCACCTGGGCATTCTGGAAAATGCAATTTTCCTTCCAGCGCTTATCCGGGTCCATGGATATCGCATCAGCCTTAATCTGCTCTGCCGTATAAGGGGTCGCATACCACTCATACGCCTTGGGCGCACCAGATGTATCTGTCGTCGGGAAATCCACCATGCCGGACCAAGTGCGGCGGGGGTCGCCATCAACGGTCAGCACAAGGTAATTTCCCTCCACGAACACCGTACCGTAATAGCCATACCCCAGAGGAATCAGCTGGGACTGGAACTTGGCATTTTTAGTACCATCCAGCACGCTGAGTGAACCGGCTCCCGCCAGATAATATTTAGTTGTGCCAGCAGTCTGTGCAAAGTCTGCGTTCGTAATGCTGACAGAAACAGGGGTATCATATTGCATGGTGAGAGCCCCTGAAATTTGCAAATGGGGAAGCGATGAATCCGCGCTTGGCGACAAGCTCCGAATCTCAAAGTTCAACGAGCTTCCCTCCGCCATGGTCAGGCCTCCCGCAATGGCAGCAGGGTCAGTATTTCCTCCCGGCAGAGTCACCACGGATACACGATTACCACCAGTGACGGTAACCGTATTTGTTGAATCGTAGGAAGTACCGCTGATACTCTCCCACCCCGTAGCTGAGTTTGTGGCGGTAGCCAGCTGCAGCTTACTACCACTCACCATATTCAGGTCTCCTGAAAGGTTCAGGTAATTAAACCCGGCCGTGCCGCCCAGCACAGATAAATCCTGCAGGTTGGCCGTATGAATATACTGCGTTGACTGCCCCCGTTTTTCCAAGCTGAGAGACTCCACGCCAAGAGAACCAGCACCGGGATTGGAGGGAGCCAAAACATCCGTACTGAACTTTGTAGAACTACCGGCGGCATAGATATAGGATTGCCCCGGTGCTGCGTACGAATGGGCAAAGCCCATGGAGCCTGCAAACTTATGCACCGCGCCGGAGTTATCCTCCAACACCAGGTTCGTGGAACCGTCTGTCACAACGCGCACTACCCAGCGCTCCTCCTCTTGCTCGTAATCAGAAATATAAGCAGTAATCGGAATGTAACTGCTCGCGTTATTATCACGGTAATTCAGCTTGAAGCCGTGGCCGAGGAAATCAGCATCCAATGCCTTTATCCGGATTTGGGATTTTTCGCTCAACACCAGAATGTTATCCGAGGTGGAAGGCTTACCAGCCGCGCCTGTATTCCCCTGATTATGGCCGGCCGTACGATCTGTCGACTCATCTCGGGTCAGGTTCAGGGTTGCCTCAGAAAACACATCGTCCACCAGAGTCAACTGCAACGCACCGGCGAGAATTTTATTCTTATCAACAGGAATTTCCTGAACATTATCGGGGCGGTCATTGAACTCGTTCTTCAGGTAAACCGTTCCCGTAAAGCGACTTGGTTTGCCTCCACCTGCCGCCACAGCGTCGCGCTCATTAATGGCAAAGGCCGAAACGTAGTTGAACGAAACCAGACGGTCTTCATATTGAGTCGGCTTAACCAAATAGGAATAGCCATAAAGAGAAAGCGTCCCCGAACCCGAAATACCACCCGACAGAGTCAGCGTGCGCCAGTCGGAAGGCATTCTGTCTTCCCCATAGGAACCAGTACCTGCCCGGATTGCGGTTTCTCCAGCAATCACAAGCGCATTACTCAACGCCGGAGAGCGGAAGGAGAGGTCATCCGAACGATAATTCACATACAGAGTGGAATTTGCCCCCATGTTGATGGTTCCAGTACCTGCGGCATGGTCGCGCCCCAGATACACAGATGCGCCATCTGCCATCGTAATTCCCCCGCTGAACGTGTTAACGGTGTTGAGAATCAACAAGGCGTTCCCTTTGACATCAATGGATGTTCTGACAGAATCGCTATAGTCCGCAATGCTTCCGTTCCCCGTAAAAGCATAGCCGTAATTCAGAATTGCATCACCAGTACCACTACTGGCCGGTTCCGTATTGGCGTTCACCGTTATGAGCCCCGGTGCCACCACGCCGGAGATGGAGACATCTCGTCCGGTTGCAGAATCACCGAAAACGACCTGATTCCCGTTTTCATAGATTCCGGGGGTATTTCCAGATGCCGTCTGGCTTCCCCAGGCGGAATTTTCTGCAGAGCCCGCTGCGCTCCAGATGTTGTTGGTGCCTGCGCCGTTCCAGGTGTATGTATAGTCGCTGATTTCCCCAGCTTCCGGAGAGCCGGCCTCAGGCGCCGCCGCGCGCATCATGGTAAAACGCATAGGGCCATCGCCCCCGCTTGGCAGAGGGCCCATGTACACCGGCTGCGGGCCGTTGTGTTCTGCCGCCCCGGAGGTCGAGGTTACTTTCTTCTCTTCTTCCTGCTCTTGCTGTTTTTTCTTCTCATCCTCATCGGGAAGAGTGTCCTTCAGCGTGCCGGAGCCCAGTGTCGTCGCAGCGATGACCTTCCTGCGGGGAGCCTGGCGGTAGCTGATGCGGCCACCCATGCCTGACCCCCAGGGGGCAAGGTAGCCGGTGAGTTCGTGATGCACGATGCGCTCACGGTTCAGCTTGAAATACGCATCGCGGAAGGCGCTGGTTCCCGACATGCCATGATTCATGGCATCTGCAAAAAGTCTCATCAGCGCATCATTGGACCATGCTAGCTCAAGTTGGTTCACCAGAAGTGATCCCCCTTCTAAATGCTGCCAGGAGAAATAATCCAGCAGGGTGCGGGCATCCTCGGTTTCCAGCAGTTCTTCATGCTGCACCAGCATCTGCAGCACACGCACCACTTCCGCATCAGACGCAGACACGCTGGCACCAGCAGCCTGCGTGCGTGCCACCAGTTGCGCCAGCGCCTCTTTTGCTTCCACAAGGCTAACCTGACTCTGGAAGCGTTCATAAACCTCAGCCCATGCTCTTTCATACGCCGCTTTCGGACTCATTCCGGCAGTCCTGTACTGACAGGAAAGCCGCAGCGCTTCGTTGCGCAGCCTGGTGTTCAGGGCTGTCCTGGCCTGCACCACAAGGGGGTGGCTGTGCAATTTTTCATACACCGGGACATAGCGTTCCCCTTTATCGCCTGCCACACGCAACACGCGCGTCAAATCCTGCCCGGCAGACTTTTCATCAACACCCACGCACCAGTAGTCCAGCAACACTTCCTGACCGACGGCCGTTCCCATACCAAGCACAGCCAGGAAATAGGACATCCAATGGGATGTTCTACGGTATACCTGTTTGCTCACGACTGGTACAGAATTATTCATCTGTGCGTAAAAAATGCAGTTACAGCCCCCTGACGGGTCGCACGAGTCTACCATAATTCCCCCTTGAAGCAAGCCTTATTTCCACACCTATCTATACATTTTCCCAAATATACCTGTTATACCCTGATTCTTAGCGCTTTACAAAGTTTCCTGGGGGGGGGTAGAGAGTTAATTATAGTATTTTAACTAGATTGTTATTTGTTGACACTAAAAGAATTGCCGCTAGTAGACATATCACAATTCATTTTTTCATTTTGTCACAAGGCATACCACGGAATCAACAATACGACTCATACATTTCTGAGACTTCCCCGACCTTGCACTTGGCTAGGGCAACATATCCACACCAGGCGTGGAGGATACGCGAGCCTCCGACACAGACGAAAAACCGGCAGACCGATGAACGGTCTGCCGGTTCAGAAGTCAGTTATATAGATAGCAGAGACGGAGATTAGTCCTTGGAAACCTTCTTGGCCATCTGAACAGGAGTGGTGTTCTTGCTGTTCTTGGCGATTTCCTTCTGGCGCTTGATGTAGGCGGTGCGGCGGCGGCGCTTCGTCTCCTTACGATGTTGTTGACCCATGGTGGTTCTGTGTTAGGTTTGTAGGGCAGGCAAACAGACCCGCCCGGGTTGAATAAGTGGATTCTAAATAGCGTTTTTAGGGGCTGAATGCAAGGCAAAAATGCGTGTACAGGCTTTTTTATTGCCAGAATCGTGTTCAAATGCTAGTCTTAGGGTCATGAAGGTGGCGATTTTGGGCGCTGGAGCGCTGGGTTGTTATTATGGTGCGCGACTGGCAGAAGCCGGGCACGATGTGCGCTTTATCGGGCGCTCGGTCTATGAGCCGCTGAAGGCTCAGGGGCTGCATGTGGAGAGTGTGCATGGCGATATGCACCTGCCGCAGGTGACGGTTTACCGCCGAGCCAAAGAATGCGGCCCGGTGGATTTAGTCATTGTCTGCTGGAAGTCGACCTGCAATGAACAGCTGGGGGCGTATCTGCCTGCCCTGCTGACGCCGGATACGGATGTGCTGACCTTCCAAAACGGCATGGGAAATGCCGAAGCCATTTCGGCATTTGTTCCGGCAGAGAAGGTGTACATCGGCCTCTGCTTTGTGTGCTGCATGATGGATGTTCCGGGTAAAATCCGGCATCTGGAGGGAGGCGATATCCAGTTTGCGCCCTTTGTGAGTTCGGCGGCAGGCTCGGCGCGGGCCGGGGAGCTTGCCGCCATGTTCAAGCAGGCGCGCATTGTGACTTCTGCCTTTGACCACGCGGAGCAGATTCAATGGTGCAAGCTCACCTGGAATATCCCGTTCAACGGTTTGTGTGTGGCGCATGGCGGCATCAGCGTGAAGAAGCTTTTCACCCTGCCTGGGCAGGATGCCCGCGCAGAGTCCATCATGCAGGAGGTGTGCGCTACGGCAGAGAAACGAGGTTTCCCGCTGCCGATGGATATTGTGCAGCGCCAGATGGAGCGTACGCGCATCATGGGCGATTTTGTGCCGAGCAGCGCCGTGGACTTGCAGCGGGGACGACAGGTGGAATATGAGGCTATCTGGGGACGCACGCTGGAGCGCGCACACGAGGCTGGCGTGGATGTTCCGCATTGGGAGCAGCTGGCGGCTGATATCCGCAGGCAATTGGGACGCGCATGAGTTGGAAACCGGCCAGTCCCGTATGCCAGGTACTCCGCACGAGCGGCGCGCTGCTGGTGCTGGCTGCCGCCGGCTGGCTGCTGCAAGTTCCATGCCGGCACACCCGGATGCAGGAACAGGAAGCACGCCTGCAGTTGCCGCCGCCGGATTACCGGCAGACGGATGCGCTTTCGCAGAAGCTGGTCTTGTTTGCGCTGGGTGGTTTACGCACTTTTGCCGCCGAAATGCTGTGCGTGGATGCGACGAATGCCTGGATTCAGCAGGATTGGCCGCGTGCCCGCCGCCGCTGGGAGCAGATTACGACACTTTGCCCGCAGCGTGTGAATTACTGGATTCGCGCCTCACGCGATATGGGAACGAATGCGGTAGCCTGGGTGAACGGGATGGAAGAAGACGGCCGGCAGCATGAGTGCGCCTTGCAGCGCAAGGAATATCTGGATGCTGCCGAACGTTTCCTGCTGGAGGGTATTGCGAATAATCCGGAGAGTCCCCTGCTCTGGCTGCAGCTGGGCGCGTTTGACGAAGATCTGGCGCGCCGCCCGCATTTCAGCCGAGCGGTAGAGTCCTACCGCCGGGCGGTGGAGCTGGGGGCATCGCCCATGTACCGCCGCTGGGAGTTTTACAATCTGTGCCGTATCCGGGGGCGCGAGCAGGAGGCCTGGAAACTGGGGAGGGCCTTGTTCAATGAGGAACGCCACCGTTCTTCCTCGCTGCGCTGTCTGCTGGTGGTGTTGCAGAACAAGCTGGACGTGCCCCCGGCAGAACGGCTCACGCTGGAGCAGTTGTTCGGCTCGCGCGAGCGCGCCATGAAGCATTTACGCCAGTTTGCCCGCAATGACCTGCGTTTCCCGACAACGGGACTCAACGAATATAAGAATCAGATGTAGGGGCTGGTAGCGGGAAAGCCGGGGGATTGTCTTCTATTCGTTGTTCCAGTCGGCGCGGGGATGTGCCTGGCGGTATACCTGCTGCATGCGCGTCTTGGTGACATGGGTATAAATCTGGGTTGTGGAGAGGGAGCTGTGACCCAGAAGTTCCTGCACGGCGCGCAGATCCGCACCAGCATCGAGCAGGTGCGTGGCAAAGGTGTGACGCAATTTGTGCGGCGAGATGTGAAACGGCAAATCGGAGCAACGCAGGTATTTATCGAGCATGAGCTGCACGCTACGGCAGCTCATACGTTTTCCCAAACGACTGATGAAGAGTGGAGAACGCCCCTCTATCCCGGCCATTTCACGATAGCGTTCCACGGCTTCGCGGGCGTAGTCGCCCACCGGCACCAGGCGCACCTTGCGGCCCTTGCCCAGCACGCGGATGCAGTTTTCGCCGGGGCGGAGGGAATCGGCATCGAGCCCGACCAGCTCGCTCAAACGCATGCCGCAGGAATAAAACAATTCGAGAATGGCAACATCCCGGTGCGGCAGCCATGCAGGGCTTTTCTTGTCGGGCGGAATCCGCAGCGGCAAAGCCAGCAATTCCTCCATCTGACGCAGGGAGAGGTGGATGGGCAGGCTCTGGCTGGCGCGGGGGAGGCTGACTTCAGCCAGGGGGCTGACCTGCAGTCCCTCACGGCGCATCAGGTATTCATAAAAGGAGCGCAGAGCAGCAAAACGCAGGCGTATGGTGGCGGGCTTGAGTTGTTCGTTGAGCGCTTCATACAGCCAGGAGCGGAATAGGTCGGCATCGCATTGCTCCCAAGCTTCAAAATCTTCTCCGGCCCAGCGGCGGAACAACTGAAGCGAACGGTGGTAGGCCTCCACGGTGCGGGGGGAGGCATTTCGCTCGGCTTCCATGTATTCCAGAAAGCGGAATACGAGAGGGCCCAGCTCTGCGGCAGTTGGATTCACAGGGCTAGTTGTAGCATATTCCTGCCGGGCTTACAAGCGAAGAATGAGCGATGCGCGGCAGTGGGCAGATGGATGATTGACAAGGAGCAAGGCTTCTGGCAGTATAGGTGGGTGCTTATGAAAGCCTGCCTGCCGATTTTTTCATTGTTTCTCCTGACACTTCTGCCGGGTCAGGCTGATGATGGACTGCCTGTGCTGAAACGCCAGACGCTGCCGCAGGAACTGATGTGGCAGCTGGAAACAGAGCTGACCGGCCAGCGGCAGCAGAATGGCGCGGTGCAGGAATGTCTGGCAGCGGCCGCCAGCGATTTGCTGCAAACGGCCGGTTACGAACCGACGGTGGCAAACCTCGTCCGGGTGCTGACGAGCCCCAGCGAAAGCGGGTCGTTTGAATCAGCTCTCAAGGAATTGCTGCTGCCGCAGACAGATTGCATCGAAGTGAGTGCAGACGCTTCCTTTGCCCTGCTCCGCACCCACTCTCGCGCCGGGCAGAGGCTTGATATTTTCCGCAATACGGCGAGAGGTCTCATGGTGCAGCGTCTTCTCCGGGGCTCCGGCCGCTAACAATCAGCGAGCAGGTGGAGGGTGCGCGCTGTCACCTTCTCTGTCATGATTCCGCCCTGTAATAATGAGTTGTTCTTCATTCTGCTGTTCTGCGTTCTCACCTTCGTGATGCTGTCGCTGGCATTCTGGCTGGCCGACACCCTGCACCGATGGAGAAATGCCATGGCCTGCGGATTGGTGGAACTGGTGCTGGCATCCGTCATTTCCATGCTCAGCGCCTTTGCCGCGGCACAACTGGGAACCGGGCAGACCATGGCGGGGCTGTTCCAGCTGGCCGGACTGGTTGCAAGCGCCATGGCAGTATCGCGCGTGTTCCAGATGCTGAGCTGGCGCCGCACCTGGCTGGCGGCCGCCCTTGTCATAGCAGGATATCTGCTGGTAGGGCAGATTCTCGTGTGGAGCCTGTATTGCTGGCAGGCTCTCTGAGGAGCATCCCGGAGCTGCTGCCTCACTTTCGGCTCGCCAAATGCCCGGAATGCATATATAATACGCGCGTGAGCAGAAGTATCAAGGTTTACACAGGCGGTTCGGTGGGTTGCAATGGCTACCTTATCGAAGCAGCCGGGGGCTATGTGGCGGTGGATGCTCCGCAGGGAATGGCAGACTGGGTATTGCACAACCTGCCGGAGGGTGCACAGCTGAAGCACCTGCTGCTCACGCACCAGCATTTTGACCATGTGGAGGGCGCAGCCGAACTGCAGGAACGCACCGGCTGCACGATTCATGCCGTGGCTCCGTACAGCCGCACGCTGACGCTGGAAGAAGCAGCCGGCGCCTGGGGACTACCCCCGGTGAAGCCCTATACGGTGGACGATGTACTGGGAACAACCACGCGCACAGCCGACTGGGGCGGTCTGGAATGGCAGGTTTTCCCGATTGCCGGGCATGCCACAGACGGCGCAGCCTATTATCTGCCGGAGGAGGATGAGCTTTTTGTGGGCGACATCCTGTTTGCCGGCAGCGTGGGGCGCACAGACTTTCCCGGTGGCAGCATGAGCCAGCTGGTGCGCGGCATCCGCGAGCATCTGATGCCCCTGCCCCCGCAGACCACGGTGAACAGCGGTCACGGCCCTGCCAGCTCGATTGGCGAAGAACAGCTGAACAACCCCTATATCTGCTGATACGGCCCATGGACGATTTTACACAACAAACGACAACCGAAACAAAGATGACATTCGAAGAGCTGGGGCTTTCTGCCCCCATTCTGGAAGCCGTCAAGGATTGCGGCTATGAGAATCCGACCCCGATTCAGGAACAGGCCATCCCCCAGATTATGCAGGGGAAGGATGTGATTGGAGCCTCGCAGACCGGCACAGGTAAATCTGCTGCCTTTGCCCTGCCCCTGCTCAACAGCATCACCCACACGGGCCAGCCCCAGGTGCTGGTGCTGGAACCAACCCGCGAACTGGCCGACCAGCTGGCCGAATCTTTCCGCACCTACGCTAAGCATACGGATATCAAGGTAGGCCTGCTCTACGGCGGCGTGGGCTACGGAGCCCAGACGGAGGAACTCAAAAAAGGAGTCGATGTCGTCGTGGCCACTCCGGGGCGTCTGATTGACCATTTCTACCGCGGCAATATGAAGTTCAAGGCCATCAAGGCCCTGGTGCTGGACGAGGTGGACCGTATGACGGATATGGGCTTCCTGCCCATTGTCCGCAAGATTGTGAACCTCTGCCCCTGGGATGGCCGCCAGACGCTGTTCTTCTCTGCCACGATGCCGCAGATTCTGCAGGGCTTTGCCAAGTGGTGTCTGAAAGACCCGGTGGAGATTGCCATTGCCCGCCGCGAGGTGGCCAGCACGATTTCGCACGCCTTCTACCCGGTAGGTCTGGACCAGCGCGATGAGCTGCTGCTGGCCCTTATCAAGGAGACGGATTTCCAGAATCTCATGATTTTCACCCGCACCCGCAAGGAAGCCGACAGCGTCGGCAATATGCTGGCCAATGCCGGCTGGAAGGATGAGGTCACGGTGATGCACTCCGACATCGGCCAGAAGGAACGCATGGCCGCCCTCAAGGGCTTCAAGGAGGACAAGTTCCGTATCCTGGTGGCCACAGACGTAGCCGCCCGCGGTATCGACATCAACGGCGTGACCCACGTCATCAACTACCGCGTGCCGGAAAACCCGGAGGATTATGTTCACCGCATCGGCCGTACAGGGCGTGCAGAATCCACCGGCGATGCCTTCACGCTGCTCACGGCAGACGAGGTGGACTTCGCCAAGAGCGTGGAGATTTTCATCAACCGCAAGATTGCCCGCCGCAAGCTGGAGGGCTTCGATTACGCCTACACGGCGCTGCTGGATGACAGCCCGGCACGCCCGATTCGCAAACCGCGTCCGGCTCCCAAGCGCCGCCGTCGCTGACAGGGCTTTTTCATGCGCGTTGTCAGCATAGACCCGGCTATCCGCAACATGGGTTACGCGGTAATCGACGGCGATTACCGCGCCCCGCAGGCGCTGGAATACGGCACTTTGTCGCTCCCGGCGAAATTGAGTCAGAGCCAATGCCTGCTGGCCATTCACGAGCATGTGTGTGCCTTGATTGAAAAATGGCAGCCCGATGAGCTGGCCATCGAGGGTATCATCTATGTGCAGAGCCACCGCACCGCCATCACGATGGGTTCTGCCCGCGGAGCAACAGTTCTGGCAGCCGCCCGCTACGGGCTGCAGATTATGGAGTACCCGCCCACTTGTGTGAAACTGGCCACCGTAGGGCGCGGCGGCGCCGGCAAGCAGCAGGTGGCTTTCATGATGCGCGCCCTGCTCTCGCTCACCGAGACTCCCGCACCTGATGCCGCCGATGCGCTGGCCATCGGCTACACCCACATGGCCGCCACCGATCCACTGCGGGCGCATCTCTTCCGCGAGCGGAAGTATATCTGATTCCCCGCCCGGACGGGGATGGGAATTCCCCTATTTAACGGAAAAGCCTCCGGCTGCCGAACAAGAGGCGCTTGACGCTGTCGAGCGAGGCATGGGCCGATTGTTCGCTGAGTCCTTTGCAATAGCCGAGCCCCTCCATGAAGGTCAGTCCGGGCGGCAGGGGCAACGCGTAGCGGTCTACGGCAGCATCGAGCAAGGCGGGGCCCGGAGCTGCCAGCCACTCCTTGATGCGCACGATGGCTTCGTCTACCCGCGAGATACGGAAGGACTGCATACCCATCGCGCGTGCAATGGCAGCATAGCTGGTGGTGTTGAGCGCCGTTCCCATGGGCATGGAAGCCCCTGCCCGCAACTGTTCCATGGCGGCGTAGTCGAGTTCTGAATTATTGTAAACCAGCACTTTGACGGCCAGTCCCTCCTGAAGCAGCGTCAGCAAATCTCCCGCCAGCATGGAAAGTCCGCCGTCTCCGCACAGGGCTATGACCTGGCGGCTGCGGCAGGCTGACTTAGCCCCAATGGCCATGGCCAGCGCGCACCCCATGGAGCCGTGATTGAACGAGCCGAGGATGCGGCGTGTTCCCAGCGCCTGAAGATAACGGGCGCACCAGAGATCAGGCGTGCCGGAATCCACGGTGAATACGGCATCCGGCTCGGCGTGATCGCTCACCAGACGCGTGAGGAGTTCCGGGCGCAGCGGTGCATCCTCATCGACCACACGCAGGCATTGGCTGATGGCGGCCACCTCGCGGGCATGATAGTTCATCATCGAACGCAGAAACTCATCGGACTGATTCGGCGGCACCATGCGGAGCATCCGCCGTGCCACCACGCCGGCATCTGCCTGGATGCCCAGCGCAAGGGGAACACGTCGTCCCAAGGCGGCGGCATCGGTATCCACCTGCACCACTTTCGCCTTGTGCGGCAGGAAGTCGCGGTAGGGAAAATCTGTCCCCCACATCACCAGCACATCGCAGTCCAGCACAGCATGCACCGCCGCGCCCCAGCCCAGTAATCCCGTCATCCCCACGGCATTGGGGTTCTCTTTCTCCAGCAAATCCTTAGCTCTCAAGGTGTAGGCCACAGGAGCATGCAAGTGCCGGGCCAGAGCCACCACATCCTGCTCTGCCCCGGCACAACCAATACCACAGAGAAAGCTGATTCGCTCCACCCCGCTGAGCAGCTCCGACATGCGCTCCAACACACCCTCGCCCGGTTCCATCACGGGCGGAACCGGCGGCTGCACCGGGCTTTCGGAGGCATCAGCAACGCAGGCCATGCCGGCAATATCGCCCGGCAACACCAGCATTCCCACACCACGGCGCGCACGAGCAGTCCGCAAAGCTTCCGCCAGCACCGGCGGCAACTGCCGCGGGCGGCTGACCAGTTCGCAGTAAGCCGCACATTCCCGGAAGAAGAATGTGGGGTGCGTTTCATGAATATAGTGCGTGCCAATCTGCAGGGTGGGAATATGCGCCGCCACCGCCAGCACAGGAGCAGCGCTGCGGCAGGCATCGTACAACCCGTTGATGAGGTGCATATTTCCCGGCCCGCAGCTGCCACAGCAGACGGCCAGTTCACCGGTGAGCTGGGCTTCGGCGCTGGCGGCAAAGGCAGCCGTTTCCTCATGGCGCACATGTACCCATCGGATGCGGGCATCGCGCTGCAAGGACTCCATGAGCGGGTGCAGCGCTTCCCCTGCCATTCCGTAGATGCGGCGTACGCCTGCAGCCACCAGCATTTCCACCACCTGGTCTGATACACACTTCTGCATGCTGCCCATTTTCGGCAACGAAGCAGGAAATGGCAAACTAACTTTCTAACTATTTTCCAGGTAAGCCAGAACCAATACGGCCATTCCAGACACGGTGTCGCCGTTCCTGCTGCAAGGCAGAGGCGCGCATTCGCGCCGCATTCCTCCGGGCAGCAAGTTTGCGGACATCAGCCCGCAGGTAATACGACAACTGGCGCACGCCGGTCGGTGTCGCGTGCCTGATTTTGTGTTCCTGTAACACTCCTTGCTTCACATAACGGAACAATGTACTGCGTGCGACCTGCAGAATGAAGCATGCCTCACCGGAAGAACAGAGTTTTTCGGGCACTTTCTGCACTAGCGGACACCGCTTGGCGAGTAAGCGTGCAACCACGCGTTTCTCCCAATACATACAGGCCGGAAGCCCCTCACGGGCAACCAGCTGGTAGCGCGCTTTGTGCCGGTTGAGCAAGGCGCGGGCCGTCCGCACGGTAACGCCGAGCATATCGGCAGCCTGGCGGGAACTTATTCCCCAGTCAGGCGCTTTGTTGTGCGCGCATCCACTATGGGCATCAGCACCCCGCCGGCCATGCAGCATTTCCTCCGGGTAAATTACTCCCGGCATATCTATCAGTCTCGCACCACCTATCCCTTTCAGGGTACGCGGCAAGGAAAGAGGTGTCAGCACGGGGTACCTCCTTCCCTTGCGGCAAGTGGTTCATCATCTTTGTTGGGCATTTTTCTTACTCTCTTTGCAGGAGATAAAATAGGGTTTGCCGATAATACCCAGCAACTACCCCCGAAGCAACCCACAAAACAAGTAATTTTGCTACATTCTAATTAAGATAGTTTTACATGAAGCAGAAAAAAAGCTCCACAATAAAATAGTCCTCCTGGGGTGATTTACCACCTTAACACCTGATACGCATCAGGATAATGCTGTTCAAAACCGCTTATCGGGCTTGTTGGGCGGCGCGGCGTCCGTAGACCGTATCGGCGTAGTGAGTGGCGGCCTGCCCGTAGAGACGCGCAGCGGCCTCCGGGTTCTGGAGTCGTTTTTCACAGAGAGAGGCCGCGCGGTACAGCAGGAGCGCCGCGTCCTCCTTGTCTGACATGCAGCCAGCGCCCTGCTCCAGCGTCTGCAGCGCCGCTTTATCATCGTGCAGCAACTCCTGCTGCAGGCGGGCCAGTACCAGCCAGCCGCGCAAACGCCCCGGCTGGCGCTGCACCATCCGGGCGAGCGCGGGAATTTCATCCACAGCTTTCTCATTCATGATGCGCTCCGACAAACACGCCAGCGCATCCTGTGCGGGATTGTAAGTACCGCCATACAGACGTTCTGCCAGCTTATGTCCCCAGCCGGGCAGAATCCAGTACCGGAACAGGAGTCCCTCGACCACCGCCAGAACAGCCAGGCAGACCAGCAGCAGGATAATTCCCTGCGAAGCTCTGCCGTTGTACAGCAGAAAACGTACCGGCTGCAGGGACGCGGCAAACAGACCGAGTGGAAGCAGCACCGCCAAAGCTTGAAAAAAGCGCTTCATCCAGCAGATTCTCCCTTGTACTGGCAACGGACGGACTCCACCGCTTCCCTGTTCACACGCGCCGGCTTACTTTTTGCCGGGCAGGTCATCCATCTCCAGGTAATCCAGCGCTATCGTGCGGTCGGGGTTCTGCGGATTCCGCACTTCCAGCTTCATCTGCTTGAAAAACCAGGAACCATCACTAAGGCGTTGGACAGAGGTAATGGAAAAACGCTTCCGCAGCTTGCCGTCGGCACCGTAGCCGTCTATCTGCCAGGTCGTGCCGTTCTCCTTATCCACCCACATGCGGACCCAGGCAAACTGACCGACCTTAGGGGTGGGGTTCGGCACCTGCACAACATAGCAATCTCGCCCCTTGATGCGGGAATCTGCGCCTACATCCACCATCTCGCCCCCCTTCCAGTAGAGGAAGCGCAGCGAAAGGTCCTCGTAACACACATCCGTACCGGCAATGGGCTGGGCATACTGCGCCGGAGCCATGACCACAGCCTTGCCGTTTTCAACGCGGATGAGGTCCACCTTATCTTCCTTGATTCGCACGTCAAAGCGCTTCCAGCTGTCATTTTCCTTATACTGGAATGCCAGCGTATCCCCACGCACGCTGAGGCTGAACGGAATCTTGAGCTTGGCCTTGCGGATGCGGCCAGCCACGTCCTTGTTCCCCTGGCTCACGGTCATTTCCCGCATGCAGGCCAGCAACTCATCGGCAGAGGGTTCCGACACCTCATCCTGTGCCCAGGCCGGAGCAAGGGCAAGCATCATAACTCCCAGCAGTAGTCTCTTCCACATCTTCATAGCGTTCTTATACCATAAAGGCGGTTCATTGCACAGCTTTTATTTTTTCATCAACCCTGTGGTTTTCCGGCACAGAATCCCCCCAGGGGTATTTTCACGCTTGCAGAGACAGGGCTGCTGGTGTAGACTCTGCGGCGTGAAGTATAATCGTTTCGTCAATTTGCTGCTCACCATCCTGCGGGCAGGCATGGGAGTATTCTTCCTCATCACCGCACTGGGGAAGCTGGGAGCCATGAACGAAACAGCAGATTTCCTGACCCGCAGCGACATTCTGCCAGCATTCTTCTCCTTTCCGCTGGCATGCCTGGGGCTGGCCATGGAGCTGGTGGTGGCCTTCTGCCTGCTGACACGCCGGAGCTACCGGGGCGCCACCGTATGGGGCGTGGTGATGTGCGGCACTTTTGTGCTGCTGTACTTCCAGGCCTGGATGCGGGGACTGGAGCTGAGCTGCAACTGCCTCGGCCCTTCACACGAGATTACGAATTACCCCTTTGATACAGGCATGCGCCTGCTGCTGCTAGGTGCCATGCTGCTTTTATTCTGGGATTCACGCCGCCCTGCTCCCACCTTCATGAAGCTGAGGAAATACGAGTTTGACGATTGCTGAAAAAACGGACCGCAGGCTGCTGCGGTCCGATGCTTTCTCAGCGGGCCATGGCGGCCTCGATATCATCCGGCTCGATAATGGCGTTCGGGATGAGGTCTTCCACACCATCTTCGAGAATGAGGACATCCGTTTCCAGACGGATACCAATTTTTTCGTCCGGGATATAAATACCCGGCTCCACCGTCCATACCTGCCCCACGGCAAAGCATCTGGTATCAGAGCCGACATCGTGGACATCGATGCCCAGGGTATGGGAAGTACCATGCATGAAATACTTACGCACGCAGAGGGGGTTGGCGGGCTGGGCATCCACTTCCTCCTGGGTCAGCAGGCCGAGCTGCACCAGCTCGGCCGCCATCTTCACCCGCACCAGGCGCTCATATTCCTGTTTTTCCAGACCGGGGCGCATGATGCTCATGGCATAACGCTGCACGCGCAGCACCGCTTCATAGACAGCACGCTGACGCGGAGTGAATTTGCCATTGGCAGGAATCGTGCGGGTCATATCACCCGCGTAGCCACCATATTCTGCACCGATGTCGAGCAGAATCAGGGAACCATCCTCCACTTCCTTGTGGTTGGAGATATAGTGCAGCACACAGGTATCTGCCCCGCTGGCAATGATGGGCAGGAAAGAAAATTTGCGGGCGCGGCGGCGGATGTAGGCCGCACTCAGCGCGGCTTCGATTTCCCATTCACCCATGCCGGGTCTGACCTGCGGCAGCAATTCCATGAAGCCCGCCCCTGTAATCTCGCAGGCGCGGCGCAGCTGCTTCATTTCTGCCGCATTCTTGATGAGACGCATCTCGCAGAGGGGGGCGTACAGGCTTTCCACCTTCACGTCGGGGTAGCAGGCCAGCAGCGCTTCGGCCATGCGTTCATTGCGGGTCTGCACATAGGTGAAGCGGCGGGGGTGGTTATCCTTTTCCAGCCAGACAGACGAAGCAGCCGGCACCCATTCGGCCAGCAGAGCCTGGTAAGCATCCGTCCAGCGGACATCCTCGATACCGCTCAGAGCGGTGGCACCGGCTGCTGTGAGACGAGCGCCCTCCCAGATGACGATTTTCTCATTGGTCTCGCGCAGCAGCAGGGTATCCTCGTGCGTGCCACCCTCGCCCACGCGCATGAGCAACACCGTTTCCTCCTGGTCGATGCCGGTCAGATAGAACAGATTGGCATTCTGATGGTGGGCCAGAGTACCATCTGCATTGGTGGGATAAATATCATTGGCATGCACCATCACCAGGGCACCGGCCGGAAGGCGGGATGCCAGAGCATCGCGGTTGGACTGGTAGAAAGATGCGGGTATCGGTTCGTAGCGCAGCGTGTGGTTCATATCGTACTGGCGGCAGTATACTCTTTCTGCAGCGCTTATTCAATGCGAAATCATGTAAGCACAGCTGCTTTTTCCTTGACAGAACGTGCCGGGGGGAGTAAGAAAGCATCACATACACATTCCAAGAAAGATTATGAATCGCGACGAAAAGACCCTTATCCTCTTCAAGCCGGACTGTGTCCGCAAGAATCTCTCCGGCATCATCCTGCAGCGTCTGCTGGGTGAAGGTTTCCGCCTGCGCGGCCTGAAAATGATGCAGCTGAATGATGCTGTGCTGCGCGAACACTACGGCCACATCATCGACCTGGTTATTGATGGCGAGCCCCTCTTCCCCAAACTCTCTGCATTCATGCAGTCCAGCCCGGTAGTAGCCATGGTGCTTTCCGGCCCTGGTGTTATCACCCGCGTACGCACCATCCTCGGACCGACCAATTCCCAGAAGGCCGACAAGGGTACCATCCGCGGCGATTACGGCACGAACAGCATGCTGAACATCTGCCACGCTTCCGATTCCCCCGAAAGCGCCGAAGCAGAAATCAAGCGCTTCTTCAAGCCGGAGGAAATCTTCGACAACGTCGACTGATAAACACCTCCCGTCAGTTCAACGAACAAGGCAGCCCGGCAGGGCTGCCTTGTTCTGTATAAGGGAATCGGGTCTCAACGGCGACGGTTCCGGCGGCGAGGCGCGCGTTTCTGCTTGCGGGCAGGCGCGCGGCGGGGGGCAGCCTTCTGGCGGGGCTGTGCCTTCTTCTGCGGCGTGGAAGGCCTGGCCTTGGCGGGCGGTGCAGGCTCTACCTTGACCGGGGAGGCGGGGGCTTCCACCACCGGGGCTTTCTGCACCTGGAGAACGGTGGCCGGATTCATCACCCGCGCATACGCATCAATAGCACCAGCCAGGGCATTCACCATCTTCATCTGGTACTCCTCGGTACTGAGCCGGGTTCCTTCTTCCGGGTGAGTGGCATAGCCCAGCTCCAGCATGACCGAGGGGCAGCGCAGCGAGCTGAGCGGGCTGTAATGCGCGCGGCGGCAGCCGCCATCAACCGCACCGGCTTTCTCCACCATGGCAGACTGCAAGGCCATGGCCAGCGCCATGCTCGACTGGCTGAATTCATGCCCCGGCAAAGGGGCTTCATTCCGGCCACGGGGAGCAAGGGTGTATGTCTGCACCCCCTGGACATCGCTCCGTCCGCTGTTGAGGTGCAGACTCAGGAAAATGGCAGCCGGAGCGGCATTGGCCTTGTCTACACGCGCCTGGGGGGACTGGTACTGGTTCTGTTCCTGGGTAAAGACGACTTCATAGCCCCGCTTGCGAAGTTCGAGACCGAGCTTCGATGCCACGACCAAAGCCACATCGGCCTCGCGGGCGTATGGCGTAACCGTCCCGGTGTCGTGACCACCATGACCGGGGTCAAGTACCACCGTCCGCACCGCCTGGCGGTTCGGGATGTAGGTCGGGCGCAAGATGGGTTCGATTACATTGAGGACATCGATCTTCGAAATGAGGAGATCGCCAGAGGCATCCTCCAACACAGGATGGGACAGAGCGCAAAGGCGGTTCTGAATGAACAATTCGCGCGGAGCCGGGCCGAAGAGCAGTTCCACCTCGCCATTTCCCAGCATGCGCTGCCCCGTCACTTTGCGTCCCTTGGGCTGCAGCGGCATGAGCTTGTAGAAGCCGCGCAAATCCTCCAGAGGCACATATTCCACGCCATCCACCTCACGTACATGCCAGGAACCAACCGTTGCGGAAGCCGGCGCAGGATTTTCAGCAGCAGCAGCCGGGGCAGACTTACCGGCAGCCTCCTCTGCAGCAGCGGTGGCGGCATCGGTTGCAGAAGCAGCGTGCAGAACAGAGCCAAGCAGCAGCCAAACCGGCAGCGCCCAAGCTCCACACTTCCCTGCAAACCTCATCACCATCACTTTGTTCGGGAATAGCGGCTCACGCGGGAACCCGGCATACTGGTACGGACACTCCCCGAACCGGAAGTCGAGGATGCCACCTTGCCAGCCGGGCGGCACACGGTGTTCTTGTAGGCGACAATGCCCTGGCAAATGCTGTGCGCCAGCATATCCTGGTAGGCCCCCGTTGCCATTTTACGGCATTCTTCGGGGTTGGAGACAAAGCCCCCCTCGAAGAGGATGGCCGGGCGGTTGATGGTGCAAAGAACCGAAAAACGGGCGCGCTGGATGCCGCGGTCGATAGCGCCGGAGCTGCGGATAGCGCGGCTGTGAACCGCCGTGGCAAGCGCAATATTTTCGCTGTCCTGGTTATTGCCGGCCAGCTCGGCGTAACGACGCGAACGTGCAAAGGGGGAAGTTGTCCCCTGAGGAGCCAGGGTAAAGGTCTCGATACCGCTGGCAGCCCGGCGGCCAGCGTTGTGATGGATGCTCACAAAGACCGAATCCGGCACGCTGTTGGCAATAGCCACACGCTGCTGCAGGGTCAGGAAATAGTCTCCATCCCGCGTCATGACCACACGGTAGCCCTGGTTTTCCAGCATGCGGCGCAGCTTGCGGGCTACCGCCAGATTCAAATCCTTCTCCTTGGCGTAGGAGCTGACCGCGCCGGCATCATGTCCGCCATGACCGGGGTCAATCACCACCGTCCGCAGGCGGTTCTGCGGCGAAAAGCGGGGGCGCAGGACAGGGTCCACCAATTTACGCATGTCCACCGAGGAAATCATGAGTTCTCCCCCGTCTTCACGCACCGGGTGAGAGAGAACGTAGCGGTAGTTGTTCACATAGAAATCCTGCTGATTCGCCTTGAGCGAGACCACATGCTTGCCGCTGCCGTAGGAGACACAGCCGGGGCGCCCTTTTCTGGGGCTGAATTTATAAAAGCGCCACACATCGCTGAGCTTCACATACTCAACGCCATCCATCTCCGAAACCGACCACGTTGACTGGGCATGCAGCACCGCAGGCTGGCACAACATGAGCGCCAGCAGCAAGGTAAGCAAGGATGTGATGAATGACCTCATTCCCGGATGCAGTTATACTCTACCATTTCAGACCGCCGCCGCTCAAGTCCAAAATGATACAGCTTCCTATTTTATATGTCACCTTCTGCCGCCCCGGCGCCGGGCATCAGATGCAGCGCCACAGGCCGCTGGCGATGCCGCTGAGCGCATCGCAGCGGAATCCGCTTACGTTGAATCCATAATTCCCGGTATCCCCAATCTTCGGGGCCCATGAAACTCTGTCTGTACTTCTTGCTTGCGTTCCTGAATATTTCTGCTACTATGGCTTGCGAGTGACGCAAGAAGCATCCATCCCCGCGCCGAGCGACAACGAGCTTGAAAAGCTTGCTGCCCGCACGCGGCGCAGTCTCATCATGCGCCTGGGCGACTGGAAAGACCAGCGCAGCTGGGATGAATTCTACCGTACCTACTGGCGCCTCATCTACTCCGTGGCGCTCAAGGCAGGGCTGCGCGAGGACGAAGCCTGGGATGTGGTGCAGGAAACCGTGCTGACCATTGCCAAGCAAAGCTTGAAGAACACCTACGACCCTGACCGGGGCTCTTTCAAGATGTGGCTGTGGAACGTAACCCGGTGGCGCATCAACGACCAGTTCCGCCTGCGCGGCAAAGCCCCCCTGCCCCCCACCAGCACCGGGGAGAACCTTCCTGCCCGTGAACCGGTGGAAAACGTGCCGGACACCTCCGGCAACAACTTCACCGAAATCTGGGAGCGGGAATGGCAGCAGAATGTGATGAAGGCCGCCCTGGAGCGTGTGAAGATGCGCGTCTCTCCCCGCCAGTTCCAGATCTTTGACTACAACGTACTGCAGGGTCTGAACGCCACCGAAGTCCGCCGCCGTCTGGGAGTGAGCATGGCACAGGTCTACCTGGCCAAGCACCGAGTCGGTTCCATTCTCAAGAAAGAGATTGCCTACATCCGCGAGCAGGAAAAATAAGGCGGTTCACACCCACCACACGCCCCCGCGCAGCAGAGCCGTCTGCAAGGAATCAAGCACCTGCCGGGGACTGTACCCGGCTTCCCTCAACGAGGCGAGGGAACGCGCGCCATCCCGCTTAGCCAGCCGTTTGCCGGCATTGTCCCGCAGCAGCGCATGGTGGCAGTACTGCGGCACAGGAAGTCCCAGCACCCCCTGCAAGGCGCGGTGAATGTGCGTAGACTCAAACAAGTCTTCCCCGCGGGTCACATGAGTCACCCCCTGAGCAGCGTCATCAATCACCACGGCCAGGTGGTAGCTGGCCGGGAAATCCTTGCGCGCCAGCACCACATCACCATACGCGGTGGGAACACAGCGCTGCGTGCCGCGGTGCATATCATGCCAGGTGGGGCAGCCGATGAGGTCCTGCACCCGTTGCATATCCAGCCGCCAGCTGTGAGGCAGCCCGGCCGCCAGGCGGCGCTCCACCTCATCGGCCGGAAGGTGGCGGCAGGTGCCTGGGTACAGATACCCCAGCGTGGCATGCGGGGCACGCCCCATTTCTGCCAGCTGGGCCTTGATTTCCGAACGCGTGCAGAAACAGGGATAGAGAACGCCCATGCGCCGCAATTCCTTCAGCACGGCCTCATACACCCCGAAACGGCGGGTCTGCACCATGGGTTCACCGTCAAAACGAAGGCCGAGCCAGTCCAGGTCGGCATACAGGAGTTCCAGATACTCCGGGTGCTGGGCGCGCTGGTCAATATCCTCGATACGCAGCAGGCAACGCCCGCCGTGAGCATCGGCCAGGCGGCGCGCCTGCAATGCAGCCAGGAGATGCCCCACATGCAGGGGGCCGCTCGGACTAGGAGCAAAACGCGTGATGACCAGAGGGCGGGACGACATGGTCGGCATCAGAAGCGGGCCTTGAGTATCAGCTCCGTGACGCGGCGCGCCCCATTACCGGCCGCAGTGGAACGGGGGTAGAGGCATTGGGCGCGGTAATAATTGGCCAGAGCCGAGCCGTATTCGCGGCGGGCTTCGCTTTCCCTGGCCTTGTCCAGCGCCTGCGTGAAGTCATGCGCGGCCAGGGCAAAACGGTTCAGCGCATCGCGGTATTTGCTGTCCTCCTTATAGCGGGCATCCTGCTCGCCCCGCTCCAGCAGCATTTCATAGGCCATGCAGGGCCCCATGACAGCATCCTGCTGCGCTGCCACCTCCAGCTGTGCAAGCATGCCATCAATCGTGCTGATAAGGGTGACCGCCTCCTTGTACTGCTGTTTCAGCTCCGGGTCAATGGCCACCACCTCGAACTTATCCTGTTCATTATAAATGGTCCGGTATTCATGGCGGGCCATCAGCGTGCGGAACTCATCCCGCACTGGGTCCTGATTATCCAGCTTCTCCAGCTGCTCGCGCCCCTTCTGCAGGTTCGGATTCTTCGGCCAGATTTCCCCGGCCTTGGTGATTTCGGCATTGAAGGAGGCATCATCCCCCGCCTTGAGTGCCTTGGCGGCATTCCGCAAGTGCAGATCACTCTGTGCCTTACGCCCGGCACAGTAGCTGGAGAGCATGGAATCATCGTAGTCCACATCCATCGCCTTGAGCCTGGAGGAAATCTCCTCCAGCGCGCCATAGTCGCGGGCATTGAGCGCCGGCAAGGCCTTCTTCCGCAACGACCAGTATTCCGAAATACGGCGGCGTCCCTCCACGGGGAATGTCGCCACACTTTCCATGTACTCACCAATAGCCACGGCATGAATCAGACTTTGCGTTGCTTCTCCCAGCTTGTTCTGCGCCAGCATATTATCCACCGCCTCCATATGCTGGTCCACATCCCGGCGCAAGTTGGCCGCAATGGTGGCCATCGTGTTCACAGTAGGCGGCAGGCCCACGCCTCCCTCAAAGAGCTTGGCCGCCTGGGAATCACTATCCAGCTTCAAGGTCGTATCGCCATCGCGGAAAATATGCCGGTACGTCTGCGCGCCTATCAGCGCGTGATTGTAGCGGCGCTGCATGAGCATCGACACGATGGTACTCTGGAAATTAATCTTGGCCAGCTCCAGCGCCGCAATACTGTCGGCATCATTCTTGACCCCTTCCGCTTCAAGCTTGACCACGCGGGACTTGTTGTGAGAAATCGCATAGGTATTGGAAACCGTGTTCTGCTCCTTTCCCTCCTTATAAATGTTGGCCGATTTTCCGCGCCCGGTATTGCGGCTTTCCATCAGGTTGGTCTTGTACACCAGGGCATCAATCTGCTCCTGAATCTCCGCATTCTGCTGACTGCGGGAACGGTTGGCAAACTGCACCGCCAGCGCGCTGGCAATCGCCCCGGCCAGGGCGGATGACTGACCGGCATCGCTCTCGTAATCATTCATTTCATACAGGCCATTGCCGATTTTGACCAGCGTCTCGCTGCCCACCGCCCGCTTCGAGCGGGCAGACCTCTGGGTCAGCTTCAAGAGCCCGTTCATCTTCTTGCGATATCGCTTGGCCTCGGTACCGTTATCGGGATTCTGAGCCAGGTACTTCTCAAAACGAGCGCGCACCAGCTCATTATTCCCCACATCGATTTTAGCACCATTGTAGGTCATGGTGTTACTGGAAGGGTCGAGCAGCGGAATCTCCATGCCCAGCACCTGGGGATTCGGTGTTTCCCCACTCCCGGTATCAGCAAAGGACTGCCCGATGCGCGGCGCAGACGGCGGCTGCACCTCCTGCTGGGGCGCAGGCTGGTCATTCTGTACCGTACCCAGTCCCTGGGCGGTCAGCGGTCCGGCAAGCAGACCACCGCATATCACCGCCCACACTTTTCCGTATGAAATCCTTTTCATTCTTATTCAGCCTCCACTTTTTCGACAATCATTACACCCTTGACCTCGCCTCCGTCGGCATCGCGGCCATTACTGCATACCACATGGAAGGTGAAGGTATCACCGCGGGTCAGGTTCACGCGGCCGGTCACCCCCTGCCGCACCAGCAGAGGCAGGCGTTCCTGCGACTGCCCCGGCAGAGATACCGCCACCATGCGGTCATTCCCCAGCGTATCAATGTTTTCCACGCGTCCCTTCATGCGGTACGAATTACCCACCAGGCGGGAAGCCTCGTAGCGGTAATCAGCCACGCTGAAGCGGGCATCGGGAGCGTCATCCGGAGAATCGGACGGCTTCATCACCACCGCTGCCGCCACCGCCAGCAGCAACACGGCACCCCCGCCACCCAGTATAAGCGGCAGCTGTGATTTCTTATTCTTGGAAGAGCGTCTTTTTCTTGCCATAATAACCAGTCAGATTTCAGTAGATGTTATTCCCAGCGGGTGCGGCGCACCCCGATGTAGGTAAGGATAATGCCGAACGCCACATGCCCCAGCAGCACCAGCATGCAGAGCAGCCCCCCGGAGAACGAGGTCTGCACAATACTGTTGACCGCCTTGAGTACCTCGGATTCCAGGCCTCCGTTCACGCTGCCGCTCCATGCCCAGTAGGCCGAAATGAAAGGCTGCGTGAAGCGCTCCACAAACTCCGGCAGAGCCAGCACAGCCCCCGAAAGCGGCAGCTGGAATCCCACCAGGTAGATGCTCAGCAGCGAGGCCTGGTCCGGCGTCTTGCAATTGGCCGAAATACCCAGGCAGACCGCCGTCATGGCCGCATTGGCCAGCAGCAGGAATATCAGGTGGTTGACAATATCACCACGCAGAGGCCAGCAATACTGCACAAAGGCCACCATCCACAGACTCTGCACCAGCACCAGCAAGCTAAGGAACACCAGTTTGGATGCCAGATAAGCCGCCGGGCTGGTACCGGCAAATTTCTCCTTCTCCATAATCAGGCGTTCGCCCGCCACCTCGCGCGAGGCATTGTTGGAACCCATCAAGCCCAGCAGAATAACCTGGAACATGATGATACCCGACACCGCAGACCCCACACGCGCCCTCACCTCTGCCTGCGCCTGCTGGGCCTGCACCTCGGCAGCCAGATCACGCCCCATGGTATCCGTCAGCTGCAACAGCTGATCCTGCCCCTTGCTGGAGAACAAGGCCACCAGAATCGGGAAAATCACAATCATGGCCACCTGCAGCCAGAGCTGGGTGCGGTCGCGGAACAAAATCGTGAACCGCCGGCTGAGCAGCGTACAGAACTGCACCATGAACGAAGGCTGGGAAAGCTCCTCATCCTGCCCCATGCCACCGGGCTGCGGCACAGGAAGCCCCGCCGCCGCAAACTTATCCAGATGCTTCTTTTCCAGGCGCTGGTAGTATTCCGCCCGGTGCTTCAGCCAGCTCATGCGCCACTCATCGGGCTCGCGCATCGCCAGCTTGGGGTAAACCTCCTCAAAATTCTGCTCCCCGAAATAATGCACCATCAGATCCGGCGAGCCATGGTAGGCCAGGTGCCCGCGCACCATCACCATGATACTGTCGTACAGCTCCATCTGTGCCAGACTATGCGTCACCGAAATAACAATGCGGCCATCCTTCATGCTGAGCTGGTGCAGCAACTCCACGATTTCGCGTTCCGAACGGGGGTCCAGGCCGCTGGTCACCTCATCGCAGAGCAGAATGCGAGGGCTGCTCACCAGCTCCATGGCCAGAGCCAGGCGGCGTTTCTGCCCGCCGGAAAGCAACTTGACCGGGCGGTCGGCAATCTCTGCCAACCCGGTTTCCTCCAGAACGCTGTCGATGATGGCATCCAGCTCCTCGTCATCAGCATCCACCCGCAGCCGGGCAGAACTCTCCACATTCTCATCCACCGTCAGCTCTTCATACGCAATACTGAACTGAGGCACATAGCCAATCTCGTACGGCTCGAAATCCCCCTCCTCTGCCAGGTCACGCCCCTCCCACACAAACGAGCCGGAACTCGTCTCCTTGATACCGGCAATAGCCTTGAGCAAAGTCGTCTTACCACAGCCGGAAGGCCCGACAATCGCCATGAAATGCCCCCGCGGAACGCAGAAATTCACATCGCTGAGCAAAAACAGGCTCTCGCCGTCGTGGTCAACCTCCAGACAAATATTGCGTGCTTCCAGCATATAGGTTATGATAACTGTTTCAGCTTAACACAAGACGGCAGCCGATGCAAGCCGCTAAAAGCACAGCAGTCTCATTTCAGCCGCCAGAAACGCAGAAAACAGCGTACCGGCCTATTTATCCGGTAGCAAGCGGGAGAGAATAGCCACCAGGCGGGCATCGCCGAAACAGCCCGACTGCTGCAACTGGGCAGCCTGAGTGCGCAGCGGCGGCATCAAGGCAGCATACATGGTACGAAGCGCCTCCACCGACTCTGACGCCCCCTCCGGATCATCCTGCCGGTACATCCGCATACGCCCGGCCCATTCCTGATAACGCTTATTTCCCTCCACCAGCTCATCCTGCACAGCAGCAGCGCTGGCGGCATCCTTCACCCCGGCCAGCAGGCGGCCCACGCGCAGCATGATACCCCGCTGCGCCTCTATGGCCTGGTTCATCTGCTCCGCGGTATCGGCCTGGCGCTGAGCCTCATCACTATACCCCAGTTTCAAGTAGGCATGCAACTCCGGCGTATCGGCCACGCCCGGCAGCAGGCGCACCCGCTCATACACCTCCAGATGCCGCTCCTGCTGCACCAGCGTGCGGAATCGGAACTCGCTGATAAGCTCTGTAAAACCATCAATCCCGGTAAAACCATAGCCCAGCTCTGCCAGACGGGCCTGCAAAGCCGCCCGCAACGCATCAATCGCGCGGCGTTCCTCCTGATTCAGCTGCACCAGCTCCTTCGAAGCCGCCTTGCGCGCCTCCGCATCGGGCATCGTTTCCAACGCGCTCACCCGCTGGTACAACGCATCATTATATGCCACCGAGCGCTCCAGAATCTCGCGCAACGCCGCATGCTCAGGCGTTTCCTGCCGCCCGGCAGCCGTCTCCGGCTTGGCCGGAACCGACATACTCTGCTTACGGCGCCGATGCCCCAGCACAGCACCCGCCGCGCCAGCCAGCAGCAAACCAGCCACCAATCCTGCTACACCCTTAGCTTTCATAAGATACTTACTATGCAGACCAGCTGCAAAATTCGCTACAGTCTATCCCACCCGCCCCCGGAGCGTCAAGCTCATTCTGATTATGTACCCGAAATAACCGCACATCGAAAAAGGCTGACTCCCGGTTGGAAGTCAGTCTTGATACCCTTTGAGAAGGGTACGTCTCCGAGGATAGGAATGAAAAAAACAAGAAAGCATAACATACAATTTATAAGTACTTTATAATATATTTGCCCACGATATAGCTATGCCGGTAGAGCAGCACGAGCGTGAGCAGGCGGCTCATGCGTCCATTGCCGTCATTAAAGGGATGAATGCAAAGGAAATTGAAAATGAACAGCACCATCAGCATCAGGGGATCATAGTACTCCTGAGCTACGGCTTCATTGCACGCCTCACAAAGTTTCATTATCAATTAATAATAAATATGTTTCGTTAGATTGTAAAAGTAACCAAGCGTTTTTAATTTGCGACAGGGAGTCTCTTAATTAGTTACGCATGCATCGTGTGACATTGTGTCGCACTTTAATGCGGCACAATGTCACACCACGACAAATTGTCGCAGGCATGATTCATTTATCAAAATTCAGAATATGTTTACTGTATTACATTTACAAAGAATTAAAAAGTTGGCATAGAATTTGCATCTAGTCAACTAGAAGCTATTCAATGTGGAGCGTCTTACTACGGCGCGTTGGATAGGCAAGTAACCAAACATAAATATGGTAAATATTAAAAACATAATCGGAACGTCGGGTCAGCAATTGGCTGACGGCAGATCATGGCTGGATTTTTACGGCGACAACATACCGATACCTGGTCTCTGCCCAGTCTGCAGAAGAAACAGCGTTGAAGTAGGAGCCCATGTAACCGTCTACGGACATCCAGGGACCTACCTTGCACCACTCTGCAAGCAGTGCAATCATTACACCAATACTGGGTGGATGCACATAGATGAACGTTTACTGTTAAAAATCAGAAACTAGCATCATCCATACATGGAATATTCCTGCCCCTGAGTCAATCTCACGGGGCAGTTTTTACTTATTATGCACTACTGCTTTCAAATACCGCTTCAGCAGGAAGGCACAGAACCAGGGGATGGTCAGGAAGGCTTCCGAGCGCCCGATATTGGCACGAGCTAGCTTGATGCCGGAGTGAATGGCCTCGTATTTATCAGACTCTACCAACTTGCGGAGGGAGCTGGAAACTGTATTTCCGGCCTTAACCTCAACAGGTATCAAATCCTCTGCAGTTCGGACAAAGAAGTCCATCTCCAACGTTGAATCGTCTTTGCGATAATAGAACAAATCGTAGCCACTCTTGGATAACGCCTCGGCCACAAAATTCTCATAGAGAGCCCCCTTGTACACCCCCAGGTTCTTGTTGTGCAGCAAATCCTCACGAGCCTCGTCATCAAGCATGGCCAGCAGCAAGCCTGTATCAGCCACATACAGCTTGTATTTGGATGGGTCGAAGTTCCCTTTCAAAGGCAATTCCGGATATTGTAGGCAATAGCATATTGACAGCAGACCGGAATCCAACAACCATTCCACACATCCCAGATAATCCCGCGAGCGCGCATGCTTGGCGACTTTGGTGAGTTGGAATTTCTTATTTTCCTTTGCCAGCTGGGGCGCCACCTGATTAAAAACCGCCAGGATTTTAGCTTTATCCACCCCGGATGCATACTTGCGGATGTCTTCCCGGTAGTCCCGGAGCAGTTGCTGCTGAATATTTGCTGTTTCTTCAAAGGTACCGCTCTGCACAAACGCACTGATGACCGCAGGCATCCCGCCCAGAATCACATAATCCAGAAACAAGGAAAAGTAGCGCTCCAGCTCTGCATTACTGAATGGTTCTGCTCTCAGCAAGTGCCCCAGCATGTCTTCCACCACATCGTCCTGATAGCCACGAGCCCACAGGTACTCCTCAAAATCAAAGGAGCGCATCTCATAGTCCAGCTTGTACCCCACGCTGTGGCTCTCAATACGGGAATACTGTACCCCCAGCAGAGAACCACTACATATCACATCAAAACGGCCATCAATGTGAAAAAACTTAAGCGCTGTCGTAATTTCCGGGAATTCCTGCACCTCGTCAAAAAAGATAAGCGTCCTCTCCGCTTCAAAGCGGAATTCCGGATTCATTCTCGACAGCAGCCGCACGATATCCTCCACGGCATAGCCTTCCTCATTGATCCCCTTATAGTAGGGCGATTCCACAAAATTCACATAGACCACATGTTCATATCTCCGTGTGGCAAACTGCATGATAGCCTCGGTTTTTCCTACCTGCCTAGCTCCCCGGACAATGAGCGGCTTGCGCCCCGGTGCAGACTTCCAGTCATCCAGATATGTATCAATCTTGCGTCTTAAATATCCCTCTTTTTGCATAGCTTCCCCTTACAAGTCATATAATGCTGCTATTTGAATCACTTGTCAATAATTTTCACATTTTTATAGAATAAAATAACACCTTTTTTCACGTTTTTTTGCATTTTTTTGTGCCATTTTTCACAATTTGTAAAAAATCACTCAGAATTTTTCCTTTTTTCAGCATCCTCTCCTTGACAATTTCTGTACTGCATGTATAACGAGTGCAGATAATCTCCCCCGCCTAGGGTTGGAATCCGTTGATTCTTTCAACTGCGCACATGGGGAGGGCGTTTTGTATTGACGATGTACAATTGACGAATTATTTAAGACTCAGTTCATCTGTCGTTATCTGCTCAAACAGGTGGCACCCTCCTCCTAATGGGCACGTACGCATGCAGCAATTCCTGCATGATTCACAACAGCAAGGCATCCCCCTCCACAAAATGGTTCTGTCCGAGCATTGGGAACAACACCCGCTGTGGAAGTAACTAACAATTCCTAATCCTTTATGATTTTTTTTGATCTTCTGCAATAATTGTGGAATGAGCATAACAAAAAAACGACCTTCGAACGAAGGTCGTCAGATACGCTTTGAGAAGGTTACGTCACAGGACACAACTCCCTTGTTTCGAGCCCTCAGTAACTCTTGTTCAAATATGTAGAAGCTAAACACATGGGCTTATGATGGAGTCTTGGAGAAAACCACCGTATTTTGGACAGAATATAGGAGCTATTCAATAATTTCATATCGCCCCTCATACAGGATTTCCCAACAAGGAGATTCTGATTCTACCCCAAGCCAATATCTGACAGCATAAGCGTACGCTTCTTCTAACGTAGCATCTGTTGGCACCGCATCCAGCCACTTTGCATCATACTCCTGAACTTTATCCGCATCTTCCACCTTAACGCGAACTATTTTATACAAAGGATGTTTTCGTTGCTCATCCTTAAATTTTTCCGCACGTTCCATGTCCTCCCAAAGATAAATACCGGTAATACGACTCACCGCAGTTGGTTTAACTTCTCTGCGGGCTAATTCCCAAATGAACTCCCAAATGAGGGGCGCATCCAAAAACCCACAGAGTTTGTCGGGGGCGGGATGGTCGCTATACCAATTATATAATTTCAGAAAAGCCTCCGTTTGAACGTATTGGACAGGCTCATTCATATAACCGAGTTTACGCAAGTCTACCCGTTCCCGGTTTTTCGTTAAAGCTTGTTCAAACGCATCCTCGCTGATATCTGAGTTGGCCATGGCTATGGCAGTGCATATACGAACACCTGACTCTAAGCAAAATGCACATATAGCAGCCAGAGACTCCCATAGTTCTAACAGTCGCTGTCTGTTAGAAAACTCGATTTCCTTCGTATCATACAACCCTGAGTATTCAGCAAGAGAGTATACGACTCTGTAGTATATTTTACTGTTCATAGGTCAAGAAATTGTTTTTACACACTTGCTCAAAAGAATTCAATGCCTGCTCTATCACTGCACAAGTTTACCCTATGTCTATCAGCCCATCCTTGCAGACTCGGTAATTTTCCCCCGATATCACGATAGAATCGGTCGAATATGAAAACAAGAGGGCTGCCGCACCCCTAGTCCTTTGGAGTCCTCCGGCTTCGGCAAGCCTGCGCCGAGACAGGCGGCGATAGGCAAAAACGGGCGTATACCGATTCTGCACAGGGTTGTTAAGTCGTTGATTGTTACTAAAAACCCTCTAACACGGTAAGCGTTAGAGGGTTGCGAGGTTTATACACGAGAAGAGATTCGAACTCCTGACCAACTGTGTGTAAGACAGCCGCTCTACCACTGAGCTACTCGTGCGTGTGCCGGGAGTTTAGCAGAGACATCCCCGCATGGCAAGCCTAAAATGAAAAAAAGTTTCCGGGTATGACAGGCGGTATGTTTCTTTGCATTTGCGCGGGCGGGGGCGGGTGTGGTAGAATGCTGGCGTGAAATTCGTTCTTCCCATGGCGCTGCCGGTGCTGGCAGTTTTCGTTTCCGCCCGCGCGGCGGAACGCCCGCATTGGAATGAATCGGCGCTGTCCGTTTCGCAGAAATGCGCGGAATGCCACCGCAAGGAATATGATTTATGGAAAGGCAGCGACCACGCCTGGGCTTGGCGTACCCCTCAGGCAGCGCTGGATGCCGGGGCTTTTGCCGGGCAGCGTATCAAGGCACACGGTATGGAGCTGGAGATGCAGCGCGATGCGGGGGGGAATTTTCTGATGTGCGATGTGCAGACCGGCAAGGTCTACACCGTGGGCGCGGTGATTGGCCGTGAGCCGCTGGTACAGTATCTGCTCAAATGGCCGGATGGCGGGCTGCAGACGCCCAGCGCCGCCTGGGATGTGGAGAAGAAGGAGTGGTTCGACGTGTTCCGCGACGATGCCTTGCAGCAGGAACGCGGTGGAGCCGAGCGCCGGCCGGGCGAGTGGGGGCATTGGACCGGACGTGGCATGAACTGGAATTCCCAATGCGCCTGGTGCCACATGAGCGGCTTCCAGAAGAATTACGACACGGATTCTGACACCTTCCAGTCCACCTGGAGGGAACCCGGTATCACCTGCATCCAATGCCACAAAGTCTCTGATGCGCCCGTTGCAGAAAAGGGCTGTCTTGTTGCCCCGGATGACCGCAGGCTCACCCCGCAGCAGCACGATGACAACTGCGCCAGCTGCCATGCCCGCCGCGAGGAAATCACAGGGCGTTTCTCGGCTGGTGAGGCATTTGATGAGCATTTCCGACTGGAACTGCCGAAGGTTCCAGGGGTGTTCCATCCCAATGGTCTGCAGCTGGAGGAGGACTACTGCGAAACGAGTTTCCGGCTGCACAGGATGGGACGCACAGGGGTCACCTGCTATGATTGCCACGACCCGCATTCCGGCAAGCTGGTGCTGCCCGCAGAAAATGATGAACTCTGCCTGCAATGCCACGGTACGAACAAGGTCATCAACGGCGTGCTGGCCCCGCAGGTCGGCCACAACAGGCTCTGCGGCGGCAAGGCCATGCCCTGCATTGAATGCCACATGCCCAAAATGACCTACATGGGCCGTGACCCGCGCCGCGACCACGCCCTGCACTGGCCCGACCCGCGCATGAGTATCGAACTCGGCGTGCCGAATGCCTGCCTGAACTGCCACAAGGACAAGGACCACCAATGGTGCATGGAATACCTGGAAAATCGCTACAAGGTAGAACGCCTGGGCAAATACCGCCAGCGTTTCCGCGCAGCGGGACATGCCATGCAGGGCAAGGGCAGCGTGAATGAATTACTGGCCGCCTACAAGGCAGAGGAAATTCCGGCCTGGCGAGCCACGCTGCTGGGGCTGCTGGCCCAGTTTCCTCTCACCCCGGAGGTGCAGGCCGTCGCGCTTGGTGCCACGCAGGATACCGATGCCTTGGTGCGGGCCGCTGCTGCCGAGCTGCTGGGCGGCGACGCAGCACGCAAGGCGCTGGCCGATAAGACGCGAAGCGTGCGCCATGCTGCCGCGTGGGCCTTGTTCCCGAACCTGCCCGCCGGGCATCCGGCGCTGCAGGAAATGCAGGAGACAGCCACCCACCAGGCAGAGCAGCCCACCGGTGCCATGCAGCTGGCCATGCTGGCCAATGCGGCGGGCCATGCTGCCG
>CALCHQ010000134.1 GCA_937901085.1 uncultured Verrucomicrobiales bacterium | reverse complement strand
AGCTGACCTCCGGCTGCATCTGCTGCACCCTGGTGGGTGACTTCCAGAAGGCGGTGGATGAGCTGATCGAGAAGTACAATCCCGACCGTCTGATCATCGAGCCCAGCGGCGTAGGAAAGCTTTCCGACATCAGACGCGTCGTCGAAGAGCAGGAAAAGGAAACCGGCCTTATCATCTTTGCCAAGCTCGCCCGGTGGGTGAGCGCCTACAAATACGAAATGGCGGAATGCGAAACATTCGCCGCCTTTGCCCGCCCCTTCCATGAAAGCAAGCTTGCGCATGAACTGGAAGCGGAAATCAACCGCACCGCCGCCGCCATACAGGCAGCGGGTGCAGCTATGAACTCTTGCCCCGCCCACGCCTGAAATGAAAGCCGGAAACACCCGCGCCCGCATATTCACCCAAACCCAACCCGCAAACAAAATGAAACAAAAACCGCAACAGATTGCATGGTGCTACGCCTGCGGCACGCTCGTATTCAGCGCAACAGAGCCCGAGGGCGCGCTGCCCATCCTCCCGGAGCTGGCAGGCAGCCGGCACTACCGCCGCACGCTTGGCGTATTCTGCCGCTTGGCATACGACAACAAAACCCTGCTGGTGCCCGGCTTGCCGGAAAACCCCGGCAGTGCGGAAGCTCTCACCCGCTTTGAAGTGCATTGCGCTTACTACATCCGCAAGGCTGAAACAGCGGAGCCCACGCCCGGCTACACACTCCCCAAACCGCAACACCGCGCCCGCTGATACCATGAACACCCCGGAAGCCTTAGTCACCTGCATTGGCCTTATATGCCAAGCCGCCATCCTGATTGCGCTTTTCTACTGTGCCACCCGTTAACCCCCTCTCTCAATATGCTTGATTTTCTCTGTGATTTTCTCCGCGCTTTGTTCTACATTACCGCCGGGCTTATCTTCTTGCTTTGCCTCCCCTTTTTCGTGCTCCACGTGCATGAGCATTGGGATGACCCCATATACCCTTACAGCGGCTTCTCGCCGGAGTGCCCAACATGGGAAGCCCCGGAATGCGAATACCCCGCGCCGCGCGATTGGGAACAATACCAAAACACCTTGCCACCCACTGAGCATGACCTCGCCGCCGGCTGCTCCCCGCGCCCGCGCTTTTAATTAGCAAATCATCCTCACCAATGAAGAAAAGCCAACAGCGCGAGCGCGAACGCGAGCAGGCCATAGCCGTGGCCCTGCTCAGCGTGCCGGAGTTCCGCCACCGCGCCGGCTTGCCGCCCATGCCCTGTGGCGGTGATCCGGAAGAGGTGGTGGCCGCCATCATGGGCGTAAGCCGCATTCAGCTTTTCCGCATTACCCAAAACGCGCTGCGCAAAATGCGCCGCGCCCTCACCCAATAACACAGCAAACAAATGAACGATACAACGCAAATCATATCCGCCCCCGCTCGCCTTGTCATGGTGCAGGAATTCGGGGAAACTACCACAGCCAACCTCATTGCCATGGGTAAAACCTGCGCCGCTGAGGTGACAGCGGCAGACGGAACCGTGATCGCGGCTACCGGTTATGATTTTGCGGCGTTCAGAGTCAATGCCCGTCTG
>CALCHQ010000133.1 GCA_937901085.1 uncultured Verrucomicrobiales bacterium | reverse complement strand
GGGTGCCTTCCATGGGTCGGGCGGCGCCGAAGTCGATGAGTACGGGCTCGCCCGCCGGGGTGAGCATGATGTTGGCCGGCTTGATATCGCGGTGGATGATTCCCTGCCGGTGCAGCGGTTCGAGTGCGCTGAGCAGTTTACGCAATATGCTCTCCAGCAGTTGCGGCTCTACCTGTGAACCCTGCGGGTAAAGCTCCGTCAGGTTGTTGCCGTCGATGGGCTCCATGACGATGTAGGCGGTATTGAGCGCGCGGAATACGCCTGTGACGTTTACCAAGTTGGTGTGCTTGGGCAGTTTGCGCAGGGTTTGAGCCTCCTTTTCAAAACTTTCCAGCGCCCAGCAGTAGCTCTCCTCGCATTGGAGCATGGGGCGCAGTTCCCCGGTAGTGGGGTCGCGATAGGAAAAATCGGTGGGGTAATTTTCCTTTATCACCACGGGGTAGTTGGTCATTTCTTCCTTCACCAGGTAGGTGATGCCGAAGCCGCCTTTCCCGAGCACTTTTTCGATGATGTAGTCGCGCAGCACATACCCTTTCGGTAGGGTAGGTGTAAATGGTGCAAATGAACTGTTTTGTGTGGAAGATGCCATGGCGCGGAAATCAGTTAGCTGTTATTACAGACGCGTATTCTATCAAATATGTTCTGCCAATAAAAGCAGAAAAACACCCATGCACCCCGAAAAAGGGGCGGCGCATGGGTGGGAAGGGGAACGGTGATTACCTCGCCCCGGCATCGCGGAGAAGTTGCTTTATTTCCTCGGTTTTGGCAACCTCTAGGGGAGTGCTGCCCCAATTATTCGCCTTGTTGACATCCGCCCCGGCGGCAATGAGTTGCTTCACGCATTCCGTGTGGCCTTTGTATGCCGCCCAGTAGAGGGGAGTTTCGCCATCCTTATCCGCCTTGTTAACATCCGCTCCTGCGGCGATGAGTAGCTTCACGCATTCGGTGTGGCCATTGTATGCCGCCCTGGAGAGGGGAGTGATGCCATCCTTATCCGCCTTGTGGAGGTCAATACCCGGTACAGCCAGCAGCAGCACCGGCCCTTCGGTTTGCCGGACGGCTGCCACCTGCCGGTCATCCAACCGCAGGGAAAAACTATTTTGAAAATCTGCGAAATTCATCATTTATGACGGAACAGGCGCTTGTTTTCCAACGCAAACACCCGGTCAGAGAACTGGCCCGGCTCAACCTTGTCCAGAACCTCGCGATAGATCTCCATGCGGCTGTCCATCATATCGATATAACTGAGAAGCTCACTCTCTGCG
>CALCHQ010000132.1 GCA_937901085.1 uncultured Verrucomicrobiales bacterium | reverse complement strand
AGACCGGCGGCGCGCGGCGGGTGACGATTCACAAGCCGCTGCTGCGGATTCTACGAGCTCACAAACACGCAGATGGGGAAACAATATGCCCGCCCAACTGGCTGCACCACTGGCGGGAGCTGCGCCGCGCGGCGGGTTGGGACTCCCCTGCCCGGCGCTGGCCGCAGGATGCGCTGCGGCATACTTTTGCGAGTTATCACCTGAGCTATTTCCGCAGTTTTGCGGAGCTGCAACTGGAAATCGGCCACCGGGATGCTACGCTGCTCCGCACGCGCTATGTAGACCAGCGGGGAGTGAAGTTCCCATCATGCTTCTGGGCAGCATGATGGGAGTACGAGGTACGAAGTTCGAAGTACGAAGTTTAAAGTAAACGCGCAGCGGTGCTGCGCGGGGATTTGAAGGTGTGAGCGGCTGCGATTGCCAGCACCGGAAGCCTGCGCCAACACGTCCCAACGATTACAGATAAATAACAAGTCAATACCGAGCCAATATATAATCCCTTCTCCGCACCGTAAACCTATAGGAATAACATGGTTGGAATTACAAAGCAGAATAAATTATCCGTCCGGCGAGCGGAGGGAATTTCGCCTGTGGCGAGATGTTATTCGAACAGATTCGGGTAGGAGCGCAGGGCCACGGCCTTGGAAAGCGAGCGGATGGTGCGGGAATCTTCTGCCTGCAAGGCCTGCCGGGCCATTTCCTGACACTCAGCATAATTGAGGTGGCGGATGGCAAAGCGGATGAGCGGCAGCATGTGGGTCCCCACAGAAAGCTCTGTGGCACCCAGGCCCACCAACAACGGCACCAGGGTGATATCGCCGCCCATTTCACCGCAGATGGCGGTGGGAATGCCGGCCTCAATCGTTTTGTGGATAAGGCGTATAACGCCAGGATGCGTGGAGCGGAACATGCTGGCCACGCGGTAATTCACGCGGTCTACAGCAATGGTGTACTGGGTGAGGTCATTGGTGCCGATGGAGAAGAAATCCACATAACGGGCCAGGACATCGGCCATCATGGCGGCGCTGGGAACTTCAATCATGATGCCCACGCGCATCTTCTCATCGAAAGCCTGCCCGCGCTGCCGGAGTTCGCGGCGGCAGTCATCGAGGATGTCATGGACATCCTTCACCTCCGTCAGGCCGGAAACCATGGGGAACATGATACCCACCTTGCCATGAGCCGATGCGCGCATGATGGCCCGCAGCTGTTCCTTGAAAATGGCGGGGCGGCTCAGCGAGACACGGATACCGCGCCAGCCGAGGAAGGGATTGTCCTCCTTTTCCTCCAGCACCTCGAAAGGCAGTTTGTCGCCGCCGGAATCCAGGGTACGGAAAATAACCTCCTGCGGCGCGCATTCTTCCACCAGGCGGCGGTAGTGGTCATACTGGGCATCCTCATCCGGCAGACTATCCCCGCCCAGCAGGAAGAATTCGGTGCGGTAAAGGCCCACGCCATCGGCACCGGATTTCTTCACCGCGCTGTATTCATGCACGAAATCCACGTTGCAGGCCAAGTGAATCCGGTGGCCGTCGCGGGTTTCGGCCGGCAAATCCTTCATATCGACCAACGCCTGATAGGCCTTCTCCTTTTCAGCCTGCAGGCGCTCATAGTATTCGCGGGTCTCCTGGGTGGGGTTCAGGATGAGGCCCCCGCTGTAACCGTCCAGAATGGCAGGCTGCCCCACGCGTGATTCCATGACCAGACCGGGAACGGCCACCACCGCCGGCAGGCCGAGCGAGCGCGCCAGAATCGCGGTGTGGGAAATGGCAGAACCTGTCTCCGTAACAAAGCCCAGCACATTCTGGGAATCGAGGTCGGCCGTATCGCTGGGGGCAAGGTCATAGGCCGCCAGCACACAGGGTTCCTTGCTGACGGGCTTGTTCTTGCGGGTTTTGGCCCCACCCTGGTCGAGATTCTTCAGGACGCGCTGCAGCACATCGCCGATGTCGGCCACGCGGCTGCGGAGGTAGGCATCATCCACCTGGCGCATGGCCTCCATGAAATTCTGCACCACGGCATAGTATACAGAATCAATGTTCTGCAGACGCGCAGGCATTTCCTTGCGAAGCCGGGAAATAATCATGCGGTCGCGCAGGAACAGGAGATGAGCATCGAAAATGGCAGCCTCCGTGGCACCGCTCAATTCCTCGACACGCTGCCGGAGCATCTTGATTTCAGTCTCTGTGCGGGTGAGAGCATCCTCGAAACGCTGCCACTCCGCCTCAATCTCAGTGGGCAGAATGGTCCGGATGAGAGGAGCTGAACAACCACGAGCCTCCACACGCAGCCGCCCCATGGCAATGCCGGGGGATACGGGCTGCCCCTTGAAGCGGCGTTCAAATCCTTCGCTCATGACTGCAGAAAAAGGGTTAAGCCTGAAAACACCAACGGCGAGGGGTGTCAGTCCTCGCCGAACTTGCCGTTGACCAGCTCCTCAAGAGCAGCAACCGCCTCCGATTCGTCCGGCCCGTCTGCCGTTACCGAAATCTCTGCCCCCCAGCCGACGGCCAGCATCATGAGGCCCATGATGCTCTTGCCATCCACCGCCTCATCATCCTTCTCCACCGAAACATCAGCCTGGAAGCGGCTGGCCACGCGCACGAACTGGGCTGCGGGGCGGGCATGAATTCCGAGCTTATTCTGGATGGTGAGTTTCTTCGTAATCATGGTAGAAGCAAGGGGGCTGGATTGTGTTCGTCCCCCATTATACTGCAGAAGCCGCGGAAAGCGAGCTTTTTTTTGCATTTCTGCTTATTTTGCGCGGCGCAGCAAGGCGGCATAGGCGCCGTCAGCCAGTTCTCGGTGAGGCAGCGCCAGATACTCGTCCACGAGGACAAAATCCTTATGAACTGCAAGGAAAGCATCTACAACGGCGCGGTCTTCCTCCCGGTCAATCGAGCAGGTACTGTACACAAGCCGGCCGCCGGGACGCAGGGCCGCACTCCCCTGCTCCAGAATGCAGAGCTGAAGAGCGGCCAGGCGGGTCATTTCCTCCGGGCAGAGCCGCCAGCGGGCATCGACACGGCGCTGCAGCACACCGCTGTTGGAGCATGGTACATCCAGCAGCACGGCATCAAAAGATTCTTTCCATTCCGGCGGGCATGGGCAGCTCCAATCGTGCAGCGCTACCTGCACCTGGCGTCCACCGGCGCGCAGCAGGTTCTCCCGCAGGGGCTTGAGGCGGAATTCCTCTACATCCGTCGCCAGCAGATTCAACTCTCCCCCTGTGGCTGCCAGCATGGCCGCCGATTTACCGCCCGGTGCGGCGCAGGCATCCAGCACGCGTTCCCCTGGCTGCGGCGCAAGCAACTGCACACAGTAGCGGGTGGAGGGGTCGGTCACATAAATCTGCCCTGCCCTCAGCGCCTCCAGCGGCAGCACGCCGTGCAGGCGATACCAGCCCGGCAGCTGCGGCAAAGCCTCCCAGGACTCCGGGATGGCGGAGGGCGGGTTCACCGGGTTCACACGGGCATACACCGGGGGTGTCAGGCAATTCCATTCGAGCATGCTCCGGGTTTCTGCCTCGCCGAAGTCGCGCTGCCAGCGCTTTACCAGCCACGACGGCGTGGAATACCGCACCGGCAGAGGAAGTTTTTCGCGTTCCTCATCAAATTCCTTCATGCGGCGGGCCGCCTGGCGGAGCATGCCATTGACCACACCGCGGACGCGTTGCGGAGCCAGGCGCACCGTCTCGCTCACCGCAGCATGCTCTGCCTGGCGCATAATGAAGAGCTGGCACAGACCGGCAAGAACAAGCCAGCGCATTTTTTCCTCGAGTTTACCCGGTCGCAGCGTCTTGCGGATATGGTCCAGCCAGCTGAGATTCCTCAGCGTGTCGTACACAATCGCCTGCAACAGAGAACGGTTCGCGGAGCTGAGCTGATGCTCGGCCGCCGTACGGGCAACCAGCGTTTCGGCAAAGATACCGCCCTGCGACCAGCGCAGCAGGCATTTCCAGGCAAGTTGACGAACGGAAGGGGTATTCATGAGAGGCTGGTGTCCATTTGCAGAGCTTCGTGTAGAGGAATGCGTCCATTCCAGGCCACGATGGCTCCTCTGATTTCATCCCCGGGGCGGGCTTCAAACTCCAGACAGCCCCCTGCTGCTTCAAGAATGACGCGGGCGGCCGCAAAGTCCCAGAGGCAGATGCGGCCTTCGACATAGGCATCGAAGCGGCCGGCTGCAATATAGCAGAGCGTGAGCGCGGCCGACCCCAGAATGCGAATCTTGCGTACCTGGCGCGAAAGGTGCGCGAAGCGGCGGATTCCGGCTTCTCCGGAACCATCGTGCGTTCCGTGGCCGATGAAGACAACGGCCTCGTGCATAGCGCTTCGGGAGGAAACGGCGATAGGCTGCCCGTTCAGCAGAGCCTGCTGCCCGGCAATGGCCTCGAAGCATTCCCCCTGCATGGGGTCGTACACGCAGCCCAGCACCAGCTGGCCGCGATACTGCAAGGCTATGCTCACGCAGAAAATCGGAATGCCATAAAAATAATTGACCGTACCATCAATGGGGTCGACTATCCACTGATACTCTGCACAGGAAGCACCGGCATTGCCCTCCTCGCCCAGAATACAGCTCTGCGGAAACGCCGCCAGGAGGCTGGAAGCGATGAGGTTCTGCGCGTCCTTATCCAGCCGCAGTTTAACATCGTGCTGCAGGGATTCATCGACCAGCTTGACAGCATGAAACTGCTCGCGCAGAAAAGCCCCGGCCTGCCGGGCAGCCTGCCGGGCGGCGCTCATATACGCTGCATAATCAGGGGTCATGATGCCGTTTTCTGTTGCTGGGCGGTCTGTTGCTGCTGAGCGCGCAGTTCAGCACGGGCCTTGTCAAATATCTCGCGGGCGAGATTGGCAGCCGCGCGCGACAGCAGGGGGCGCAGCTCGCGGGCTGCCGCCAGAGGATGCGCGGGGTCATCAAAGCCCATCCATACAAAGGCGCACACGCCACGGTCGCGGAACATCATCGACCACTGTCCACAGCCCTCCGGCAGCATCTCGTTCATGCAGACCGGCTCACCCTCGCTCACCAGGAACGGCGGCAGCGACGATACGGCCGTGGCACTTTCGCGGCGGATGTATTCAGGCGATTTTTCCGGCTCGTAGTTATAAATGAGCTGCCGATTGCTGTTCCAGATGGCGTTGACCATGCTGAGGCGGTAGCCGCGCCCCTCATTCTGCAGGCAGAACAGCAGGCGTGCCAGATCTAGGCGGCGCATCTGGAACATGCCGTTGTACAGGTAGAGAGCCTGCTCGCGGGCAGGAATCTCCATGCGTAACTTCAGGGATTCGTAGAACGAACGGACAACTTCATAGCCCAGGCGCTCACCCGTCACCTCGGTACTGCGTGCCACGATGTGCATGTCGTCTCCACCGGGCAGGCAGGCACAGCAGAAGAGGAAAGGAGCAGCCGCGCGCCCCGGACGCACTCTGCCCTGCCAACGGTCAATGCCATCGGCCGCACTGCGGCCACCCACCAGAGCCAGAATCTTGCCACGGTGGTTGCGGCGGGCATCCACCACCAGCGCACAGCATTGCAGCAGGCCGTTCAAATCATTATCCTCCCCGCGAACCTTGAGTTCCTTCGGTCGGCGCAGGCGGGCATAGGCGGTGCGGGCAGCATCGGCTGCTTCAGGGGTCATGCCGGCCAGCCAGGCTTCGGGATAGCTGCCCGGATGCTCGACAGCACGCAGAGCGGCTTCCACCGCATTTTCCATATACTGCTGCAAAGGAAGATTCAGGCTGGAAACCACAGAAATGCCTCCGGCATGCTCCGGCAGTTCCGAACGGATACCCTCCAGTTCGTGACGCGCCCACATGACGGAGTACAGGCCGCCGCTGTCTTCAACGCCCGATACGCGCCGCAATTCGATGGGAGACTTGATGGCCGCCTCACATTCTTCCTGACTGAGCATCCCGCATTCCTGCATACGCAGCAGCGTCTCTTTCTTGACCCTCATGGCATGCTCCATGCTGGTGACAGGGTTATAGAGCGAGGGAGCGCGCACCAGCCCCGCCAGAGTGGCACATTCCACCAGGTTCAGGTCCCTGACCTGCTTGCCGAAGTAATGGCGGGCGGCGGCTTTCACACCGTAGCAGTTCTGTCCGTAGAAAATGCGGCTGAGATATTGCTGCAGAATCGTGTATTTATCGAAGCGGCGCTCGATGCGGAGAGCCAGCATGGCTTCCAGGAGCTTGCGGTCCATGGATTTTCCGCTCAGCTCGTAGACATTGCGCGTGAGCTGCATCGTGATAGTGGAAGCGCCCTGTTCGTAACGCAGGGATTGCAGATTCCGCAGCACGGAACGAACGACGGAAGAGACAACAACGCCCTTGTGTTCAAAGAAATTCTCGTCCTCGCGGGCAACAAAGGCATTGATGAGATGCGCGGGCAGTTCCTCACGCGACACCACGCAGGCATCATCCTCTGCCAGCGTGGAGATAAGCCGCCCCTGCGAATCGAACAGAGCGCTGTTACACAGCCCGGCACTCACGCGCGACAAATCAAACTGCGCGGCGCGGTAGGCATACACCCCAAGCACCGACAGCAGCACCAGGACCAGCAGCAGGAGCAGAACACCGACGGCCACCAGCTTCTTCTGCCCTACGGTCAGCAGACGCAGCCAGCTCTTGCGGCGATTTGGCGATGGAGAGTAGAACATGGTTCAGGGAAAATCAGGGGGCAACCGAGCGGTCTTTTTCCTCCATGAAATGCAGCAGGTTGGCGCTGGGAATCCATTGGGGGAACTCCGTACGCAGAGACTGTTCATACTGGGCGGCCTCACCGGCGCGGTCACATTTCTTGAGCGCCGTGGCAATCTTGTATAGAGCCAGGGGCTTCAGTTCCTTGTCGCTCACCACATTGGCTGTTCGTCCGTAATATTTGGCCGCTTCGCTGTACTCGCCATCAATGTAGTAGGAATCACCCAGCGTAATGAAGAGGGTAGACTTGATAGGGCCGTCAATACCCATGGCAATGGCGGTTTCGCAGAGTTTTCGAGCCTCAGCTCCGCGGTTGAGACCAATGAGCAGCAGAGCCTGGTCGCGCATGCCCTCGGCCTGGCGGTAGGGCTGGGATTCCATGGAGACATAATGCTCGGCGGCAGCCAGACCACGGGCATAGAGGCGGAGTTCCAGGCGAGCCTTGGCCAGGGTTTTCCACACAATGGGTTCAACCTTGGGGCGTTCCTGTTCCGAACCGTCGGCAGCAATGTATTTCTCGCGAGGCTCGCGCACGAGCGCGTCAGAAAGGTACTTATCGGCCGCAAGGTAATCGTGGGACTGGAAGCAAGTCCAGCCGCACCAGCGCAGAATGGCGGGAGGAAGCGCATTGTACGAGGCCTGATTGCTGCGCTCCAGCACTTCCAGGGACTTCTTCAGGTTTTCGGCATCCTTCATCTTGAAGAAGCACTGCACCAGACGCAGATCCACCAGCGCGGCATACTGCTCCGGGTACAGCGTGCGGGCTTCCTGGAAATGAGTCACCGCGGCGGCGGGATCTTTCTCCGCCAGCACACCGGCCACATTGTAATGAGCCTCGGCCAGCGCACCGGGTTTCACCTGCTTACCCTGCCGGGTCATATCGCCGCAATGCTTGATGAAGCCCTTGTAGTAATGCACCATCTTGTCGGCATCGCGGCCGGCATTCAGCTTGGCCGCGCGCTGCCAGCACACGGCCACGGAGTCGGAATCCGGGTAATCGCGGATGACGCGGTCGTAATCGGCCAGGGCCTCGCCCACCTTCCCGGCCTTGCCATGGAATGAACCGCGCAGCGTGAGGGCGTCTGGCATACGGAGGTCGGCCGTATAGGTTTCAATGAAGCGGGTCAGCGTGGGAACCGGGTCGTAAGCAACGCCCTGGGCAGCCGTCCATGCCTTCTTGTACATGGCATCGGGGCGCACGGCCTCAGGCAAGTTCTCGAAATTCAGCGCATCAAACTGCCGCGCGGCAGCAGCCGTATCGGAAGCCATGAGGCGGTCGGCATACATGAGGCGCACCAGATCCACACAGGGCAGCCCGGCTGTCACCGAACCGGCCTTGGCATAGGTAGCCAGGTATTTTTCTGCCTGCTGGAAGAAATTAGCACCGCGTATCTGCTGCACGCAAATCATGCGGCGGTATCCGGCATCGGCCGCCAGAGCCGTTTCCGGCTGGGCCCGCTCAGCCATCTCGAACCAGACGGCCGCGGCCTCGTACTGGCGGATTTCCATGGCCGACTGCCCCACGATGATGGAACGGCGGGCTTCCTTGGCCGGGTCATCCAGCGATGCGGCCTGAGTGGAGGCACGGCGTACCACATCGGCATACTTCCCGGCCTTGTACAGGGAAAGAATGCTCTCCATCTGCGCTTCGCCTGCATACTTCTCCATGCCCTTCATGGTCGTCAGGCGTCCATAGAGCTGCTGGGATTCATCGGTCTTGCCCAGGCGGGCGGCCAGACGCGCGGCCTGCAGTGTGGCTGTACCGCGCACCCGGTCATCGAGCGTTTTCATGCCCAGAATGTTGCGGAACAAGGCGTAGGCTTCGGCATCGTTGCCGTCTTCGGTCTTCATCTGAGCCATCGACAAAAGAGAAGTCTGGAGGATGAGCGGGTCAATACCCTGCATCACCTGCAGCGTGCGGAAGGTGGATTCCGCCTCCTTGCGTTTACCTGTCTGCAGCTGGGCGCGCCCCAGGCGGTAAAGGGCATCGTTGCGGAGTTCGGCGCGCTGCGTTTCGCGCACGGTAATGTGGTAGTAGCCGATGGCTTTCTGCCACATCTGGCGCTCCGTTGCCTGATTGGCCAGCTTGTAGGCAGCGGCAGCGGCGTACTCACCCTTGTGGCTGTTCGCCAGGGTGGCCAGGGTGTTGTTGGAGCCTTCGCCATCACCGGCCTCGGCCTGGCAGATGGCCTGCAGATACCTGGCTTTCTCCAGCTGGGCAGACTTGGGGAAGCGCTCGGCAAACTGCCCGAACAACTGCGCGGCGCGCTGCATGGCCTGCTGGCGCTGAGCCGGATCGGCGGTGCTGCGGGCCTGGGCATAGAGTTGTTCGGCAATGGCAAAGCCATCCACCTCGGCATTGGCCACAAGGGGCGTTTCGGTCTCAGTTTCCTGAGCCACTACCGGCACGAGCGAAATACCCAGCACCAGCACAGTTGAAAAAGGAGTATTCATATAAGGAAAAAATCAGAATTGACCTGGATGCCGGAGCTGCAGCAGAGCTTATTTCTTTGCTTCCGGCATCTGCTTGGAAAACGATACATTCCACACGCCTGCCTGCGAGCAGGTGGAAATCACATCGGCCATGCGCTGCCAGCTCATCTGGGCATCCCCGCGGATACGCACAGGCTGGTTCGGATTCACGCCAATCATGCGCGTGAGCATGGCATGCAGCTTCTCGCGGGTGAAAACCTCCCGGTCAATGGTGATGATTAAATCGCCATCTTCCTCGCGGGCATTGATGATGATTTCATCAATGGCGCGGGAGGTTTCCTCGGTGGATTTCGGAGCCGTCGGCACCTTGACCTTCAAATCCTGCTCATTGAGAATGAACTTCTGCGTCACCACGAAAAAGATGAGCAGCAGGAACACCACGTCCAGCATGGGGGCCAGCTGGAAGCCGATGGGTTCAGGAATCTTGGTGTTAAACTTCATGGCGCAGAATCAACTGCCGGCATCCGGCTCTTAAAAATCCTCCTCGTCCAGCACTTCCTGGGTCGCCCCGCGCTGGTAGGAATTGCCCAGGCGGCGTTCCCGGTCCATCTGCACCGCCACCACGGAAAGGATGTGGGTCACCGCAACTTCCATATCGGCAATGCGCTTCTGGATACGGCTGCGGAAGAACACATAGGCGGCCATGGCCGGAATAGCCAGCGCCAGACCACCTGCGGTGGTAATCATGGCTTCGGCAATACCGTGGGCCATCTGCATCTGCTTCACGCCCTCGAAGTTACCGGCGGCCATTTCCATGAAGGTCTTCATCATACCCACCACCGTACCCAGCAGACCAATCATGGGGGCAATGGCACCAATGTCGGAGAGCCAGTTAATCTGGCGGGTCAGGATGTTGGTCTGGCGGGCACCTTCGGCAGAAGCCACCTCGCGCACCTCATCAATATTGGCGCGGGGGTTACGTTGCAGGAACATCACGATGACGTGCATCGTCAGGGCAAAACTGGAACCGTCGCGCTCGCACATGCTCATCAGCCCGGCATAATCTTTGCGGCGGATGCAGGACTCCACCGACATCACCATGCGGGCAGGCAGAACAGCCGATGTGCGCGTGGTCCACAGGCACACGAACATGACCATGAACGCAATGACGGAAAGGAAAAGCAGAGGCCACATCAGCGGGCCACCTTTCTCAAAAAGCTCCATGAGCCCCCAACCGGTGGACTTGAGCGGATCGGCAGTTAAAAGGATAGCATGCATATTCACGCGCGTAGTATACGCGAAAAAACTTACCATTTCAAGCGAGATACCTGTCTGCATTTACTTTTTTTACCCGCACGAGGTCGGATTAGTGTTGCATTCGTGTCCGATGAGGCTTAGAATAAGGACATGCAGGATACTTCTCTCTTCCGCGCCTGGGTCGAGGTAGACACCGCCGCCATGCGGCACAACCTCTCGGTGGTACGCCGTGTACTCCCGAACCACAAGCAGATGGCCATCGTCAAGGCTGAGGCCTACGGCCATGGAATCGAAGGAGTCGTCAAGGCGCTCGATGACTGCGAGCTGGAATTCTTCGGCGTGGCCACCCCGGCAGAAGCCGCCCGCATCCAGGCCGCCGGGTGCCGTACCTGCCCGTTCATCCTGGGGCCCTGTTTCCCGGCCGAGCGCGAAATGATTGTGCAGAACGGCTGGCGGGTCGCCCTCTCCAGTCTGGAGGAAGCAGCCCACTACAATTCACTGGGGCAGCTGTACGACAAGAAAGTCCACCTGCATATCAATGTGGATACCGGCATGGGGCGAGCCGGACTGCTGCCCCACACCCTCAGCGAAATGGGCGCTCGACTGGCCGATTTCGAGTACCTGGACATCGAGGGTGTCTACTCCCACCTGTCCGCAGCGGCAGAGGACATCACTTTCACCCACAGTCAGATTCGCGCCTACGAAAACGCCGTTTCAGAACTCAGCACCTATCTGCAGATTCCCTACCGCCACCTGTGCAGCAGCTCCGGGGTATTCAACTACAAGGCCCCCAGCACCAACATGGTGCGCCTGGGCCGCATCCTCTACGGCTACTCCCCCATGCCCTCGCCGCACAACCGGGAACTGAGCAACACCCTGACCCTGTACAGCCGTGTCACCCTGCTGCGTACCCTGCCCAGCGACCACGGCGTATCCTACAACCACACCTACATCACCAGCGGCCCGACCCGCGTCGCCACCATCGGAATCGGCTTCGGAGACGGCTACCTGCACTACCTTTCCAACACCGGGGCACGCATCTACCTGAACGGCGAATACTGCCCGGTACTCGGCCGCATCACCATGGACCAGATTATGGTGGATGTGAGCCACCTGGCTGGTGTTCAGGTCGGAGATGTGGCAGAAATCATGGGGCCGAACGTACCCTGGGCAGAACTGACCTCCCGCGCCAAGACCATCCCCAGCAACATCATCACCAGCATCTCGGCTCGCGTTCCGCGTGTCTACAAGGGCTGATTACGTTTTCCCCTCCGGATTTCCGGGAAAAAGAACAGGCACGCAAGTCTGACTTGCGTGCCTGTCTGATTTAACAGTTTGAACAGAAGCGTTCCTTACAGAGCAGCCTTGATGATGGCGGCGAAGGAATCAGCCTTCAGAGCAGCACCACCCACGAGAGCGCCGTCGATGTCGGGCTGGCTCATGAGTTCGGCAGCATTGTCGGGCTTCACAGAACCACCGTACTGCAGACGCACAGCCTCAGCAGCGGCAGCACCGAAAGCTTCGGCCACAACGCCACGGATGAAGGCATGAGCAGCCTGGGCATCAGCGGAGGAAGCGGTCACGCCGGTACCGATGGCCCACACGGGCTCGTAAGCGATAACCAGACCAGCAACCTCTTCTGCGGTCAGGCCTTCGAGGCCTTCCACCACCTGGCTCTTGAGAACCGTCTCCAGCTCGCCACCCTGGCGCTGCTCCAGCGTTTCGCCGATGCAGTAAATCGGGCAGATACCAGCGGCAAGAGCCTTCTTGATCTTCTTGTTGATGTAGGCGTTGGTCTCACCATGGTACTGGCGGCGTTCGCTGTGACCAAGCACCACATACTTGCAGCCCAGTTCGTTGAGCATGCAGGTGGAAATTTCACCGGTGAAAGCACCGTTGTCGCGGTCGCTCACATCCTGAGCGCCTACACCGATGCAGGTGCAACCGTTGAGCGTCTCCATAACAGCGGGAATCGTCACAAAGGGAGGCACGATTACCTTGTCAACAGCCTTGCACTCGCAAGTAAGTTCATCCTTAAGAGCAGCGAGGAATTCCTTGGCTTCCTTCGGGCCCTTGTTCATCTTCCAGTTAGCGGCAATGATGGGGGTACGGGACATAGTCTTATAAATGTCTTGTTATGACGGCAGCAAGCCTACCCCGAAACGCGCGGGAAGTCAAGCTCAAAAGCAGATTTATCTTCCGTACATAGCTCTTGCCAGTCCGGCAGAATCCTGCTAGAATCCACGCAGAGAAATCATCATGATAGCGCTTATGCGTCAATTTCTTCCAATCATCCTTCCTCTTATCATGACCCTTCCACTCCCCGCAGATGAACCACGCGTCATCCAGGCTCGGCAGAATGTGCAGCCGGAGCTGGGGCAGAACTTTGGCAAACCAGTCTTCATCCGCCTCATCAAAGAAGAACGCCTGATGGAGTTATGGCTGCAGGAGCAGCAGGGCGACTGGCATCTCTTCAAGACCTACCCGGTTGCCGCCATGAGTGGTGAACCGGGGCCGAAAACCGCCGAGGGCGACAAACAAGCTCCGGAAGGATTCTACCGGGTTATCCCCGGCAACATGAATCCACGGAGCAAATTCCACCTTTCCCTCAACATCGGTTACCCGAACAGATACGACCTGGGCCAGGGCCGGACCGGCTCCTTCATCATGATTCACGGAGGCAAGCAATCCTCCGGCTGCTTTGCAATGACCGACCCGAAGATTGAGGAAATCTACACCCTGGTGAACGAAGCATTCAAAGCCGGAACAACATGCGTTCCGGTGCAGGTATACCCCTTCCGCATGACCCCGGAGCGCATGCAGCAGGAGGCTGGCAACAAGCATATTGACTTCTGGAATCACCTGCTGCCCGGGTGGGAATACACCGAAACCAACAACGCCCCGTATCCCGACAAGGACAACCAATGATTTACCCGCTGCCAGAAACACAGGAGACGAATCCACCCAGCCCCAACTGGTGGGGGCGCTGGGCGGTTGCGCTTCTGGTGGGCAGCCTGGTGGGGCTGGTCGCGCGGTGGTGTGAAGGTCCCTTTCTGAGCCCTTTCATCATGGGGGTGTTCTTCATCCTGAGCGCGCTGAAGATATCGGACGATGAATGGCCCCCCGGCACCAGCGCGCGTGCAGGAAACGGGCTCCAGCTCCTCTGTCGGTACTGGCGCTGCACTCGCCGGGGAATCCTGTTCTACCGCACCGATAAGCCCGGTCCCAGCCTGATGCTGCCATGGGAAAGCCTCACGAGCGCCAGGCAGATGAATGATGACATCGTGGTAGAAGATGAGGAAGATGACACCTTCTACGCCCTGCCCATTGACGCAGCGCAGCGCGATAGTGTGCTGGCCCACATCCAGCAGCAAATCGCAGGACACAAGACCGGGCGCCAGGAAGAAGACTCGTTCGAGAGGGCGGTGCACTTCATGCATTCCCCGCATTGCCTGTCGAGATGGAGCTACATGAAGGTATCCATTCCCTGGCTGGTGGCGGGTCTGCTCAGTCCCTTTATCTGGCCGGATGAAATGTTTACCAGCGCCCTGTTTTCCTCACTCGGGGTGACAATGGGAATCTCCTGGCTCTCGGAAACCGAAGACCGATTCTGCACCGAAAGCTACATGGGCGAGGAAACGCGCCGCAGCAAACGCGGCGTGAGCATCCGCATGAGCAGCGGTATTCGTTGCTTCATTCCCTGGGCATGCATGGCAGAAGCCACCGCCATGCAGGCCACCTGCACCTTTCTCCGCCTGAAGGAAAGCCAGGATGGCATCTGCCTGAATGGGCAGGATAACTCACTGCCCATACCCATCACCCGGCATTACTTGAACACCCGCAGCTGGATTCGCATGGCAGCCCGCATCATGAGCCTGCTGGTGTCCGCCGCCGCGGGCATCATCTGGTACCAATTGTGGCGGTAAAAAAACTAGGCTTCCAGCAACGATTCTGCTTGAAATAACGCAGGAGAACGGGTATTTTATAAGCAAATGAGCGAGGAGTCTGAGCAGAACAATGCCAAGCGGACTGTGCCCGGTGTGTTTGTATGGGACATGGTGCGTAAGGCCTTGCGCGCCGCCGAGGAGGGCGTGTTCTGCTGGCTGTTTGAGAATGACGAGATTTTCTACACCGAGCAATGCGTGAAAATGATGGGCATGAGCATGCAGGACTGGGCGCCCAACATCTTCACCGAGCCGGAAAAGACGATCCACCCGGAAGATGTCTCCTTTTTCTCCACGGCCGTCAAGCGCTACATCGACCGCCCCACCTCTGCCCCCCTCCGGGTGGAAGTGCGCCTGCTCAACCAGTGCAACCGCGGCTGGAAATGGGTGCGCGTCAACGGTCTTCTGGAATACGACGAAAACCGCAAGCCCTGCCGGCTCGTCGGCGTGTGGGTGGATATCACCCGCCGCAAGATGGCAGACCTGCATGCCATGGAAGACCGGGATCTCTTCCGCACGCTCATCAACTACCTGCCCGACAACATCTACTTCAAGAACCGTGAATCGCGCTTCGTCATCGCCAACGAAGCCACTGCCCGCAAGATGAAGGTCCGCACGCCTTCCGACCTCATCGGCAGCAGGGATTCCAACTTCTTTGACCCTGAAATGTGCGAAATCGCCCGTGCAGAGGAAGCCGAAATCATGGCTACCGGCAAGCCGGTGACCAACCGCATCCACCACGAGAAATGGAAGGGTGGCAAATCGACCTGGGGGCGTGTCTCCAAATTCCCCTGGTACGCGGCAGACGGCACAGTGAAGGGCATTGTGGGTATTTCCAGCGATGTAACGCGCCTCATCGAAACCCAGCAGCGCTACCAGCGGCTTGCACGCCAGCTGGACGAAAAGAACAAAGCGCTGGAAAAGGAAATCACCCTGGCCCGCGAGGTACAGCAGGCGCTTCAACCCCTCAATATCCCCGACCGCGAATGGCAGCACCGCGACGGCAGCATCCGCCGCGCGCGCTTCCACCATGTCTACATGCCCTCGGCCGGAGTGGCCGGTGACTGCTTCGAGGTATTCCCCGTGGGGCAGAGCGGTGTCGGCATGCTCATCTGCGACGTGATGGGGCATGGCGTACGCGCCGCCCTCATTGCCTCCATGCTACGCGGGCTTATGGAACAGGTTGCCAACCTGGCCGATACACCCGCCCTGCTCCTTTCCTCGCTCAACCGCCAGATGTTCCGCATATTCAGCCAGGCCAACATCACCATGTTTGCCTCGGCCTGCTATGTGTACCTTGACCTGGACCGCCGCCGCCTCACGCTGGCCGGCGCGGGGCACCCAGCTCCCATCGTACTGCCGGCAGAGGGCAAGCCTTTCCAGCCTGCCATTCCGCGCACTCCCGCGCTGGGGCTGCTGGAAAACGCGCAGTTCCGCGAAAGCGAAATCCGGCTCGAAGACGGCATGAAGTTCATGCTCTTCACCGATGGTCTCACCGAAGCCCGGAATGCCGAGGGTGACGAAATCGGTGTGCCTCGCATCATGGAGTTCCTGCAGCAGCGGAATCCGCAGAGCATCCGCGAGATGATTGACATCTCGCTGGCCGGCGTTCACCAATTCACCGGCAGCACCGAACAGGACGATGATATCTGCCTGCTGGGGGTGGAATTTGCCGAGGAATAAGGATGATTCTTCCATGATTTTTTCGCCCGGAATGTGCAAAAAATGATTGCAATGGCGCGCATTTCAAGGTAGTCTAAAGGGCAGTTACCGAATTTACACCCATGAAGGAAGAAAAGAGCCAGGGGAACAGCGCTTCCCTCAATCTGTCAGACCTGGCAGATTTCCAGTTCGGGCCGGCCTGGGCACGCCCCGGCGCCGCCAGCAGCCATTCCTACACCGAACGCCCCGCGCGTGAAAATCGTCCGGCCCGCCGCAAAGAGGGTGGTGAACGCCGCCCCTTCAATCGCGACCGCCGCCGCGATGATGCTGCCCCCCGCAGCAACGCCGAACGCCCGCAGAAGCGCGAGTTCCGCCGTGAGCCCAAGCCGCAGCGCGAACTGCCCGCACCGGCAGAGGGTTTCCGTGTCGAGCTGCGCCCGGCCAACAGCATTCTGGAGCTTTTTGCTGCCAACATCCAGAAGCAGAAGCGCGCCCTGCCCCTCATTGACCTGGCTCGCGTCGTCATGGGCGACAAGGCCCGCTACGACCTCGTCTTCATGAAGCTGGAGAACGGCCCCATGCTCATCCATTCCACCAAGGGAGACCAGGCCTGCTGGCTCACGGAGGCAGAAGCCACCGCCTACCTCTGGAAAGCACCGTGGTTCTCTGAACTTTACACGAAGGAGGAGATTGAAATCGAAGCACCCAAGGGTACGTTCAATGCCGTGGCCGTATGCAGCATGGGTGGAGAACTCATCGGGCCGGTGACCTGGCACGGCTACCAGGCCGCCCTTATGAACCTGTACCGCAGCAAGTATTCCACCATGCCGCTGGATGTGTTCAAGAACCGCATCTCCATGGACAAGAGCGAGGAAAGCATCGCCGCCTGGGTACAGGCTGCCAGCCACAAGACCGTGTGGAAGCCCACGCGTGAAGGTGCGGCTGATACGGTGCTGGAAGACTCCCGCTCCGTGGAGGCCGACTTCCTGGCTAACCACTATGCCGGCGTGTATGAGACCGTCGATAAGGTCTTCATCAACGGTTCCACTCCGCGTGCCGTCCTTTCTCCCGGCATTGCCGCGCATGTCGCCATTCTTTCCGACAAGACCCGCCGTTTCCCGCAGATGCTCATCCCGAACCTCTGCCACGGCATGGCCCGCCACCACCTGCCCATCTACAAGTGGCATGGTAATCATTTCACAGGGCCGAGCCGCGTCCGCGCCCTGCCCGAAGGAACTGTACTGGCCGACCGCATGATGGCCATCATGAACTGGGCCCGCGACAACTCCGGCAAGAAGGCCGAAACCATGTTTGCCGAACTGAGCGGAATCCCCGCCGGTACAGACGAAGCCGGCATCCAGGCCGCAACGGATGCCCATGCCCCCTATGTGGCCGATATGATATGGCTGCTGGAGCAAGGCTACATCGTTGTGACCAGCGACAATGCCGTGTGGTTCCCCAAGGGCGAAGCCGCCCCGGAACCCATGACCCGGCAGCAGCCCCGCAAGGCAGGCCGGAAGAACAAGAAACCGGCTGCTCCCAAGCCGGAGGAAAGCCCGGAAGCCTGATTCTGCTGAACACGTTTCCTGCGCCGCCCGCCTTGCACCGCATGGCGGGCGGACTGTCTTTGTTTTTCGCTTGACAATTCTGGCTTTTCCGCGCAGAATAAGGCATCTGCGGCACATCCCCGCAGCCCCACACCACCATGCTGCTGAATGTTAGACAATACGGAGACCCGGTTCTGCGCGCCGTGAGCGCCCCGGTGGAGAAAATCACCGATGACCTCAAAAACCTGGTAGAAAACATGATGGAAACCATGTACGCTACCGAAGGCATTGGTCTGGCAGCCCCCCAGGTGGGTGTGAACATGCGCCTTGTAGTCATCGACATTCCCGAAGATGAAGAAGAAGGGGAAGAACCTGAAATGATTACCGTCAATGGTGAACTGAAGCCCATGCGGAGCATCATGCCCCTTATATTCATCAACCCCGAACTGGAACCCTATGGTAAGCAGTACCTCTTTACCGAAGGCTGCCTGAGCGTGCGCGGCATCCGCGCCAATGTCTCCCGCCCCGAATCCGTGAAGGCTCGCCTCACCCTGCTGGATGGCAGCGTGCTGGAGCTGGACTGCGGCGGTCTGCTGGCGCGCTGCCTGCAGCATGAATGCGACCACCTGGACGGTTTCCTCTATGTGGACCGGGTTTCCTCTGCCGCCAAGATTACGCTGGCCAAGAAGCTCAGGAAGCTCGCCGCTTCACACTGAGCCATGCAGCTCTGACCATGCAGGCGTACACCGTCCTGCGCGGAATCTTCACTCGTTCATTCCCTGCGCGCTGAGCCATCAGCCGCAGGGTTTCGAGTCCCAGCAGCGCAGGCAGCATAGCCGTGAAACGCAGGCGGAAACGCCCCAGCCGCCGGGCATAGTCCAGACCATCGGCCAGATAGCGGGCCGCCCGGCCCTGCCAGACAAGCGGGTCGCTACACAGGTAGGCCCGCCCGCGGGCGGCATCCTCCTCCCTGTCACGCAGGATATTGACCAGCTGCAACCCCTGTCCGTAGCGTATGCCGGCCTGCGTCATCAGCTCGCGACGCGCTGGCTCACAGAACGACTCTCCCATGGTGGCCAGCCCCAGCTCGGTCCAGAATTCCCCCACGCAGCCAGCCACCTGATAGGTATAAAGCCGGGTCTCTGCGTCTGTTTCCACCGCCTGGTGCTGCTCGAAATAGAGCAAATCCCACAGCTGGCCCTCCACAATCGTGGCCAGCACGCGGCGCAGCAGCTCCTGCTCGCGGGGCGTAACCTGCATCAGCAGTTCCAGACACTCGTCAAAGCGGCGCAACAGCTCTGCCTCCGATGCCTTGGCCTGTGCCGCGGCCATTTCCCCGCGCAACGCATCAAGCAGCTGCTGTTCATCAGCCCCGGTCAGTTCTCCGGCAATGGCCTGCCCCATCCGGCGCAGCACCTCCACGCGTCTGCCGGGGGCAGCGGACGAGGTATCGGCCACGCTGTCGGTGGCACGAGCCAGCATATAGCCCAGGGCAATGCCGCGGCGCATGGCGGGCGGCAGCCACACCATACTCAGGTAAAAGGAGCGGGAAACCGCCTTGAGCAGGGCCATATCCATAAGCATCAGCTCAGCTGGCGCAGCGCCCCGCGGATCAGTTCGTCCGTTCCCGCCTGCGGATTTTCCTTGAGCAGAGCAACGATGGCCTTGCGGGCTTCGGCTTGCTTGAAGCCCAGAGCCACCATGGCCAGCTCGGCATCGGAAGCCGCCTGGGTGGTGGTTCCCTGCTGCTGGGCTTCCCAGGTGGAAGCCACACCAATCTTGTCCTTGAGTTCCAGGATGATGCGTTCGGCGGTGCGTTTGCCCACCCCCTTGGCGCGGGCAATGGCCTGCACATCCCCCTGCACGACGGCCTGTTTGAAAGTGTTGACATTCAGTCCGCTCAATATCGCAATAGCCGTTGCAGGGCCGATGCCGCTCACCCTGTCGATGAGCAGGCGGAAGATATCGCGCTCGGCATCTGTGGCAAAGCCGTACAGAGTCTGGGCATTCTCACGCACATGCAGGTGAATCTTGAGCATAATGCCCTGCCCGATAACAGGATTCAGCTGGTCAAAGGTCGAAAGCGGCACAGTCACTTCGTACCCGACGCCATTCACATCCACCACCACGCATTGGGGCAAGGCATCTGCCACCGTTCCTCGCAGAAACGCAATCATGCCTGAGGTGCGGGTTGAGGTTGAACGCCGGCAGAAGCAGGAGGCGGTGCCAGAGGGTCATCCACCTGCTGGAACTGGGCCGCAGGAGCCAGCCCGCCCATCTCGTTGAGCAGCTCCTGCACGCGCGTGTTGAGCCGGTTATAATCAATGGGGCCGTTCTCCGCTTCCTTACTGCCGGGGAAGAAGATATAACTCACCCCCAGATTGGATACCGGGCGTGCAAAGGGTGAGGCCTTGGGGTTAATGAGGCGCGCCAGGCGCAGCGAGGCTTCGCCTGTCTTATGGCGCGGGCCGTAGTCACCCACAATGGCAGGGAAGATGCGATTGCCCACCACCACGGCAGCGTAGTCCCCCAACGCGGGACGGTAGGCATCATTCTCTCCGTTCTTGAAGGCCAGGGGCAGCACCACGAAGGTATCGTACTCCGCCAGAAGGAAGCTGTACTTCTTCAAATCATGCACCACGTTGCGGGCATGCTCCAGCGCCGATGCATTGGCTTTCTTATCTGCGCTGAGCTGCTTGACGCGTTCCTCCCAATGCGGCAGCAGCGGGTTCGGGTTCGTACCGCGCTTGCGCCAGCGGTAGGAGGTCATCGGCTGGTAATTGTCACTATTCTTGACCTTTTCCGGCATATCTGGCAGGCGGTCGCCATCCGAGCCATCTGAAACAACATCCATATCGGCCTGCAGCCAGAGTAGCTTGCGCCCGGTTTCCGGGGCTTCAATCTCCAGCACCGTGTCCGTATCGTAGTAATTGTGGCGGTCAAGCATGCGCGAAAGCGTGGCGGCATTCTTCCGCATGTGATTCTGCTTGTGCAGGTAGATGGAGGCATACCATTGCGACACACGGGCCTTCGACATCAATTCCTCGTAGCGGTTGAACAGTTCCGGCAGCTTCGGATTGGCCAGTTTGAGGCTCTCCCCGTCGGCCGCCTTGGGCAGGCGCAGATTCAGAGCCACGCGCAACTGGTAGGCACCCAGGGACTTCCGGTCCTGGGAAGCGGTACCACCCGGTTCAAATTGCACCGCGCTCAGAACATTCATGCCGGGACTCATGGTGCTGATGTGTTCGTATCGCCCCGGTTCCACGCGTTCCGGCAAAGCAGGGGGGAAAGGCGGCAGGGTGATGCCGGGCATCGTAAACGCACCTTCCGGCTGCCAGGGTTCGAGTTCCAGCGCCTCCACCTCTTCCCCGGCAGCCATGGGCAGCACTCCGGGAGCGGGTGTCGCGGGTGGCGTGGCAGGAGCGGGGCGGGAAGCCTTGCGCTTCTTCTTCGGCGGTCTGGCATCTTCGTTAAGCGCCTTGACCAGCTCGGCCGGGTACGGTGTGTACAGCGAACCCGCTGCCAGCAGGAGCAGCACCAGCACCGCTACGCGGAACCAGGTGAAAATCTTTATCTTGTTCTTGCGGTGAAACAGTTGTTTCATATCGGAATTGGTCTTATTTTTCGGCCACAGGGGCTACCTTGCGCGGGCGAGTGCCCATGATGCGGCGCAGGAGGCACAGGGGCGTGTTACGCAGCAGCCAGCCGATGAGGCGGATGCGGCGGCTTGGGTAGTAGCGGGCCTTGTTGCGGCGGAGGGCATCCAGCGCACCGTTGACGACGGTGGGAATGGAGGTATAGACCCACTTCTTGAATGAGGAATATCCGTTCGTGCAACCGCTGCGGCGTGCAACATCGCCAAAGCCGGTATGCACCGGGCCGGGGCATACGGCCAGCACAGGCACGCCGGATTTGAGCATCTCCAGGCGGATGGCCTCGGAGAATGAGGCCACAAAGGCCTTGGAGGCAGCATAGATGGCAAAGTCAGGAATAAACAGGTCGGCAGCCAGCGAAGCAATATTGATGATGCCGCCCCCCTGCTCCGCCAGGCGCGGAAGCACGGCGCGGGTCAGTTCTGCCACCGCCAGTACATTCACATGCAGCATCTGGTGATTGCGCTTGGGTGAGCTGCTGATATATTCGCCGTAGTCCCCCAGGCCGGCATTATTGATCAGCAGTGTCTTGCCGGCAGGCAGAGCGTCGATGAGCTGCACCAGGCGCTCGCGGGCGCGCTGCGACCCGAGGTCGCAGGCATGCACCGTCACCTTCAACGAGGAATTGGCCGCCCGTAATTCATCAGCCAGCTCAGCAAGCACTTCTTCCCGGCGCGCCACCAGCACCATGTGGGAGCATTCGCCCACCAGGCGCCGTGCAAACGCCATTCCAAAACCGGATGAAGCCCCCGTAATAATCACATGCCCATACATTGCGCGTAAATCATGCCACAAACAGCCCCACATATCAAGCAAAAAGCAAGCTGGGAGGGTGGGAAATCAGCGCCACTCCAGAACCTGAGCCTGACCAGGCGGCAGAACCACGGGCAGACCTTCCGTTTCAAGCGTTGCAGCATCAGTTTCCACCACAGGAGCGCCGGCATCCAGCAAGGGCACAAAGGTGCAGCTCTCCCCCTTCCGTCCCGACCATTCGCGGGCATGGCCGGGAATATGAATGCGCGTCCGCACTTCTTCCGTAGGATGCATGTTACAGAGCAGCAGCAGCGTACTCCGGCTCTTGCGGTGGTGGCGCAGGAACGCATAGAAGGTGTGGCCGGAAACGCGATCTTCAGCGGAACGGCCAAAGCCCGGCGTATCGCGGTTTGCCCAGTTCAGGCCGTAGAAATCGCCCTGGCTCAGGGCGGGGTGCTGAAGGAGGCGGAGCAGATTCCCGGTGAAGGTCTGCAGACGGCGTTCCTCCTCCGTGAGGAAAGCGCCGTCGTAGCGCCCGCCATTTGTCCAATGTTGCAGGGTAGGCAGACAGGTGTAATCAAAGATGCTGGTGCGGCCGTTGTCCCCACCATAACCACCGGGTCCCGCCGCGCGTTCGCCGGTTTCCTGGCCGTTGTAGACGAGTACCGGGCCACAGGAGCTTCCATACTGCGCAACCATGAGCGCCGGCAGCACCGCGCCGCCTGTGCCGCCCCAGTACAGGGGAGAGGCCACGCGGGGTTCATCGTGATTCTCCACATAGCGCACCCCGCCGCGGAACAAGGGAGAGCTATCGCGGTGCAGGCCATCGAGGTCATTGGCCCACATGCCGCCTTCATACATCTTCCTCAGCGATTCATAGGCCACGCCGTCATACACCCCCTGGAAGCCGGCCGCCAGCAGCCCGCTGGCCACAGGAGAGGCCATGAGCTTCAGGTGGTCATCGTAGCCCTCGGCCATGAAGAAGACTGCGGCATCACGCATGCGGGCACGCGCTATCAGCCAGCGCCAGAAAGGCAGCGGCACCATGTGGGCCATATCGCAGCGGAAGCCTCCCACCCCGCGTTCCTGCCAGTAAGCAATCACCTCATTCATCAGCAACCAGGTGTGGGGGACTGCATCATCAGGGGCCATGAGTCCCGGCAGTGCATCGGCTGCAGGGCTGCCGTGGCGGTAATCGGAGCCGTAATTAAGCTTAATGGTTTCATACCAGTCATACGCTCCGGGTGTCCAGCTGGCGACATTGTTTCCAGTCACGCGCCCCTGCCCGCGCTCCGGGGGGTATTCTCCCCCCGGCAGCATCATGCGCTCGCCGGGATGGGCGGGCTGCAGATAATAGAAAGCGTTATCACGGGCAAAGAAGCTACCTTTGTCATCATGCTCCCCCAGACAGCATTCCGTCCGCACGACCGATTGATAGTGGCGCGAGACATGATTCGGCACGAAATCCATGAGCGGAATCATGCCCCAGCGGCGGCAACGCGCCAGCAGGGCATCAAACTCCGCCAGACGATCTTCCACGACTTCTGCCAGGTCGGGGTCTACATCAAAATAATCCGTGACGGCGTAGGGGCTGCCAGCCCGCCCCTTCACCACGCAATCCGGCTCTGCAGGCAGTCCCGCATGCTCACTCCGGGTAGCATGCCGCAGCACCCCGGTGAGCCACAGATGGGTGACGCCCATGCGCGCCAGCTGCTCCAGGGCGGCATCGCTTATGGCGTTGAATGTGCCGCAGCCGTTCTCTTCCCGCGTACCCCACGCCACGCCTGCTGAGGTGAAATTGGAAAAATGGCGTACAAACAGCTGGTAGATGACGGGGCGCATAGTTCTGTCCTGACATCCTAGCACCGTGCAGGACTCAATTCAAGCTAAAAGCACGAACAGTTGCTCCCGTAAAGGAAAGGCGGCATGGTGCATCTACCGGCTGCTGATGGTCACTTTTCCTGTCACAAGAAGAAAAAAATGATTGACAAAAGAGTTAGTCTAAACTAAACTCCGCACGCCGCATAAAAGAATATTAGCCTACACTAACACCAGCCATGAATACGCCCGATTTACGCTTGAACCAGATCAGAATAGGCACAAAAGTGCGAGTGGTGCGCGTACACGGAGAAGGAGCCCTGCGCCAGCGGATTCTGGATATGGGAGTCACCAAGGGCGCTGAAATCACCGTGCGCAAGATGGCCCCTTTCGGAGACCCTCTGGAAGTGACGGTCCGGGGCTTCCAGCTCTCGCTGAGAAAAGCAGAAGCCGCCAGCATCGAGGTTGCATAACCGGGACACGGAACATTCACGCACATGAAAAAAAGCATAGCATTGGCAGGGAATCCGAACAGTGGAAAAACCACGTTGTTCAATGAACTGACGGGAGCCAACCAGTACGTGGGCAACTGGCCGGGCGTGACAGTAGACCGCAAGGGCGGCCAGCTGACCGAGTACGAGGAAATAGAGATTCAGGATTTACCGGGCGTGTATTCCCTCTCTCCCTATTCACCGGAGGAAGTAGTCACCCGCCAGTATCTGCTCGGAGAAAAACCAGATTTAATCATCAACGTGGTGGATGCCACTAACCTGGAGCGCAACCTGTACCTGAGTTCACAGCTCATGGAAACCGGGCTGCCCATGGTGGTGGCGCTCAACATGTGCGACCTGCTGGCCGAGCGCGGTATGAAGATAGACACCGCGGCGCTGAGCCGCCAGCTTGGCTGCCCGGTCGTGGCGGTAAGCGCGCTGAAGCAGACCGGGCTGCACGAGCTTATCCAGCTCATGCTGGCCGCTGCCCCGGCTGCCCCGAAGCAGCTGCAATACCCCGGACCTGTGGAACAGGCGCTGGCTCAGGTCATTGAAGAATACGGAGCCTCACGCTTTGAAGCCATCAAGATGCTGGAGGGAGAGGAACTGCTGCAGAAAGGCGTGAGCAAGGTCAAGGCACACGCGCTGGAAGACATCCGCATGGAACTGGAAACCGCCATGGATGACGATGTGGCCTCCATCATTGCCGGCAGCCGCTACGATGCCATCTGCGCCTTCATCCCCGATGTGCTGGTGCAGCAGGGCAGAAAGGAACATTTCTCCCAGCGTGTGGATGCCGTACTCACCCACCGCTTTGCCGGTCCCGTCATCTTTGTCGGCATCATGTATGCCATCTACTACCTCTCCATCAATACCGTCGGCGTGTGGGGAACAGACTGGGCAAACGATGTACTGTTCGGGCCGGTAGTCGGCGGCTGGCTGGCCGGATTCATCGGCACAGAAGCAGCCGGGGTGGAAGCCCTCACCCTCTTCAGCAGCATCCTGGCCATGGTTCTCATCTTTCCGGTCATGCTGCGCCGCCTGCATGACCTGAACATGAACGGGGCGTGGCTGTATATCATGGTAGCCCCCTTCCTGCTGGAATATGTATGCCCCCACCTGCCGGGCATGCTACACACCGGCCTGCTGGGACTGCTTGGCATAGCCAACGCTGCCTTGCTGGGAATGTGCATCTTCAAGCGCGGCGTGAAGCAAGGCAATGTATACGGCAGCCGGACGCACGGCTTCTGCAAAGCCCCCATGAAGCTCACAGGCCGGGCCAGCCGCACAGAGTTCATCACCTGGTTCATCCTGCTCAGCCTCATCTCTTTCAGCGCCGGCATGCTGGGGCGCTGCACGCTGGCCTGCAGCCCTCAGTTGCAAGCCATCATAGCAGACGGCATCGTGGCGGGTGTGGGTGCCGTGCTGGGCTTCCTGCCGCAAATGGCAGTACTCTTCCTGCTCATGTCCTTCCTGGAGGACTGTGGCTACATGGCGCGAGTAGCCTTCATGCTAGACCGCATCTTCCGCGCCATCGGGCTGAGCGGCAAATCGGTCATTCCACTCATGGTCAGCATGGGCTGCGGCGTGCCGGGAGTCATGGCAACCCGCACCATCGAGAATGAAAAGGACCGCCGCATGACCATCATGCTCACCACCTTTGTGCCCTGCGGTGCCAAACTGCCCATTCTGGCCCTCATCGGAGCCATGATAGGCCAGAGCGCCACGGTGGCCACCATCGCGTACTTCACCGGCTTCGGCTCCGTAATTCTGGGCGGCATGATGCTGCGCAAGATGCACATGTTCGCGGGCGGTTACAATCCCTTTGTGATGGAGATGCCCACCTACCACATGCCGCAGGGCACCAACATCAACCTGCGTGCCATGGAACGTTGCAAGTCCTTTGTGCAGAAAGCCGGCACAGTCATTTTCCTGGCCTCCGCGCTCATCTGGACCCTCTCCAACTACAACTGGAAGTTTGAATACCTGAACACCGCTGAAAACAACGCAGCTGTCGAACAAAGCATGCTGGCCGAAACCGGCAGACTCTTTGCCCCGCTTTTCAGCCCCCTGGGCTGGGGTGACTGGAAACCCGCTGTTGCCACCGTCACCGGACTGGTTGCCAAGGAAAACGTGGTCGGCACCTTCGGCGTACTCTATGCCGGTGTGGAAGCCCCAGATACCGCAGAAGAAGAGGAAGGGACTCTTCCCCACAGCAGCGACTGGCTCAAGGTAAACGCACTCAATGCCCTGACCATGGGCATCTGGCAAAGCGATGCCGCCACACGGTCCGCCCGCCCCACCGAAGCAAAAGAGCAGGAAGAAGCCCCGGCTCCAACCGTCACGCCCCCATCCGGCTCCGGATTCCTTGGCTATATCAACAAGGCCGTGGCCTACCTCTTCCCCGAAGCAGAGCAAACGGATGAAACCAGCGGAGTGGCCAGCCAGGTGCGCGCCGCGGGGGCATTCAGCACGCTGAGCGCGTTATCCTTCATGCTCTTCAACCTGCTATGCGCCCCCTGCTTTGCTGCCTGCGGCGCCATCCGCCGCGAGATGAACAGTTCACTCTGGACATGGTTTGCCATTGGCTACATGACTCTCTGGGCCTATATCATCGCCTTCATTACCTACCAGCTTGGATTATACTGCACCGCGGGCACCATCGGCACAGCCCAGGTAGTGGCAGCCCTGCTCTCGATACTCATCGTGGCGCAAGTATTGCGCCCCAATCCGAATAAATAATCCTCCGCCATGGCAGACATCATCATCACTCTGATACTGGTGGCCCTGGCAGGGCTGGCCCTGCGGGCCTGCGCGCGCCGCAAAAAGGGTGGCGCCTGCGCCGGTAACTGCAGCGGCTGCGGCTGCAACTGCCACAGAAAAAGCAGCAACCCATAACACTTCATATGAAAACACACAAGAACATCATCGCAACAGCACTGGCCGGGCTCATGGCTCTGCCTGTGATGGCTGGCGAAACCTCAGAGCCGACGGCAGGAGAACTTCTCCAGGGTATCAACATGTTCACCCCGGAAGACGGCGACCCCGCCTATAAGATAAAAGCCAGCGAACGCTACGGCACAGAATGGTATGTGGATACCGCCTATGCCTATTGGCAACCGCACAAGGCCATCTCCGGCACCAACCTTCATAACCACTTCTTCCTGCTGCATGCTGCGCTGAACCAGCGGCTTATTCAGGACGAAGTGGACGGCGGCACATGGCTGCGTGCCGAGCTTTCCGGCTCGTGGGCGCTGGATGGCCGCTCCGCCAAAAAGAGTTCCTTGTTTGCCGATGGCTTCGGCAGTGTCTCCTACCCGCATTGCGACATTTACGGCCCGGCTGATGCAGTCATTCCGGAGCTGGCCGTCATGCACTACTTCAACAACAAGCGAAGCTGCATTATCGGCGGCATGGTGAATCTGACCAACTATTTCGACTGCGTCAGCATTGCCAACGATTCCTTCTCCTCCTTTGCGAACAGCGTCTTCATCAACACCACGATAGTGCCGCTGACCGATGCGAACCTGGGCGTGGTCTACCAGCAGGAACTCACCCCCGCCGATTACGTGATGGGCGCCATCTCCCGCACAGATTCCACCTACCGCAGCAATCCCTTCCGCTGGAGCGATGGTCATGGCTATATACTCGTGGGTGAATGGGGGCACACCTTTGCCGGTGGCGATGCCACCTTCCGGCTCACCCCCTTCTACCAGAGCATCGACAACGAGGGCGAGGCCAACGACCGAAACTGGGGCGTGGCCGCCAGCATCGAATACACCCTGTGCGACGCCTGCACCATTTACACCCGCACAGGCCTGGCCCGTTACGATGAACTCGGCAATGCTGCCGAACTGAGCATGGGTACCCACCTGAAACTCATCTCCGGCCGGGAGGACGATTTCCTGGGCCTTTCCTACGGCATTTTCAAAGGCGCCCGCAACAATGCGGAAGCACCCGCCTACATCGACGAGGAAAGCGGTCTCCCCGGCCACAAGCGCGAACAGGTAGTGGAAGTCGTATATAACTTCCAGGTGAACGATTACCTGAAGATTATGCCGCACTACCAGTTCATCCAGAACCCGGCCTACCGCAGCGCCAGCAGCGAAAGCATCTGGGGCGTGCAGTCGGTTCTCTCCTTCTGAAACCCTTCACTTGTGCTGTAACGTGTATGCAGACACAGTCCCGCCGGGAGGTCGTGTACCCGGCGGGACACCTTTTTTGCTTCCAGGAGGGAGGAAGCACCCTTTATGCCACAAAAACAGCGCCAGATGAACATATTAGCTTGCCTCTCTCGTTATTATGTGTTACCTTCGCGCAACCACTAACATTCCTGACATGAAAACCAAGTCCCTCCTCTTTTCACTGATGGCTCTTGCCGGTCTTGCTCAGGCAGATAACACCTGCGATTCCTACCGCATGTTCTACGATGGTCCCCTGACCATCCCCGGCGAGAATGCTCCCTCTCTCAAGAAAAAACTCTACGAAGCCACCGGCACCGGTTTCTTCGTGGAACTCTACGGCGCCCACTGGGCCATTGACAACCAGAGCCCCGGCTATGAATCCAGCTGCAACCTGGCTCTTCTTTACACCCAGGTGGATCAGCGCCTCATCCGCGATGAGGTGAATGGCGGTACCTGGCTGAGCGTCGCTGCCTGCGGTTCCTGGGGGCTCGACCACGATTCTGCCAACAAGGAGCGCTTCTATGATGGCGGCCTTGGCATCGGCACCGGCCAGCACACCGACTCCGTGGGCCCTGCCGGTTACTACGTTCTCAACGCCACCCTGCGCCAGTACTTCAACAACAAGCGCACCTGCCTGAGCGTGGGTTCCATCTGGATGAGCCTGTACTTCGACCGCATCGGCCACGCCCGCTTCGTGAACGACGCTTTTGAAAAGTCCCCCGTTCTTCCCATGTACTACGGCACTCCCGGTGCTGTGCTGCAGCACGAGATTGACCCGGACAACTTTGTCACCGCCGCCTTTATCGGCACGGGGCTGGGTCTGGGCGACAACCCCTTCAACTGGAGTAACACCAACGGCTGGGCCCTTATCACCGAATATGGCCACCACTTTGCTGACGGCAAGGGTACCTGGCGCATCGCTCCCTTCTTCTGCACCATGGACACCCCCGATGCTACGGGCCGCGAGCGCGAACACGACGCTGCCGGTATCATGACGGGAGTGGAATACAACCTGTCTGACCGCGTGAAGGTCTATGCCCGCCTCGCCTGCGCCAGCAGCGAATACCAGCGCGCCCGCAAGGAAATCATGCTCGGCACCACGCTGCGTCTTGTTCCCAACCGTCCGCAGGACTACTTCGGTGCCTGCATCGGTGCCTACAAGTGCGCTAATACCGACACGAACAAGCTGGTCAACGCCTACGAGAAGGTCATCGAACTCACCTACCACTTCGAGCTGAACAACTACGTGTCCCTGGCACCGTTCTACCAGCTCTACATCGACCCCGCCTACCGCGATGTCAGCACCGTGAGTGCCACCGGCATCCAGGCCTATGTGGCCTTCTGATAAGCGAGGATAACTTCCCTTCATCTGCGGCGCAGCTTCCCGACGGAACGCTGCGCCGCTTTTCTTTTCCCGTCCGCAGCCACATGTGTCCCAAAGTTTGTCAGAAGGGGACAAAGACATATCGACAATAAGGAAGTCACAAAAAATAAATGGAAGGTTGAGTTTAACCCAGTAAACCATATACTGGGGTTGCACAAAACCTTCCATGGCTCAACTACATCTTTTTCCTCAGATTGCAAGAAAGAATCAAGAGCTTTCTTGGCACTAACAAAAAGCTGTAATGAGCCAGATCTGGTGCGCGATGATAGCGCTTCTGCTGTTACGCCATCTAAAAGCGAATGCCAAGTTCCCTTGGTACATGTCGAATCTGGTCTCTTTGATTCGCCAGGCTATGTTCAGTACGATACAACTGACAAAATGGCTGGATAATCCGCTGTGTTTGACGCAAGAAGGCCCTGAAAATGTTGCTATTGATACGCCGTGAACATAAAGTCTGCGTCGTTTTTCCGCAACTCCATATCTCATCGGGCTTTCGCCTTATGAGCTAGGAAACTTTGGAGTACATGTGGATTAAAAAAGCGGAGCAAATACCTTTGGGCGTTTTCTGTCTTGTGAAGAGGCTAAGCCAAAAAAGAGGAACTCGTTAATTAGTCAGCAAGAACCGGCCACACGTGTTGTGTTTTGTTTGCGCGTCCAAAATAATTTTCCGGAATGTGCGATAAACGGAAGAAGCCAAGGAACAAATCTGCACATTAACCTGAATGCTAATACGTTAAATATAAAAAGAAGAAAGGTTAGTGGTATATACATTTCGCGCACCAAAGTTGCATACTGAGTAAAATATGCTTGATAAAGTTTACCCAATAAAAAGATTACGCCGGCATGGGTAGCATAGCTCAAAAAGACGGCATAACTATATTTTGCCGCAAAACGGACAACGCAAGGACATACTCTTGAAACACATGCCATAAATGACAACAATAAAGCAGCAGCAACTATGTCCAAACATGGTATTGAATAATAATACTTACCTATAATGAGAATAAACAAAAGAGGAACAAAAAGGTATACAAATATCTTCTGCAACACATCTAAGGAAACCCTCCCGGCACATACACCACACAGAAAAATTAAAAAATCAACAGGACGAGGCATAGGCAAATGCGTCAGAAGTTCGCAATGCCAGCTGTTACCACATAAAGACATAACGAGACAAACAACCGCAGCAATTTCCGGAGAAAACCGCCATATTGGCCAAAAAACAGTCATGTATATAACCGCCAAAACAAACCACAATGGATAATCTGCACAAATGAAGGAACCGGCACCAATACCAAATACTCTTCCCCATGTTATTTCGTCATTAAGTCCGAATGCAAAAAGACCATTCCATATAAAATAAGGAACAAGCAGTGCTACAATTCGATACAGCCATTTCTTGACAGCCATGTTTTTTTTCGTGAAATAACCGGCAAGGAAGAAAAAGACGAAAAGGGATGCTGCAGGTTGAAACATGAACGATAGTATTACTGATGACAGGCAATGCTCATCTGCGACAGGTAGCTCTGATGCGGGCATATGAAACATAATTATCAGCAACATAGCCAGTACTCGCACCGATTCAATCCAGTCATTTCTTTTCGTTCCCGTATTTCCCATGGCTCGGGTACTGTACAGCATCGGCAATGCGATGTACAGCATAAAAAGGCGCTGCGTCAGACTTTATGCACATGTGTCCCAAAGATTATGGGAAAATAGCCCTAAAAGACATAATGGCATAGTGTTCTGTGTGAAAATTCGTAGCAGGGTATCGCCCGCCTCACCATCGGCAGTAAGCACCCATTCTTGGTCTATCGGCGTAAGCCGCTAACTTTCAATTCGTCAATCGTAAATAGTCAATCGTAAATCCACGTATCCCAAATCTTTGGGACACGTATGGTCCGCAGCAGACTTCTCTTTTTTTATCTTGACCTTGCTGCAAAACGTGGTAAGAATAAGAAAAGCTGAATCACCCGGCCATGAATCTCAATCATCCATTCATCATCATCAGCGCCATGCTGGCCATGGCTGCCTGCCTGATACTGGGGCTGCTCAACAGTTCCGGCACGGGTGCAGGCAGTTCCACCAGCAGAGCCATCACCAGCTGCCGCTGAACACCCTCCCGCGCTTTATTCCGGCCGGGAGGATTGTTTCTCAGCCCGCTTCTTCCTGGCCTCTTCGGCCTGGTAAGCCTTGAGCATCTTGCGCCAGGTGTACATATTCGTTCCGCCCAATTTGCCCACAAACCGGCCATCGGCCGTCACAATGCAGAGAGCGGGAGAAGCAAAGCCGGAAAGGTCAAAACCGGGGATTTCCCCTAATTCCGCCCCAAGCACCCCCGGACACTTGAAGCCATGCTCCTTCATGTACTGCCTGACGGTGGCTTCCTCTTCCTGCCCGAGCAGAATCAATTCCGCCTTGGAGGATTTCATCTTGCTGTAATCCTTGAGCAGCTGGGGGCAAATCATGTGGCAGGGTACGCACCAGCTCGTGGAACGGAGGAAAATGAAATAGCGAGCCTTGAGGTTCGGCTTCTTCTTTGTGAGAAACTTTGCTTCAGAAAGGATTTGCGCCACCACCGGCAAGCCGGAGGCCTCTTCAGCAGCCACCGTCTCCGGCGTATCCTGTGCGCCTGCCGGGAACAGGCTCATTCCCAGAGCCAGCACCATCAACAAGCAAAGTTTCTTCATCATGGGAAGCCTCCTTCAGAACTTAATCGCGACGGCGGGGGCGGCGGCTGAACTTATCGTAAAAGACTCGTTCCCCCCCACGGGATTCACGGCGGTTGCGGAATTCCTGACGCAGCTCACGCTCACGGCGGAACGATGTATTGCCCCGGCCGGCGTAGGAAGCCCCACGGCGTTCCCGTTCGCGGGGGCGGAACTCGCGTTCGTGAGGAGCCTGCCCGCCTTCAGGGCGACCCTTATCCTCGCGCACGTTCACCTCGTAACCGCAGATATGGCATGTACCCAGGCGTTCGACAAGCTGCGGAGCAATCTCCGGCGTCACCTCAATGAGGGTATGTTTGAGGAAGAGTCGGATATCACCCACCGAGCCCTTGGGAGCGCCGCCCTCATTGTAGAACAGGCCGGCAACATCCTTGGGGCGCAGCCCCAGCAGCTTACCACCATTCATGAACAGCGTCACACTCTGCTGCAGGCTACTCCAGTCATTCCCCTTCTCCACCGGGGCAGAATCATCATCAGCGGGGCGGGAACTGCGGGAGAACTTACTGGGACGGTCTTCAGGAATCGGTTGAATCTCGCGACTGGTCTTGGCAACCAACAGGTTGAACATGGCAGCCAGCAGTTTCTCAGCGGGCAGGTCAATATCGGTCAACTCCTCCGGCAGGCCGGCGGCGGCGGCAGCATTTTCCAGAATCTCATCCACCAGGGACTCGCGGCGCACTTCTTCCACCTGCGTGCCGGTCATCACCTTCTCGCGCTGCATGCGGACTCCCACAAAGCGCTCCAGGCGTGCCAGCAGCGAGAAATCGCGTCGGCCGATGAAGGAAACAGCGCGGCCCTTGCGACCGGCGCGGGCGGTACGGCCGATGCGGTGAACATAATCCTCCGGGTCGCGGGGCAGCTCGAAGTTCACCACGGTATCCACATCGTCAATATCCAGCCCGCGGGCGGCAATATCGGTGGCCACCAGGACGTTCAGATTACCCTTGCGGAAAGAGTCCATCACGCGTTCGCGCAGGGTCTGGGGCATATCCCCATGCAGACGGTCTACTGCATAACCACGAGCCAGAAGACCATCCACAATATCATCCACCACGCGCTTCGTGTTCGCAAACACCAGGCCGCGCTTCATGCGTCCCATCTCGATGAGACGGCTCAGCACCTCGATGCGGGAGGAGAAGACCACCTCATACACCAGCTGCTCACAGGTCGGCACGGTAAGCTGCGGGCGCTCGATGGCGATTTCCTGCGGAGACTGGGCAACCGATTCCACCAGCTTGCGGATAGCTGGCGACATCGTGGCAGAGAACAGCAGCGTCTGTCGCTCGGCAGGCAGCAGCGCCACTACGCGGTCAATGTCTTCCTGGAATCCCATGTCGAGCATTTCATCAGCCTCATCCAGAATCAGCATGGAAATGTTATCCGTCTTCAGCTCACCCTGCTCCATGAGGTCGATGACCCGCCCCGGCGTACCGACCACAAACTGCACCCCACGCTTGAGGGCAGCCAGCTGCGGGCCGAACGAAGAACCGCCGTAAATCGGCACAGCAGAAACGCCATCCAGGAAAAGAGCCAGTTTATCCACCTCGCGGCATATCTGCACAGCCAGCTCACGCGTAGGCGCCAGGCAGAGAACCTGCACGGCACGCAGACCGGGGTCAATGCATTCCAGCGCCGGAATGGAGAACGCCAGTGTCTTCCCTGAACCCGTATGGGAAAGGCCCAGAATATCAGCCCCGTCCAGAGCCGGGGGAATAGCGGCTTCCTGAATAGGCGAAGGTGTTTCAAAACCAAGAACCTCAATGGCTTCCAAAATCTCCGGGCATATACCAAGTTCTGAGAATGACATAGACGGCGCAGAGCATGCCTCAATTGTTTCCCAATGTAAAGAAAATTCTGTTCTGTGAACACACTATCCACTCGCTCGCAACGCTTGGAGAACAGGTGATGGCGCCGGAGTCGTTTTCCATCCCGGCGGGGGCGCTGATGCAAAAAGAGATTGCCATGCCCTGCCCCGCGCGCTATACTGGGGCAGCATGAGCAGCGAGGTACAGGATTACAACGCATTCAACAGCTGGGATTCTTTCGGAGCTTCCCTGACGCTGGGCATCGTCCCGGCCATCATGAATTATGTCTTCACCGACCCGCACGACATAACCGGCACGGTGTTCATTGTCGTGGTGGCGCTGCTTGTCAGCCTGCTTATTCTTGGCGTAGCGCTGGTTACGCGCTGGCGCATCATCGGGACGCTGGTCAACCTTGCCGGTTGCATCCTCACGCCTATCTACATCGGCATCGCCGTCTACTGCTGGATGCCCGATGATGCCGGAGAAGCACCCCAGCCAGTTCCGGCAGCGGAGTCAATTCTTCCCCCTGCTCCCTGATTTCCTCCGCAACGGGAGGCGCAGGAAGCTGCCGAATCCCTTATGGATTCTCGTTCTTCTCCTCTGCCAGGAGTTCCTCATATTCCTGCACCGTTTCCTCAATAAAGAGGGTAACGGCCGAGGTCATCGTCTGGCCGTAGTAGGCACAGGCTTTCTGGAATTGTTCAATCAGGGCGCTGTCTACATACAGCCCCAGCATTTTCTTGTTCTGCGCTCTCTGTCGGGGTGCCATGGCGATATCTCTTTATACAGTAGGGGTTGTGGGCAAGCCCAGAATAGTGCCGGGCATAATCTTATGACCGGCAAAGAAACTTTCGGCGTTCATCTTGCGCGCGCCGCTCGGCTGCATGGTGGAAATGCGGATGGCACCGCCGCGACGGCCGCCGCAGGATACCAGCATACCCTCCGGCCCGGACTCCAGCACCATGCCGGGAACGGCATCTGCCGGTTTGCGGATGTTGAGGTACATATCCACCGGGGGGAAAATCTTGAGCGTCTTGTCCTGCCCGCTATGCACGGAGGGGTAGATAGTGAAGGTGCCGGGCCAGGAATGGTAGGCGCGGATTTTACGGGCAACCTGCAAAGCAGGCTGGTTCCAGTCAATCTGCCCGTGGGCACGCAGCAGCTTGGGCGCGTATGTCATGAGGTTCTCGTCCTGCTCCTCGCGTTCAGCAGTACCACAGGCCAGAGCCTCAATAGCCTCCAGCAAGGCGCCGGGGGCGAGTTGCGCCAGGTCGTCGTGCAGGCTTTCAGCTGTTTCCGTTCCGCGCAGGGGGAGCGCCACCTTGCAGATAATATCCCCGGCATCCAGCTTCTTCACCACGTGCATGATAGTGATACCGGTTTCATCATCACCTGCTTCAATGGCTGCCTGAATACAGGCCGCACCACGGTGGCGGGGCAGCAATGAGGCATGGGCGTTAATGCAGGCAATGCGCGCCACATCGATGACTTCCTGCGACAGAATCTGGCCATAGGCCATCACCACGACGATGTCCGGGGCATAGGCTCGCAATTGCTCCACAGCTTCAGCATCCCGCATCTTTTCAGGCTGGAACACCGGGATACCGAGCTGACCGGCCACCACCTTGACGCGGGGCGGGGTCAGTTCCATGTGCCGCCCTACGGGACGATCCGGCTGGGTAATCAGCGCGACTACCTGCCCCGTTGCGGCCAGGGCCTGAAAGGAGGGGATGGCGATATCCCCGGTTGCCATCATCACGATTCGCATGGCGACTAAATACCAGATTTCTGGTGTTTAGTCAAGAGTTATTTAAGTTTTCCTTACTAAAAAAGCTGCCGCCGGGTGTCCCGGCAGCGGCTTCAGAAGAATGAGCTGTTTACTTCACCGTAATCCGCAGCTTTTTCTCCACACCCTTGCCCTGGTGATTGGAAAGGTGGTAGGAGATGATGTCCTCGCCGGTGAAATCGGGCGCCGGGGTATAGACAGCCTCCCCCGGTTTACGGAGGGTGACCTTACCGCCCCGGGCCGTGGTCGGGTTCCACTTGATGCGGGAACGCCTGGCAAAGCTGAGAATCTGAGCCTTACCACAGGGGATGGCCAGAGGCTCATTCCTGCCGGTCGTCGTCTGTTCCGGCTGCACCAGGTAGGAGAGATCCCACTTCGGAAGCTTGAGACCGTCGAGATGAGAGGCGGCCCCCTCCGAGGGGAACAGCTTGAAGTGCGCAAAATAGGGTCGCACATCGCGGCGCGCTGCCTGGGAAAGGCCGATGAGGTAGCGGTCGATTTTAGCCTGGTCATGCTCGGCATTCTGCACAAAGCTCCACTTGTACATCTCGTCCTCCTTGTTGCGGAGGCGCTTGATGGTGGCCTTCACGCAATCCCAGCCGAATTCCTCGGCATAGCCAATCATCATGGACGTCACTGGGTAGGACCAATGGTGCGTTCCTTTGTTGGAAATCTTATACCACTTATCCTGCATCACCTCCTGCATACCCTTATCTTCAGGGTCGTAGAGGCGGCGCAGGTGCAGGTCGTGGGAATCCTTCCAGTCAAAGGACTTGCCTTCGCGGGCTTTCATGTAGTAGCCGCCCCAGTTCGTCGTGGATTCAGCCCAGAAGGAAAGTTCCATTTCTCCGAAATCACTATGGTGTCCATGTTCATGCAGGAACAAGGCCGAATTCTTCTTCTTCATGGCATCCATATTCAACAGATAAGCCATATTGACAGGCTCCCAGTGCAGAGGCCAGAATGAAACACCCTCCACTGCGTAGTGACCGGCATGCATACGGAAGGGCAATTTCGGATAATAGGAATAGAAATCCTCCAGGTCACGGTTATTCTCATTCCACCAGGTCATCACCTCGGTCGGGTTCGTTACCTTCTGCAGAATATCGCGAGGGACGACCAGCACCAAGTGTTCGCTGACCAGTTCACCCCAGGGAGCCGGGGCATTCTTGAGCGTGGCCCAATCCTCATCGCTATGCTTGCCCAGGATGAAACGGGGGGCTTTCAAGGCTCCCTGAACGGTGATTTCCGCATCATTCAGCGCCACCGCGCGGGGAACTTTCAGCAGCATCAGACCTCCGTGAGGTGTCACAAAGGTCGTGGTCTTTTCCGTCAGGCGGAACCAGCGGGTTGTATCCGGCATGCAAACGAGCGGCATGTTCTTGTGCGGGAAGTGGTGACCCACCTGAATCTCCAGCCGGCTGGACGCAAGCGATTCAGGAATGGTTACCGTCACCGCCTTACCCGGTCTGGCATAAAGCCCCATGGATACATATTCATCGCCCCACTTATCTCCGTGGGAATGGAGGGTCTGGGTGAACTTGACGCTTTTGGCTTTGGGCGGAATGCTACCCAGGGATGCCGCAAGACGGTGTGCGCCCAGCTTGAGCAGCTGCTTGTCAGAAAGGGATTTGAGCCAGGCCGCTTCCATGTGCAGCAAGGTCTTTGCCACCGGATTCCGCACTGGTGACTGCGGCGTGGCCACGATGCCCTCTGCCGCCTTGAGGTATGGGCGCATCTCTTTCTGGAACTTCTTACTACTGAGGCGGGAGATACGGTTCTGCTCCTGCGTCAGCACCTCCAGCAGGCATTGGCGGTCCTGATGGTTGAGAGTCTCCAACCAGGAGGCTAATTGCTCGGGCTTCTGCTTGAGCATAGTGCTGCACAAGGTACTGCCACGCTGCTCCCGCTCTGCCGTCTGCTGCCAGAGCTTCCGCTGCTGCTCATTCAAAGCAGGCTCAAAAAACTTCTTCGCGATGATACCTTTGCTGACGCCGGGACCTTCCCAGGCAAGAGACACATGCTCATCGTTGATGGCTTCCTTGTAATGCAGCAGCAGATAATAGCGCTTACCTTTTTGCAGCTTCGCCTTGCCGGAGGCTGGGCCGGAGACAAAGTGATGCCGGGGCATGTAGGAGCGTACCTGGCATATCCTCTGCAAATGCGCGGGCGATTCATCAGTACTCAACAACAGCTCCGCTGTATCATCAGCCGCCAGGTAAAAGGTGTACTCTCCTGTTTCCGGCGGAGTGAGAAAAGCCGAAATACGCAGGCCGAAATAATCCTGACCGATATCATGTTCATCAATCCTACCCTTGATGTGGGCAAGCTTGGGCGGTCGCTTATCACACACATCCAGCAATTCCTGGACCAGGCCATTCTTGAAGCCATCCCAGAATTCCACAAGCACGCCCTTACGGGGGATTTCCGGGGCGGCACCAGCCATCATGCCGGCAGTAAGCAGAAGTATTGCAGCGGAAAGGAGTTTCATCGTCTTAAAGGGGTGTGGCTCCGGCAGACGGCCGTGCGAAAATAACTATACCATACAGTTTGCCAGAATACTCGGAACATACAAGCTTTTTTTAAGCTCGCAGCCCACGGGAGGCGCCGGAGAATAGAAAACACCGCAGCTGCGTGGTGCAACTGCGGTGTTTGTTAAGCGGATTGCTCTATCTGCTCAATCAGGCTTCCTCAGAGGTGGAACCCGTAGCAGTCGTCGTGGCGGGAGCCACAGGAGCGGTGAGCTGGGGCAGGTCGATGATTTCGATCAGGGCCATGGGGGCGCTGTCGGTCATACGCTGACCAAGCTTCACGATGCGGGTGTAACCACCCTGACGGTCCTTGGTAGCCTCGGCAACCACGCTGAACAGCTTGGCCACAACCTTGGGCTGGGGCAGCGTAGCGAGGGCCTGGCGGCGGGCATGCAGGGAACCGTTCTTGCCGAGGGTGATGAGCTTCTCCACATAGGGGCGCAGGGCCTTGGCCTTGGCCAGAGTGGTGGTGATGCGGCCGTGGCTGATGAGGCTGCATGCCTGGTTGGCAAGCAGAGCCTTACGGTGGGAAGCATTACGCTGAAGCTTGGCTTTCTTGACGCCGTGTCTCATAGTCTTTTAATGTGTGTTTATGGTTATAGTGTTGTTTTATCGGAATCTTTATTCATCGTCGTCATCATCAACGAAAGCGCTGATGTTGTGGGAGATGAGAGCCTGCAGGTCGGTGGCGCGGGCTTCGTCGTTGATGTCGCGCATGCGGGAAGCCGGTGCGGGAGAAGCGAGGAGCTTGGCATCGAACTGCATACCCAGAGACAGACCGTGCTGCACAAGCTTGTCCTTAATCTCGTTAAGGGACTTCTTACCGAAGTTGCGGTACTTGAGCATTTCGCTCTCGGTCTTCATGGCCAGCTGACCAACGGTGGTGATGTTGGCGTTGTTCAGGCAGTTGGCAGCGCGGACGGAAAGCTCGATTTCGTTCACGCTCATGTTGAGCAGCTTGCGGAGCTGAGCGGTGTTGGCGTCCTGCTCGCCACCGTTGGCCTTGTCGAACTCGACGCGACGGCTGTCGGCGTCAACGAACACGTCCAGGTGGTGGCGCATGATGCTGGCGGCCTGCAGCATGGCATCGGCGGGGCTCACGCGGCCGTCGGTCCAGATGTCGAGGACGAGCTTGTCGAACTCAGTCATCTGACCCACACGGGCGTTATCCACAGCGTACTTCACGCGGGTCACCGGGGAGAAGATGGAGTCAATCGGAATCACGCCGATGGGGCGGTCCTTGTCGTTGTTGTCGTCGGCGGTGTGGAAACCACGGCCCACGTTCACCTCGAAGTCGCAGTCGAAGATGGTACTCTGGTCAAGGTGGCAAATCACCTGGTCCTTGTTCACCACGGAGTAGATGTGGTCTTCCTGGATGTCACCAGCGGTCACCACGCCCTGCTTGGTCACGCGGAGGGACAGCGTGCGGGGTTCCTTACCGAAGTGCTTGAATTTGACCTTCTTGAGGTTGAGGATGATTTCAGTCACGTCCTCCACCACACCGGGCAGAGAAGTGAATTCGTGCTGGGCACCGGCGATACGGACGCTGGTAATGGCAGCACCCTCCAGGGAGCTGAGCAGCACGCGGCGGAGAGAGTTACCGAGGGTGTGACCAAAGCCGGTCTCGATGGGCTCGGCAATGAAGGTGATGTGGTTGGCATCCTCCGGGTCAACAATGCGCTTGAGCGTGTTGGGAATCTCGAAATGGGCCAGCTTGATGGGCCCCTGCTCCTGAATGATTTCGTCAGACATATTTGTGTATTTTTGTGGCCGGGTTTCCCTCCTTGCGGGCTCAGCTTCCAGACGGAAAGGGAGGACCAACGACCGGATTTTTAAATAAACCCGCGCGGGCCAAAGAATACAGCTAAAAGACTCACATAGCAAGCCTTTTCTTGCAAAATGTCAACTTTTGTTCCAAAACCGCCTGATATCGGAGCTTGTTCCGCAAAAACAGAAACACCCGGAAAGCATCTTTTCTCTTGGTTTGCGCGGCGGGAGCGAGCTCATTCCCCGGCCAAAACGGCCATGGACCAGCCCCAGGGGCGGTGAAAATCAGGCTCGCCGCTCTGGTCATCAGCCGTCGTCAGGAACTGGTATTCCGGGCTGTTCAGAATGCAGGTGGCAGCCAGGCGGCAGGAATGCAGGTCGATATCCAGACTACGGAGATACGACACAGGGATGCGGGCAGAACAGAACCAGCCCTGCTCCGTTACTTCCCCCGTGGTACGGACATCCAGAGGCATCCCGGCGGCGGCATCGCGCACACGCGGCGCGCTGAACGCACAGGCCCACCAGGCACCATTCGGGCAGAGATTGAACTCCAGATACGGGCTTCCCTCCGCACCTGCCACAAAGAATTCAGCGGTATCGTACATCCAGAGTTCCTCAGTGAATTCGCCAGGCTGGGCGGTGGGGTGGATCTGCACCGGAGCGGCCTGCGCGGCGCGGAACACGAAGTATTCACCCTCAATAGTGAAGCTGTATTCCACTGGCACCGCAATAGGGTTGCCGTACCATTCATGAGTGAGTTTCTGCACCACGGGCTCACCGATACTGATGATGTTCTGCATAGCGCTATTGTAGCAGGTTTGCTCTGCTGATGCAAGGATTGCACCCATCATTTTTCATGAAACATTGACAAGATTTGTCTTTCTGATAAAATAGGGATTGCAGCCATAGAAATAACCGCGCCTGCTCCCCCCATATGACAACTACACCCATTGTTTCATACAACCTTGTTTCTTCCGTCACCAGCTGTCTGAAGCGTTATGTCCAGTTCAGCGGACGCGCCTGCCGTTCCGAATACTGGTACTGGCAGCTTGCCATGCTCATTATCGGCATCATCATAGGACTCACCGAGGTCGCTATGGGATATGGCGACCGGAACTCACTCGTCGGGACTCTCCTCGACCTCGCCTTATTCCTGCCCGGACTGTCAGTCTTCGTACGCCGCATGCATGACACCGGCCGCAGCGGGTGGAACTTCTTCTGGTCATTTCTGCCCCTCATCGGCTGGATTATCCTGCTGGTATACTGCTGCAAGCCCAGCAGCGAACCCAACCAGTACGGCGAAGGCCCCGCCACCCCGGCTGCCTGATATATCCTGAACCAGCATTTACCCATTCCGGCGCATCCTGCACAAGGGTGCGCCTTTTTCGTAAATTCCAGCCGCTCTTGAGTACGCTACAGCACTTTCCTGCACTTCAATCCAAAATTGAAATTGAACGGGCTGCGGGTCATCTGCGTCAACTGACATTGAACAACCTTGCTTCTTCGCGCGCAGGTGGTACACTTGTATGCAAACCTCGACCATGAACACACAGGAATTCAACGAACAAATCGCCCAGAAGTCTGCCTGGGTCAGCGCAGTCAAACAGGAAATGGCCAAGGTGGTGGTAGGCCAGCAGAAACTGGTGAACCGCCTCATTCTGAGTCTCCTCTGCAAGGGGCATGTGCTGCTGGAAGGTGTGCCGGGTCTCGCAAAAACCCTTTCCGTGAAAGCGCTGGCCGGCACCATGCAGGCTGCGTTCTCCCGCATCCAGTTCACCCCCGACCTGCTCCCCGCCGACCTGCTCGGCACCATGATTTACAACCCGGAGGAACGCCAGTTCACCGCCAAGAAAGGCCCGGTGTTTGCCAACCTGATTCTGGCAGACGAAATCAACCGTGCCCCGGCCAAGGTACAGAGTGCCCTGCTGGAAGCCATGCAGGAACGCCAGGTCACCTTGGGTGAGTGTAGCTACCCCCTGCCCAATCCCTTCCTGGTGCTGGCCACGCAGAACCCCATCGAGCAGGAAGGCACCTACCAGCTGCCCGAAGCCCAGCTCGACCGCTTCCTCTTCAAGGTGGTAGTGGATTATCCCAGCCGCGATGAGGAACTCAAGGTGCTGGAGATGATGAGCAGCACCACCGCCACCCCGCACACCAGCCAAGTGGTCAGCGTGGCGGAAATCGAGGAATCCCGCGCGCTGATGGACCAGATTTTCATCGACCCCGCCGTGCAGCGCTACATCGTCGACCTCGTGCGGGCCACCCGCGCCCCGGAAAAGGTTGACCCGCGCCTGGAAGGCATGGTACGCGCCGGTGCCTCCCCGCGTGCCACCATCAACATCGCCCTGGCCGCCAAGGCACTCGCCTTCACCCGCCAGCGCGGCTATGTCACTCCGCAGGACGTCAAGGATCTCGCGCACGACATTCTGCGCCACCGCATCCTGCTTTCCTATGAAGCAGAAGCAGCCAACAAGACCAGCGACAACGTCATCGACAGCATCCTCTCCAAGGTTCCCGTACCGTAAACACGCATGGATAAGACGCAGGAAATCATGGAAAAGGTACGCCGCATCGAACTGCAGGCGCGCCGCATGTCCACCGCCACCTTTGCCGGGCAGTACCGCTCCGGCTTCCGTGGTCAGGGGCTTGATTTCGATGATTTCCGCGAATACCGCGCCGGAGATGAACCCCGCTTCATCGACTGGAAGGTGACAGCCCGCACCGGTACTCCTTATGTACGGACATTCCATGAAGAACGCGAGCAAGTGCTGCTGCTGGCGGTGGATGTGAGCGGCAGCATGGATTACGCCAGCGCCGGCATTGCCGACACCAAGCGGGAATACGCCGCGCAGCTGGCCGCCGTACTGGCATACAGCGCCGCTCTCAACGGAGACAAAGTCGGTCTGCTACTCATCGGGCGGCAGCCGCATTTCTACCTGCCTCCGGCCAAAGGCATGAAGCAATGCCAGCGCATCGTGCGCGAAATCCTGAGCGCTCCTGCCGGAGGAACAGATGACAGCGTGGAGGAAATTGCAGCCGAAATTCTGCGAACGCAGCGCAAAAGTGCCATGGTTTTCCTTATCAGCGACTTCCTGGCCGCTCCCGACAAGCAGGCCATCGGCAAACTCAACTTCCGCCACGAGCTGATACCGGTGAGGCTCGGCGACCCCGCTGAAATCGAACTGCCCCCGGCTGGGCGCATCTGCTTCCGCGACCCTGAAAGCGGAGCCATCTACGAAGGAGATCTGAGCGACAAGCAACTGCGCCAGACCCATGCCCGTGCCATGCAGGCACACCGCGTAGAATGGCAGCGCGTGTTCAACCAGCTGGGCATCGATTCGCTGGATTTGCTCACCACGCAGGACTTCATCCCGGCTCTCCGCAAGCTTTTCAACCGCCGCAGCCGCGTATTCGCACATTGAACCGAAATGGGTAACGACATCTTACAGGCCATTCCGACGCTGGAGAAAGACATTCCTGCAGACCAGTTCCTGGTGCAGGAATTCTGGATTCCCCTGGCATGGGGCTGCGCAATCCTCATCCCGCTCGCCGTCCTGGCGGCATGGTGGCTCTACCGCCGCCGCCAACGCACCGCCACTCCCGGCACAAGCCCGCTGCTGGAAGCCCAGGTTGCGCTTCAGGAACTGGAAGCCCGGATGCCGTCCCTGCGCGAATGCTCTCTGCGTCTTTCCCTGATTCTGCGCTCCTACCTGGCCGGACAGACACAGGACCCGGCGCTGTATGAAACGCACGAGGAATTCTCACAGCGCATGGATTCGCTCAGCCGGGTACCACTGAGCTGCCAGCTGGAAACACGAGATTTGCTGGAGCAACTGGCTGAATTCAAATACGCCGGTGAAGCCGCAGACAATGCAGTCCGTGCCCACGCCATGCTGGAAAGCACCCGCGACCTCATAGCCCGCATTGACCGGGCCCAGCAGGAAGAACAAAACAGCAAGGAGGGTGCCGCATGATTCTCGCAGCTGCCACTGCACCGCTCGTGGAAGCCACGCGCGAATTCACCTTTGCCCAGCCGGGCTGGCTCTGGGCGCTGGCTGCCCTTCTTCCATTCCTCTTCCTGCGCCGCCGCCCCGGCACCACGGCCAGCCTGGTACACCCCACCATTCACTTTGCAGCGGCACAGCTGCGCCGCCCCGCCACGCTGGCCGGGCGCACCGGCCCCATCTGCATGGTACTGGCGCTGGCAGCGCTCATCATCGCGCTAGCGCGCCCGCAATGGAAAAACCAGCATACAGAGGAAAGCGTGAGCGGCATCGACATCATGATAGCCTGTGACCTTTCCGGCTCCATGGCCAGCCAGGACATGATGTTCACCGCCAGGGGCAGCGACGGCAGACTGCGCCGCGAAGTCATGGACCGCCTCACAGCCGCCAAATACGTCATCAGCGAGTTCATCGCCGGCCGCCCCAATGACCGCATCGGCCTGGTGGCCTTTGCCGGCAAGGCCAAACTCTGCAGCCCGCTCACGCTGGACCACGGCATCGTCAACTACATCATCCGCAAGTTCTACCTGGCCGATGACCGCCGCCCCGGCTACATTGCAGAGGACGGCACCGCCATCGGCACCGCGATAGCCTCGGCAGCCCTGCGCCTCAACGAACGCAAGGAAACCAAGAGCAAGGTCATCATCCTGGTGACAGACGGCATGAGCAACCGCGGCAGCATCACCCCCATCGATGCCGCCCGGCAGGCCGCCGAACTGGGCATCAAGATTTTCACCATCGCCATCGGCAAGGATGAACGACTCTCCCGCTACACGGCCAATGTTGATACCTTCGACGAAAAGACACTCAAGGAGATAGCAGACATCACCGGCGGTCAGTTCTACCGGGCCAGCAGCGGCGGCCGCCTTAAAAAAGCCTTTGAAGACATCGACAAGCTCGAAAAGACAGAAGCCCGCCGCCGCACCCTCATCAGCTTCGATGAACTCTTCCCCTGGCCGCTGGCCGCGGCCGGTCTTTTCCTGCTCCTGGGCATCCTGCTCCAATTTGCGCGCCCCAGACCAGCCCCCTGATTTCGTACCATGAGTTTCCTCCACCCGCAAGTTCTGTGGTTCCTGCTGCTCGTTCCCGTTCTGGCCGTGCTGGTTGTACTGGCGTGGCGCAGCACCGGGCAAGGATGGCGCATGCTCGTCTCGGCGCAGCACCGCGAACTCGTCAACCGCCGCCCGGCCTGGCGCACAGCTCTTCCAGCCATCCTTTCCCTGCTGGCACTCATCTGCATCATCACCGCGCTGGCACGCCCCATCAACGGCTACCGCGAAGGCGGAGCCACTACCACCGGCCGCAATGTCCTCATCGCGCTCGACATCTCGCGCTCCATGGAAACCGAGGATGTGAAGCCCTCCCGCCTTGCCGAAGCGCGCGCTGCGGCCTACGAACTCATCGATGCCCTGCCCGGCGACAAAATAGGCCTCATCATCTTCTCCGGCGAGGCTGACCTCGTCGTCCCGCTCACCTACGACCATACAGCCCTGCGCGATGCGCTGGAACAAGTGAACCGCAACTGGGCCGGAGCCGGAGGTACCAACTTCGGGCTTGTACTCCGCAAAGCCATGCAGGACTTCAAGCGCAGCGCACCCGAAGGCAGCACCAATGCGCTCGTCATCCTGAGCGATGGTGAAGACACCGTCAATTCCTCTCTCGACATCGCCGAGGAAGCAAGAGAAAGCAAGCTGCTGGTCATCACGGTGGGCATCGGCACAGCAGCAGGTGGCCCCATCCCCGATCCGAGCGGGGAAAACGGCCTCTGGCAGGATGCCAACGGCAAACACGTCATCAGCAAGCTCAACACCGAATCGCTGCGCCGCTTTGCCGAAGCTACCGGAGGCGATTATTTTGTGATGGGGAGCAACGCCGACCTCACCGCCTTCACCCAGGCGGCGGTGCGGAAAATAGACACACACGAAGAAACATTCTCCATCAACAAGATACCCAACGACCTCTTTGCCCCCTTTGCCATGGCCGCCGCACTCCTGCTGGCGCTGGCGCTGCTCTGCAGCACCGAATGGAAACAGCACCGGGCTGGAGCAGTCCTCCTGCTCCTCGCCCTCATGAGCCAGCCGCTGCAGGCAGCACCGCAGGCCGAATCAGCCCGTGCCTACCGCCAGGGACTCACCCACATGCAGGCCCAGGAATATGGCGAAGCCAAGGAAGCCTTTTCCCGCGCCCTGCTCGACGAGGACAAAGCCCTCCAGGCCGCCGCACATTATCAGCTGGGACAGGTGAATGCCTCCCGCACCTTTGACGAACTGCGCCTGCTCTACGGAGAAGCCGCCGTAGCAGGAGATGCAGAGGAAGAAGCGCCCCGCTCCCAGGTTAGCCCCGATGCCTTGCAGAAGATAGTCGACGCGCTGCGGCAGGATATTGTCTCCTACCACGATGCCCTCAAACTGCAACCCTCGCTGGCACAGGCCCGAAAGAACATATCGGGCATCGAAGCCCTCATCAAGAAGCTGGAGGAAGAAATCGAACGCCTGAAACAGCAACAGCAAAACCAGCAGCAACAACAGGATAACCAGCAGCAACAGCAGGATAACCAGCAGCAGGATGCTGACCAGCCCCAGGACGATCAGCAGCAGCAAGAGGCGGACAAACAGGACAAGGACGACCAGCAGAAGCAGAACGAAGACCAACAGACGCCCCAGGACGACCAGCAGAAGCAGAACGAAGACCAGCAGCAGGGCAATAAGGACAAGGAAGAGCAGCAGGACAAAGAGCAGCCCCGCAACGCGCCTCAGCAGCAGAATGAGCCGGACAAGGAGCAGCAGACAGCCCCCCGCCCGGAACAGCAGGAGCAACAGCCCAGCGACGAGGAGAAAGCCCGCCAGTATGCAGCTTCCGTTCTCCGCAGCCATCTGGATGAGGAACAAGGCTCTCCCATTCCGCACGCCGATATCCAGGTGCGTCCGCCCGATAAAGATTACTAACCCCCGATTCCCTTTCCCTTCATGAAGAACATCATTGCCTATCTCAGCACCCTTTTCTGCATCCTCTGCCCGCTGTTGCAGGCAGAACCTGTGCCCGTCTGGTCGGTGAATGTAGCCGTACCGGGAGAAAAAGTTGCCCTTTATCTGGTTGATACAGAAATCGGCGAGGATTTATTCAGCATCCCCCGCCGCCCGACGGTGGAGAATGCATCCCTGGAATTGATGCAGCACTACGCCGGAGCAAACCCCATGGATGCCAACCGCGCGGCCATGGAAATCTACCCCCTGCTCATCACCCCCGACGCCCCCGGAAAGGTACAAATCAAGGAACTGGAACTCAAATACAATTCCGGGCGCAGCGTCAAGGTGGCCGTGCCGCCGCTGCCGGTCATGTCCCAGAGCGCTATCCGCTGGGTGAAATCCCCGGTCAACTTCGGTGTCCTCTGGTACACCGATATTCAGGATGGCTACGTTCACCAACCTGTCCGAACCGCCATCAAGCTGATGCTGCCCGGTGGCATTGATACCGTAGGCGCACCGCAGCTCAATGCGGTCAATGTCAAGGTGGGCAATTTCCAGAACACTCTGCAGGGGGTCCTGGCCATGGTGCATAACCAGGCCATGGGAACAACCACCGCCTACGCCAAGGGGCAGAACTGGCGCACGGTGGATTTCACCGGCACGCTCACCCCCTTCCGGGAGGGCAACTCCGATGTTGCAGGCAAAATCATCCTGGAACAGCGGCAGGGTTTCTTCACCGTCATGCGCGACGAAGCCGAACTCCCCATCCACACCATCGGCGCGCTGCCCCTGCCCCCCGGTGCGCCCGCCAACTTTGCCGACATGGTAGGTGAGTACAGCATCACCGCCACCACCCAGGCAAGGGCGCGCCATGCGCCCTCCACCAGCAAGCCATGGAGCCAAGAGGGGGCGCCCCACCGCTCAAACCACCCGCTCAGCACCGCCTGCACGCCGAAAAGAAGCTCGGAAAGCGCTTTTGCATTTTCTTCGCCATCTGTTTTTATTTTCAAGCCAACAATTTCTCTTATTTTTCTGGCAATAAGTTTTGCTTCTGCCTTTTGTGGATCAAGGTCTGTTTTGTTTTTTTACCGAATAGGCAGTGTCAAACCCATTTTG
>CALCHQ010000131.1 GCA_937901085.1 uncultured Verrucomicrobiales bacterium | reverse complement strand
CCACCGCATGGCCAGCGCCTGCGTGCAGGATTTCGGCGCCGTAACGGCCACGGTGGAGCTGCACAAGTTCATCCTGCCGTTCACCGCTTCCGTATCCGTGCGCTGCACCGTGTGAGTCCACATGAACCGCAGGGTTCTGATGCATCGGGAATCGTGAGTTATGTGGCGGATACGTCACCATTTCCCGCTTGCGGATAACAGCAGAAAATGCTATTATTACACTCAACAAACATTTTAAATTTTTCAATCACCACATGAAGTACGCATCCACTTTAGCCACGCTGCTTGTGCTGGGAGGCACAGCCGCCGCCCAGATGCCGGGCAACATGGTAACCTATGTGCAGGCAGAAAAAGCCACCGCCGGGCGCGACAAAATTGTACGCAAGAGCATCGGGCGCGCCGAAGCCGTGCGGAATGTAACCGTCCGAGCCGCGGTGGAAGGCAGATTATCCAAGGTGCATTTCCAGGAAGGTGCCATGGTGAAAGAAGGCGACCTTCTGCTGGAAATTGACCCGCTGCGCTACGAAGCAGCCGTAAAACAGGCTGAAGCCGCTGTGGCCCAGCTGGAAGCCCAGCTTGTCTATGCCGGCAGCCGCTACAAGCGCCTTGCCACCCTGCAGGCCCAGCAGGCCGCCTCCCGCGAGGATACGGAAACAGCCAAGGCTGCCCTGGAGGAGCTGAAAGCCCGCAAGGCCGGAGCCGAAGCAGAGCTGGTGCGTGCCCGCAAGGACCTGACGGATTGCTGCATCCGCGCTGAAATCAGCGGCAGAATCGGCAGAATCCGCTTCGGCGAGGGCAACTACATCACCCGCGGCGAATCCATCACCACCATCATGCAGATGGACCCCATGTATGTGCGCTTCCCGCTCAGCCAGAACGATGTGAACGGCATTTTCCACGGACCGAAGGAAATCGGCAACGTGACGGATGTTCAGCTCATCATTGCCAATGGGCGCAGCTACCCGGCCAAGGGCCGCATTGCCATCGTGGATAACCAGCTCACCGGCAGCACGGACTCCTACACCCTGTGGGCAGAGTTTTCAAACAGGGATAACCAGCTCACACCCCGTGGTATCGGTGCTATGCACGTGGCTCTTTCGGATACGCAGCAGGTCTGCATGGTACCTCTCACCGCTGTTCACTATGATTCT
>CALCHQ010000130.1 GCA_937901085.1 uncultured Verrucomicrobiales bacterium | reverse complement strand
CAGGAACTCCACGGCTTCATCCGTGCGGCCTACCTTGCGGTAATCCATACCCTTGGCCACGAGCGCATCTGCCAGGCTATCCTTGATGAACTTCACCTGCTTTTCGGTGGCAGGCGCCTCAGGCACAATTTCCAGCGCAGCGCGGTAACAATCAACAGCCACACCATAACGCCCCTCGGTATAAGCCGTGCGAGCCTCCTGAACCTTCTGCATTGCATCGCGCATTGCTGACGGCGGGCAGTTTCCTGCGTTGCAAGCACAGTTCCATCCGCTTGCTGAGCCCCCACCTGAGGCGCAAGCGTCAATGCAACAGAAGTCACCAGAGAAAAGAGAACGGAGCGAGATGTAAAGCTGTTCATAGCAAGTGGAATCATAGTACCAAATTCCACTCCCGAAGTCACTCTAAAAGTGAGTCCTTTTTCAATTTTTATAGCAAACGGCGGCTCTTCCCGCAGGAAGAACCGCCGAAAAACCGGGTTTCGCCCAAATCAACCTTCAGCAGAGTCGGGCAAATACCCCTTAATCTTGCTGATTCGCGTTGGGTGACGCAGCTTGCGAAGCGCCTTAGCTTCAATCTGGCGAATACGCTCGCGGGTAACGCTGAACTGGCGACCCACCTCTTCAAGCGTGCGGGGATTACCATCCTTCAGGCCGAAACGCTGCTCAATCACAGCACGCTCACGGGCATTGAGGGTATTGAGCACGTCTCAAATCTTGTCGCGCAGGGAGTTGTACGAAGCGCCGTCCATGGGATTTTCGGCACTCTTATCCTCCAGAAAGTCACCGAATGAGGTGTCATCCGAATCGCCCACGGGCTGCTGCATCGAGATAGGCTGCTGAGCCATCTTAAGCACACTGCGAACCTTCTCCACAGACATCACGGCACCCTTGTTGGGCTCCTCGGCCAGAGCCTGAGCAATTTCTTCCGGCGTAGGTTCACGGCCGAAGTCCTGCACCAGCTTCTTCTGCACACGCATGAGCTTGTTAATCGTCTCAATCATGTGCACGGGGATGCGGATGGTGCGTGCCTGGTCTGCAATGGAACGCGTGATAGCCTGGCGAATCCACCAGGTGGCGTAGGTGGAGAACTTGTAGCCACGGCGGTACTCAAACTTCTCCACAGCCTTCATCAGGCCCATGTTACCCTCCTGAATCAGGTCCAGGAAAGCAAGGCCGCGGTTGGTGTACTTCTTGGCAATGGAGATAACCAGACGCAGGTTGGCTTCAATCATCTCGCGCTTGGCGGCCTCGGCCTCCTTCATGCTCTGGCTCATCTGCTTGTAATTCTCCATGAACTGGGGAATCG
>CALCHQ010000129.1 GCA_937901085.1 uncultured Verrucomicrobiales bacterium | reverse complement strand
AATCAATGTTTCAATCAAGGGCTATGAAACACTGTTCAGAGAAACAAAAGGTATTTCATGGAAAGATGCACGCAGAATTTCAGAATACTACCTGCCGCTGATCAATGATTTTAACCCTGACTACATAGAAGAAATGCGCGGCATTGCAGAAGGTGCCGGTGTGGAGTGATGAAGTGGAATGTTTCCTGCCGGTGGAGCAGGCACACATTGTAGCATCTTTCGACCACCGCGTGGTGGATGGCGGCGATGTAGGCAGACTCATGCTCCGCATTGCCTATTACCTTGACCACCCCGAATTCCTGTAAAGCAGATTCAGCATGAGCGGGTATCCTGAAAACATGGTACTGGGTGTCATTGCATGCGCAGGGCGCCCGCCGCGCCGGTGTACGGGTGGTGGTGGCCGGTATGCGCGGTGCCGTAGGCCCGGAGATTCCGGCCATGTGCGATACATACCGCGCTTTCCGTGTGGGCTCGCTGGATGGCCCGGCAGATTTCTTCAACCAGGAGGGGGTCACGCATGTGATGCTCACCGGCCAGATTAAACCGGCCTGCATCTACACCATGTGGCCGGATGCCACCGCCCGCCGCCTGCTGGCCACGCTCGACCGCCGCAATGCACACACCATATTCGGCACCGTGTGCGAGTACATCCACTCCCGGAATATGGATGTGCTGCCCTCCATCACTTTCATGGAGGACCACCTGCCCGCCCCCGGCCACCTGGCCGGCCCGGCGCCCACCCCGGAACAGCTCGATGAAGCCCGCTTCGGCCTGAGCATGGCGCGCGAGATTGCACGGCTGGATATTGGCCAGAGCATCATTGTGCATGGCCGCCAGGTTGTGTGCGTCGAGGCATACAAGGGCACCAATGAATGCCTGCACGCCGGTGGCCACCGCCCGCACGGAGTCACGCTCTGCAAGGTAACCAAACCCGGGCATGATATGCGCTTTGATGTGCCTTGCCTCGGGTTGCGCACCATTCAACACTGCGTGCGCCACCATGTGCGCCATATCGTTTTTGAGGCTCACCGCACCATCCTCTTCCAAAAACAAGCTGTTATAGA
>CALCHQ010000128.1 GCA_937901085.1 uncultured Verrucomicrobiales bacterium | reverse complement strand
TAGAGCACATCCTTCACACGGATGGGGTCATAAGTTCGAATCTTATACTTCGTATCTCTGAAAACCTTGCAATGCTGCCATTGCAAGGTTTTTTGCTTACTCAGAAATCCAGCCAGCGGCCAGAAAGGCTCATATCCAAGCTTGACCCGGCAGAGAGGCCGGAGTATACTCCCAGGCATGAGTAACTATGCCCTTATTCTCGCAGGCGGCAGCGGCACGCGTTTCTGGCCGCTTTCCCGCAACGCCAGACCCAAGCAACTGCTCGACTTATTCGGCAGCGGCACCATGCTGCGCCAGGCCATCGACCGGGTGAAAGGGCTTGTTCCGGCTGAAAACATCTTCATTCTCACCAATCACCTGCAGGAAGCCGAAGTGCGCCGCCAGGCTGCCGAACTTCCGGCTGAAAACATCGTGGCCGAGCCCGCCCGCCGCGACACCGCGCCCGCCGTGGCACTGGGCGTGGGACTCATCGCCGCCCGCGACCCGCAGGCCAACATGATTATCATCCCCAGCGACTCGCTCATCCTGGACGACAACGCTTTCCGCGCGCTGGCAGAGGATGCGCTCTCCCTGGCCGGGCGGGAGGCTGCGCTCATCACCATCGGCATCAAACCCACCTGGGCCTGCCCTAGCTACGGCTACATTGAACGCGCCGGAAAACTGGAAGACGCCGCCCTCACCCACAACTGCTACGAAGTGGTGCGCTTCCGCGAAAAGCCCGATGCCGCCACCGCCGCCGAATACCTGGCCAGCGGCAATTTCTCGTGGAATGCCGGTATGTTCATCTGGAATGTGGCGCATGTACGCCGCCAGCTGGCCACCCACAGCCCGGAGCTGGCAGATTTCATCGACCGCCTGACCAGCGCCAGCGACCAGCCCGGCTTCATCACCGAAGAATTCCCGCAGCTCACCCCCATTTCCATCGACTTTGCCCTGTTGGAAAAAGCCGACCGTGTCCTCAATTTCGAAGCCACTTTCGACTGGGACGACGTAGGCTCGTGGATTTCCGTGGGCAAGTACCTGCCGGAGCAGGAGGGAGGCAACGCAAGCAACAGCCCGCTGAGCCAGGTTCAGGCCAGCAATAACATCGTCTTCACCGATTCCGGCAAGCGCGTCGCCCTCGTGGGTGTGGATGACCTCATTGTCGTCGATACCGGTGATGCCCTGCTCGTGGCCCGCCGCAGCGAGGCCGACAAGATCAAGAACATCGTCTCCGGGCTGCCGGAAAACCTCGTCTGATGCACCCGGCCCTCGGTATAGACTACGGCGAAGCCCGCATCGGCATAGCCGCCACAGATGCCTGCGGCATCCTGGCGCACCCGGTGGAAAGCATCCACCTGCAGCGCACGGAGCCGCTGGAGCGCATCGCCACACTGGTAGCAGAGCGTGGCATCCACACCCTGGTACTGGGACTGCCGCTGCGCATGGACGGCACCGAAGGCACCGCCTGCGCCAAAGTACGCGCTTTCGGCGAAAAACTGCACGCCGCCCTGCCCGGCTTGCCGCTCATCTATGTGGACGAATACCTGACCACCACCATGGCACAGGAAAAACTGCACCAGGCGGGAAAAAAGGCAAAGGACTTCCGCCCCATCATCGACCAGGCCGCCGCCGTTGAAATCCTCAACAACTGGATGGAAAGCACCACACCATCCTTCACGGATTTCGAATAAAGCCCGTAAACACTCCCTTTTTCCAACAAAACTTTGCCGCAAAAGACCAAAGATGCTTGCAAAGGGGCTAATAGAGTGCTACAATAACCCGCAGAGCGTATAGCTTTTTTAATTTTTCAACTAAACACACAAAAACACCATGTCACTCGAAACATTCTTCAATCCGAAGAGCATCGCAGTCGTCGGCGTGTCCGCTGATCCCACCAAGCTGGGCGCCGTTGTATTTAACAACATCATCTCCGCCGACTACAAGGGCAAGCTCTATGGCATCAACCCCAAGATGGCCGGCCAGGAACTCTGCGGCAAGCCCTGCTACGCCAGCGTAGACGCTCTTCCTGAGCCGATGGACCTGGTAGTGATCCTCGTTCCCGCCCGCTTCACCGAAGGTGTGATTGACTCCTGCATCGCCAACGGCACCAAGAACATCTCCATCATCACCGCCGGTTTCGCCGAAGTGGGTGAAAAGGAACTGGAGAAGCGCATTGCCCAGAAGTGCCTGGACAACGGCATCAACCTGCTCGGCCCGAACTGCCTCGGCCACATCTCCACCTTCGACAACGTGAACGCATCCTTCGCTGACGGTTTCCCCGCCCGCGGCAACGTGGCCTTCGTTTCCCAGTCCGGCGCGTACTGCTCCGCCATCATGGACTGGGCCGCCGGCAAGGGAATCGGTTTCTCCCACTTCATCTCCATCGGTAACAAGGCCGTAATGGGTGAGGACGCCCTGCTCGCAGCCCTCAAGGATGACCCCAACACCAACGCCTTTGTGTTCTACCTGGAATCCCTCAAGAACGGCAAGGAATTCCTCAAGGTCATCAAGGAAGTTTCTGACACCAAGCCCTGCGTGATTATGGAACCCGGCAAGAGCGCCAAGGCTCAGGCCGCTTCCCTCTCCCACACCGGCTCCCTGGCTCCGAACTACCGCGTGCTGGAAATGGCTCTGCAGGGTGCAGGCGCCATCCAGGCCTACAACGACCGCGAACTCTTCGGTCTGCTGGAAGTGCTGCAGTACTGCAACCACAACCAGTTCGATGGCAAGGTGGCCGTGCTGACCAACGCCGGTGGCGTGGGTGTACTCACCTCCGACCTCTGCGAAGAAGCCGGGCTCGACCTGGCTCCCCCCAGCGAGGAAACCAAGGCTGCCCTGCGCGCCGTGCTGACCCCCGAAGCCTCCCTGGGCAACCCCATCGACGTGGTGGGTGACGCCAAGGCCGACCGCTACGAAGCCGCCCTCAAGGTACTCTGCGAAAGCGGCGAGTACAAGAACATCCTCGTTCTGCTCACTCCCCAGCGCGTGACCGAATGCCCGGAGACTGCCCAGGCCGTCATCAAGCTGGCCCCGCAGTACCCGAACGTGAACATCTACTGCTCCTTCGTGGGTGGTGCCCGCGTGGACGAAGGCCGCGTGCTGCTCAACGAAGCCAAGATTCTCAACTACGAATACCCAGCCGACATCGTGCGTCTGCTCGGTCTGCTGAAGGCCCAGATGGCCTTCCGCGGCAAGAAGCTCGCCACCTGCGAGACCGGCGAAGTTCCCGCCGAAATCAAGGCAGCCGTGACCTCCGCCAAGGAAGCCGGCCTCGCCTCCCTGCCCCAGGAGACCGTAAATATGCTCATGGACCACTACGGCATCGATTACCCGAAGTGCGGTAACTTCACCGATAAGGAAGAAGCCCTTGCCTTCTGCAAGACCATCTTCCCGAACGCTGTGGTGCTCAAGCTCTCTGCCCCCGATGCGCTGCACAAGACCGAAATGAAGGGTATCTACCTCAACATCAACGACGAGACTTCCTTCAACGAAGCCTGGGAAGGCCTGTGGGGTTCCATCACCAAGTTCCAGCTCAAGGGTGCTTCCGTACTCATTCAGGAGATGATTACCAAGGCCACCGAAACCATCATCGGCGTGAACACCGACAAGAACTTCGGCCGCGTCATGGTATTCGGCACCGGCGGTGTGTACACCGAAGTGATGCGCGACACCACCATGCGCATCCTGCCCACCGACGACTTCTCCGACATGATCAAGGAGACCAAGGTCGGCACCATCCTGAACGGTGTGCGCGGCGAGGCTCCCAAGGCCGTAGGTCCGCTGGCCGACACCCTGGCCAAGGTGCAGAAGCTCGTGCTTGAGATTCCCGAAATCACCGCTATCGACGGCAACCCGGTTCTCGTGACCGCCGACCGCGCTGTGGTGGTAGACTTCAAGATGATTCTCAAGTAATCTTCCGGACAACGTTTCCATCAACGCCCGCTTTTCCTGTGAAAAGCGGGCGTTTTCTATTTGATTTTACTCCAGAAGAGTGCTAAGATACCAAGCACATGAACAACTGGATTTCAGCCGTATTCAGCCCTACTGGAGGATGCTCCAAAATAGCCGCCGCCATTGCCGGGGCGCGCATGGGAGTGCGCATTGACCTCTGTGCGCCTGTCGAACCGCAACCTCTCCCTCAGGGAACGACGCTGCTGGCCGTAGTACCCGTCTACGGCGGG
>CALCHQ010000127.1 GCA_937901085.1 uncultured Verrucomicrobiales bacterium | reverse complement strand
CGGGCCGTGGAGCGCGACCCCGCCAGTGCCGTGGCCCGCATGGACTATGCCGTTTTCCTCGCGCAGCAGAAGCGCCCTGTGGATGCACTGCGCCAGATGCTGGCCTGCGCCCGCGAGCATCCGCAGAATGCCGAGGTACAATACCGCCTGGGGCTCATCCTCATCGAAACAGGACAATACCGCCCTGCCCTGCGCGCCATGCAGAAAGCGCTCCACCTCAATCCCCGGCACAACGCAGCCCGGCAGGCTGCCGACCAGCTTCAACACTATCTCCGCTGACACCACCATGGAAACCTCCCACATCATCCTCACCATTCTGGGCATCATCATTGCTGCCATCCTCATCTTCTCGCTCATCAAGGGCTTCATCAAGATGATTCTGCTGGCCATCGCCGTCACCAGCTCGGTGGCCGCATGGATGTTCCTGCAGAAAAACGGGTTCACCTATATTGCCTTCATTACCGATTCTCCGCAGCCCTGGATGGTGCAGACCCTGGCATGGGGCGCGGCCATCCTTCTGCTGCTCATTTTCTTCCACGGCATGGTCTGGATTTCCCAGCTCTTCAATTTCAGGAAGAAGGCCGGTCTCGGCGGCATTCTCACCACCATTCTCATGAGTCTGCTCATGCTCTGGGTCACCATGATGGGTATCTGCTACTATGGCAATGTCTGCCGCATCCGCTATTACCACGAACTGGCAGAAGCCCAGATGCAACGCGTCAGCAACCCTGCCGTCACCATGCCTGCGGTTCCCTGGTTCACCCGCATGACCACCGCGCTGCGTTCCTCGAAAATCACCGGCTGGGTGCAAAGCATCGACCCCATTGACGACCCGGCCCAGACGAATCTGGCCTGTCTTGTCGCGTTCGGCTGCACGCTTGATGAACCCACCTTCACTGCTTTCTACAACACCCAGCTGGCCCAGCGTGGTATTCCCCAGCCCACACGCCTGCTGGACTTGTTCCGCGACGCTGGGCTACGTACCATGGTCAAGGAAGGCCGCTTTGTCTCCCTGCTGGAAAACGAGCGTCTGAACACCGTGCTGCGCTTCCGCAACACAGCAGATTCCATGCGGAATATTCTCTGACGCTTTCCTCCACCGAGAGAAAAAGCCCCCGGAATGTCTCATTCCGGGGGCTTTCTGGCATCATGAACAAACTTTACTTATTGAGCAGCTTCTCCAGCAGAGCCTGGGAGTTATCGGCCAGCTTGGCGGGGTCGTCGAGCAGGCCGGCACGCAGCAGCGCCGTGTTGATAAGCTGGTCAGCCAGCAGGGTGGCCAGGTCTTCATCCTTGCTGCGCAGCTCTGAAAGCTTCATCACAATCGGGTTGTGGGGATTGAAGGCAATCTCCGGGTGAGTCTCAGGAATATCCTGCCCCATGGCGCGCAGATAGGCCTTGATTTCCGGGGAAATGTCGCCCTCGCCCTGCAGCGCAATGGCCGGAGCGCTGGTCACGCGGTCGCTGGTGCTGACCTTGCTGAAACGGTCTTTGAAGGTCTCGCTCACCCAGGTGGTCAGGCCCTCGGCTTCCGCCTCGTCCAGTCCGGGCTGGTCGGGCTGGGCTTCCAGCGGGGGCAGCTCCAGGCCGGCGCGGTCGATGGACTTGATTTCCTTTTCGGAGAACTTCATCAGGCTTTCCACCACAAACTGGTCACCGCCCTCGGTGAAGAAGCCCACCTCGAAGCCACGAGCCTTCAGCGCATCCAGATAGGGAGAGTTTTCCAGCTGGCTGCGGCTGGCACCGTAGAGAACATAGATATCCTTCTGGTTCTCCTTCATGCGGGACACGTAGTCCTCGAAGCTGGTCAGCTTGCCGGGTTCGGTGAAGGTGGATTCAAAGCGCAGCAGCTTGCCCAGCGCATCCTTGTGTTCCCAGCTGGTCACCACGCCTTCCTTGATGTAGCGGGAGAAAGTGCGCCAGAATTTTTCATACGTTTCGGTTTCATTCTTCGCCACACCTTCCAGGTGCTTGATGAAGCGCTTGGTGATGATACCGGCCACCTTACGCAGCAGGGAGTTATCCTGCAGCATCTCGCGGGAGATATTAAGCGGCAGGTCTTCACTATCCACCACACCGGCCAGGAAACGCAGCCACTCAGGCAGCAGTTTTTCCGGTTTGCTGTCGATGAGTACCTTGTGGCAGTAGAGCGACACCATGGGTTCGCAACGGCCAAAGCCCATGGCCTCCGGGTTTTCCTCCGGCACAAAGAGGACGGAGTTCAGCACAATGGGAGCATCGGCGCTGAAGTGCATGTAGCTCAGCGGCTTGCTCTCCGTGTGGGAAATGAACTGGTAGAAGCCCTCATATTCCTCAGGCGTCACATCCTTCCTGTTCTTCATCCAGATAGCCTGCACGGTGTTGAGATGTTCACCGTTGAAATCAATGGGGAAGCCGACGAAATTGCTGTACTTGGAGAGGATGTAGCGCGTGTGGTCACCCTTGGCAAAGTTTTTGGCATCTTCCTTCAGGTGAATGAGAATGCTCGTGCCACGCGGGGTATCGGCAGCGGCTTCGCCCAGCTCATAACCTTCCTGTCCATCGCTCACCCACTTCACCGGCGTAGCCTCCGGCTGCCAGGAACGGGTAGTCACTTCCACCTTGTCTGCCGCCATGAACACGCTGTAGAAGCCCACACCGAACTGGCCGATGAGGTCCTGCGTGCCGCCCTTGCTCTCCTTCATGGCTTCCAGGAACTTCTTGGTGCCGGAATGGGCGATGGTGCCCAGGAATTCCACCACTTCCTCCTGCGTCATGCCGATACCGCTGTCGGCAATGGTGAGCGTGCCGGCTTCCTCATCCGTCGTGATGCTGATGCGGAGTTCGCGCTCCGGTTCGTAGACTGCCGTCTGCGTAAGTTGCTTGAGGCGCAGCTTTTCCAAGGCATCGGAAGCATTGGAAACCAACTCACGCACAAAGACCTCGCGGTCGCTGTAAAAGGCATGAATCACGATGTCCAGCAGCTGCCGGACCTCCGTCTGGAACTGATGTGTATTGGCCATAAGGGAATGAATCTTGAAGTATGCCGCTATTTTACAAGCCCTGCTTACCAGGTCAAGCGGGTATTGTGGCAGCAGCGCGGCGACGCATGGCGCTGAAATTTAAGATTTCCTAACCTTCCTCCTTGTCATGCACGCGCGTGCGTGCTATAATGCGGCCAATCCATGAGTAAAGACATCACACCCGCATACTTGCAGGAACATCCGAGTCTCATCCAGAAGATGTTCGGGGATTACTATCTGGAATACGCCTCCTATGTGATTCTGGAACGCGCGGTGCCGCATATCATTGACGGGTTGAAACCCGTGCAGCGCCGTATTCTGCACTCTATGGAACGAATGGATGACGGCCGTTACAACAAGGTAGCAAACATTGTGGGTGACACCATGAAGTACCACCCGCACGGCGATGCCTCCATCGGCAGCGCCCTGGTCACGCTGGGGCAGAAAGGGCTGCTCATCGACCCCCAGGGTAACTGGGGCAACATCCTCACAGGTGATGCCGCTGCCGCCCCGCGATACATTGAAGCGCGCCTCTCCCAGTTTGCCAAGGATGTGGTATACAGCCCCAAGGTGACGGAATGGAAAATGAGCTATGACGGCCGCAACAAGGAACCTGTGGCGCTGCCCGTCAAATTCCCGCTCCTGCTGGCCCAGGGGGCTCTGGGCATTGCCGTGGGCATGAACTGCCTCATTCTACCGCACAATTTCAACGAACTGATAGAGGCAGCCATTCACCACCTGCGTGGTGAATCCTTTGAGCTGTACCCGGATTTTTCCACCGGCGGTCTGCTGGATGTAAGCGGGTATAATGATGGCACCGGCAACAGCCGCCTGCGCTGCCGCGCCAGGCTCGATACCAGCACGAAAAAGCTCATCCGCATCACGGAAATTCCCTACGGCACCACCACGGAATCCGTTATCCAGAGCATCGAGAATGCCATGGAGAAAGGCAAGCTGAAAGTGGCCCGCATTGAGGATAACACCGCCGCCACGGCTGATATCCTGATTCACCTGCAAGCCGGGCAGGATGTGGAAAAGACCTGCAACGCCCTCTACGCCTTCACCGAATGCCAGGTGAGCATCTCGCCCAAGGCCGTGGTGATTGTGGACCGCAAGCCGGTGTTCATGGGGGTGAGCGAAATTCTCAAAATCAACGTTGAGAACACCAAGGAAACCCTGCGCCGGGAACTGGAAGTGCAACTAGCCGAACTGCAGGAAAGCTGGATGCAGGCCAGTCTGGAAAAAATCTTCATCGAGAACCGCATCTACAAGGTACTGGAGGAAAGCGAGAGCTGGGAGCAGTCCCTTACCGAAATCGAGGAGCGACTGCAACCCTTTGTGAAGGATTTTGTCCGCCCCATCACCCGCGACGACATCATCCGCCTCACCGAAATCCGCATCAAGAAGATCGCCCGCTACGAGATTCACGAGGCCGAGGAACACATCCACGGGCTGGAAGCCGACATCGAGCAATGCCGCAAGAACCTGGCTCAGCTGACCAGGTACACCATCCGCTGGTTCGAGAAGCTGCAGAAGAAGTACGGTGCCAACTGGCCGCGCCGCACCGAACTGACCACCTTCGACACCGTGACCCGCGCCGTAGCCGCGGTGGAGAACGAAACGCTCTATATTGACGAGGAAGGCTTTGCTGGTTACGGCATCAAGAAGGGAGGCGAAGCCGTAGACAAATGCTCCACCATGAGCGACATTCTGGTGATTGACAATCAGGGTGTCCTGACGGTGCGCCGTGTGCAGGAAAAGTTCTATGTAGGCAAGAAGCTGTTACACATCAGCGTGCTGCGCCCCGGAGACGACTGGGTGTTCAACATGATTTACCGCGACGGCAAAGAGGGCATCACCTATGCCAAGCGCTTCAAGCTGGGTGGATTCACCCGCGATAAAGAGTACCAGCTGACCCAGGGAACCAAGGGCAGCCGCGTCTTCTTCTTCACAGTTCACAAGACCGAAGAGGAAAGCAGCGCCATGTCGGTCAACGTGTACCTGAAGAACCAGCTCAGCCGTCTGCGCCGTCCGATTCCGTTCGACTTCGGCAAGCTGCGCGTCAAAGGGCGCAATGTACTGGGCAACATCGTCACCAAGAATCAGGTGGAACGCATTGCCCGCATCATGCCCGTCGCCAGCGAAGCACCCAGGGAGGAAGAGGCCTGCCCCCCCGCAGCCACCGAGACCATCCCCACCCCGGAAGCAGCAGAAGCCACCCCGCCGCCTGCCCCGTCTGTGGAAGCCGCACCGGTGTCTGAAACAGGGGCTCCCCTGCCCGATACAGACGGCGAAACCCACGAGCAGATGGGCTTTGACTTCTGATAGCAGAACAGTTACGCAACCCCGCAGAACGCGGGGTTGCTTTTTTGCTCCCCCTGTGCTAGAATCAGCAGCATGGAAGAATGGATTTCAGTAGATGTTCCCACCGCATCCGAACTCTGGGACATGGGGTGGTTCCGCTGCTCTATCACGGTTATCATCGGTATTGCGCTCAGCATCCTGCTCAAGAAAGCGTTTCGCCCAGTCTGCAACAAGCTGCCGCACCAGGCTGCCCTGCTGGTTGAAAAAGCGCTGCTGACGCTGCTCTGGATATTCGTCGTCGTGCATGCCTTGCGGGCCGTCGGGGTGGATCTCATCAGCGTACTGGGAGCGGCAGGCGTAGCCGGCATTGCTATCGGCTTTGCCGCGCAGACCGTGCTGAGCAACCTCATCAGCGGCGTCTTCATCATGAGCGAACGCAGCATCCGACTGGGCGATTTCATCACGGCCAGCGGGGTGAGCGGCACGGTGGAAAGTGTGAACCTGCTCTCCGTCACGCTACGGCAGACCGATAATTCCTCCGTCCGGATTCCCTGCGAAACGCTGGTGAAGGAACCTGTGGTGAACGTGACAGGAGATTCCCTGCGCCGCTGCGATTTTGACCTGGGGGTGGATTACAGCAGCGATCTGGAACATGTGCGCTCAGTTCTTCTCAAGGTCATCGAAGAGCAGCCGCTGCTGGCCACCGACCCGGCACCGGCGGTGCTGTTCGTGGGATTCGGCGATTCCTCCCTCAACCTGCATATCGGGGCCTGGTGCAGAACAGAAGATTACCACAAGGCCCGCTTTGCGTTCGGTAAGGCTATTCTCGATGCCTTTGCCCGCGAGAATATCAACATTCCCTTCCCCGTCCGCAGCATCAGGAATCTTTAACCACGTCCCAGACGCAAAAAACGCCCGGCAGAATAAACCTGCCGGGCGTTTTGTCAAACCTGGTTCTGCGGCTTAGGCAACGGTCACCTTGGCGTTGCGGGCCAGCAGGTCGATAACCTTGGAGGTGATGACGCTCAGGCGGATACCCTGAACGCGGTTCTCGCGGTACATCTTGCGGATGAAGTTCTTGAGGTTCTTCTCCTTGGCCTGCTGAGCCATGTTGGCCATGGCTTCGAGAAGCTCCTGCTCGGTAGCAATGATGTTTTCCTTGCGGGCAATCTCCTGCAGGGCGAAGTACACGCGCAGGTTGCGCTCAGTCTCCTTCATGGCCTCGGCCTTGAAAGCTTCCATGTCCTTGGCCACTTCGTAGTTGCCAGCCTGGATAGCGGCGTACATCTTGCGCTGCACGGTGTTTTCATTTTCGCGCTCCACGAGATCCTGAGGCAGGGCGAAGGAAAGCTGGTCGGCCAGTTTCTCGGAAATCTGGTCCGCCTTGGCTTCGTCGTTGGCGCGGGTCTTGGAGGCCTTCAGGTTGGTGCGGACGATTTCCTTGATTTCCTCCATGCTCTTTTCGGGCAGAGCGCCGGCGAAGAGTTCGGGGGTAATCTCAGGCACGCGCTTCTCGCGCACTTCCTTCACGTTGCAGGTGAACACCACATCCTTACCGGCAAGGTCAGAGATGGGGAAGTCTTCCTTCATGGTGAGGGTCAGTTCCTTCACGTCGCCAGCGGAAACACCCTCAAGCCCCTGGGGCAAACCAGGCATGAAGGAATCTTCCTCGATAGCCACCCAATGGCCTTCGCGGCCTTCCATGAAGCCGACGGGCTTGCCGCAGTATTCGGCGGTGGGCTTGCCTTCCACGCTGGTCTTGAAGTCGATGACCACGATGTCACCCTTGGCGCTGGCACGCTCGACCACCACATGCTCGGCAGAGGATTCGGCATACTTCTGCAGGGTATCCTGCACTTCCTCATCGCTCACCTCATCGGTGGGAACGGTCACTTCGATGCCCATGTATTCCGGCAGTTCGAACTCAGGAACAATGGTGAGGGTGGTCACCAGCTTGTAGGAACCATCAGCCTCGGCGGTGGTGGTGGGGTTGCCGAAGTCGAGAACCTTCAGCTCCGGGTTCTGTTCGAGAGCCTGCTCCTGCACATCGGACTTGATGCGGGCGTCAAGTTCATCGGCGATGCCTTCGGCAAAACGCTTGGCAATGACGCTCTTGGGGGCCTTGCCGGGACGGAAGCCGGGAATGCGGGCATTCCGGGAGAAAGCAGCGATGGCGGAGTCCTTGATGGCGGTCACTTCGGCGGGTGTGGCAATAGCGGTAAGTGTTGCCTGGCAATCACTTGTCTTGTCGATGGTAATATCCATAATGATTCGGTGTTAGAAAATTTTCTAAAAAACGCGCGCGCATTCTACAACAGGTTGCCATAAAAGGCAAGCGCATAAAGAGACATAAATGCAAAGATTTACGCGGCGAAGCTACAACAATTGCCCTGCTATGGCCTGCAGGCGTTTCGAACCATACCACCGCGCCTCTGCAAGCAGTCGCAGCGTGGTCATCAGGCGAGAGGTTGAGGCATCGAGCTGCTGAAGCGACAAGCTGATGGCAGGGAGCTGCGGCAAAGTCCCCTCCTGCAGCATGCGACGGGTCTGCCAGGTCGTATTCCAGAGCGGCAGGAGTTGCTGCAGTTCCAGGGCGGCAGCATCTGCTGTGGCAGCATCGCGCACCTTGAGCAGCCCGGCCCCGGCCTCGCGCAGAAGCGTGGTCATAAGATGCAGGTCTGCCAGGTTCTCCTCCACCGCCAGCGACTTTGCCGGCACGAGGTCAAACATTCCCTGCAACGGCAATTGCAGCAGGAAGTGCGCATGCTCGTCTGCGGGTAAATCCACCGCTTCAGAAAGCAGGCGCATCTGCAATTCATCTATCCCATACGCCTGCTGCAGGCAGTGCTGGAGGAGCTGATTGACAACATATTGCTGGCGGCGGCTCAAGCTATCATCTGCCAGCAGCGCCAGATAACGGCAGAACACCGCAGGGGCTCCGGCCTGCTGCGCCAGCACCGCCATGAGCCGGTTGTTTTCCGGAGTGATGCGGCGCCGCTCGGCCTTCGCACGGCTGGTGCGGAGCAGCATCACTTTCTTAAGCGCCAGGCGCGCCTGCTCATAGGGCAGCACCCCTGCACGCCGAGCTTCGTCCCGGGTGGGAGGCAGCGGTAATCCGGCCTCCAGCGCCGCAGCAAAGGGATATTCCCCCTGCACGGCGGCCAGTTCAGCAGGCGTCGGCAGTTCCCAGCCCTTCACGGAGAAGGCACTTGCCAGAAACAGAACTGCCAGGACGCCTCTCATGGAGTGATTCAGGCAAACTCGCCCATGTAGAATTTCTTCTTACCGCGACGGATAATGACAATGCCCCCCTCCAGAGCCGAAGCCTCTGTCAGTTCCCATGCGGGGTCTTTCACCTGCTCGCCATTGATGGAGATGGCACCATTGCCGATGAACTCGCGGGCTTCACGCTTGGAGCTGCACACCTTGGCAGATACCAGGGCATCGGCCAGAGGGCCTGCGGTCAGCGTGACCTGGGGAACATTCTTCATGCCGCTCTTGATATCGCGGGCAGAAAGGCTCTTGAAGTCGCCGGCGAAAAGTTTTTCGCTCACTTCCACCGCATGCTCGAATTCGGCTTCGCCATGCAGGTCGGTGATAATTTCGCGGGCAAGTGCCTTCTGGGCAATACGCTGCTCAGGATGCTCCAGATGGCGGGTTTCAATTTCGGTAATCTGCTCCGGGGTAAGGAAGGTAAGGCGCTTGAGGTATGTAATCACGCAGGCATCATCGCTGTTGAGCAGGAACTGGTACAACTCATAGGAAGAGGTCTTTTCCTTGTCCAGCCAGAGGGCGTTACCCTCACTTTTGCCGAACTTGTTCCCCTGGGCATCGGTGACGAGCGGCATGGTGAGGGCATAGACTTCATCTCCCGTAGTCTTGCGGATAAGCTCGATACCGGTGGTAATGTTGCCCCACTGGTCGCTGCCGGCCACCTGGAGGTCTACGCCGCGGGTCTCATGCAGGTGCTTGAAGTCAATGGCCTGGATGAGCATGTAGGAGAACTCTGCATAGGAAATACCGCTTTCCATCTGGCGGCGCACATGGTCCTTGGTGAGCATGTAACCCACGTTGATGTACTTGCCGTAGTCGCGGAAGAAATCGATGACATTCATGCCGTTAATCCAGTCGTAATTATTCACGACTTCGAAGCCGAACACTTTTTCTACCTGGGCGCGCAGCGCCTCGTAGTTGCGGAATACTTCCTCCTTCTGCTGCAACTCGCGCTCCACGGTACCACGCGGGTCGCCAATCAGCCCCGTAGCCAGCCCCACCAGCAGAATCGGGTGGTGGCCATGCTGCTTCATACGGCGGGTAATGAGGAAGCTGGAATAGTGGCCCAGGTGCAGGCTGTCAGCGGTGGGGTCCGTGCCAATATAGAAGGTAAGGCCGCCCTTGTTGAGCTTCTCAATGAGATCCGGGCTGGAAATCTGATTCACCAGGCCGCGCCATTCCAGTTCTTCGTAAAAGGTCATGTTGTGGAGCTTTGTTGCGTTTGAGCCGCGATATTAGCACGCGCTCCAGGTGCTGTCAATGCAAGGAACTGACAGCAGCGGCTGTTTCAGCACTGTTGATGCAAAACACAGGAAAGAAGGCAGTCCTCCCTCCCGACAGCAAAAAAAATACGCCCCGCGCTGCCGGGCAGGCGGGGCGTTTTTCAAGCTTTCGCTTGTAAACCCGGCGGGGTTTACTTGTTCATGGCTTCCTCGATGGCAACAGCCACGGAAACCGTAGCACCCACCATGGGGTTGTTGCCCATACCGATAAGGCCCATCATTTCCACATGGGCGGGCACGGAGGAGGAACCGGCGAACTGAGCATCGCTGTGCATGCGGCCCAGGGTGTCGGTCATACCGTAGGAAGCGGGACCAGCGGCCATGTTGTCCGGGTGCAGGGTGCGGCCCGTGCCACCACCGGAGGCCACGGAGAAGTACTTCTTGCCAGCCAGCGTGCATTCCTTCTTGTAGGTGCCGGCAACCGGGTGCTGGAAGCGGGTGGGGTTGGTGGAGTTACCGGTGATGGAAACGTCCACACCTTCCAGCCACATGATGGCCACGCCTTCGCGCACGTCGTCAGCGCCGTAGCAGTTCACCTTGGAGCGTTCGCCGTCGGAGAATGCCTTCTTGCTCACCACTTCCACCTTACCGGTGGCGTAGTCGAACTTGGTCTGGCAGTAGGTGAAGCCGTTGATACGGGAGATGATGTAGGCGGCGTCCTTGCCAAGGCCGTTCAGAATGACGCGAAGCGGCTTCTGACGCACCTTGTTGGCAGAGCGGGCGATACCGATGGCGCCTTCAGCGGCGGCAAAGGATTCGTGACCAGCCAGGAAGCAGAAGCATTCGGTCTCCTCGCGCAGAAGCATGGCGGCCAGGTTACCGTGACCCAGACCCACCTTACGGTCGTCGGCCACAGAGCCGGGAATGCAGAAAGCCTGCAGACCTTCGCCGATAGCCTCGGCAGCGTCAGCAGCCTTGGTGCAGCCCTTCTTGATGGCGATGGCAGCGCCTACGGTGTAGGCCCAGCCGGCGTTCTCGAAGGCGATATTCTGGATACCACGCACGATTTCACGCACGTCGATACCCTTGGCAAGGCAGACCTGCTCGGCTTCCTCGCAGGAGTTGATACCGTACTGAGCAAGAACCGGGAGGATCTGGTCGATACGACGGGAATAAGATTCAAAAAGAGGCATAATCTTGTTCTATATTTAGGGGTTCTTTACTCGTGGCGGGGGTCGATGTACTTGGCGGCATCTGCAAAGCGGCCATAGGAGCCGGTGTGCTTCTTCACAGCCTCGTTGGCATCCATGCCCTTCTTGATGTCTTCCATCATCGGGCCCATCTTCACGTACTGGTAACCGGTGATTTCACCCTCGGCATCCAGAGCCAGCTTGGTGATGTAACCTTCGGCCAGTTCCAGGTAGCGGGCACCCTTGGCCAGCGTGCCATACAGCGTGCCGGTCTGGGAGCGCAGGCCCTTGCCCAGGTCTTCAAGACCTGCACCGATGGGCAGACCACCTTCAGAGTAGGCGCTCTGGGTGCGGCCGTACACAATCTGGAGGAAGAGTTCGCGCATGGCGGTGTTGATGGCGTCGCACACGAGGTCGGTGTTCAGAGCCTCGAGTACGGTCTTGCCGGGAAGGATTTCAGAAGCCATGGCGGCGGAGTGGGTCATGCCGGAGCAGCCGATGGTTTCAACAAGGGCCTCCTGGATAACGCCCTGCTTCACATTGAGGGTCAGCTTGCAAGCACCCTGCTGAGGAGCGCACCAACCCACACCGTGGGTAAGGCCGGAGATGTCCTCAATCTTGGTGGATTGCGTCCAGGCACCCTCCTGGGGGATGGGGGCGGGGCCGTGATTGCAGCCCTTCTTGACGCAACACATCTGTTCGACTTCGTGTGTGTACTGCATAATGTTGGATTATGTTATGTTGGAAAATGCTCGGCGCCAGCACCACGCGCTGGCGATACCTTGCTGCCGCTATTATAACGGTTTTTCCAGAAAAGGCGAGTACAAAAATATCGTCTGCACACAAAAAAGCCGCACACCGCCCCCGGAGTTTCTCTCCGGGGCGGTGTCTCAAGCTGGTAAAGGGCGTTATCTGCACCCATAGCGGGCAGCAGCGCCCAGGCGTTCCTCAATACGCAGCAGCTGGTTGTACTTGGCCAGGCGGTCAGCGCGGGAAAGCGAACCCGTCTTAATCTGCCCGGCGTTGGTGGCCACAGCCAGGTCTGCGATGAAGCTATCTTCCGTTTCACCGCTGCGGTGAGAGATAACCGCGCTGTAACCATGTGTGGTCGCCAGGCGCACAGCTTCAAAGGTTTCGCTGAGGGTGCCAATCTGGTTGAGCTTCACCAGAATGGAGTTGGCCACCCCACGCTCAATCCCCTTGCGGAGGAAATCCACATTGGTGACAAAGAGGTCATCACCCACCAGCTGGCAGCGATTACCAATGGTGTTGGTAAGGTGCTTCCAGCCCTCCCAGTCGTTTTCAGCGCAGCCATCCTCGATGGAGATAATGGGGTAGCGGCTGATGAGACCTTCGTAGTACGCGGTGAGTTCCGCTGCCGTCAGGCGGTCGCCTGTACTCTTCTTGAACACGTACAACCCGCTTTCTGCATCGTAGAACTCCGAGCTGGCCACATCCAGCGCCAGCGCCACTTCCCTGCCCGGTTCATACCCTGCGGCAACAATGGCTTCCACAATCGTATCCAGCGCTTCATCGGCGCTGTGCAGGTTGGGGGCATAGCCACCTTCATCACCCACGGCGGTACTCAGCCCCTTCTTGCGCAGCACTCCGGCCAGCGCGTGGAATACCTCTGCCCCGCAGCGCAGCGCTTCGCGGTAGGTCGGCAGGCCGCGCGGTATAATCATGAATTCCTGGAAGTCGATGGGCGCGTCGGAGTGAGCTCCGGCGTTGAGTACATTCATCATCGGCACCGGCAGGATGTGTGCATTCGGCCCGCCCAGATAGCGGAAGAGCGGCTGCCCGGTGGCCCAGGCGGCGGCGCGAGCCGTGGCCAGCGAGATAGCCAGCACAGCATTGGCACCCACGCGACTCTTGTTCGGCGTGCCATCCACCTCGCGCATGCGGGCATCCACACCAATCTGATCCGTGGCGTCCATCCCGTTCAACGCATCGGCCAGCTCCGTGTTGGCATAATGAACCGCCTTCTGCACGCCCTTGCCGCGGTACCGGCTTGCATCGCCATCTCGCAGTTCGCAGGCTTCGTGTTCCCCGGTGGATGCGCCGCTCGGCACAGAGGCGTGTCCATACGCACCGCCTGCCAGCGACACCACGGCTTCTACTGTCGGATTTCCACGGGAATCAAGCACCTCCCGTGCCTGTATCTTATTGATTGTCGTATTCATATTTGTTAGTCTTGCCTAATTTCTGAGGACAGTCTACCACACTTTTACCGGCATGGCAATACTTTTTTCCTATCTTTTTTGTAGTTTTTATATTTCCGGGAGGCAAACTAATGGATTGACAAAGGAGAAGAGAAGGTTTAGCATACAGAAAACAAGACAAGATGAGCATGTACCGATACCTTTTCACCACCCTGGTTCTTGCCACCCCGCTGGCCGTGGCGGACATATCCCTCGGCACTCCCACCACTCCTGCAGCGGCGGCAAATGCCAGCAGCGCGGAAGCCAGGCCCTATGTGGATATGGCCCAGGAGGTTCTGAACGCAGTCCGAGAACTGACTAGTGTCCTGGAAACGGTACATGACACCGCCAGCGCCGATGCCGCTGCAGCCCAGGTGCAAAGCATCACCAGAAACATGCTGAAGCTGCAGACCAGGGCCGAGGCCATGCCGCGTCCGAGCGCCGCTGTAGAACAAGTAGTGCGCGGTAGCATCAACGTACAGGAAGCCCAGCAGATTGCCGCCTCCTTCATGAATTCCTTTATCCGCATCGGCATGAATAATGCCTACGGCTCCCAGGCTCTGCTCGATTCTCTCGGCCCGGTGTTAAATGCCATGCCGGGAAATGCGGAATAAATATCCGGCTCTGCCGCCGCGGACAAGTGAGGGTGAATGCAGAAATCTGCATTCACCTATTTTTCTGTTCACGCAATTTAGCCTGAATGCCGCGCAGGAACACCGTTTCCAGCGAATCGCGCGCAGGGCGGCAATCCTGCCAGGCATTGCCCGCCAGCAGGCGTATTTGTTCCAGGAGTTCGGGGGTGGGATTATTCAGCGTAATCTCTGCGTGGCGGTCATCGCGGGTAAGTTCATCCATCGCCCCCTCGGCAATAAGGCAGCCCTGGTAGAGAACCCCCACCCGGTCGCAGATTTCCTGCACCTGCTCCAGCAGGTGCGAGCAAAGGAACACCGTCACCCCCTGCTCTTTGATATTGAGAATAATATCCCTGATGGTGCGCGACCCGATGGGGTCCACCCCGGCAGTGGGTTCATCCAGCACCAGCAGGCGGGGCTTCTGCACCAGAGCCTGCGCCAGGCCAATGCGCTGGAGCATCCCCTTGGAGTAGCCCCTCAGGCGGCGGTCCTTCGCTTCGGTGAGTCCCACCAGCTCCAGCAACTCGCGAGTACGTTCCTTCAATGCTGCGCCTCGCAGACCGCACAGGCGGCCATAGAAACGCACCGTTTCCTCGCCGGTCAGGAATTTATAAAAATACGGATTTTCCGGCAGGAAGCCGATTTCCCGCCGGTTGGCTGCTGCCGTGGCAGGCTGGCCGAACACGCTGCACGAGCCGGCATCCGGCGCGAGCAGCCCCACCAGCATCTTCATGACCGTACTCTTGCCGCTGCCATTCGGGCCGATGAGGCCATACACCCCGCCTTCAGGAATGCTGAGGCTCACTCCCTTGACCGCGTACACGCCACCCTTACCCCAGAAGCCAGGGAAGCTCTTGTGTACATCGGCTATGGAAACGGCATCCATTCTTAACGCGTTGGCATAGTTAAAAAATCAGCGCAAAATCGAAACGAAAAGATGTAGAATTTTGGATGTAGAATGTGTAGAGTGTCCTGCGCCCGGGGGCGCAGCTGTGCATCGGCCGCGCCATGGGCGCGGGGAACTTTCACATTCAAAATTCTACTTTCTACATTCAAAATCTTACTTTGCCTGGGCCATAAGACGCAGCATATTCTTGCCCATCTCAATACCTTTTTCAAAGATTTCCACGCGCATATTCTCATTCGGCGAATGGATGCGGGCATCCGGCAGGTCGAGGCCCAGGAAGAGAGCATCCTTGCCCAGCACCTTGGACACCTCGGCAATAATCGGAATGGAACCACCCTCGCGCACCAGCACCGGCTTGTTGCCGAAAGTCATTTCCTGCGCCTTCTGGGCAGCCAGTCCGTAGGCAGAATTCGGGTCGCTCAGGTAGGCTTCGCCCGTGTGCTGGGGGGTGAACTTCATGCGTACGCTGGGCGGGCAGACCTTCACAAAGTGAGCTTCCACCTTCTTCATCACCTCTTCCGGCACCTGTCCCGGCACCAGGCGGCAGCTCATCTTGGCAATAGCGTGGGTCGGAATCACCGTCTTGGAGCCCTCGCCCTCGTAACCGCCGGAAATGCCGTTCAGCTCAAAAGTGGGGCGGGCATACACGCACTCAGCCCCGGTGAAGCCCGTTTCCGTGCGCAGCTCCGGCACACCCGTGAGCCCGGCCAGCTCGGCATTGCTCATGCCGGGCACACGGCGCCAGCTCTCCTTCTCCCAGTCCTGAATCTCCATCACACCGTCATAGAAGCCTTCGATGCTCACATGGTTATCCGCATCATGCGTGGTGGCAATCATCTCGCACAGCGTGGTGATGGGGTTGGCCACCGCACCGCCGAAAATGCCGGAGTGCAGGTCCATAGCCGGGGCGGAAACCTCCAGCTCAAAGCAGCACAGTCCCTTCAGGCCGTAGGAGAACGAGGGGATATCCACCGCAGCCATACCTGTATCGCTCACGACGATGACATCGCAGGCCAGCAGCTCCCTGGCATCCGGGCGTTTCATGAACTCATACAGGCTGGCAGAACCACGTTCCTCCTCGCCTTCCAGCAGGTAAATCACATTGAGCGGCAGCGCGCCGTCCTCAGCAATCACCTCCTGCGCCGCCAGAATCATGGCCATAATCTCGCCCTTATCATCGGACGCACCGCGGGCATACACACGTCCATCGCGGATTTCCGGCTTGAAGGGGTCGCTCTTCCACTCGCAGATGGGATCCACAGGCATCACATCGTAATGACCATAAATCAGCACGGTCGGTGCGCCCTCCACCTTCGGGCTGTGAGCCACCACAATCGGGTGGATATCCGTCAGGTACTTCACCGCAGAAAAACCGATGCTGCTCAGCTTCTCCACCAGAAAATCGGCGCAGCGCTCCACATCACCCGCATGCTCCGCCTGGGCAGAAACACTCGGAATGCTCAAAAAGGCAAAAAGGTCATCAATCCGGGACATGCCACCATTATACCCCTGCCCCGCGCGCACGCAAGACTAAACGCTGGCATGCAGGTAATTCAGGATTTCATGCGCCTTGTAAGCGGGCCTGAGTTTCTGCCTCCATCTTCCGCTCACGCTTCCGCAAAGCATCAACCTTGGCATCAACCTGTGAGCTGATTGCCTTCTCTATGCGTTTTCTCTCCTTCAAAAAATACTCGTGCGGCTTCGTGTAAGGTGTAGAATCTATGAACTCAGCATACTCTTTTTTGGCGCGTTCGAGAAAAAGCGCCTCCATGCGCTTCTCCATCTCACTCATCTCATCATCATCGGGTTTCTGGTAAGAATCCGCCCTATATCGCGCCAACTGGGGTTTCAAAACCTTGTAATATTCCTGGTGCAGAGCATACAACCGCCCATCAATATAATCCTTTTGTATCTTGTAAATCGAGTCCCTGTACTGATTGTAAAAATCAATCCTCAACCACGATGATTTCTCCCCTGGGGATTCCTCGGTATCCGCATCAACAGCATCCAGAGTCTGGCGAACAGCCGCCAGCTCATTCTCCATAGCGAGGACACCCGCCCGGGCAATCTCCTGCGCTTGTTCATCCATCGCCTTGCGCTCGGCCAGAAGCTGGGAAAACCCTCGTTTCTCCGACATCTGGTGATACATTTCATCCGTCAGAACAGCGGCATCAGCCTCTGCCTTTTCCGCCTCCCAATTCCTGATATTCTCCTCGGCCCTGGCATACCAGAGCGACCTCAGGGAACGGTACTGCTCCATGCACTGCGCCTCAAATTCCTTTTGTATCTGCTCCAGAGCGTGGGTCGACAAACAGTCCGCATAATCCTTCTCCAGGCGCAATCCTGTTTTCTCCAGCAGCATGCGCTCTTCCGCCGTATTCCACGTACAATACTTCTCAATATCCCTGATACCAGTTTGCAAAGCGCGGACACTCTGCAGTTGTTCATACCGCAAGCCCTCCATCTCACCCCGCCAGTCCTGCAGCAACCTATCAATCTGCTTCATCGCCGTTTTGCCCGGACTTTTCATTTCCTTCAAGGAAAAGCCCCGTCTCCTCGAAATGCCCCGTTCCTTCGGACTGGAACGGAATGCGTGCGTCCGGGCATCTTCCACGCCAGCGTTGTACAGGGACTCCAGCTTTGAAGCATAGCTCTCACGGCATGCCGCCGCTTTGTTCAACACCTCCTCATAGCGCTGAAGCACGGCCGGTATACCCAATTGAGAGCACGCCTTCTCATAAAACTCATCACTCAGCACCAATTCCTGCTTATCCGGAGCATCTTTCACCTGAGCCGCGCCCTCCTCCTGCACAGGCTCTGCTTGCTGCTGCCCCAGCAGAAACGCCCCGCCGGCCGCCAGCAGCACCGCAGGCACAGCCCACAACAGGAGGGAACGGCGCCGCCGAGCCACCGCCACCGGAGCAACCCCACGCAGCAGCCAATCCTGCCACTCACGGGCAGACTGGCAACGAGCCGCGGCCTCCAGCGCCAGATTCTGCATAATGCTCTGCTCCAGCACCGTCCTGCCCGGCGGCAGCGGCTGCAAATCATCCTGCACCAGGCGCTGCTGGGCAGGCTCCGGCTGCATTCCGGTCAACAGCTCATACCAGGTGGCCGCCAGGGAATACAAATCCGTCCACGGGCCGATTTTCCCCTTGCCGCTTACCTGTTCGGGCGAGGCGTAGACCGGGGAGAACTCGCCCTGCGTCGTCGTGTCCACCTTCGTGGCGCGGTTCAGCGCCGAGCCGAAATCCACCAGCACCGGATTCCCCGCGGCATCAAACATAATGTTGCCCGGCTTGATATCGCGGTGAATCACCTGCATGCCGTGCAGATACTCCAGCGCCGAGAGCAGCTCCAGCAGCCAGCTCTGCGCCGTTTCCGGAGAAATAGCATCCCCCGCGGCTATCCTGTCGCGCAGAGAGCCGCCCTCCAGCCAGGGCATCACATAAAACATACTCCCCGCCGCGCGGAACACATCATACACCGGCACCACCCGCGCATGATGCAGCTTGGCCAGCGTCTGCGCCTCCTCGAACACATCGTTAATCGCGGCATCGTACTGAGCCTGCAAAGCTTCCGAATGAGGCCGCACCACCCCCGTCTGCGGGTCGCGGCGGCAGATGGAAGCCGGGAAGCACTCCTTCACCGCCACCGGGCGGTTCAGCTTCTCATCCCACGCGCGGTACAAAATACCGAAACCGCCCTGCGAGGCGGCTTCAATCAGGCGGTACTGCCCCAGCTGCGCGCCGGGCGGCAAAGCATCCACGGAATCATTCATACAAGTAGCTCGTCAGTATACGCGTTGGTCTCATTAAGGAATCCGAGCAAAATCGAGACGCAAAGATGTAGAATTTTGAATTTTGGATGTAGAATGTATGGAGTTTCCTGCGCCTGGGGGCGCAGCTGAGTATCGGCCGCGCCAAAGGCGCGGGGAACTTTCACATTCAAAATTCTACTTTCTACATTCAAAATCACCAGAGCCTCCCATTCGAAAGTCGCTCAACCTAATTATGCCAACTCGTGTCAGTATTTAAAAATCAATTCCCAAGACGCGGCACCTCATCTGCCAGGAACTCCGAAAGAGTCTTCCCCTGCGCAAAGGCACGCTTCTCCAGCGCAGCACGCGTGGCGGCATCCAGACTCAGCGTAATCTTCGTCTCCTCCTCCACCTGCACACGCCCCGGCATCACCAGCGGCAGCTCCTTCACCATCTCGCGGATGATATGCACCTTCGCTGCCGGTATCAGCTTCTTGGCCATCCAGTTGCGCACCGTTGCCTCCGATACATAGCAACGCTCCGCCAGCCAGGCGTAACTGTAATTGTTCGCCTTCAGCCAAATCTTGATGCTCTTCTTCAGTTCCGACTGGTCTTGCGTCTCCACGGTGTAAAAGTAGCATTTTCGACACACATTTGCAAGCCGATAGTGTTCAATTTACCCGAAAATCAACCTGCATCCTGCAAATGAAGTTGACTTTTTCGCGCTTTTGCTACATATTATCTGACAGAAAGTAGCCTTATGACCACTAATATCATTTTCACCTGCCCAGCCTGCGGCAGCCATGAACTCATGAGCATCCAGCAAGCCGTACACCGCACGCCTATTACCCTCATGCGCACGGCTGGCGGAGAGTGGTCAGGCATACCCAGCGGAAGCATCCAGGAACTGCACGGCAGCACCCTGGGCTACCGCTGCGCCAGCTGCCGCTACCCGGATGTCCCCAACCACGACACCAACGGCGGCTTCCACTGGCAGACGCTCGACCACGTGGCCGCCGCCGGCGTACTCAGCATTCCGGGGGATGCACCCCTGCCCGCCATCAGCGCCACCATCTGCCAGCCGGACGGCACCACACGCAGCATCACCCTCACCCCGCCGCACCCCGGCATCCTCACCGTCCCCGAACGCGCCGCCATCCTGGCCGCCCACCAAGCCCCCGCCGGCTCCGTCCTCCTGGTCGATGGGGAGTGAAGGCAAAGGATGAACATTTCTACACAAAATTCCCTCTCTACCCTTATGGAAGACAACATTCCGCAGACCGTTGAAGAAATTGAAAAATCCAAGTGGTTCAAGAAGCTCTACAAGCCCGAAATCATCGCCGGGCTTGAATCCGGTGCTGATCTCTGGCTCAAAAAACACGGCACGAAAAGCAAAGTAGGCAGGCAACTGCACGCCGCACTGCAGCTCTACCGCCAGAGCAAAGCCGGCAATGTGCTCACCCCGCGCAATGTAGCCATCCTCACCTTCAGCATCCTCTATGTCGTGTGGCCCATGGATGCCCTTGCCGACATCATCCCCGTCATCGGCTGGATGGATGACATCGGCGTGCTCTCACTCGTCTTCACCGCCATCATCTCCAGCATGGCCACCGCGGACAGAAAGACAGACGATTCTCCCCAGCCGCTCATCGCCGATACCGGGAGCGAGGAAACACCCGCCGACCAGCCGGCGGATGCAGAAAAAGCCCCATAACCCAGCAGCTCCATGTTCAAGCACTTCATCAAGGACATTGCCGCGCGCAAGGCCATGATTCTGTTCAGCGATACCCTGTTGGGCCGCGCCATGCTCCGCAAGGGTGTGGAGCTCGCCAGCCGGGAGCTGGGCATCCCCCTCGATGTGCAGCAGGACTCCACCGACCGCGATTTCTGGCACATCCGCGCCGGAGCCCCCACCGCCCCGCTCTACGTCAACATCCGCGTGCATGCCGAAACCCTCGCCGAGCTCATTGAATTCGGCGCCAACGCCTGGCTCGAAGGCAGAAAACTCCACCTCCACCACGATATCCTCCCTCTCCTCGCGAGGCATATGCAGTCCACAGAGGGAACGTTGCCTGAATCATCATCATAAGCGAACCGTAGAATTGCCAACTCCATTTACCGGAATATTCAAATTGCCGTACTTCTAAGATTGACAACATTACCGTTATCGCTATATTTTATCCAAAAATAAGTAACTTTATAACCAATAATATCACCACTACCGGCTCTGTACTACCTGCCGCTGAATTTTCATCCCCCCCGCTAAAAAATGAATAAACCATTAAAATGTTTCTGGTGGAGTCATCCTTGCAAAGAGGCTGTATATAACTTTGGCGATTTAATCACGCCACTTCTGTTGAATGCCTACGGACTCATCGAATACACAGAAGCAGACACGGGTAACGGAAGTGCCACCAATCTTGTCATTGTTGGTTCAGTTCTCAATCCGTACTGGAACAACCATACTCTGACCATTGTCGGAGCTGGACTACTGTGGGATGAACGTAAAAACTTCCCCATGGATGGAATCCTGGCTTTACGGGGGAAATTGACTAAAGACAGACTGGGAGTTACAAAAGACATACCTCTGGGAGATCCTGGGTTACTTGTTTCCAGAATCCTTCCCATGCCGACCGCATCTGCTTCTTCGGAAAAGCCCATCGGTATTATTCCCCATTGGAAAGATTATGACTCCCCTCGGCTTGATGCCTACCGGAACAACCCGCGCTACAAGTTCATCAACCCAAGATGCGATGCACCGCTCGCCATACAAGAGATATGCTCCTGCTCGGCTATCATTGCTTCATCCCTGCACGGCCTGATTGTAGCCGATTCGTACGGGATTCCGAACGTCCGGTTAACTTTCGGGAATAATCAAGTCGATACAAACGATTTCAAGTATCTCGATTATTACTCAGCTATTGACCGCAAAGGAACAGCAATCAAATGCATTTCTCCGGAGGATATAGCCACCTTTCATCCTGCCGATATTGACACAAGCTACCAGCAGAACATCGCATCGGTACAGGATAAACTCCACCGCACTTTCCTCGCATTTGCAGAAAGCGTCCAGAAAAAACACGGGTGGCAATCCGGCGATTTCCGGGATTTCAACAAAACGATGAATGAAGCCCACGAGGGCAACGTTCAAGCCATGAACGCCCTGGGAGATCTCTACTACGAAGGCAAAACCATACCGAAAGACACCACCAGGGCGTACCAATGGTACAAGGCCGCAGCCGACAGAGGCTACCACTGGGGCATGTTCAACCTCGGTACGTTCTATTATGAAGTGGCAGCTGCGAAAAACGCAGAGGAATCAACCAAATGGTTCCGACTGGCCGCAGATCTCGGTAACTTCTGGGCTTACGAAAAACTGGCCAGCTGGTTCAATGATATCACCAGCATGCGCTACCTGGCAGATTGCTATCTGAACGGATACGCAGAACTCAGAAACATCGGCAAAGAGGAAGGCTTGCAAAAAGGCAAGGCGTGGCTGGAAAAGGCGGCAGTGGCAGAACAACAATCAGAAAAGGACCTAGAAGCTACTCCGTTACCAAGAACGGAACCATTAAAACAAGAGTCGGCTAATACTTCCGCAGAAAGCCAGAGCGGGCTGAGACGCAGATACAGGATAGAACGGAATGCATTTCAGCCAGATAACTAATCTCATTTTCAGATACACTCACAAATATGCAGATGGAAAAACCTCAAAGTTTAGCCGCGGCTCAGTTGTTTGCGGATGAAATTATAACGCGTGAGAAACAATCTTTTCTCAGGCATAAGTCCGGAGCTGTGCAATATCTGGAATACGGAGAGTTTGAGACCCTGTGCGCCAGGCTGCTGGCTCAGTGGTGCCAGGTGATGCAGGTGGATACCACCCCGAAAGAGCTGGAGCTGGCTTGTTGCTACGCCAAGGCGGCTCTGGCACCGGATTTTCGCACGCGAGTGAGACTGCTGAAGAAGGCGTGCGGTCTGGCATCCGGTCTGGCTGGGGTAGCAGCTGTGATCAGTGCTGTGGGCCTTGCTCTGGGGTGGGGGGCCTCTGTGACGACAATCGTTATCAATTTCTTTCTTGGCGTGAATTTTATCCCCGTGATTGGTTGGGGAGTCGCCGGTGCCGGTTTGCTGGTGGTAGCCAGCTATTTTGCCTTGAAAAGTGATAATCCGTATGAAGTATCATTGAAGGCCGAACAGGCGTTGAGAAAAGGTGTTAAATCGGCTATTGAAAAAATTTGGCAAAAAAATAACAAATAGAAAAATAAAGGAATTATGTCTAATTCTACATTGTATGATGAAATTGTCCGCTATCGTATAGATAGCTCTGCTCCGCTCAAGGCAAAACTGGATCAGGCAGAGAATATGTACCACGCACTGGAGAAGGTGTGGCGGTCACCTCTTGTTGAAACGAAACCGGAACGATTGGGGTCGTTGATGAAAGAACTGCAAGAGTTTATCAACACGGTCAGAAATAAATATGAACGCTTCAGCAATGGCCTGGTGACCGTTTCTGTGGCGGGGCTTGAAAAATCCGGCAAGACGACTTTCCTGAAGAAGTTTACCGGTATTGAAGAGTTACCCACGGCCCCCCAGCGTTGCACTTCTGTTGCCTGCGAGATTATCTGCGTGGGCGCAGCAGAGCAGGAGCGTCTGGTTATAGAGTATTACACCCGGGAGGAGCTGTTAAAGAATGTAAAAGCAATGCTTCTGGATATGCAACGATACGGGAATAGCCTGTGGGCTCCGGGGCGGGAGAGAACCTGGGGGGCGATGCCTGCGACAGTGGATTCGTTCCTGAATTATTCACTACCTGAAAGCGAGGATATCGATCCGTTTGTGCGGGCTAGTGTGTGCAACGAGTCTTTAGGAAGTGGCACACTGATGCAGCTGAAGGCTATCAAGCAGGCTCTGTGTGATCATGCGGGGAAGCTGGGTGCTGAAGAAGAGGAGGATATCCGGAATCTGCCCCGCTATGCCCAGCACAGCACAAGAGATAATCGTGAAGTGAGCCCGCTGCAGCCGCTTATCAGAAAGATATCAATATACAAAAACTATTCGGACACGATGGGGTCCCTTCGCCTGTGCGATACCCCGGGGGTGGATGACCCGAATCCGCAGGCTCAGCGCCGGGCGCTTGCCTCGATTGATACAGATACCGATTTGCTGATTATTGCGAGCCGCCCAGCCGGCAAGCCCACCGTGACCGGTCTGCAGGGACTGCTGGTCAATTTGAAGAATCTGGATCAGGATGCCCCCTGGCGAGAGCGTTCCCTTTTCCTGATAAACTGGGATAAACAAGCCGACCCGACTGGTGAATTTGCCTTGATTCACAAGAGCGAGGTGCTGGGCGACAAGACCTTTGACAGCAGCCGGGTGAAGGGTCCATATGATGTCCTTTATGATGAATCGGCCCGCAACGCATTCATGGAGGAAGTGTACCAGCGCTTGCGCGAGGAGCTCCCCATCCAGGATAAAGCGATGATGAGTAGCCTGGAAATGCGCTGGAAGGACAATATCCTTTCTGAATACTACAATATCGTCAAAACACTTCGCCAGCAGGCGCCGCCCATGGAGGAGGAGTTGCGCGATGAAATTTATGCGCTTTTCGATGCATGGTTCGAGGATACGGCAGGTATCGGCAAACCATCGGACAATTTCATGGGACGCCTTCAGTCTGCCTTTGGCAAGAAAACCAGAGAGGTTATGCAGAACCCTAAACTGGAAGAAATGCGCAACGAGGTGCGCGCCGTATTGAATGAAGAATATGCAAAACTTTCTGACTGGCTCGATCTTGAAGCATCTGAGGCGCGTTGCGCGGAGCACCTGGCACAGCCACGGAGTGCGGTTGAGATGATTATGCCGAAGTTGAGCAGTCGCTTCACAGAGATTGTAAGGCGGGTGGTCAATGTGGTGACCAACATCAGCCCTCTGGTGCAGAGCGAAGTGCTTTCTGTTCTCCGGTACGCTCTGGGCGAGGAGATTGCCGATGAGTTGTGCGGCCCCTCGCATGATTCGGAGTACCGCCAGCTCGAAATGTTGCAGGGGAAAATGGAAGAAGCCGCGCAGTCGGTAAAGCGGGAGTCCGTACGTTTTATTGCAGACCAGTTGAAGGAGTTTGCCAATTTGTCATTGCAGATGGCTTACATTCTGCGGCATGAACTGCGCCCCTGTCTTAACCTTTTGAACATGCACCACTGGGTAGATGGACGCAGGGCCGCCCTGGTGGAAAGGAGTTGTGCGTTGCTTGCTACATCGACAGAGAAAAACGCTCAGACAGATAAAAAGTGGCTGGAGGAATACGCAAAGAAGTCACTGCCGGGTACTGGCGATTCCGTGTCGTCACACTGCGAGTTCCTGAACAATCTGGCATATTGCGTGTGCAGCCTGCTGGATACGCTGGTGAGCAGCAATGAAGGACAACTCGCGGAGCTGGTTGAGGACTATATCGAAGAGGCTTGCCAGACTCTGGCCACCCAGACTCCTTGCCGGGCAGGTTGGAAGTGGGGGCTCCGCCATTACAAGCATATTCTTCTGCGAGAGCAATATGCGGAGCTGCAGCGTCGCTCTGCTGATCGCGCTGCTTACAGCGAAATGATGAAGGAACTCGAAACCGTTATCTGATTTGGAGGCTTGCAGCTATGAAGATGGAGGAAATTCTGACTGAATCGATTTTGCTGGCAAAGGCGTTTTCGCCGACATTGGCTCTGCGTCTTTCTGCGCTGAAGGATGATATACATCGCTCCGGCCTCAAGATTGTTGTCATGGGCGATTTCAAGACCGGCAAGTCAACGCTCATCAACCGGGTATTTTTGAAAAAAGACCTCCTGCCAGTCGAGTATAAGGAAGCCACGGCTGTGCCCACTCGCATCCGCGAAGGTGCATTGAGAATGCTTGCCTACAAACCCGGAGAAAAACAGGCAGCCGTGGATCTGGCTGAGGTGGACGCAGACACTCTCGCAGGTTATATAACAGCACCAAATGATAAAGCCCGCGCCGCGCTTGCCGAGCAATTCAGCTACATAGAACTAAGCATACCTGGGGTGTTGCCGGAGGGTATAACGATTGTGGATACCCCCGGACTCAATACGACCAATGCCAGTGTCATGCGGAGCACTGAGGGAGAGGCCCGGTCGGCGGATGGTATTATCTATGTGACCCGCGCTGCAACGCTGAGTATGAGTGAGCTGGAAAGCATCCGTTCATTCAGCGGAAATCAGTTGCAGAAATTCCCCTTACATGTGGTGCTGACTGCCGAACCCACCCAGGCACCCTGGCAGGTAGAGGAAGTGCGGCGAGAAATAGAGGCGCAGCTGGGCAATGAAAGTATTTCCGCCCGCTGCTCTGCGTTCCATTTTGCAGCACCTACGCAACGCGGGCTTTTCCGTTCGGAGACTGCCGCCATTGCTCCCGGAACTCCGTCCGGTGGTTTACGCCGACGTTTCGGCCATGCGGCCACGGCGGCAGCCGCCTGCCCGGCTGAGGCTGTTGCAGACGGTGGTGCTGAAATGAATGCACGCATGAAGTCAACCTTGGAGAACTTTATTCAAAACGAGGTGGCTCCGGGGCGCATGGCTCGTGTTGCCCGTGAATTGAAGCCTCTGCTTGAGAGGCTGCTGATTGCGATGGAAAGCAAGCTTTCCACTGTGGATAAAAGTGCAGAGCAAATGGCGGAACGCCATAAAACGCTACTGCGTAAGAAGATGGAGTATGAGTCAGTGGTGGGAGATCTGCTGAGTGATATTCGCAAGGCACAACTCGTATACAAACAGGCAGTCGGAACAATGCTCGAGGAGCTGCAGAAGAAATGCGAGGAAGATCTGGCTAACGCCGGACAATTAGGTGGTGTCTGGAATGTGATAGAAACGATGCAGCAATCTTTCGCGTCCCATATTGCTGGGCGCATGGAGCTGCTGACTCTGGATTTTCAAACAGATGTCAGGAAGATAGGCGCCAGGTATGAATTGGATTTGCGGAAAAAACTGAACATGGGAACGGATGCGGGGGAGGTGAATCTGAATCTGGGTTTCCTGGCCAAAATACCCGGGTGGTTGGTGACCGCGCTGGATTATGTCCTCGTGGTGGCTACATCGCCTCTGCCTTGGTATCTGGATATTCCTGCGCGCATGCTTGCAGGGAAAATCAGTTTCCTGAAAAAGATTCTCCCTGCCGAGATAGCGTCTGAGATTGTGAAGGTGAAGGTGATTGATATGGTGAAAAAAGCGCTGGTCTCAATGCGAACCGATATCGAAACCAGACTGGATTCTCAGTTTGGCAAATGCCTGGCCGCCTTGCAGGCGGAGCTGTTGGAAAATCCGGAGCTGAATGGTGCCCTTGGTGATGCCGGCGGTGAGAGCTGTGCGCAGATGAGCTCAGATGAGAAATTGCGTCTTCAGAATGGCATAAACTCCGTACGAACCTGGGTTGAAAAAGTATAGTATGCTCCCGAATCATATGGATTTTAGCTCATCGGCAATGCGGCAATATGATGAGCTGCGTGAAAAAATCGCAGCTCAGATGGAAGCTGCAGATACTTTACTGAGGCGGTGCGCTTCTGCGCTGCCGGAGTTTGAGCCGCCGCAGCTCACCCCCCTGGGTGAAAAGCTGCGGCAGGATCGTTTCAACCTTGTCCTGACGGGGGGCTTCCAGAACGGGAAGTCAACCCTGTTCAGTTACCTGTGCGGGGGACGCGAGCTTTCTCCCATTGGCCCAGGCAATGGCGGTACCCCTACGAGCGCAGCCCGCATTGTGGCACTACCGGTGCAGGAAGGGGGGGCGGAATACGCCATTGTGAGGTGGCGCACGCCCGATGAGCTGCTGGCTTCGCTGGGTGAGTGGGTCGTGCCGCATTATATGCAGGCAAGGCATGAGAATGGCCGTATCAATAGCTCATGGCGTTATGTGACGACGGAAGATATAGACCTGGATTGCGATGAGGCTCGCCACCGGTTAGCGGATATTGCCAGGAAGGCACTGGAAAATCCCGGGCAGAATGCCATGATTATTGACCAGGCGCGCATGGCTCTTTTGATTGCGTGGTTTTACCCTGATTTCCGGGAGGCTATTTCACAACCTGAGCGGGCGCAGCGATATGATTCTCTGGAGACGGTGATCCGGCTGTCCTCCTATCCCCGCTCCTGGCAGCAACGGTGGAAGGAGGCACACGACAGCAACTGGCAATCAGGGTTCACTCGGGGTGATGTAAGCTTTGTCTTCATTCATTCCGTTGAGTACCACATCGATTCAGCCCGCTTGCGGCAGCTCGGTTGTTGCCTCATTGATTCTCCCGGCCTTTCAGCAAGCAAATGGGATTCCGATATTGCCGCACAGTGCATGCGGGAATCTGATGCCATTTTGTATCTGTTCAGCGGAGATAAGAGTATCTCAGTAGATGATTGCAACAATGTTTCCCGGTGCACGGAGGCTGGTTCAGATGATAAAATCTTCTTCGGTGCCAATTTGCGCATGTCTGCTGCCCAATGGCAGGAAAACAAACGGGAGTCCTTGCAGGTTCTGGACCAACAGGGATACCAGAACCCGCCGTTCTACGATTTTCATGCCGGACTCGCGTTGCGCACGTCCGAGTTATGCGCTCTGGATAGTGGCTGCCTTAGTCTCGCCAGTGCAGCGGCTATAGACCGGGAGCTGGAGGCTGCCGATTGCTTGTGCAATGATGACAACCGGCGTATGTTTCTGGAAGGAACACTGGGGAAATTCCTGAGCTCATTCACCCAGCCCAACTTATTCACCCCCGGCAAGACATTGGCAGATTTCAAGCGCACCGTTTGCGATGAGGTGTTCACTGACTACAACGCGCTGGAGGAATTAAGCGGAATTCCAGCCTTTGTGAAAAGTGTCAGACGCCAAATTCTGGCAAGGAAGAAAAAGAGCCTGCTTCGGCGTAAAGGCTCCGGCTTGCTCGTCTCAGTTCTGGATGAAACGAGCAAGCTCATCAGTAAAGAACTGGAGACTCTTCAGAAGCAGCGAAACGGAGGAGCGGACAACCTTGAGGAGCTTGAAAAGGAGTACCAGAAGTTTGAGGCGGAAATGAAAAAGGTGAAGGAGGGTATACACCGTCAGATTAAGCAATCCGCAGAGGATTTGTCGAAGCTCTATTGTAAGAAGTTGCAACAGGCCTTGGAGGATCGCAAGACGGATATTATCGGTCTGACCACCACGAATTTTGTGGGGCCTTATGATAACCTTGGAAGTTTGAAAGAACCCTGGGCTCCTGCCAATGCTGAAATCATTGTGACTTTCAATAACCTGCTCATCGAGCAGTTGCGCGGGGCTCTGCACCAGCTGTGCCGCGTGATAGCTAATGAATTCTGCCAGACGGAGGCATACAAGATGGCGGCCCGTCGTTATGAGTCTCTTTGTGAAGCTTACGATGACAAGCAGCTTCCCCGGAAACTGGTAGAACACGTAGGGGCGGATAATAACGCGGCACGCTGCAACATCAAAGGATGGGGTGGTGATATCATGGAAAATATCCGGCAGGGGAATGTGTCTGCCTTATTGTGGTCACTGCTTCCAGGAATGAATAGTAATTGGGAACGTGCTGAAAATGCAGTAAACCAGGTGTGGGACACCATCCTGGAAGGGATGAAGGAAGTGTTGGACCAGGGCGTGCTCTACCGGAAAGATGAACCGAAAGGCCCCCTCCAGCAGATGTGGGATACATATAGTACAGTCGCCAGTATGCTGGATGATCAAGTCAAAACTCGGCAACTTGAGTTGCACCGGGCCAGAGAGGCTGCCCGCGCCACTGCAGCTCAGCTGGATTCACGCATCCACTCGTTGAATGAGCTGCAGGCCGAACTCGAAAAAATGCAGGAGGCCTCCCGCCAATTGGATATTCTGGTGAACGATGAACTTGTGGAAGACTGAAAGCTATGTTAGGTGACTTTTTAAAGGACTTCAGAGATAAGGAGCTGCGCGCGCTTTCAGCCGGAGAGGTGAAGAAGCTGGCACCCGGAACGGCCCTGGTGGCGGTAGCCTCCCCCGACCGGTTGAGTAATGGTGGCTTGCCTTCAGATATCCGCTTTGCCATTCGCGCAGAGGAGGCAGACACGCTCATTATGCAAATGCCCGTTTCGTATGATTGGAATAAGCCTCTTTTTCAGATCAACCGCTTTCCGGTGGATATGCTGCAGATTGCGCACTTCTACACCTACGCGGCAGATTCCAACCTGGATTTAAACGCAACCCTGCAGCGGGCAGAGGAGAGGGTGGACAACCTGACTGATGATCTTCGTAGTTTCCCTGGTGATGATTTTGTGGACGAATGCATCACTGGAGAGAAGGCTGAGGACCTGTTTGCCCGGTATGTTCCTGCAAGTGGTCAGCATTGGTGGACTCCCCTCATCGTCGATAGCGGTTTTATCCTGGACCAAACGTGCGTGGCGTTGAATGAAGCGAAACAGAACGCTACAAAACCAATGGAAAAATATCGTATTTCAATCTTGCAAAAGTCCTTGAACTTCTTGAAAACCAGAATTCCGAAGGATGCAAATCTCCCTCAGGTGGAGCATCATGGAATCCTGATAGAACGTGGGCGAGTCATTCATTTTTCCGCACACCATATCAGAGCCGATTTGTTCACCAAATTCATGGATACTACGGATAACACCCCGCCTGGCGGGACTGCTGCGGGGCAAAACGAACAGGCTGAGGTTCAGGAGCGCCTTTATACGCGGAACAGGGCTGTCTGGGTGTTTGCCAGGGAAGGAAGAGAGCCCGGGTATTGGGGGAAATATAATTTGTTCCTAAATAATTGTGAGCATTTCTCGCGTGCATGTCGGGAGAATCGCCGCGCATCCTGTCAGGTCATCGACAATTCCATAAAGGCACTTCAGAAGCTGCTGGGAGTAGCGCCTCTGCCTGGCCTCGGGGCTCTGGTTGCTGCTGTCGCAAATGCGCTGCTGGAGTTGACCAGGCCACAGGATATCGTGGTAGGCCCGGTCAAGAACAAACATGCTCATTTCAATGAGCTGAAGGAAATTATTGAAAGCGCATAAAGAACATTCATATGAATCTGATAGAAACAGGTAAGGATCCGCAGACCGGCATTACGCACTACAGGTGCGATACCGATATTCAGGTGCTGCTGGTAGGAAGCAAGGGTGTCGGTAAGACTTCGCTTGTGGCTTCCATGATAGAGCAGATTGACGAATGGGGCCTGAGCGGCTTTTTCTACCCCATCGGTGATACGGCAGACAATCTTACCAAGCTCCGGGATCAGATGAAAACAAGCCTGGAAGGAACAACCGGGAATTTCAAAGGCATAGCAGGTATTCAGAAAACCGATGATATCTCTTACTTTGATATGGAGCTCCTGGCCAACTACTCAAGGAAAGGCAAACAGAAACGTTTTTGCTTTCCTGTCAGAATCGTGGACCTTCCGGGGGGATGGTATACAACAATGGGGACGGCCCAGGATGCGGCTGAACGTACGAAAGAGGTCCGGCGTTTGTTGTCGCAGTCAACCGTCAGTTTGCTTTGTGTCAATACGCCCTCGTTTATGGAAGACCCAGCCGGTGAGAAGAAGCTGTTTCAGCGGTTCAACCAGCCGACGAAGATTGCCGGATGGTACAACAATGACGGCTATTTACAGCAGTTGCGCGACAGTGGTCACAAAGTGGTCTTCGTGTTATCCCGTTGTGAGAAGTACAGAGGGAAGCATGAAAAGCTTGTGGAGTGCTTCAAGGAGTACAAGCCCGGGTATCGCGGGTTAATCAAGGGCATGGAAAATATCGGCATGCCGGCGGAGCTGACGTATGTGCACACCTTGGGTGGGGTTGAGTTTGACTCGTTCGAAGATGAGGACACCAGCAACTGTAGGGAACGCTATAAGGTGGTGGGCGATTATGCCCCCGAAAATTGCAACGTGCCCCTGCGCCTCGCGTTGGAACATGCCTGTGAGTCCATTGTAAAATCGCTACAAACCGCAAATGAAAGCTTGGGCGGAAAATTGAAAATCATGCTCGGCCTGAGCCCGAACGGCCTGGCCGAGAAAGCCCTTTCTGATACATTGAATCAATTTAATAAGAAAGAAATGCTTGAGGGGCAGCATTACTGGATCCTGAGCGAGAAGAAAAAGGAGGAAGCTTAAGATGAAAATATATATTCAGTCTGCCGGCATAGAGCAGGATTTTAATTGGAAAACAGACTCTGTAAAGGGTGACGGGCTGGGGCAATCTCCCTCAGCAGAGGCGATTGCGTTGTACCGAGGGCTCAGCCCGTTTGCCGGAAGCTGCGCACTCATTGCAGCAAAAACGGAGGAGTACGGGTATTGCCTGGTGGTACGTTCTGTATATATAGCACCGGATGTGCGCGATGCGAATGACCGTCCCATCTATTTGAATCTGTACATAGAAGATTTGAGCGAATCTCAGCTCCGCGCGCTGGCCGTTTCTTATCTGAATGATAAGCCCCAGAATGGTTTGCATTACTGGCCTGAGGTAGCTCAGCATTATCGACCGGAAGGGGGCGATTTTGACATGAAGTGGGAGTCTCTGTATACGTCCATGAATCGTATCGCGTCCCGCGCTCTGGGAGAACGTATCGCCCCTGTGGAAATGCTTTGCGAAACCCCGGAGCAACTGGCTGAATCCCTGACGCAATATTGCTTATCTTCCGCGAATGGAGTGGTGCTCAAGGTGCAGCAGACGAAAAAGTTTGAGCTAAAGGCAGAGTGGACAAAACCGCACTCCAGTGAAGCGCAATCACGCGATACGATGGATTTAAGCTCTCTATACATAGCAGCGGCTTTGTTTATCCTTTTTATAGCGCTGGGTGACTCTTGCCAGAGCGGGCACAGGGAGGCACCTGCTGCGAATGGTGCTGAAGCGGACATAACGTTAAAACAGGAGCAATGATGAAAAGAAAAGTGTATGTTCAGTCTGCCGGAGTTTCCAGGGATTTCAACTGGAAGTGTCCGTTGCCGGAATCAGGGTATGCTGAGGGTGCGCCTTCTCCTTATGCATGCCAGGCTTGCAACATGTTGCTACGCTCTCGCAGCAAAGAGCAGGTAGGCCGCATGAAGTGTGCTGACGGCAGTTATTGTGCAGTGGCACGCTGCCTGTATATAGTCGGTGAGGAAGACTTGGTCGGGCGTGCTGTTTATCTCAATATCTGCGTGGAGGGAATCACCGCGCAAGAGGCGTTGGCCTTTGAGACAGCATACAGGAATGATGTCCCGGTAGAGGAAGTTCACTACTGGCCTGAAATTACAAAGCATTACATCGCCGGGGAGGATTTTGACATGCACTGGCAGGCTCTTGTCCAATCTGTTGAGCTGATTCTGCAGACGGAGCTGAACGCTGATGCAGAGCCTGGCCCGGAGCTGATGTACGAGGAGGTTCGAGAAAATTCGCTCCCGCGTAAGAGGCATCACAAGGTGGAGAAAATTGCCCTGTACTCCGTTGCGTCTTTGTTGTCCTTTGCTGTTGGACGCTGTCTTTCTCCTGTCTGGCACAAGGTGAAAAAACGAATCTGGAAATGACCACTGCGGGAGATAGAGTGCGTGGTAGCTTGTTTACTGGCGGCCTGCTGGCTGACCCGGTGCTGGGTTCGGGCAGCGGGCATAGTCTGGCGCAGCAGCTGGCGGGGTTTATCAATACGCCGAACATCACGGTGTATGATAAAGCCATTGATAGTGTTTACCTGAGTACTCATACTGGCGGGTCACAGCTGCACCACCTGGTGGATGGACAACATGACATTTTCGGCTCGTTCGATGCAGCAGCCAAGGCGCTGCCGAATGACAGCACCTGGCAGGAGGTAATGGGCACAGCTCAGCATCTGGGCAAGGATTTGTTCTCCGTATCCGGATTACCGGTAGTTTCACTGGAGCCATCGCAGTACCAGACAGCCTCTCTCTGGCTGCATGAGCATCTGCACGTGCCCAAAAGCTGGTTAGGTGATTTGCTGCAGATTAATGGGCTGGAACTCTTCAGCGGTGTCCTTTCCGTGGCAGCGGTCGTAATCGGCTGCAAGCAAGGCGATGTCAGGCAGCTCTCCGAGCTTGCCGCCGCCAGCGGATTGGCCGGCATGCTTACAGCTAACCCCATTGGCTTGTGCGCGGCGGCCATTGCACTAGTGCTGGCCTGGAAACAGAGGGGGATTTCCGGGGAGATGGGAAAAGGCCTGGCGGTGGGTGCAGGGACTGCCGGTGCTGCTCTGCTTGCCGGAAGTGGTGCAGCAGCCCTGCTGGGGGCGGGCTTCCTGCCAGCCCTGGGTGGTATCCTGCTGAGTGTGGTTATCGGGTTCTATGTCCGTAAATTTCTGACCAACAAATTATACCAGCCCACCCGGCAAAGCAATCATGAACCGCTGGCTCTCGAATGGCAGGTGCCGGAGCTTACCCCCGCGCAGGTAGATGTCTGGCGGGCCATGCTGGCCTACCCCACCACCATGAGCCCGGAGGTACGCCAGATGCTGCGTAATGCTCTGAGCTGAGCTGCCGGGTGTCTTCTCTATCTCTTTTCAACAATACGCAATGCAATGAAAAAAGGACTTAATCAGGATTCGTTTGTCCACTACGAAGCGCAGCGGCAGATGCTGCTGAGACAGCTGCGGGAGTGGGGGGCTCTGGTGGAAAAATCGACCATACTGGCCGGGATGGAGGGTGATGAGCGTTACCCGGAAATGTGCCGGGATATGTTTTCGCCCGCTTTTGTGAACACGCACAAGGGGGACCAGGCAAAGGAATACCAGATTCTGCTGGCGGCTTGTCAGATGCAGGTCCGGCATCTCGGCAAAGTCTCCGGCAAGGCAGAACACGCCCCCATCCTGATGAGGCTGCTGCCGGTCACTAACCCGGAGGATTCCGCATTTGAGGAGTACAGACCCGCCGTGGAGCGTCTTATCCGGAAATATCAGCCATGCGGTATCCGGCGGTGGCTCGGACTCTACAACCGGAAGTATCTGATGCATGCCATGACGGCTGATTTACAGCAGCTCTTCACGCGCATAATCAACGATACGGCAAGAATGTTCCATGAGGATTACCATTACGAATGGCATCCCCTTGCCATTGACAGCTGGATGGATGAACTCTGGGACTGCTACCTCGCGCCCACACACCGCAGCAAGTACTCACGCGCCATGCTCAGGGCCGACGGAAGCATTTCTTCAGCTTCGACGGCGGTGGAGGCTGTTCGTGAGGAGTTTTTCCAGGATTATTGGGAAGATGCACGCCAATATGCCATCAAACTTTCCGAAACGGTGAAAGTACACCTCAAGGATGCTCAGCGCCTGCTGCACGAGATGAAGAAACTGGCCCCTGCTGGTTAATGCCAGATGCAGAGCAGGCCGTAGAGGATGCCGGCGAAAAGGAGGATGAAGGCAAGGAGGTAGCCGAGGAATTGGAGGTAGCGGTAAAGCATTTTGAAGTACGAAGTACGAGGTGGGAGGTACGAAGTAGGCGTTATGAGTGGGCAGCGTGGACGCGGAGGATTTCCTGGGCGATGGCGGTGAGGAGGCCGCGTTCGTTGTGCAGGTCGAGCCAGGCGAACTGGCCGTTCACGTTGAATTCCAGGAAATGGAGTGTGCCACCGGCATCGCGCAGGAAGTCGAGCCGGGAGAAGGTGAGACCGGTGCGGCGCATCATGCGGCAGATGGAGTCGCTCTGCTCAGGTGTCAGCTCGCAGGGGCGCCACAGGGACTCGTTGTTGAAGGAGTCAATGCGGCAGTCGGTGCTGCCGCCGCGGGGCATTTCGTAGGCGAAGAGTTTGCCGTTCACATAGACGACGGTGACATCGTGTGTGGCGCGGCTGAGGCATTGCTGCAGGAACCAGGGGTAGGCGGAATCCAGCCGGGCGGGGTCGACTTTGTTGACCATGAGAATCTGCCCGTTGCCCATGGGTTCTACTCCGTTGGTCTTGCAGACGACTTCTCCGGCCAGCTGTACCGGGGCGCGGTGCAGCATCTGCCAGGCGGGCACAGGGAAATATTCTGCCGCCAGGCGCATCTGGCGCATTTTGTACCAGGTGCCGTGCGGAGAGGGATGGACAAGCGCGCATTTGCCGCTGTGAACGGCTAAATCCTTGATGCTGCTCCAGATAAGCAGCACTTCGTTGCGCAGCCAGGCTTCCGGGCAGCCTTCTGCCGGTACATCGATGCGGGGTGGGTCGAACATGACCTTGCGGTCGTACACGGCGCCTACTTCGCTCTCCCGGCAGGTGCGCCCGGTGGGGTCGCGCAGTTCGTAGCTGTTGGCAGTTATGCTCCAGCAGTAGTCCCGCCAGAGGTCGATATTGAAGCGGAACACCTCGACATGCGCCTCCAGAAGCGGCATGAGGAGGTCGGTGGTGGCATCACGTCGGTTGGAAAGAATCAGAATCATAGGTAGTCCGGATGAAAAAGGCAGCGCTGTTTGCAGAAACGGCGCTGCCCTGGTGATTTTGATCTGTCTGGAATCAGGCCAGCATCCAATCGTCAATCTGGAAGCCCTGTCCAATCCAGCTTTGCGTGCCGCGAATCATCTGCCCTGCCTCGAACTCGCCTTCGCCCACACCTTCGGTGGCCGTCTGGGATTCCCAGTTGTACACGTAGGAGGTGGTAGTTTCCGGAGCCATGGCCTTTTCCTGAGCATCGGCCACCATGAAGGGGCTGAGCGTTGCAATAGTAAGAGATGTAATAGTCATTTTTGTTTGGGTATTTGTGTTTTGCCTGTCGCTATCTCGAAAAAGAGATAAAACCTGTGCAGGCCTAGGCTTAATATATCTCTTTTTATACTATTGTCAACCTCTATTTGCTCTTATTGTATCTTTTTCGCTATTTTTGCCACGTCAGCACTTTATTTTGTACAGGCAGAATCGCATTCCTCTCCATGGCCGTTGATGATGCCCACGGCCTGGAGCCAGGAATAGGCGGTGGTGGAGCCGAAGAAACGCATACCGCGGCGGCGGAGGTCGCGGGAAAGGGAGTCGGAGAGCGGCGAAGTAGTGCGCTGCGTATACGGCTCGCGCACCACGTTGTTTCCGGTAAAACCCCAGCCATAGGCGGCAAAGCTGCCCTGCTCTGCCTGAATCTGCAGGAAAATGCGGGTGTTGGCGATGGCGGCCTGTATCTTGCCGCGGTGGCGGATGATGCCGGGGTTCTGCAGCAGCGCGGCCACCTCAGCCTCGCCAAAGGCAGCCACGGCCTGCGGATTGAAACCGGCAAAGGCGGCGCGGAAGGCCTCGCGCTTGTTGAGGACGCATTCCCAGGAAAGACCGGCCACAAACATCTCCAGCAGGAGCATTTCGTAGAGGTAGGCATCATCCCGCGAGGGGCGGCCCCACTCTTCATCGTGATAGCGGATGTAGAGCGGGTTCTTCAGGTTCACCCATTGGCAGCGGCTGGCAGGCATGATTGTATAACCGTATGTAGCACGCAGCAGTTACGCATTCAAGCGAAAAATCGGGAGCATCAGGGCGGAAAAATCGGGAGTGCTACTCCCGATTTTTCCAACTGCTCCATAAATCATTGAATGTAAGGCGTCAGCAAGCAGAACAAAAATCGCCGGGATGCCCGGTTGGAGGAGGCATCCCGGCGGAGGGATAAAATCAGCGTTTATCAGCGGAATCTTACTTCTGAGCAGCTTCCACAGCCTCGTAAGTGGCGGTGTAGGCCTTTTCGGCAGCAGCCTTGGCGGCGGCGGTGGCCTTCTCAGCGGTCACGATTTCGGCATCGAGCTGGGCGGCAGCGGCCTCGTAGGCAGCCTTGGCAGCGGCATCGCCGGACTTGGCGGCATCATACAGAGCCCAGAGGTTCAGCTTCTTCACAGCAATCTTCTGAGCGTCGGTGTAGGCGACAGCGGCAGCATCGGTAGCGGCTTCCTCGGCCGGAGCAGCCCAGGCGTGCTTGTAGCCCTGCTCTACGTTCCAGTAACCGCGGGTGAAGTCGGGGAAGGAGACGGAGCAGTTGTTGTTGTCCATGGAAAGGGAGCCCAGCTCGGCAAGGCAGCACCATTCGGCCAGGTCATACACGTCCATATCCAGGGGCAGACCGTTCTGCAGGCAGTAGACCATGCGGACATCCATGAAGAAGTCCATGCCGCCGTGACCACCCACCTTCTCGGCCATTTCGCCGTACTTCTTGATGATGGGGTGGCGGTAGGTCGCGCGCAGCTTCTTCATATTCTCTTCGCTCATGAAGGAGTGGGAGTCGAGGTCTTCCAGGTCGGGAGCGCCCTCTGCGCCGGCCATGTGGCTGCTTTCCAGCACAAAGCCCTCGATGGGGTACTTGTTGGCAAAGCCGCGGGTACCTGTCAGCTGGAACAGGCGGTTGTAGGGCTGCGGGTTCATCACGTTGTGCTGAATCTCCACCACCTTGCCGTTCTCGGTACGCATGAGGGTCGTGGTGTGGTCACCATTGCGGTATTCCGGGCAGGGCTTGCCAGTCTTCTTCTCCACATATTCCTTACCGTGGACGGACTTGGTGTCCATGGCCACGAGGGTCTTGAAGCGGTCACCACGGTGAATGTTCATCACCTGGGCCACCGGGCCGAGGCCGTGGGTGGCGTATACGTCACCACGGTTCTCCATGTTGTACTTCATGCGCCAGCCGAGCTTGTCGGGGTCATTGGCGGGATTGCTCCAGTAGGCATCCCAGAACGGGTCGAGGTTGTGAATGTAGGCACCCTTGGCGTAAAGCACTTCACCGAACACACCCTTCTGGGCCATGTTCAGGGAATCCAGTTCGAACCAGTCATAGCAGCAGTTCTCCAGAATCATGCAGTGCTTGCGGGTCTTTTCGGAAAGGTTGATGAGTTCCCAGCACTGCTGGAGGTTCATGGCGCTGGGCACTTCGATGGCGGTGTGCTTGCCATTCTCCAGAGCGCACTTGGCCACGGGGAAGTGGTGATCCCAGTCAGTAGCCACATATACGAGGTCGATATCGTCGCGCTTGCAGAGTTCCTCATAGCCCTTGGGGCCGGAGTAGATGGCGGCAGGAGCCAGACCTGCTTCGCGCAGGTACTTCTGGCACTTTTCCGCGCGCTTGGCTTCGTAGTCGCAGAGGGCCACTACTTCAACACCGGGAATGTAGGTAAAACGGGCAACAGCACCCGGGCCACGCATACCAAGGCCCACGAATGCCACACGAACGGTTTTCATCTTGGGAGCAGTCAGCCCCACAACATGCTGCTGACCTTCCGGGCGCACAGGAGATTCCACCACAAGGGTACCCTTGTCCCAATGCGTCTTAGTGTCCGGAGACAGCGACTGCGCCTGCAGCCCGCTTGCAGCGAAGAGGGCGAGGAACGCCAGCGTCAATACTCGATTCAGTTTCATATGTACTATTTATACGCAGGTTCTTCTCCTTTTCTGTCAGAATTTCAATCTGTTTTCACAGAATGGAGAATTCGGATACAGTCTAGTCCTTTCAGCTGCCCAGGTCAAGCAGATTTTCCTGCATACAGCTCAGGGAACAGCAGGTGTTTTTCCCGGAAATATGCCCGGATGCCTTGCGCCTCAGCGAGCGGCATATTGCCGCGCCAGGCGGATGTAATCCATGGCGTGGTCGATATTGGCCTGCTCGGTTTCCGGCGGCAGCTGCTTCACGACTCTGGCGGGCGAACCCAGCACCAGGCTGTGCGGCGGGATAATGGTTCCCTTGGTCACCAGGGCATGCGCCCCGACGATGGAGCCATGTCCCACCACGGCGCCGTCCAGCACCACTGCCCCCATGCCGATGAGGCAGGCATCCTCCACGGTGCAGGCATGCAGCGTAACGCTGTGCCCCACGGTCACATAGCGTCCCAGGCGGCAGCCCTGCCCGTAATCCACATGCAGGCAGCAGTTGTCCTGCACGTTGCTGCCCTCGCCGATTTCGATGGGAGAGACATCCCCCCGGATGGTGGTATTGTACCACACATTGCTGCCGGGCTGCAGGGTCACCTGCCCGATGATGTCTGCGCTGGCTGCCACAAAAGCAGCGTCGTTGAGCTGCGGCGTACTGCCGCCAAATGATTCTATTGCCATAATTCGCGGAAAAATCAAACCACCGGCAAAGTGCCTGACCTTGCCGGTGGTATCAGTTAAGATAATGAAGAAAAGATATCAGGCGCGGGGCTTCACAACGGCAATCTTGCCGGAGCGTGTCACCATATCCACATCGTAATCACCCATGAGGTCGAGGAAGCGGTTCAGGCGGAACGCACCGCCAGAAATCTCGATGGTGAGCATTTCGCGCGTAGCGTCGATGACCTGGGCGCGGAACATATCGCAAAGCTGGAGGATCTCGGTCTTATGCTCACCGAAACGCACGCGCACCAGCACGATTTCGCGGTACACAGTCGGGGCATTGCGATAATCAATCACCTCTACCACATTCACCAGTTTGCTGAGCTGCTTGATAACCTGGTCGAGCTTTTCATTATCTTCCTTCACATCGATGGTCATGCGGGAGAACTTGGGGTCTTCGCAGGGAGCCACGTTGAGGGAGTGAATGTTATAGCCGCGACCGGAGAACAGACCTGCTACGCGGGAAAGCACACCAAACTTGTTTTCCACGAGTACGGAGATGGTATTAATCGGTTTGTCAGTCGGCATAATGTGTAGGGGATGTATCGGTTCAGAGCATACCTGATTCGCGCGGGCGCGTCAAGCAGTAACTTCAGACGCAGACGCAGTATTTTCCTCCTGGGAAACTGCTTCGGCAGATTCCTCTACAGGAGTTTCCGGCTTCTTGCGGGGTTTCTTTTCTTTCTTGACGTTGAACTTGTTGGCGGCAGCCTGGAAGCCCTCGCGCATCATCACGACCGTGGCTTCTTCGGCCTTGGAAAGACATTCCTCCAGCAAGGGGCGTTCATCCGGTGCAAACTTGCCCAGCACATGCCCCACCATTTCCTTCTGCCCCGGCGCACCGATGCCCACGCGGATGCGCGGGAACTTCTCGCCACCCAGGTGGGCGATGAGGGATTTCATGCCATTATGCCCACCGGCAGAGCCGCTAGAGCGCAGCTTCATGGTGCCCACGGGGAAAGAGATATCATCGTAGATGACCAGTACCTGCTCCGGCTCGAACTTGTAGTAGCGCATGATGGGGCCCACGCACTCGCCGCTGCAGTTCATGAAGGTCTGCGGCTTGATGAGCAGAACACCGGGGCCTGCTGCCAGCTCACCCTTGCGGGCTTTATCGGGCTTCCACTCTGCCCCGAAACGACGCGCCAGGCGGTCCAGCACCATGAATCCCACATTGTGCCGGGTCTCTGCATAATCGCGGCCTGGGTTTCCCAGGCCGACGATGATGCGAATGGGTAAATCTGAACTCATGGGCTTATGCCTGGGCCGCGGCCAGGGCAGCCAGGGAGATGTTGCGGTTCACGGCGTTCAGGTAGGCACGGGCAGAGGCTTCGATAACGTCCGTAGCAGCGCCCTTGCCGGAAACCGGCTTGCATTCACAGGTTCCGAACTGCACCTTCACCGTCACTTCACCCAGGGCATCCTGACCGATGGAGGTGGCGCGCACGTTGTAATCCACCAGGGAGCCCTTGCTCTTCGTGATGCGGTCGATGGCCTTGAAGCAGGCATTCACCGGGCCGTTGCCGATGGCGCAGTCGGTATACATCTTGCCATCCTTCTCCAGCTGCACAGTGGCCGTCGGGCGGGCCGCAGAGCCAGCCACAAACTGGATATCCACCATCTTCCAGGTGCCGTCGCAGGTGTCCAGCGAATCGTTCACCAGGGAAGCCAGGTCGTCATCGTACACAAACTTCTTGCTGTCGCCCACTTTCTTGAAACGCTCGAACACGTGGGTGATTTCGCTGTCGGAAAGATTGTAGCCGAGCTTCTCCAGACGGGCTTTCACGGCAGCGCGGCCGGAGTGCTTGGTAAGCGGAAGTTCCGTCTCGCCCCAGCCCACTTCGGCGGGGTCGATGACTTCGTAAGTCTCACGCTTGGCCAGGATGCCGTGCTGGTGAATGCCGGAGCTGTGGGCAAAGGCGTTCTCACCCACGATAGCCTTGGAGCGCTGCACGGAAAGACCGCTCATGCTGGCCACCACGCGGCTGGTCTTCACGATTTCGCGGGTTTCGAGGTTGTGCGGTTTCTCCCCGGCGGCAAAACCGAAGGCTTCCGGGCGGGTGGAAAGGGCCATGGCCACTTCCTCAATGGCGGCGTTACCGGCGCGCTCTCCGATGCCGTTGATTGTACCCTCCACCTGGCGGGCACCGGCGGTCACGGCGGCCAGCGAATTGGCCACGGCCAGACCGATGTCATTGTGGCAATGCACCGAAATGATGGCCTTGTCGATATTCTTCACATGCTTGACCACATAGTCAATCATGGCAATGTATTCCTGCGGCGTAGTGAAGCCCACGGTATCGGGCAGGTTCACGGTGGTGGCGCCTGCCTCAATCACAGCCTCCACCACCTGCGCCAGGTAGTCATGCTCGGTGCGGCTGGCGTCCTCGGCAGAGAACTCCACATCGTTCACGAGGCTCTTGGCCAGCTTCACGCCTGCCACAGCCATTTCGATGATTTCTTCCTTGCTCTTCTTGAGCTTGAACTCGCGGTGCAGCGGGCTGGTGGCCAGGAAAGTGTGGATGCGGCCACGGTCACCGGCAGGAGCCACGGCGGCGGCGGCGCGGCGGATGTCATTCTCGACGCAGCGGGCCAGTCCGGCAATGCGGCATTTCTTCACCGTGTTGGCAATGGTGAACACGGCCTCAAAATCGCCATCGGAGATGCAGGGGAAGCCTGCCTCGATGATATCCACGCCTAGCTTTTCGAGCTGACGCGCTACCTCCAGCTTCTGCCGGAGATTCATCGAAGCTCCAGGGCACTGCTCACCATCACGAAGAGTGGTGTCGAAGAATAATACTTTGTCGCTCATACCAGACATTTCTATAGTTGTTTCAGGAACTCCTACTATACAGAATTGCCGCCCGAAAGCAAGCGCTTTGTGCGGCATATTTTAGAATTTTTCTAAAATCAACCTTTCTTCTGCCTCAGATACGCGTCAGGGCAGCACCTCCACGGCATAAATCTGCTCCCGGAACGGGGCCTTCCCCTTTTCCCAGGGCCGGGCGTAAATGAAGCGAATCAACGCCTTGCCGGGTTTCTGACCGCTCAGGGTGAGGGTGACCGGCACAGGGAAGCCGCAGCAGTTTTCATCCTTGCACACCCCCTGGTCCAGCGTGACAGCCACGGGGGCATCTACCGGCAATTCATCGGCCAGCTGCCAGCAATACCCGGTACCAGCCTGGCTTTCCAGTACAGTCATGCGGCTCTGCCCCACCTGCAGCACCAGGGAATCCACCGGGGAGACAGGAGCTTCTGCCGCTGTCCCCTGCCCGGCCGGCGCGGCCGTCTGGTCGTCACACAGAGCATAAACCAACAGCAAAAGCCCCGCCAGCAGGGCGGCAGACACCATCAGCTTTCCCATGCGCGCGGACATTCGCAGCCTCCTTCCCTTACTTTGTGTAGAGGACATGCGTGAAGCCTTCGAACTCCTGCTGCGGAGTACGGGAGGCAAAATGGTGGGCAAATTCCGGGAACCATGTATCGGCCTCATGTGTTCCCTCCACTTCGGAAACATGCAGCCGCTGCATCAGCGGCAGCATCTGAGCATAGAGCTGCGCCCCGCCAATCACCATGATTTCTGCATCCTGCAGTTCCAGCTGCTCAAGCTGGGCCAGGTCGGTGATGACCACCGCCCCTTCGGCCTCGTAATCGGCATTGCGGGTCAGCACAATGTTCTGCCGCCCCGGCAGAGGACGCCCCAGGCTCTCCCATGTCTTGCGGCCCATGAGGATGGGATGCCCCATGGTAAGGCGCTTGAAGAGCAGCATGTCTTCTTTCAGCCGCCAGGGGATGCCGTTGTTCAGCCCGATGGCGCGGGCGGCATCCATGGCCACCACTCCTGTGAAGCTCAGACTCATACCGAAACAGCAGCTTTAATATGCGGATGCGGGTCGTACTCCTCCAGCGTGAAGTCAGAGAAATCAAAGCCGTCAATCTCCGTCACCTCCGGGTTGATACGCATGGTGGGCAGCTTGCGCGGCTCGCGGGCGAGCTGCAGGCGCGCCTGCTCCAGATGATTCTTGTAAAGATGCAAATCGCCGTAGGTATGCACGAACTCGCGGGCTTCATAACCGCAGACCTGCGCCACCATCATAAGCAGCAGCGCATAGCTGGCAATGTTGAAAGGTACACCGAGGAACAAATCGCAGCTGCGCTGGTAGAGCTGCAGGCTCAGTCCATGCTTCTCACCCTCCTTCTGCGCAGGAATCACGCAGAACTGGAACAGGCAATGGCAGGGAGGCAGCGCCATGCCGTCCACCTCGGCCACATTCCAGGCACTCACCAGGTGGCGGCGGCTCCAGGGATTGTTCTTCAGACCGTCAATCAGCTTCGCAATCTGGTCGATGCTGCCGCCCTTGCCGTCCGGCCAGGCGCGCCACTGGCTGCCGTACACCGGCCCCAGGTCACCATTCTCATCGGCCCATTCATCCCAGATGCTCACACCGCGCTCCTGCAGCCAGCGCACATTGGTGCTGCCCTTCAGGAACCAGAGGAGTTCATAAATAATCGAGCGGAGATGCAGCTTCTTGGTGGTCAGACAGGGGAAGCCGTCGCGCAGATCACAGCGGATCTGACGACCGAACACGCCGATGGTGCCCGTTCCGGTGCGGTCTTCCCTGCCCACCCCATTGGTAAGCACATCCTCCAGCAATGCGAGATACTGCTTCATTGACTAATGACGATTGACAATTGACTATTGTAAAATTCCCTGCGGCGCAGCCGCAGCTGATTTCACACTTCGTAATTCGTACTTCCTACTTAATCAGAGCGCGAGAGCGCTTCTGATTAACGTGGCCCACTTCTCTGCCTTTTCGGCAAAGCTGAGTTCGGGGTCCTTGTAGAGAATACCGCGGGACACATTGATGGTGGGAGGAGCGACGCGGGTACCACCGGTGAGGGCAGACAAGTCGCCACCCTGGGCACCGAGGCCCGGCACGAGCAGAGGGGCATCCGGCAGGTCGGTCAGAATCTGGCTGTTGGCATTGGTCAGCCCCACTACCATACCTACCTCTGTGGCGCTGTTTTCGGCGATGGAGCGGGTCACCATATCGCCCACCAGCTGGTAGACCTTGCGGCCGTTGGCCAGCACCTGCTGTTCCACATCCACCGAACCGGGGTTCGTGGTCACAGCCAGGAGGTACACCGCCTTGCCGGGGCGGTCGAGGAAGGGTTCGAGAATATCGTAGCCCATGAAGGGGTTGAGGGTCACGGCATCCACATCCATGCGGTCAAAGTAGGCCTGGGCATAGTACTTCTGCGTTTCGCCGATGTCGCCACGCTTGGCATCCAGAATCACGGGAATGTCCTTGGGCATATCCGGCAGCAGTTCCTCCAGCATCTTGAGACCGGGAAGCCCCATGGCCTCGAAATAAGCGATATTGGGCTTGTAGGCGGCGGCATAGGGGGCGGTTTCCTCGACCACCTTACGCAGCCAGTCTGCCAGTTCGGTCATATTCTCCGTCTGCGGGCGGGGGTCCAGCCCCACGCAGAGGGCGGAACGCGTCGCTGCGATACGGGCAGCAAGTTTCTCCGTGTACTTCATGCGCGGCATTATAGCACACAGGCAGACGATGACAAGCGCAAAGAATTGCATGCGCTTGACACGCACGCGGAAAAGTGGCAAGATAACGGGGATGAAACGGTTTATCCTCCCGGTCTGCATGCTGCTGATTCCCCTGCTCTGCGTGAGCTGTGGCGAATCCGACCAGGAGAAGCGCGACCGCGCTGCCACCTTCACCACCCCGACCAAACCTGCCCCCAACCCGCAGCGCGAATCGCTGCAGGCGCTCATCCGCACCGACCGCCAGATGCCGACCATGCTCAAGGGAGGACCGAACTTCAAGCTGTACAGCAGCTATGAGGGGCAGGACATGCGCCAGGTGACGGAAGTTTCAGGCCGCACGCTGCTGCTCTGCTTCACCGCCCCGTGGTGCCGCCACAGCAACGCCATGCGGAAATCGCTGCAGGAACTGGCCGACAAGGAAAAAGGCGGGGTGCAGGTGGTGGAGATTGATGCCGATGCCTACCCGGCCATTGCCGAGGATTACGGACTGACCAAGGTTCCCACCACCGTCTTCTACGCCGAGGGCGTGAAGCTCCGCAGCATTGAGGGTGCCTACACCGCCGAGAGTCTGGGACGTTATCTCCACGCCCTGCTCACCCAGGAGGAAGCAGACCCCGAACCCTGATTTCAAACAGACACACACCATACATTATGCGATTCCTCACAGGATTACAGCCCAGCGGACAGCTCCACATCGGCAACTATTTCGGTGCGATTGAACCGGCCGTGCGGCTTCAGGAAAAAGGTGAAGCCTTCTACTTCATTGCCAACTACCACGCCATGACCACCATGGAGAGCGCCGAAAAACTGCGTGAGAACACGCGCGGACTGGCCGTGGATTTCCTAGCCTGTGGCCTGAACCCGGAAAAAGCCGTATTCTTTGCCCAGTCCGCCGTGCCGGAGGTGAACGAACTGGCCTGGATTCTTTCCACCCTGTGCCCCATGGGGCTGCTGGAGCGCTGCCATTCCTACAAGGACAAGGTGGCCAAGGGCTTTGCCGCCAGCCACGCCCTCTTTGCCTACCCTGCCCTGATGGCGGCCGACATCCTGCTCTATGATTCCGATGCCGTGCCTGTGGGCAAGGACCAGAAGCAGCACCTGGAGGTGACCCGCGACCTGGCAGGCAAAATAAACGACACCTTTGGCGAAGGGCTTCTCAAAATGCCTGAAGCCATCATCTCCGAAGCCACCGCCGTGGTCCCCGGCCTGGACGGCCAGAAAATGAGTAAGAGCTACGGCAACACCCTGCCTATCTTCGGCGAGGAAAAACCGCTCCGCAAGCTCATCAACAAAAAGGTGGTGACCGATGCCACCCCGCTGGAGGACCCGAAGCCCACGGAGAACTCCATCATTCTGGCGCTCTACAAGCTCTTTGCCACGCCGGAGCAATACCAGGCCATGGTGGATGCCCACCATGCCGGCGGCATCGGCTACGGCCAGTTCAAGAAAGACCTCTTTGAAGCCTACTGGGAATACTTCCGCGCCGCCCGCGAGAAGCGCGAGTGGATTCTCGCCCACCCCGAATACGTGGATGATGTGCTGAACACCGGCGCTGCCCGCGCCCGCGAGGAGGCAGCCAAGGTACTCACCCGCGTGCGCCAGGCCGTGGGCCTCGGCTGGGTGTAAACATCCCCCCTGTACACAGAGAAAGCGTGCATGGAAACCAGTTCCATGCACGCTTTTCCTGTAAGGGGATAGGCTATTTTACTTGCGGGGCTTCTTCTTACCCTTCTTTCCAGCTTTCTTGCCGGCTTTCTTTTCACCCTTGCGGCTAGTTTTGGCAGCCTTGCCATCGGAGGCAGGATACGGGGCCGTGGGCAGCCCGGCCTCATTCACCAGATTAGGTTCCATGAACACAGCCCAGCCGTAGCGCATGTACTTGGGCGACTTGACGGCATCGGAAGTGAGGATGATGCTGTCTCCCTTGATTTCGGCAGCAGCCGGGGCAAAATCCTTGTTATTGGCAGACAGTTCAAACCCCACAGGGGCAGAGCCGTTCGTAGTCTTCAGTCCCTCGGCATGATTCAGGCTGACCTGCACCTTGCTGCCTTTGGCCTTGAAGCCTTTGATGACCGGACCGCTGGCGGCCACATCCTTGCCGTAGACCATGCTGAGTGCGGCAGCGGCCAGACGCTCACCCACCTCCACCTTGCGCGGAGGATGCACATCGCTGTTGGTCGAGCCCAGGTCCATGGTCACCACGCAGCCGACAGCGGGAAGTTCTTCGGCCACTTCGGCCTGCACCTGGCGGAATTCCGGCCAGTAGGCACGCAGCGCAGCCTTGTCGTTGATACGGGGCAGCTGTACCTGCAGGAAAGGCAGTTCCTCGTTTCCGAGCTTATCGCGCCAGGAAGTGATGACATCCTTCAGCAGCTTCTTGTTCTGCTCATTATCGAGGATTTCGGCATCGGATTCACCCTGGTACCAGATGACACCGGCCACAGGGAATCCCTCCCAGGGTTCAATACCGGTCTCGTACAGATAAGAGGGTGCATAGGGGTGGAGACCGAAATCGCCACCGGGGCCTACATTCTGCTGCGCACGACCGCGCACCCATGCGCTGGCAAACTTGCTCTTCACCCAATCGCTGCCCTGGCAGCCGGGGTATTCCTTCTTCACCACATCGCGGGGAATCCAGGCCAGCATGTTGGAACCACCCAGGGCTGCATGAATCACACCCACAGGTACGTCCAGTTCCTTCTGCAGCGCCTGCCCGAAGTAATAGCCCACAGCACTCATGCGCGCAGAAGTGGCCGGAGAGCTTACCGCCCACTTACCCTCGTACATACGTTTTTCCTGAACGCGCTGGAGCAAGGCTTCATCGTAGCGGGCCGGCGATGTATGCACTTGCGGTTCGCTGTGGAAGAAGCGGAAATTCTCATTGGCTGACTGGGCAATGGTCTGAGCATTGCCGGGGGTCTGATTGAGACGCCAGAGCATGTTGGACTGACCGCTGGCCACCCACACTTCACCCACCACCACGTTCTGCACCGTGGCAGAAGAACTCTTCTGGCTGGCTTCCAGCGGCTGGCCCTGGGCGTTGGCCTCCATGGGCTGCAGCACCGCCTGCCAGCGTTTGCCCTTGATTTCGGCTTTCACCTTCTGCCCGTTGAACTGAACCATCACCGGCTCGGAGGGCTTATCCGTCGTACCACGAACCAGCACCTCCCGTCCACGCTGCAGAACCATGCCATCTCCATAAATGGCATCAAACTCTACCGCAGCCAGCGCCGGCAGCGCCCCTATCATTGCATATAAGGCAAAACGCTTCATAATTCAGGTATATATCATATACGGGGCTGTGGATAAAGCAAAAAGCAGCGGGAAAAGGCTCAAAAATCATTTTTTTCAAAATTCAAACCAAATTCCGCTTGACTTATCCTCCGATATGCTGTATATATCCCGCCCACAAAGTTATGGCAAAGAAAAGCTGGATTGAAAGAAACAAGAAGAAGGCAGCTGTCGCGGCTCGTTATGCAGACCTCCGTGCCAAGCTGAAGGCTGAAGGCGACTACATCGGTCTGACGATGCTGCCGCGCAACGCTTCCCCCGTGCGTCTCGTGAACCGTTGCGAGCTGACGGGTCGTCGCCACGCTTTCCTGCGCCGCTTCCACCTTTCCCGTATCGCTTTCCGCGAACTGGCCAATGCCGGTATGATTCCCGGTGTGACCAAGTCCAGCTGGTAAGTCCTGATATAGACTTGACAATTTTTACACGCGGGCTATCCTATACGGACTAGCCCGCGTTGCTTTGTTGCCACATGCCGATATACGAATACATTTCTGAAAACCCGGAGGACCCGGAGCGGTCATGCCGCATGTGCCGCAAAGGCTTTGAATTGATGCGCCCGGCAGACCGGGCACCCCTTACGCACTGCATGTATTGCAAGAACCCGGTACGCAAGAAGATAAGCCCGGTGAATGTGCCTAAAATCAATGCCCCGCTCTCCATTACCGATGCCAAGAAAGCGGGCTTCACCGTCATGCAGAAACGCGACGAAGGCGTCTACGAAAAACTTTAAGAGCCAACTACCATGCAATTCTTTCTGAACCCAGAGGAAATCTCGCAGCTGGAGTGGAGCTACCCCGGCGCAGGAGAGATTGTCCTCTTCATCGTCGGCATCAGCTTCTTCCTGTTCCTGAATGCCTTTTTCGTGGCAAACGAATTCGCCTGCGCACGAGTGCGAGAAAGCCAGCTCGCCGAGGATTCTGATGACACCAGGGCACAGGCCCGCCGCCGCCGCACGGCCAAGCACATCGTGCGCCACCTCGACACCTACCTCTCGGCCAACCAGGTCGGCATCACTTTTGCCTCGCTGGCGCTGGGTGCCATGGGCGAGCCTTTCATCGCCAGCCTCATCAGCAGCCCGCTGAGCTACTACCTGCACCTGAGCCCCACGGTGGTGCATGTGATTTCCTACACGGTGGCCTACGCCCTGTTCACCTTTGCCCATGTGGTGCTGGGCGAGCTGGTACCCAAGAGTCTGGCGATTCGCAAACCGCTGCAGATTGCGCTGCTCACCGCCGTCTCCATGGAGCGTTTTGCCAAATACACCAAGTGGATTATCCACCTGTTCAACAACACCGCCAACACCATTGCCCACCGCGTGTTCGGTGTCGACCCGCACTACGAGCCCAATGAATCCCACAGCGCCGAGGAAATTGCCCTCATTGTGGAAGCCAGCGGACGCAGCAACGAAGTGACGGAGACCGAAGCCGAGATTTCCATGAATGCCCTGGAACTCAACGACCGCTCCGTGCGTGATATCCTCGTACCACGCAGCCGTGTGGAGGTACTGGACATCAACAAGAGCTTTGAGGAACTGCTGGAGCAGGTACTGGCCAGCCGCCACAGCCGCTTTGCCCTGGTGGAAGGGCATCTGGACCACGCCAAGGGGTGGATTCACGTCAAGGATGTGCTGCAGATGGTTCACAGCGGAACCCGTGACATTATGGCCGAACGCCGCGAGCTGAAGGTTGTTCCCGAAACCATGAAGCTCGATACGCTGCTGGATTTCTTCTCGCAGGAGCATACGCACTTTGCCCTGGTGGTGGATGAGTACGGCGAAGCCCAGGGGCTTGTCTACCTGGACGATGTGCTGGAGGAAATTGTGGGCAACGACATTCAGGACGAATTCGAGATGGAAGCTGCCCGCACCTTCTTCAAGGTGGACAAAGGGCAGTACATTGCCAGCGGCTCCATTGCCCTGTTCGACCTGGAGGAAGAACTGCCGGAAATCGGAGAATTTGAAAAGGACAGCGGCATTTCCACCCTGAGCGGCTACATCACCGACCGCCTGGGGCACCTGCCCGAATGCAACGAACAAATCCGCCACCGCGATTTCCTCATCACCGTCATCGGCACCGATGGCCGCCGCGTCACGCAGGCCCAGCTGGAATACGCCCCCCTGCCCTCGGAAGATGACGATGACGACCTGGATGATTAATAAATCCCCCACCCCCTGACTCTGCCATGCATTTCTACGAAACCCTTTCCCTGGCGCCCACGGGATTCACCATGGGCATGATACTGATGCTGATGAGCCTGTATGTACTGCTCTGCCCGGAACGCTTCCGCAGACTGCTCGGCAGCGTGCATGCCAAAAGCAGTGCAGGCACCGTGCTGCTGGGTATTGACTTCCTCTGGGTGGCTCTGCTGCTCTTCAAGGCAGACTGGAACCCCCTCTGCATGCCGCTTTTCGAATTTGAAAGCTTCCGCGGCATCCTGCTGCTGCTCTGCCCGGTCATCTGGTTTGTGATGAGCAGCATGGCCAAGGAACAGATTTTTGCCCGTTCGCTGGGCTTCTTCCTGCTGCTGCTCGCCATTGTCCCGATGAGTGCCGCCTTCCTGCAGGATCCTGCCACCCGCATCCTCATTCCGCTGTGGTGGTATCCTGTACTGACCATCGCCATGTTCTGGGTCGGCAAGCCCTACCTCTTCCGCGACTGGGCCGCCTGGCTGGTGCAGCGTCCGCGCCTCATCTCCGCTATGGCTCTGTTCAACTTTATCTACGGTTTGGTCATCTGCACCTGCGCCGGGCTCTTCTGGTAACCCCTTTCCTCCACATCGGATATGATTTCTCTTTACTCAGCTGACTATGTCATCACGCAGAATGAGGCACGCGACATCATCGAAAACGCCGCCGTGGCCGTCGAGGACGGGCGCATTCTGAGCATAGGGCACACCGACCTGCTGGAAATTCTTTTCCCGGAACACCGCCGCGTCGACATGGGGCACGCCGTCATCATGCCCGGTCTCATCAATGCCCACACGCATGTTTCCATGAGCCTGCTGCGCGGGTATTCCGACGACAAGGCTCTCATGGACTGGCTCACGCAGGACATTTTCCCGGCCGAAGCGAAACTCACCCCCGAACTGGTGGAACTGGGGGCCACCTTCTCGCTGGCCGAAATGATACGCACCGGCACCACCGCTTTCTACGATATGTACATGCACCAGCGCAGCGTGTTCCGCGCCGCCGACAAGCTGGGCATGCGCGCCGTCATGGGCGAAAGCGTCACGCAATTCTTCCCCAGCCTCGCCTGCCGCGATGCCGAAGCCTATTTTGACCTCGTGCGCGCCCAGGCAGAGGAATGGAAAGGCCACCCGCGCATCCGCCAGGCCATCCTGCCCCACGCCCCCTACACCACCAACCCGGAGCTGTTGAAAAAGTGCCGCGAGCTGGCAGATGAAACGCACTCCCTCTTCGGCATGCACCTGGCTGAAACGGAGAGCGAAACGCAGGCATGCCTGCAGAACTTCGGGATGCGCCCCATTCCCTACTGTGAGAGCCTGGGGCTGCTGCAGCCGGACAGCACCTTCTTCCATGTCGTGCATGCAGATGAGCGCGATATGGAACTGCTCAGCGAGGGGCGCTGCGCTGTGGTGCATAACCCCGCCAGCAACATGAAGCTTGCCAGCGGAGTGGCTCCCGTCGGTGTCATGCATCGCTACCGCATCCCCGTGGCGCTTGGCACAGACGGCCCAGCCAGCAACAACGCCCAGAACATGGTGCGCGAAATGTACATGGCCAGCCTGCTGCAGAAAGTGCAGCACTTCGACTCCACCGCCTGCCCCGCCCAGATGGCGCTGGACATGGCCACGCGCGGCGGCTCCGATGCCCTGCACGAACCGCTCATCGGCACGCTGGAACCCGGCATGAAGGCTGACTTCATTGCCCTGGATCTCACCACGCCCAACATGCAGCCGGTACACAACATCGTTTCCAACATCGTTTACGCCGCCACCGGGCTGGAAAACAAGCTTACCGTGGTGGACGGGCAGGAACTCTACCGCGACGGCAAGTTCCTCACCTGCGATTACGATGCACTCTGCGCCGAATTGAAAGCCGCCCGCGGCTGGGAAAAGAAATAAGCCCTGTGATGACCACTGCGCTGGAGGATTTGTGCTGGGCGGCCATTGACTTTGAATCTGCCGGCACCGCACCGGGCGAAACCGATTGCCCGGTGCAAATTGGCATTGTGCGCGTCGAAAAGCTCTTTTCCGACAGCCCGCAACGCTTCACCAGCTACATTGCCTGCAAACGCCCGGTGCGCTGGAGCGCCGCCAAAGTGCATGGCATCACCACCGAAACCCTGAAAGGGGCGCCGGAATACATCACCCTCTGGCCACCGATACGAGATATGCTGCGGGGTGCCGTCGTGCTGGGGCATAACCCCGCCACCGAGAAACGCTTTCTCCGCCAATTCCCCGGCCACGGCTTCGGCCCCTGGGTCGACACCCTGGCGCTGGCCCGCCAGGCGGCACCCGATTGGAGCGACCATTCCCTCTCCACCATGTGCGAGGCGCTGGGCATCACCACCAGCATCACCGCCATGGTCAGCGATGCCGCCCATGCCCGCTGGCACGACGCACTCTACGATGCAGCCGCTTCCCTGCAACTGCTGCGTACGCTGGTCAGCAAGCTTGGCATGCACCGCGCCACGCTCCGCGATATTGATTTTGCGGTAAGCGGCTAACGTTCGCTTCAACAGGCACGAATATCGTTACCTTTCCCGACCGGTGAAAAGTTACACCATACATTACCGGGTTACGATATTGGCCGCTGCGCAGCGAACGATTCACTCCCACACCTGGGTGGTGCGCGCGGCGAGCTTCAGGTCAAGGCTCAGTAACTCATCAATGCGGGAGCCGCAGAGGGTCATGATATCCACGATTTCCTCCACCTGCAGTTCCTCCTCCACCTGCTCTTTCACATAATCAAACAGGAGACATTGGGTGGCATACTCACGTTCCTCGCGGCAGAGAGTCAGCAGCTCGTGGATGGATGCCGTAATGCGGCGCTCGTGTTCCAGCGCCATGCGGAACAAATCCAGCGGTTTTTCCCATTCATACACCGGGGCATTAACCGCAGGAATGATAACGCGGGCCCGTCGGTTTTCCAGATGCGAAATAAAGCGCAGGGCGTGGCCGCATTCCTCGCGGTACTGCTCGCGCATCCAATGCCCCATTCCCGGCAATCCGAACTGTTTCAGGTTACCGGCAAAGGCCAGATAGAGAAAGGCAGACTCAAACTCCAGACGAATCTGGGTATTCACAGCTTCAACAATAATCGGGTTCATGCAAAGTATCATAGCGCTAACGGGGGCGGCTGTGTATCACCGTTAGCTAACAATCATTAAGACAGGTTATGAACTTGCGGGAAGCCCGATTTGGTGGCAGACTGGGAGCATTGTGATTCCCCGGCAGCAGAAACGCTCGGTTCAGGTTCTTCTATGCACAGCCCTCTCGCTGCTGCTGCATGTGCTGCTCGCCTGGCTAATTCTGCTGCTTCCAGCGCCGGAGAAAGCCCTGCACCCGGTGAGTCAGCCCAAGGTACGCCCGCTGCGGGTGCTTCTCAGCTCCACCCGGCACAAGCCGGAGGAACAGAAGAAGCCGGAAGCCGCCCCGCAGGAAAAGCCCACCCCCCGCGAACAGAAAGCCACCGTCAAGACGAGTGCGGATACACCGGAGGCTCTGCCTGACCAGCCGGACTATGAGGGCCGCCGGAGTAGCCGCGCCGCCAGCGCTCCCGATGCCCGCCACCGCACCAGCAGCCAGCAGGCGCCCGCCATGGAAGGTGCCGAAAAAGAGGAAATCGTTACCTTTGACCAGGAACGGCAGGAAGGCAGTCTGGAACACGATGGGAAACAGCAGACAGCCGGTGTCCCTGTGAATACCCCGCCTGTACCGCCGGTACAAGCCCACCCTGCCGCCACGCCTGCCGGGAGAGCCGATACACCAGAACCCGACCAGCAGGGACAGGATGAGCGTACTGCCCGCCGCCCGGCCACAGAAGGGCTCACACAGCGCGAGGAGGAAAACTCCCCCCTACAGCTCCGGCAGGAGGAAAGCGGAAAAAGTCCCGGCGAGGAGGAACAGCAGGCCGCCCGGCAGGGACAGCCAGAGGGCAGCCCACACCCCGCCGCGCGACCGCGTCCCGTGTTCTTCGACCCCAGTCTGGCGCAATGGGCACAACCGCAGGAACCCGGCTTCCGCACGACCGAACGCCGCAGCCGCAGCCATGGACGATTCATCTTCGGGCGCGGGGCTGCCCTGAATGTCGTTTCCACCCCGCGCGGAGCCTACGAAGCGCTGGTGTACCGCCGCGTGGCGCATTTCTGGTACATCGCCTGCGATGACCACCGGGGTGACATCATTCCGGGAAAAATCACCATCAGCCTCCGTATCAACCGCAGAGGGCAGATAGACAGCATGGCCCTCATCCGGAGGAGTGGTGCCAGCATCAGCCAGCAATCCTTCACCTTCAAGGCCATCCGCCAGGCCTCCCTGCCCCCCATGTCCCCCGAAGTCCAGGCCGATGTCATCGGGGAACTTATGGAACTGATTTTCGAATTCAACTTTGACTAATTCAACCCCACCCCCAATGATATGAACGAAACCATACGCCAATTCCTTGCCGCCTGCCACCCCTTCGGTCTGCCCCTGCTGGCCTGCTCCGTCATCATGCTGGCTGCCATTCTCTACCACCTGCTCTTCTCGCGGCGGCACCGTTGCCTCAGCCAGCTGGAAGCCGTGGCTACCGGGCAGAACTCGGCCGCAGCGGTGCTGGAACTCTGCGCCCGTGATGAGCTGGTGAGCGTGCTGCACTTCATCTGCAACACCCCGGCATCTCCCGCCCTGGAACAGCAGGTAGAGGCGCGCCTGCGCTGCATCATCGACCGCCAGCGCGCCGGCATGTCCACCATCAGCATCATCACCACTATTGCCCCCATGCTCGGCATCCTCGGCACCGCCTGGGGGCTGGTCGACATCTTCGGGGTATTCGGCGCCCCCGATGCCCAGGAGGGCATTGCCATGGGTATCTCCAAAGCGCTCTACACCACGATTTTCGGGCTGGCCATCGCCGTACCCGGCACAATTGCGCTGAGTTGTTTCGAACGCGCGCTGGAGCGCCGCGCCGCCCGCATCAACCAATGCTTCACCGACCTGCTGGCCCAACACCGAAACGACTGACCTGCATGAAACTCTACGAACGCCGATTCGGGCAGCAAGGTATTCCCATTGTGCCCATGCTGGATATTCTGACTATCCTGCTCATTTTCTTCATCGTCCACACCGAATTCAAGCGGCAGGTCAGCGTTCTGAAGCTCGATGTACCGCAGACCCACCACCTGGCCGGCAGCCAGGGTGAGCGAGACAGCGTGCTGCTGGAAGTAGGAGCGGACGGCAGCATCGCCTTCAACGGCAGGCTCGTACCGGCCGAGCAGCTGGTGGCCGCCGTGCGCGAGCTGCTGCAGCAGAACCCGCAGGCCCGTATTCAGCTGGCAGCCGCCGGCGAAGCCTCCATGGCCCGATTCATCGAAGTCCTCGACACCCTCACCGCCGCCGGACTGAAGGTGGAAGAAATCCCTGTGCGTATCCATTACGAGCCCTGAGGCTCCGGCTCGGTCGGCACTACCAGGAAGAGACCGCCGGGAAGCTGTTCCGAGGGGATATGCACCAGCACAGCATCGCGGAGGGCATCCAGCCCCAGCAGGGTGAATTCGCCGCGGGGGCAGAGTAAGGGGGTCACCCCTTTCAGCACCGCACCGGGAGCCAGCACCAAATCGCCGGGCTTACCTTCCACCATCTTCTGATGCGTCGCGGTGTCCACATTGCCGATCTGTGCCTGAATCTCCCCCGCAGCACCGGGCAACCAGTCCTCCTGGCAGACGCGGGTCACCATGCTGCCGGTATCCAGCAGAAGCTTCAGTTCCTTCCCCTGGCACGTCACCACCCAGTGAATACGCCCGCTGGGTTCCATTTCCCCGGGCACAGGAAGCAGGTTCAGATTGTCAGGCATGCCCCAGTACCATTCCCCCTTGCGGAAATCAAAGGTAAAGGGCAGCGAGGCGAGAAAGTCCATCCCGATGATACCATCCAATGGCCCGGCCAGCATGCTGCGGACGGCAGAGAGATTCATGACCATCAGCGGGTGCCCGGTCGACACCCCCGGGCCCGCCACCAGCGTGGCTTTCAGCAGCAGGGGATGCTGCGATGAATTGCCCCGGAACTGCATCTTCGATGTATCAATCCACTCTGCATGGGGCAAGCGGGCCGCGCTTTCCTCATGCAGCACCGTATGCGTCGCCCCGGTATCCAGCATCATCCGCATCGGGACACCATTGACCAACGCCGTCACCATTATCTGCCCGGTGCGGCTGTCGCGCGACATCTGCATGATATCCACCGGGAACTCCTGCCCGGCGGCTGCAGGTTCCTGAGCGACCACGGTTGCGGGCATGCAGGCCAGCAGCCCCGCCATCATCATCTGTGCCAGAATCTTCATCGTTATAAGTTCTCCTGCCTGCATCATACCAAATTCTGCCCGCAATGCAACGAGATTATCCCGGACAAGCTGCTTTCCTCACGAAAAAAGTATTTTAGACTGGAAATTCAGCCAAAAGTGCGTATAATGCCCGCGCTATGTCAGAAAACACACCTGTCAATACCGCTCCGGGTTCCTCCGAGGAGGAACTGATTGCCGTGCGCCGCGAGAAGGTGAGCA
>CALCHQ010000126.1 GCA_937901085.1 uncultured Verrucomicrobiales bacterium | reverse complement strand
CAGGTGTGAGAGAACCGGCGCGTAGTAACAAAAAAAAGACACACCATGAAGGTGTGTCTTTTTTTGTTAAACGAAGCGGACGGGGCTCGAACCCGCGACCTCAGCCGTGACAGGGCTGCGCTCTAACCAAACTGAGCTACCGCTCCGTCGGATTTACCGATTCACCGCCTTGCAGCGGGAACGGGCGCATTATACAGATGCCCCTGGCCTATTGCAAGCCTTTTTTTGAAGAAATTTGCGGCGACGCGGGCCTTGTTTACTGGAATTCCCGCGGGGCAGTCGGGGGCAGGGCATACATGAAGCGCGCTCCGTAGAATTTCTGGGTGACGCGGGAGTCGAGGATGGTGACGATGCCGGTATCCGTTTTGGAGCGGATGAGCCGTCCGATGCCCTGGCGGAATTTGAGGACGGCTTCGGGCAGGGTGTAGTCGCGGAAGGCGTTGCCTCCCCGTGCGGTGATGTCTTCGATGCGCGCTTCTACCAGCGGGTTGCCGGGGGATTCAAAGGGGATTTTGGTGACGATGACGTGGGAGAGGGCTTCGCCGGGTACGTCGACGCCTGTCCAGAAGCTGTCGGTGCCGAACAGGACGCTGCCGATGTGGTCGCGGAAGTGGTGCAGCATCTGGCTGCGGTTGAGTTCGTCTCCCTGAACGAGGAGCGGCCAGCCGCGTTCCTGGCAGAAGGGGCGCAGGCGGGCGGCCATGGCCCGCATGAGGTTGTAGCTGGTGAAGAGGACGAAGGCTCGCCCTTGTGAGGTGTCGAGCGAGCGCATAATCCATTCGGCCAGCGCTGGTTGGTAGTCGTCGCCGGGGCTGGCAGGGGGCGGCGGGGGCATGCTGCGCGCGACGATGATGCGCATTTGTTGTTCAAAGTCGAAGGGGCTGCCAATCTGGAGTGTCTGGGCGCTTTCGGCTCCTACGCGTCCGGCAAAGTAGCCCATGCCGCGTTCTCCGGTGGAGAGGGTGGCGCTTGTGCAGATGCAGCTGCGCCCGGCTTCAAAGAGTTTTTCTCGCAGAACCGGGGCGACGTTGATGAGCGCGCCTCGCATGGTGGTGTACTGGCCATCGATGCCGTGGCTTTCCACCCAGTAGACGGTGGTGTCGGCGTGGGTGAGTTGCACCATTTCGGTAGCGGCTTCATCGTAGGCCAGGATGCGGGCGGCGGTGTCGAGCAGTTCGGCTTTGGTGAGTTCGTTTTCTTCCATAACGGCCATGTCTTTGATTTCGGCAAAGAGTTGGCGCAGTACGGGGGAAAGCAGGTTTTCGGTCCATTCGGGCTGGCGCAGGCGTACGGTGCCGTGGTGGGCTTCCAGCTGGCAGTCGGCGCGGGCGGCGGTGAAGAATTCGCCAGCGGCGGCCTGGGCTTCTTCGATGAGTTGCAGCACGCTGGGCGAGGCGTTGTGCCGCAGGCTGCCTTTGTGGGTGACCGGGTTGTAGAGCCGCAGTAGTTCGTATTTGATTTCGGCCTCGCTCAACGAGAGTCCCAGTTGGTTGGCCGCGACGTTTTCGATGGTGTGTGCTTCGTCCAGGATGACAAAGTCATTTGGGAAGATGAAGCCGGGCGGGCCTTCCGGCTCCACGGCCATCATTTCATCTGCCAGGGAGAGCAGACCGAAGAAGAGGGTGTGGTTCAGGACGACAACCTGCGCTTCCTGTACCCGGCGGCGGGCGGCCTGGTAGGGGCAGTCGTAGCCGCAGTTGCGCGGGGTGCAGACGTGGTTTTCGCTGCATACCTGCGCCCAGACTTTGGGGGTGATGTTCAGTTCAGGCGGTAGTTCTGCCAGCGAGCCTTCGCCGCAGTTCTTTGACCAGGCGAGCAGTTCGTAAAGTTGTTTGGTTTCGGTCTGGTTGAAGAGGTCATCTGCCTGCTCGATGGCGCGGCGCAGGCGGGTGCGGCAGAGGTAGTTGGCGCGTCCTTTGAGCAGGGCGGCATCGAAGTGGCAGTTGAGCGCTTTGGCGACGGTGGGGATGTCTTTGTGGAAGAGCTGCTCCTGCAGGTTGATGGTGTGGGTGGAGATGACGGCTTTGCGGCCGTTGTCGAGCGCATAGCGGATGGCCGGGATGAGATAGGCAAGTGATTTTCCCACCCCGGTGCCGGCTTCGGCCAGCAGGGCGGCTTCGCGTTCGAGCGTTTCGGCCACGGCGACGGCCATCTGCTGCTGTTCCGGGCGGAATTCAAAGCCGCGGGCGTGCGAGAGCAGCCCTGTTTCGGAGAAGTCGGCCTGGGTTTGTTCGCTCAGCAGCCCCATGGGCGGGTGTTGTGTTCCGGGGCGGGGCTCAGCGCAGGACGCGGTCGCCTGTGCCGGGTAAGTCCAGATAGAGAGGGAGGTTCGGGAAGAAGGAACGCAGGGTGTTGACATCGGTGTTGCCGTCGATGAAGTACCACCTGTTCAGTTCGGTGCCGCGCGGCATGCTCTTGTCGGTGATGACTTCGTCGCGCACGGCAAAGATGTAACTGCGGCGTTCCATGCGGGTGCGGTTGCCGTTCGCTGCCGGGGCGCTGACGATGAGGGTGGTCGGCAGGACGACGATGCGGCTGCGTTCCTGGGTGTTGCCGATGTTTTCGGCACGCACTCGCCCGCGGGTGTCCTGGCGTACCTGGCTGACGGCTGCCATGGGCGGGGTGACTTCATATTCGGCGGTGGCTTCACCGACGGTGTAGCTTTCTACCTGCAGGCCGCTTTTTTTCATTTCTTCGCCCATGCGGGCGTATTTGGCACGCAGGGCTTTGTCGTTGGCGGCCATGCGGGCGCGGGCCTGTACCACGGTTTCGCGGTCGAGTCCCTGCACGCGGCGGGCACGGGCAATTTCGGCTTCGCGGGTGTTGGAGGTGAGGCGGTCTGCATAGGTGCGGCGCAGGGGGGGATACATGGAGTCCACAGCCCAGCGCATATCGCAGTTGCGTACGGCGGCGCCGTATTGCTGCGCGGCGGCGCGGGCGGATTGGGCGGCTTCACTGGCGGCCTGGCATACGCTGGCAACGGCTACCAGCAGAGTGGCAATCAGGGGAAAATGTTTCATGCCCCACATGTTACCATACCTCATCTGTTCGGTGCAAGCCGGAATGCTGTTCTAAATGTCAGCTAGGGCTGTGCGTGCAATCACGCTTGATAATCAATAGGGTGAAAATATTTAATTTATTTACAATGAATATGCTGCAGCTTCCAGTTTCTTGGCAGAGGCGCGGCCTTTGGCGGCGAGGGCGGGGGCAAAGAGGGAGAGCCGGAACTCGGCAACCATGAATCCGTAGGCCAGCCAGGCGGGGGAGTCGGTGTGGCGGTCGTACTCGGTGAAGAAGCGGGGAGAAACGGCGGCGTTGAGGGTTTCGATGCGTTCCAGCTCGCGGGCGGCGGGTTGCTGGGCAATGCGTTTGATCCGTTCCTGCAATCCGCGCAGGAAACGGGAGTAATCGGCCAGCTGGTCGGGTTCGCTGTCAGAAAGGAACCAGGGGCGGGTGAGCCAGGCCCACTCGCGCTGCACATCTTCGGCAATCTGCGCGCTGAAGCGGTCGCGCCCGGCGGTGAGGCAGTACTGGCGCACGGCTGCATCGGTGGCGGCCAGTTGTTCCCATAGTTTTCCGAGCGGCCCGGCGATGCGGTCGTACACCGTTTCGCGCATACGGAGGCAGGCGGCCTCGAAATCGGCAGCGCTGCGGGGAAGAGGCGAACCCAGCGCGGCATCCATGGCGGCGTAGAGGGTGTCGTGCAGGTTGTTTTTCGGTTGGCTGCCCAGGGTGGTGAGTGCCAGACGGGCGTCCATGCTCTTGATGGGGAGTTTCTTGCGTATGCTGTTGAGGAAGTCGCCGTGCTTGAGGAGGGCAAGCCGGCGGACGGCGCGGCGGTGGTGCAGGGCGGCTTCTTCGGCGCAGGGGAAGACGTGGAGTTTCACGAGGTCGCCGTCTTCGCGCAGCGCAGGGTAGCCTGTTCCCTTGCCGACTTCTACGGTAGCGGGTAAATCGCCGCAATCCCAGCGGCTCATGGGGGTGGCAGAGAAGGACCGGGCAGCTTTTTTCTCAAATCGTTTTTCCTGGTAGCTGGCCAGCCGCTCGCGCAGGGCGGCAGCCTGTGTGCCCAGGGCGAGTTCATTTCCTTTGTCGTCGCACACCCAGATTTTGGTGATGAATTCCGGCGGGAGTTTGCCCATATCCACCTGGGAGGCATTGCAGAATTTGTTGCTGCGCCGCATGGCAAATTCGGCAATAGCCTGGTCGAGCGGGCGGTCGGGGGCGCGGTCGAACCAGTCCTCGGCGAAGTCATCGGCCGCCTGGCTGACGGGCATCAGGTACATCCGTACATCCTTGGGGAGGCTCCGCAGCAGGATTTCGACGCGGTCAGCCAGGTGGGCGGGTACGCCCCATTGAGGCAGCCAGTCGGGGAATTGTTCCAGCTGGTCAATATGCACCCCCAGGGTCACGCCGTCATCTGCTTCTCCGGGGGCGTGGTTGTAGTAGACTTCGTAGGTCTGCCCGGCGTGGTCGAGGGTGTCCGGGTAGAGGTCTGCCCGCACTTCGTCTTCGCCGGGGTAGACGCATTCAGCATAGGGAATGCAGAGGATTTCCGGCTGGCTTGCTTCCATCTTGTCCCGCCAGCGGCGCAGGGCTTTTTCCGAACACAGGTCTGCGGGGAGAACGTTGTCGAAGAAGCGGAAGACGCCTTCGCTGCACCAGATGAGGTCGCGGCGGCGCAGTTTGGATTCTACGGTACGCACGCGCTCGCGCATGGCCTCCAGGTGTTTGAGGTAAGGAGCCTGGTCTTTCATCTGCCGGGCCATGATGCCGTCGCGTATCATGATTTCGCGGGCGGCGGCGGGGTTGTACCTGGCGTAGCTGATGCGGCGGCCATCGATGATGGTGAGCCCGCCACAGGTGACGCGTTCCCTGGCGTGTACCTGCCCGCTGGCTTTATCCCAGCTGGCATCGTAGGCGTGGTGGGCGCAGAGTTGCGGGGCTATCTGCTCCACCCATTCCGGGTCGAGTACGGCGGCGCGGCGCATGTAGAGGCGGGTGGTTTCCACCAGCTCGGCGCCCATGAGCCATTCGGCGCGTTTCCTGCGTTTGAAGAGCCCGGAACCGGGGAAAATGGAAAAATCGCGTCCCCCGGCGCCTCGGTATACTTTGTCCTCCGGCCTCCAGAAGCCAATCTGCAGCGGAGCGCCGGCCAGCAGGGCGCGGTGTATCATCTCCGGAGTGGCCTGCTTAGCTTCCTCCGGCAGGGCGGGGATGCGCCAGCGCATGGTGTCCTGCAGGGCTGCGCCGAGGTCCTGCACCAGATTGTGCCACTCTACCATGCGGAGGAAGTTCAGATAGTTCTTGCTGCACCACTTACGCAGTTGGTTGCGGCGCAGGGTGTGGCGTTCCTTGAATTCAAGGGAGGCCCGCCAGAGGGTGAGCAGGGAGAGGAAGTCGCTGTCTTCGTTTTTCCATTGGGCGTGTGCCTGGTCGGCCTGGGTGGCGAATTCGGCGGGACGCTCGCGCGGGTCCATGATGCTCAGCCCTGCCACAATGACCAGCAGCTCGGCCAGCGCTTTTTCTTTTTCTGCTTCCAGCAGCATGCGCCCCAGGCGCGGGTCAAGTGGCAGGCGTGCCAGGCTGCGCCCGGTGGGGGTGAGTTTCTTGTGCCGGTCGATGGCGCCGATTTCGCGCAGGGTCTTGTAGCCTTCGTTCACCAGGCGGGGGCTGGGCGGGTCGGGCAGCGGGAATTCACCCAGCGGAGGCAGTTTCAGATCGGCCATGCGGAGGATGACTCCGGCCAGGGCGCTGCGCTTGATTTCCGGGTCTGTGAAGGCAACCCGGTTCTCAAATTCAGTTTCGGAATACAGGCGGATGCAGACACCTTCGGTGACGCGGCCGCAGCGCCCGGCGCGCTGGCGGGCGCTGGCCTGGGAGATGGGCTCTACCTGCAGGCGCTGAATCTGCCGCCCTGGCAGGTAACGCGAGATGCGGGCCAGCCCGCTGTCGATGACATAGATGATGCCGGGGATGGTGAGGGAGGTTTCAGCCACATTGGTGGCCAGCACGATGCGGCGGCGGCCTTTTGCCGGGTGGAAGATGCGCTGCTGCTCGCTGAGCCCCAGGCGGGCAAAGAGGGGGAGAATGTCGGTATGCGGCAGGTTCAGGCGCTCCAGTTCGGCGGCGCAGTCGCGGATTTCTCGCTCGCCGGGCAGGAAGACGAGGGCATCTCCCCTGGCATCGTATTCGGAGAGCCATTGTACCGCGCGGCAGACATGGTCGGGCAGCTCTTCCTCGCTGTGGCGCGGGGGCATGTAGTGCATGTCCACGTGGTAGGTGCGGCCTTCCACGTTGATGACCGGGGCTCCCCCGAAGAAGTCCGAAAAGGCGCCGGCATCCATGGTCGCGGAGGAGATGATGAGCTTGAGTTCCGGCCGCCGCGCGAGCAACAGCTTCATGTAGCCAAGCAGGAAGTCGATGTTGAGGCTGCGTTCGTGCGCTTCGTCCAGGATGATGGTGTGGTACTGGCGCAGGTCGCGGTCATCCTGCGTTTCGGCCAGCAGGATGCCATCGGTCATGAGTTTGAGCCGTGTGTCGCTGCTGGTGCGGTCATCAAACCGCACCTGGTAGCCTACATAGCCCCCCAGTTCACAGCCTGTTTCTTCGGCAATGCGGCGCGCTACTGCTACGGCTGCCAGCCTGCGGGGCTGGGTGCAGCCGAGTCTGCCGCGGCGCTTGCCTGCCACCTCCAGCGCAATCTTGGGCAGCTGGGTGGTTTTGCCGGAGCCGGTTTCGCCTACGACCACGATGACCTGGTGCCGGCGCAGGGCGGTGGCAATCTCGTCGCGGTGGCGCGAAATGGGCAAATCCGGGTAGCGGAAGCGTGTGGACTCTTCGCTCATGAAGGAGGGGGTGGAAAATCAGAAGTGCTGCACAGCACCACCGGCCAGTCGCGATTTTTCGGCCAGGAACACCATGCGGTGGCCCACGATGCTGGCTTCGAGCGTGGGGCAGCCGGGGGATGTGGGCTCGCCGCGCAGCAGGGCAATGAAATCGAGTACGATGCTGCGGTCACCGCCGCCATGGGCATCGCCCTGCTGGAAGTCGGATATATCGAGCGTGCGTTCCGTATAGCCGCCGGGGGCTTCCGGAGCTATCAGGCGCACATGGAAACGCTCGCGTTCAAAATCGCCGTGGATTTCGCCGCGCGTGCCGGTGATGTGGACAATGCGGCGGGGCATGGTGGCACCGCCGTTCATGCTGAAGGTGCCCGTGGAGCCGTTGCGGAAGTGGATGAGTACGGACTGGTGGTCCACGATGTTGATGTTGCAGCGGTAGACGCAGCGGCTGAAAGGATTGTCCGGGCGGCGGAGAATCTGCTCTTTCTCGGCATCGGTGGCGGGGCAGCAGTTGGTGTCGTGCCACACGTTGTTGGCCCAGCGCATGGGGTACTCAATGTAGAGCCGGCGGGCGGAATAGGGGCAATCCCGCTCCAGCGGGCAGTTGTTCAGGCAGTGGGTGCCGGCCCCTTCGGGGGCTTTCTCTTCCTTGAACTGCAGCACGCTGCCCACGCTGGAGATGGTGGCAGGCTCGTTGTCGCCCATAAGCCAGGACATGATGTCTAAATCATGGCTGCATTTGGAAAGTAGCATGCCGGACCCGCAGATTTCCTCGCGTGCATACTTGCCGCGGACAAAGGAAATGGACTCGTGCTGGTAGCCCACCTGGTTGACCATGTGGATGTTGATGACCTCGCCGATGGTTCCCAGGGCAATGACGCGGCGCAGGGATCGGTAGAAGGGCGTGTAGCGCAGCACGTGGCACACCATGACCTTGCGCCCGGTTTCGCGCGCGCAGTCGATGATGAGCTGCCCTTCCTCATCGTTCAGGGCATAGGGCTTTTCGAGCAGCAGATCATAGCCGTGGCGCAGCAGGGGCAGGGAGGTCTGCACATGCAGGCGGTCCATGGTGCAGTTGATGGCGGCATCGGCAAAGGGGGGGATGCTGACGAGTTCCTCTACGCTGCTGAAACAGTATTCTTCCGGCAGGTCGAACATGAGCTGCGCCTGCCGGACTCGTTCCGGGTTGATATCGACCACCCCGACCACGCTGAGCAGCTCCGGGTTGGTGAGCGCCACGGTGGCATAGATGGAGGCACGGCCTCCCATACCCACGATGACGACACGGAGGGGCTGCTGCTTCGGTTCCTGTGCGGCGGTACTCATGCGTTATTTACCCCAGCGGCGGGTGATGCCGCTGTAAGAATCGATGCGGCGGTCGCGGAAAAAGGGCCAGATGCGGCGGTGTGCCTCAAGGGCTGCCAGGTCAACATCGGCGTATAGGATGGTGCGTTCCTGCACCGGAGCCTTCGCCACAATCTGGCCGCAGTAGTCGGCCACGAAGCTCTGCCCCCAGAAAGTGGTTCCGCCCTCCACCCCGCAGCGGTTCACAGCGCACACGTAGCAGCCGTTGGCCACGGCGTGGCCGCGTTGCACGGTTTCCCAGGCGCAGTGCTGGGCGGTGTAGAGTTCTTCCTCTCCGGGAATCCAGCCGATGGCGGTGGGGTAGAAGAGGATTTCTGCCCCCTCCATGGCAGTGAGACGCGCGGCTTCCGGGTACCACTGATCCCAGCAGATGAGGACGCCGATGCGCCCGAAGCGGGTTTCAAAGCATTTGTAGCCCAGGTCGCCTGGGGTGAAGTAGAATTTTTCCTCGAAACCGGGGTCCTGGGGAATGTGCATTTTGCGGTACATGCCCAGGAAGCTGCCGTCGGCATCGATGACCCAGGCGGTGTTGTGGTAAAGCCCGGTGGCGCGTTTCTCAAAGCCGGCAGCAACGATGACGATGCCCAGTTCCCTGGCAAGGGCGCAGAGTTTATCTGTCCACTCGCCGGGAATGGGGTCGGCGGTGTTGAAGAGGTCGCAGTCCTGGGTGCGGCAGAAGTACAGGGTGGTACACATTTCCTGGGTGCATACAATCTGCGCGCCACCGGCTGCAGCCTCGCGGATGGCTTGCATCTGGCGTTCTTTATTTTCGGCAGGGTCGGCAACAGCTTCCTGTTGAATCAGGGCAATCCTCGGCATGGGGGCATTGTACCACATATTCGCGCGCGTTGCAAGCCTGTGCCGCGCGCGAAAATGCGGCATGCTGGTGTTTTTGCCCTTGATTTTTATGCAGGTGGGTGGTATGGTGCGGCGCATGGCTACTGACAAGAAAATCACGATGAAGACCAGCAAGGGCGAGATCAACCTGACGGTGTTCGCCTCCAAGACCCCGATGACGGCTGCCAGCTTCCTGAATCTGGCAAGCAAGGGTTTCTACAATGGTCTGACCTTCCACCGTGTGATTGCTGATTTCATGATTCAGGGTGGCGACCCTGAAGGGACTGGCTGCGGCGGTCCTGGTTATAAGTTTGATGATGAATGCCGCCCCGACCTCAAGTTTACCAAGCCGGGTCTGCTGGCCATGGCGAATGCCGGCCGCACCTGGACCGGGCAGGGGACGAATGGTTCCCAGTTCTTCATTACGCATGTGCCCACGGAGTGGCTCAACGGCAAGCATACCATCTTTGGTGAGGTGCTTTCGGCCGCTGACCAGGCTGTGGTGAATGCGGTGCGCCAGGGGGATAAGATTGTTTCCATTGAGATTCACGACGATTGCGCCGACCTCTTCGAGGAACAGGCCCGCAATATCGAGCGCTGGAACAGCATGCTCCGGAAGTAAATCCGTTCAACGCAGACGCAGGCACTTTCCGCTGGGGTAAGTGCCTGCGTTTCCTTTCGTACCGCTCCATGGTTTTCGCTGTACAGGACCTGCATATTGAGTTCGGCCCCCGCGTGCTGTTTGATTCGCTCTCCTTTGTGGTGGAGCAGGGGGACCGCATTGCCTTTGCCGGGCAGAACGGCGCGGGAAAATCCACGCTGATGAAGTGCATTGTGGGGGCGATGGAGCCGGACCGCGGCAAGGTACTGCTGCCCCGGCATTCCAAGGTGGGCTACCTTCCGCAGGACGGTATTCATATTGACGGCACACCCCTGCTGGAGGAGGTGCTGGGCAGTGTGGGCAATATCGTGGAGCTTCAGCAGGTGGTGGATGCGCTTTCGGCGGATTTGCAGCAGTTGGATGCCACGAGCCAGGAATACAAGGACACGCTGGAGGAAATCGGGAGGCTGGAGCTGGTGCTTCATGACCGCGATGCGGCGCGGCTGCGTCCGCGCACGGAATCGATTCTGCGTGGCTTAGGTTTTGCTGATAAAGATTTTACGCGGGATTGCGGCGAATTTTCCGGCGGCTGGCAGATGCGTATTGCCCTGGCGAAGCTGCTCTTGCAGGAACCGGAGGTGCTGCTGCTGGACGAACCGACCAATCACCTGGATTTGCAGAGCCAGCGCTGGCTCGAACAGAGCCTGCGGACATACCGGGGGGCTATCTGCATCATCAGCCACGATGTGGCGCTGCTGGACAGCCTGGTGACACGCACGATTGCCTTCCATCATGGCCGGGCTGAGGAATATGCCGGCAATTTCTCGTTCTATCTGAAAGAGAGTAAGCAGCGTAAGGAAATTCTGCTGCGGCAGGCCAAAGCGCAACAGCGCGAGATTGCCAAAACTCAGGAATTTATTGACCGTTTCCGGGCCAAGGCGACCAAGGCTACCCAGGTGCAGAGCCGCATCAAACAGCTGGAGAAGGTGGAGCTTATCGAGGTGGAGGATGATGATGCTGTGATGAGTTTTCATTTCCCGCCGCCGCCGCCTGGTGGCCACACGGTGGTGAAACTGGAGAAGGCATGCAAGGCTTATGGCCCGATTACGCTGTTGAAGGGCTATGACTTCACCATGGAGAAGGGCGACCGCATTGCCATTGTGGGGGTGAACGGCAGCGGTAAATCTACTTTCACCCGCCTGATTTCCGGCACGGAGGAGCCGGATGCCGGCAGCTTTGCTTTCGGGCACCATACGCAGGTGGCGTTTTTCTCCCAGACGCATGCCGATGTGCTGAATAATGAGCAGACGGTGCTGGAGTGTGTGGAGGCTGCCGCCAGCCGGGAGACGCGTCCCCTGGTGCGTAATCTGCTGGGCTGCTTCCTTTTCCGCGGGGATGATGTGTTCAAGAAGATAGGCGTGCTTTCCGGCGGTGAACGCTCGCGCGTGGCACTGGTGTGCATGCTCTTGAAACCGGCGAATTTCCTGATTATGGACGAACCGACCAACCACCTGGATTTCCAGAGTCAGGAGGTGCTGCAGCGTGCCTTGCAGGAGTATCCCGGTTCGTACTGTATTGTTTCGCACAACCGCCAGTTCCTGGATCCCATCGTGAACAAGGTGCTGGAGTTTCGCCTGGGGCATGCTCCGCGCCTGTTCTATGGGAATGTGAGTGCGTATCTGGAAACGGTGGAGGCAGAGGAGCGCCGTTTGAAGACGGAGGTCGCTCAGCAGTCGCAATCGCAGGCGGGTGCGGGGCAGAGTGGCAACCGCCGGGATGCCCGCCGGGCGCGTGAAATGGCGCGCCAGCAGCGCAACAAGGTGCTGAAACCATTGCAGCAGGAGCTGGAACAGGTTGAGCTGGATATTGCGGCGCTGGATGAACGCAAGGAGGAAATTTCGGCTGAGTTGGAAAATCCTGCCAACATGAGCGATAATCAGAAGCTGATGGAGCTGACTCAGGAGTATCAGGAGCTGGAACGGAAATCGGAGTCTCTCTACACCAGGTGGGAGGAATTGAGTGAGGAAATAGAACGCCGGACGGCAGCGTTGGAGGCAGAATTCGGCTCTTTTAATTAAGAAAAATAACTAAAATTGCGTCATATTGAATGGCGGTGGGTTGACAGTTGGCGTTTTGGCTATATAATGCTCGCAAATTTTGCCAAACTCTTGACAAAATCTGTAAAGGGTGGAGTATGCCCACAGTTTTATCCACGATTATGTCGACTCCCAAGAAAGATTCTGCAAAAGCCGCTGCCAAGGCCAAGCCTGCCGCTAAAACGGCTGCAGCCAAGAAAGCGCCCGCCAAAAAGGCATCTGTTGCCAAGGCTGCACCTGCTCCCAAGGTAGAGAAGAAACCCGCTGCCAAGGCTGCACCCGCTCCCAAGGTGGAGAAAAAGCCCGCTGCCAAGGCTGCACCCGCTCCCAAGGTGGAGAAGAAGCCCGCTGCCAAGGCTGCCCCCGCTCCCAAGGTGGAGAAGAAGCCCGCTGCCAAGGCTGCCCCTGCTCCCAAGGTGGAGAAGAAGCCCGCTGCCAAGGCGGCTCCCGCTCCCAAGGTGGAGAAGAAGCCCGCTGCCAAGGCTGCCCCTGCTTCCAAGGTGGAGAAAAAGCCCGCTGCCAAGGCTGCCCCTGCTCCCAAGGTGGAGAAAAAGCCCGCTGCCAAGGCTGCCCTTGCTCCCAAGGTGGAGAAAAAGCCCGCTGCCAAGGCGGCGGTGGAAGCGGTTGCCCCCGCGCACGAGCCGGACGATTTTGAAATTATGATGGGGCTTGCTCCCGCTCCGGTTCCTGCACCGGTGGAGGATGTTCCTGTGGAGGAGGAGCCTGCCAAGCTCAAGTCCAGGGAGGGGAAGACTCGTGAGAAGAAGAGTAAGCATTTTACGCCGCAGCTTTCGGCGGCTGAAATGAACGAGTTCTTTGCCGAAGATGCCACGCTGAAGATGGCGTTCAAGTCTCTGCTGGCCATTGCCAAGAAGAATAATGGCTATGTGACCGCAGAGGATATTGAAAACTCCCTGCCGCCGGATGAAACGGAAGATAACGACCAGGCTCGTCTGTTTGAGCGACTGCACCTGGTGGGTGTGGAAGTCCGGGATGAGGAGGAGTATGCTGTGAAGCCTCTCTCGGCGGATGAACTGCGCTCCAAGGATGGGCGTCTGGTGAACAGCCCGGTGGTACAGGAAAAAATCAAGGAGCTGATACGCCAGGCGCAGGAGCAGGGTTACCTGACCTACGATGATATCAATGATGTGCTGCCGCATGATGTGATTGACCCTTCGGATTACGAGGAAATCATGGAGCGTCTGCGCGGCATGCAGTTTGATATTATTGACGCCTCGGATGTGGATACATACGGTGAGCGCCAGCGTATGACGGAAAGCGGTGATGAGGATGAGGCCGAGAAGATGGAGGCCAAACTCGATATCCTGGATGACCCTGTGCGTATGTACCTCAAGCAGATGGGGCTCAAGGATTTGCTTTCCCGCCAGAAGGAGGTGGAGATTTCCCGCAAGATTGACCAGGCGGAAGAGGACTTGCAGCGTTATCTGCACCGCTTCGGTGTCGTGGCTGTCTATTATTGCGATACGGCCGACAAGGTGCAGCACAATGAGGAGCGCTTCGACCGTGTGGTGGTGGATAAGAATATCGACCGCCGCGATAAGTACCTGAAAGAACTGCCTCCCCTGGTGACTAAGGTGATGACCCGCCATGCCGAGGTACAGGCCTGCTATGCCCGCCTGTGTTCTGCCCGCAAGCGCAAGAAATCTGTTGCCGGCCCACAGAAAGAGTTTGAAGAGAAGCTTGAAACGCTGACTGAACTGTATGCTGGTTTTTCGTTCAAAGGTAAGGTGTATGAGGATTTTGTGAAGGAACTCCGCGAGTTGCGTCAGCGTATCAAGAAGGTGCTGCGCCAGCGTGAGGCTGACCCGGAGAATCCCCTGTATCGTGATGCGCTCAAGGAGTTTGAGATGGAACTCTGGATGCCGATTCCCCAGTTCCTGGAGAATTACAAGCTCATGAGCCAGAGCATGAAGGATGCCGAGAACGCCAAGCGCGAAATGATTGAGGCTAACCTTCGTCTGGTGATTTCCATTGCCAAGAAGTACACGAACCGCGGGCTTGCGTTCCTGGATTTGATTCAGGAGGGTAACATGGGCCTTATGAAGGCTGTGGAGAAGTTCGAGTACCGCCGCGGTTACAAGTTCTCCACTTACGCCACCTGGTGGATTCGCCAGGCAATTACGCGTTCGATTGCCGACCAGGCCCGCACAATTCGTATTCCTGTCCACATGATTGAGACCATCAACAAGCTCATGCGTGTGCAGAAAAAGCTGGTGCAGGATTTCGGCCGTGAGCCTACGCCGGAGGAAATCGCCGCTGCTCTGGCAGAAGAACCTAACAAGGGTGCGGTGATGTCGGTGGAAAAGGTGCGTAGTGTGCTGAAGATGGCACAGCAGCCGATTTCCATGCAGCAGCCGGTGGGTGATTCCGACGATACGTCATTTGGTGATTTCCTGGAGGATAAGAGCGCGGAAAATCCCATGGACGGAGCTTCCTACAATTCCCTGCGTGACAAGATTGGCGATGTGCTCAATACGCTCAATTCCCGTGAACGTGCCGTGATTGAACAGCGCTTCGGTCTGAAGGACGGCAATCCGCGTACGCTGGAAGAAGTGGGCCGGCAGTTCAATGTGACGCGCGAGCGTATCCGCCAGATTGAGGCGAAGGCTCTTCGTAAACTGCGTCATCCTACGCGTATCAGCAAGATTAAGGGATACTTGCCCGACTCCGCAGAATGCTGATATCAAGCATGTCTGGATTTTTCAGCGGCTCTCTGTCACGCAGAGGGCCGCTATTTGTTATAAAAATTGGAAAAACACGCACTTTTAGAGTGACTTTTGGCTCAAAAAATGGTAGTATGCTTGCACTTGCTATGAACGGCTTTAATTCTCGCACAGTCCTGTTGTCTCTGGTGTCATCGGTGGCTCTCTCTCTCTCTCCTCAGGTGGCTGCACAGGAATCTTCTGCTTCTGCGACGGCTGCTGCTGAAACGGCTCAGCGTCAATATGCAGCGCGCGACGCTCTCCAGAAGTTGCAGGAGGCTCGCACGGCCTATACGGCAGGGCGTTACGGGGAAGCCGTGGATTGCTACCGCGCCGCTCTCGAAAAGATGCCTAAGGCTCCGGCTACGGAAAAGCAGGTGAAGTTCATTAAGGACAGCCTGGCCGATGCCCTGGTGGCCAAGGCTATGGATTACCGCACCGTGGGGCGGACAGACGAAGCCGTGGCTTTCTTGAAGGAGGCGATGGAGCTTTCTCCCGGCCACCAGTTTGCCGCGCAGGAACTGGCCAGAACGCAGGATCCCGTGCGTACCAATCCGGCGCTGACGCCGCAGCATGTCGGTAATGTGACCGAGGTGAACCGCCTGCTGTCTCTGGCGTATGGCTACTATGACCTGGGGAATTTTGACAAGGCGCAGGAGACTTTTGATGCGGTGCTTCGCATTGACCGCTATAACACCGCTGCCCAGCGGGGCAGGGAATTGGTGCAGAACCGCCGCCAGAAATACTACCAGAACGCACACGATGCGTTCCGCGCCAAGGCCCTTACCGAAGTGGATAAGACATGGGAGGAACCCCTTCCTCTGGATGTGGACGGCGTTACGCTTGCCGCAACGGAGTCTGGTTCGGTGGTGCAGCAGGATGCCGAGACGGAAAACCGCATGGTGGCGGCGCTGCGCGAAATGGTGATTCCCCGCATTGCGTTTGAGGAGGCTGCCATCAATGATGTGCTTGATGCGCTCCGTGGGCAGATTGTCCGCTTTGAGGGGCAGGGGATCAGCGCCGGTCGACCAATCAACCTCATTTCTGATTTCGGTGCCGAGGATTCCCCCGGTTACAAGGCGCTGATGGAGCGCCGCGTGAACCTGACGCTGAATAATATTTCTGTGTTCGACCTCTTGTCGATTCTGGATAAGCACCTCGGCATCACGCATTACATCACACCGCTCGGTGTGGAGTTCTCGTATTCCGGCCGCGACTTCGGGCCTATGGTCGAGCGTGTGTACTCTGTGCCGCCGCATTTCTTTGATTCGCTGAATACGGGTGGCTCAGGTGATGATGAGGAAGATGATGAATTTTCTTCTTCCTCCCGCGTGATGGTGAAGCGCGTGAATCCGGTGGTAGCTCTCAAGGAAATGGGCGTCTCCTTCCCCGAAGGGGCGAATGCCCGGTACGATGCATCTACCCGCATGCTGACGGTGCGGAATACGGCATTCAACCAGGAGGAAATCGAGGAACTCATTTCGATGCCTCTGGAAACAGACCGTGCTGTGGTTCTCAACATCATCGCCATGGAGGTGGAAGAGAGCGACCTCAATGAGTTGGGCTTTGAATGGCTGTTCAACTTCAATGTGGGCCCCAAGGCTTTGTTTGCTTCTGGCACAAAGGAACAGAATCTGATAGAAGCGGCGGGCTTGCCATCTGCGACCGCCAAGATATCAATGCCGCAAACGGGTCTGTCTGCAACAGAGGGACTCAGGTCGGGCAAAATGGTGTTGAGCGCCGATAATATCGAAAGTCTCATCAGTACAGGGCGTGCGGGGCTGTTCAGCACCCGGAATGCCGCGCAGCAGAAAGCTCCTGGCATTTTCTCCTTCCGCGGTGTATGGGGCTCTGGCGATGTGACCATGATTATGCGGGGCGCTGCCCAGAAGAAGGGGGTTGATATTATGACCAATCCTCGCATTGTCATGACTCCTGGACGTGATGAACAGGTGGTGTTTGCGAATGTAAAGGAGATGTTCTACCCGGATACCTACGCCGAGCCGCAGATTCAGTCCAGCAGCTTCTGGCTGGGCGATACAGAGGGTAGTGTGCTTGATGGCGGTGGTACATATTCCTCTTATGGTCAGTCTATCATAGCCTCTCCGGCGCATCCCGAATCCTTCATCCGCTTTGGTATGGTGGATGAGGGTGTTGGTGGCGTAGGTTCTGTGGTGCAGGTTCATGATGCCAGCGTGGCTCCCGACGGCCGCCACGTTACGCTGGCTCTTACCGTAACCCTTAACGAATTCGAGGGCTTTGTGAATTGGGGCAGTCCCATTTACTCGTACATATCGACGGAGGATGGTGCCGACGGGGCATATATTACGTTGACTGATAATCAGATTCTGAAGCCCGTGTTCAAGCGCCGCATGGAGAATACCAAGCTGACGGTAGGCTCCGGTGCGGTTGTCGTGATGGGTGGTATGAAGGAGGTCCGCTCTGTCCGTTACGAAGACAAATTACCCGTACTGGGCGACTTGCCCATGGTGGGCCGGCTTTTCCGTTCCGAGGGTGAGGATAAGGTTCGCAAGGCATTCCTGCTCTTTGTGAAGGTGGATATAGTTGATCCTACGGGGCGGGTTATCGGCACCGGCGAGAAGCTTGGTGATGTGATTGATTAAGTGAAGTAATAAGACATGTCAGATAAGGTTGATAAGTACGCAGATGAAGAAGAGAGCCTGACGCAGGTTCGCCGCATTATCAAGCAATTAAATGAGGACAAACCCTCGCGTGAACGGAATCGCGAGGTAGTGGTGCGCGCCGACGGCACCAAGGTTGTGCGCGTGACCAAAAAGCGCAAGGTCATGGTTTCGGCTCGCGAGAAGAACCGCGCCAGCCGTAAGCGCTTTGTGTATGCCCTGGCGGGTGCATTTGTCTTCCTCTTCCTGATGGTGGCCTTTCTCTTTGTGCGTATGGCTGCCATGTCGAGCAGCTCTTATCTGCAGGAGTGCCAGAGCCAGCTGCAGCAGAGCTGGGGCGCTGATTCTGTGCAGATTGAAGGTGCAGGTGTTGATGGCACCTCCTTTCATCTCAGCAGTGTGGTGGCCGAATTCCCTGAGACTTGCATGCTTAAGCGCGTCGAGATGCGGGGAATTGAGGCCACTCTGGATTGGTTGAGCTTTTTCCGTAGCAAGATTCAGGGGGAAGACCTGAAGATGGACTCTGCCATCATTGTCCTCCGCTCCGGTGCGCGCATGAATATGCCTCTTTACCAGGGGGATGCGTTGTGGAAATTCCAGCGTATGGATTGCAAGAACCTCACGGTGTTGTTTGAGAATGAGGAGACGGCGCCCCTCGCCTTGAAGGATGCTGCGGCTTATATGTATTACCCGCATGTTTCGAGTGCTTCCAGCGTTGTAATCCTCAGTTCGGGGGCGCTCCACATCAAGGGCTGGAAAACTGTGAACATCACGGAGAGCAAGGCGCACATTTCGTCTAATGGGATAGATGATTTTTCGCTGCGCGGCACAACGGATAATGTGAGCGATATAGCGGAACATCGCCGCACGTCCATTGCCTTTGCCGGCCGGATCGTCCAGGAGGCAGATTTCTGCGGCCCCTATGCTGTGGAGTCTGATAATATGAGTTTTGCCGATTTTACCCGCGGTCGTTTTGAGGAGTTTTTCTCGGCTCGCACCAAGGCTGTTTCGCAGGGGCGTATCCGGGAACTGGCGACAATGACGCTGAGCCCCGACACCGATGAACCGGTATTCAATGGTGAGTTCCATCTTCGTAACATCAGCCTGAGTTCCTTCCCGGCTCTGATGTCGATAACGGAACATATCGAGCCGGCCAAACGCCGCTTCTATAACCCGCTTTCGCTGCATCGTGGTCATGTTGTTATTGACTATCATGAAGGGAACATATCGGTGGAAATCCCTGAGGGCGCCCTGCAAGAACGCGATCTGGTCTCGCTTCGTGGCAAGATGATACTGAATGCGGCCAACGAATTAAGTGGTGAGATGAGTTACGGCATTCCCATGCTGCTTGCCCGTGTGGAATACCCGGATGGCCGTCCTGACCCCATTTTCCACCAGAGTGGTGATTGGGCGGTGCTGCGTACAGGCCTGCGCGGCAAGGGCAATATGCCCGATGATGATATGTCGGAAGTGGAGGCTCGTGCCGTCATCGCCCGCAAGGAGCGGCCCGCCCGCATACCGTTCAGCGAGTTTGACATTGACCGCATGGCCGAAAAGATGACCGCTCCGAAGAAGGAGAAGGGCTTATTCTCCAGCTCTGCCGCCGAAGATGCTTCGCAGAACCCTCTGCAGCAGAATGATTCGTTACGCAATCCGTTTGAGTCGGCAGAAGACCCGTTTGCCCCGGCATCCCCGTTCTGAATATCTTGCCCCGATTGTGCCTTATGAGTAGCAAATCAATGGAAAAACGCTCCAAATGGTGGACACGGCCGGTCGGCCATCTGGTGTGGGCGCTCATTACCGGGCTGTGCAGTACGCTTCGCTTCCGGATTGGTTATCAGGGTGATGCTGCTGATGTGCTGGGAAAGAAGCAGTGTATCATTGCCTTGTGGCACAACCGCACGTTTACTCCTTGTTACATCTACCGATACAAGGTGAAAGGCGCGGTGCCCATGAGCATGCTGACCAGCGCCAGTAAGGATGGCGCGCTGCTGGCCACGGTGGCCGAGGATTATGGAATGCGGGCGGTGCGTGGCTCCAGCCACAGACGCGGGGTAGCCGGTTTCCGTGATATGCTGCGGGAGTTGGAGCAGGGGTGCTGCATGACGATTACTCCGGATGGCCCTAAAGGCCCTGTGTATAAAAGTCACGCAGGTGTGATTCGTCTGGCCTCGGTCTCTGGTCTGCCTATCCTGCCGCTCTGCATTGATGTGCCGAACTGCTGGCGCATCAGGAAAGCATGGGACGGTTTTGTCATTCCCAAACCATTTTCCCGCGTGTCGGTGCTGGTGAAAGAACCGATGTATGTGCCCGCCGAGCTGGATGATGCAACCCAGCAGGAATATATGGAAAAACTGGATACCGCGCTGGCCGAGGCCCGGCCGGATTTTGAAGCGGTGAAACTTTAAGTCAACGTGCAGATATGGAAGCTCAATTAATTGATGGGAAGCAGGTGGCAGCAAGAGTCCGTGAAAACTTGCTGGTTGAAATTGCCGAGTTGAAATCACAGGGGCATGTGCCCGGCCTGGCCGTTGTGCTGGTGGGGGACAACCCGGCTTCTCAGGTTTATGTGGGTTCCAAGGTGAAGGCCTGTGCCGAGCTGGGGCTTTATTCCCAGAAATGGGAGTTGCCGGCAGAGACAACGCAGGAGGAACTGGTGGCGCTTATCCACCGTCTGAATGCCGATGAACGCATCCACGGTATTCTGGTACAGAGCCCGCCTCCGCCTCACATTGATGAGGAAGCGGTCATCCTCAATATTGATCCGCGCAAGGATGTGGATGGCTTCCACCCGGTGAATGTGGCCAAGCTCGTGCTGGAAGATGCTGAGGGTTTTGTGCCCTGTACGCCGCTGGGCTGTATGGAGCTGCTCAAGGCATATGGAATTGAGACAGCCGGTAAGCATGCCGTCGTTATCGGCCGCAGTATGATTGTGGGTAAGCCTATGGCGAATCTGCTGGTTTCCAAGCAGGCCAATGCGACCGTTACCATGGCTCATTCCCGCACAAAGGATTTGCCTGCTCTGTGCCGCAGCGCCGATATTCTGGTAGCTGCCGTAGGCCGCCCGGAGATGGTGACGGCGGATTATGTGAAGGAGGGTGCCGTGGTGCTGGATGTCGGTATCAACCGCGTGGAAGATGCTACACGTCCCCGTGGATACCGCATTGTCGGCGATGTCGATTTTGCCTCCGTAAGGGATAAGTGTTCCTGCATTACCCCTGTTCCTGGTGGTGTGGGCCCCATGACGATTGCCATGCTGATGGCCAATACGGTGAAGGCCTGCCGGCAGCTGGTGGGCTGATTAGTGCGCCCATTCGCTGAGTTGCTCCGGGAAGGCACAATCCATGCAGATGTTGCAGTCGCAGAAGTCTGCTTCAATCTGCAGGAGTGCCTGGTGGGCGTAGGCGTGCTTCAGAGGTGTAGCAAGGTCTGTTCGTTCACCGAACAGAAGTTCAGCGGTACGCTTGATATTGGCAGGTGTACTGCTTGTCTTTATGGATAGATAATGAGCCCAGGAAGTTGGTGAGGTGTCGTACACCAGTACGTGGTTGACGAGGAAATCCTGCACGCGTTGAGTTCCAATGAGGGCTGCTTTTGTTTTCATGGGGGCTGCTGCCAGGGTGTAATGCGTACTCCAGAATGGGTGTGTTATTCCCGCAAGAAGGGTTGCCAGTTCCTTTGCCGTTTCTGCTTTGAGCAGGGGGAGAATGCGGTGCCACTTGTTCATGCTGGCAGCTAACGCCGCCACGCGGCGTTGCGGGTGGTTGAGCGGGCGGCAGGGAGCTTGATTCCACGGGATTTTCCTCTCTGGCGCCAGGGCAAATTGTTCTTTTTTTATCCACCAGGCATCCCAGACCTTACGGTGGTAATCCCTAGCCTCCTGGCCGGCCCGGACAGGCAGAGCCGGGAGCAGGAAGCCGGCAGTTCCCAACAGGATGGCTTCGGCATTATTCCCCAATGTGCTGACCGGTGCGCGCATGGCGAGCATCTGCATGGCTTCCTTGTTGGCGTGATAACCGAGAGTAGCCGCCCATGCTTCATACCACGCCTGGGATTCTCCTGCAATAGCAGCTTTCCTGCGAAAGCGAGTCCTCTTGATTTCCTGTCTGTAAGCAGCGGCTGCTTTCAGCAGGTTGATAATGGAATCTGCCGGCATTGCGGCGAGCGGGCGCCGGCAGCGGGGCAGGGGCGCTTCGCGGTGTTTTTCCTCCGCCCCTGGCCAGCATTCTGGTGGCAGGTAGAGGATGGCGATATCCTGGTGTTGACTGTTTCTGGTGTACCACCCAGCCGGCGGTGGCGTGAATACCACATGTAAAACTACATCGTCAAATGCCGGGTTGGCGCCATGCCCATGTGCCTCCCAGTCCTGGACCCGGTGGTCTATTTCTATGCAGCCGCGCAATCGCTGGCCATTCAATTCAATTTCGGCATGGGTGAAATCCGGACCGTAGGTGCGATTCCAGCGTCCTCGCTCAAGGATACGCACGGTGCCGTGCCGGAGAGTGCTGCCCTCAACCGGGAGGAACCCGGCGCTCCACCAGCTCTGGATTTGCATTTCCGGCGGTGGCGGCTGGGGTGGGTTTTCTCCGCACCCCTGGTAGATATTTTCCAGTAGTTCCCTGTATTGAAACGCCAGCTGTTCGCGTTTATCGCGCATTATTCCTTATCGGATAATTCAGCTTCGTGGCGGAGGAGATCTTCTTCCAGAGTCTCGCACACATAGCCGAAGGTCTCATTGTTCTTGTGGTTCATGGCGCGCAGCGTGTTGTGCGCGTCCAGAACATGGCGTGTGCGTTCCAGTTCATCCATCTGCCCGGAGGCTGCTTCCCTGGCGTTGCCTTGCGCGAGCAGTGCGCGTCTCTCCGCTATATCTTCCTGCCAGGGGGCTGTCGGCGGGTCGATATCCAGCAGCATATCCAGCCCCAGGCTTTCCATGGCGGCGCGGGTCCGGGGGGTCGGGGTGGCAATCTGGATGGCTCCGTTGTTTGCCATGGCTTTGCGGGCAAGACCGGCCAGCGTTCCCATGAACGTGGAGTCCACACCCGGGCAGATTTCCATATCGACGACGACGTTGCGGCCACCCCGTGCCATGTACTTTTCCGAAACTGTCTTTAATGCCGGGCTGTTGACAAAGCTTCCGCGGCTGGTGCAGCGAATCCAGAGACAGTCGTCAAACTCATGGTAGGTAAGGGATGCGTCGGTCATGGCGTAATGTTGTTAGTTTATCTCTGCTCTGCCGGGAAAGCAAGAAAAAAGCAGACGTCAGGGCTGCTTTTTTTCGTTGTAGAGGGAACTCCATTCGGCAAGACCGGGAAACTCGAATGAGCCTACTTTGGCACGCAGCATGAACCAGAGTTTGCGGAAATTGTTGACGCTGTACCGGCGTTCAAAGACGCGGTATTCATCGTCTTTCATCTTCTGCAGAATGGTGCTGTATATGAGGCTCATGGCCTGAGCCGGAATCAGGCAGTTGCGGTCTTCGACACTTAATTTCTGATAGTATTCCTCCGCTTCGCCGAAGAATTTTTCAGCCAATGCGGCTTCATAGGCCAGCAGCTGACGCATGCGGTAGTTGTATCGCTGCTGGCAGATGTCGTCCGCGGTGACGCCGAACAGCGCCATGTCATCTGCCGGCAGGTAGATGCGCCTGTGGGTGTTCCAGTCTGTGGCCACATCCCTCAGAATGTTGACCAGCTGCAGGGCATAGCCCAGGGCCTGCGCGTAGTCCCTGGCTTCCTCGCTGGCGCCCATGACGGCCGCGCTGGATAAGCCTACGCAGGCTGCCACCCTGTAGCAATATTGCAGCAAATCCTGCCGCGTGGCCGGCTGGGTGTGGGCTATATCCCCCCGGCAGCCGGTAATCAATTCCAGCAGGGGAGCTTTATCCAGCTGCAATTCAACGATGAGCTTGTGGACTTCTTCCTCTACACCCGGATGGGGAGCTTCTTCGTCGGTGATGAGGGCAGTCCAGCGGTCGAGTGCGGCGTGGCGCTCCTCTGCCGTCATGCCTGGTTCATCCACGATGTCGTCAATGATACGGCAGAAGGCATAGAGGCGTGCCATGTTCTGCCGGCGTTCCTCCGGCAGATCCATGAGAGTGAAAGCAAGATTCGACTTTGCGTTTCTGGTGATGGTGGCGGCGTCAGTCATAGCAGAGAGAGGGAGGTGTCACATTTATTCGATGCTGCCCCAGTGCGTCGTGAACGGCCACAGCGTCATGCAGGCCGGGCCGATGATGTTGTACTGGCGCACAGGTCCCCAGTAACGGGAATCGAGAGAATTGGTGGTGTTGTCGCCCAGAGCGGCGTATTCGCGCAGCGCCGGGGTAGTGGTGTTCTGGAGTTGAACCGGGCCGAGGTCGGTCATGTAGGCCAGCGGCTGGTCTTTGCGGGAGAGTTCCTGGTAGCCGCCGGAATTATAGGGAGGCTGCCCACCAGCCACGCGGGCAATGGTGACTTCGGCCGCAGGGACTCCGTTGATGAGCAGGTGGGGTTCCTTGATTTGTAGCGTATCGCCGGGAAGGCCGCAGAGGCGTTTGATATAGTGGGTGCCTGCCATCTGGTCACTCATGCGGACGGCAGACGGAGCCTGCATGGAGGTGTTGATGCCGCGGGTGTCGAAGACGAATGTTTCACCGCGTTCCGGCTTCCGGAAATGGTAGGCCATGCGGTTGACCAGAATCATGTCGCCGGCGTCTACCCGCGCACGGATGATGGTCTCCCCTGCGCGGAAGCTGCCCAGTCTGATGCCGAAGAGGGTTTCAGTGAGTTTGCCCTGTTCCTTCAGGTACTGGATGACGGCTCCCTTGGCAGAGGGAATATGGACGGTGCTGCCGTCGCTGAAGCTCAAGGTGGTTTCGGTGAAGAGCAGGTATTTGGGGTGGTCTTCAATGCCGACAAGGGTTTTGTTTGTGTCGGCGGTGGCCTCTACATAGGCGCTGCCCAGAGTCATCATATCCCAGACCTGCCTGGCCGTTCCGGGTATTTCGCTGACAGGATGGACAATGATGCCGTTGAGGCTGGGCTGCATAGAGCCGGTCGGTATGCGGAAAGGCTGCACATAATAGGTACGCAGTCCCAGGAAGATGACCATGATGACGAAGAAGGATTCGACCATTTCGACCACCGCACCTCGCTTGAATCCCGGCATGGCTTCACATTTCAGCGTGGCCTGGCTGGTGAGCCGGAGACATTCCTCCTTATCCCAGTGCAGCAGGGCTGATTCGATTTCCTGGCGCAGGGTATGGCATGTCGTGATGGCCTCTGCATCGAGCGAGTGCCGGTGGTAGTTCACGTAGCGTTTCAGCGCGGCAGAGACTTCGCGCCCTTGTCGGCGCCATTGCGGGCTGAACCAGGCGAATACGCTGTCAAGAAGCCAATTGAGGAATAGCCGGATGTAGTTCATGGTTGTGAATGGCCTTATTCTACACGTTTGCCTTCTCTATGAAAAGCAGAAAGTGCAGAACTCCGGGTCATCACACCTGCAGGCCGTTCAGAATCAGCACCAGCATGATGACTGCTGCCCCGATGCGATACCAGCCGAAGATGGAAAGTCCATGCTGCTGCAGGTATTTCACCATCCATTTGACGGCGACAATGGCGCTCAACCAGGACATGAGAGTGCCTGCCAGCATGGGGCCCCAGCCCAGTTCGCTGATCATATTGTCTCCATATTTCATGAAGTCGTATACCGTGGCGGCACTCAGGGTGATGAGTCCCAGCAGGAAGCTGAATTCAACGGCTGCGGCCATGCTCAGCCCGGCTATAAGCCCTCCCAGCATAGTCATGAGACTGCGGCTTGTGCCGGGACACATGGCGATGCATTGCATGAAGCCGACGGTGAGGGCTGCTTTCCAGCTCATGTCTTCCAGTTCGATGCCCTGGTGGCAGCGGCCTTTACCCTGTTTCATGTTGTGACGCACAAAAAGCAGGATGACGATGCCCCCCAGCGCCCAGGTGACAACTACGGTTTCGGCATTGAACAGGAAACTCTTGATGGGCCCGGCCAGGAAAAAACCGATGACCATGGCCGGCATGAAGCCCAGCAACAGGTTGCGGATCAGGCGCAGACCGACCGGATTCCGGCTGGTCACACCTGCCCACATCTGGCGGATGCGGGCAAAATACAAATTGACAACGGCCAGGATGGCTCCCACCTGGATGCAGACGGAATAGGCGTCAAGAGCGGCAGACTCCTTCATGCCCAGCAGGTACTGGGCAATAATCAGATGACCGGTCGAGCTGATGGGGAGGTATTCGGTAAGCCCTTCGACAAGACCGAGAATGAGGGACTGCAGGATGCTCATAGGAGAGGCACATGTACTCTATTTTCCAGAAAAGGTCAACCCTAAAACGAAAAAGCAGCCATAAAAGGCTGACATCGGTAAAAAAAGATTGAAGATGCCGTTGAAAACTGCTATGAATAATGTCAGAAATTTGCGCGCTGCAACAGCAATGGATATGAAAAAGATTTGCCGAAAGATTTTCAAGGGCTTCACTCTGGTGGAGCTTCTGGTTGTGATTGCCATTCTCGGGGTCGTGATGACCATGGCGGCTGGCGTACTCAGAGATGCCGGCAAGGGGCGTGGTATTGAATCGGGGGTGGAATTGCTGGAATCCATGGTTATGGAGGCCCGTGCCACGGCGCAGGGCAATGATACTTATACACGCCTGGTGATTGTGGCTGACCCCAAGGACAGCTCTGCCGATACCATCCATCTGCGGTATCTGCTGGTGCAGCGCTTTGAAAAAGGTGACGGTAAGTCCAAGTTTGATGGTACGGATGTGGCGCAGCCGGGTAAGTGGAAGTCGACGTCTTCCGGTGTTCTGCTGCCCCCAGGTGTGTATTTCTGCCCCACATACAGCAAGCCCCTTCCGCGGGAAGACGGTGCTGTGGGCTCGATGATTGGGCAGGGTGTAACCTCCATTGCCCGCCGGGGGCGCGCCAGCATCTATTATGTGGAATTTGATGAAAAGGGACGCTTTGTCGCCCCCATGGCAGACCCGCTGAATCTGACCTGCCCCCAGCGCCTGGTGCTGATTACGGGACGTCCCGGTAATGGACGCAATGCGGTAGATGGCATTGTGCCGCGCGATACGGTGCGCGAGGGGCGTGTGGTGCGCCCGACCGGAGCCAAGGGTATCTGCCTCTGGCCGAACGGAGATGTGAGCTTGTTGCGTACAGAGGAACAGGTCTTCGGGGATGTGAAGTAAGAAATTGTTGAATATAGAAGAGGTATGAAAAATCAATCTTGTTCTCGTCGTTTTCGTGGTTTTACGTTGATGGAGACCCTGCTGGCCATTGCGCTGGTCGGGGTTATGCTCTCCATCTTCCTCACCGTTTTTGTGCCGGCACGCGGGCTGGTGCGGCAGGCTCTTACCCGCCAGGAGTCAGAGCGCATCACCGGTATTCTGCGGGCTGAACTGAATACGCTCAGAGCAGATGAATATGCGGGGAAGGGGGCATCTGATTCCAGCGAGAACCAGTACAAGAGTACCTTTGACAAAGGTTTCTACTGGCTCCGCAAGACGGCTCAGCCCAGCAAGGCCATTGTCATTTTCTCCTACCGGGCAGATTTGTCGAAACCGGCCCGCGCAGACGGTTCATTCCCCGCCGTAGAGACGGGTAAGAGCGTGCCGGGTAAGGATATGCAGCTGGTGACGATTGCCTGCCCGATGGATGACCCGATTCATCGTGACGAAATACGCGATGCAGTTGGCCCGGTATTCCTGGTCAAGATGACCCAGCTGCAGCTCAAGGGGGAGGGAGAATACCGTCCTGTCGCCAATCCGGGGGTCATCCTGGATGCTAATTCTCCCGAAAAGTTTGTCTCTGCTCCCGGCAAGGCTGAAGCATGGGGAGGTGTCCTTTTCTGCCGGGCTGATTTCTACCACATGTCACCGCCCAATCCTGCTCGCTACAAGGGCAAGAAATGGTCGAAGCTGGGGCGTCCGCTTTTCTCGGCGAACCTTTCGTTCCATCGTTAATACCAAGGATATTCCACTTATCGATTTGTCATGAAAATAGTGAAACAGACAGGCGTGAGAGGCTTCACGCTTATTGAACTGATGACAGCCATGGCCATTACTGGTATGCTGGTGGTGGTTATTATGCAGCTTACCAATCAGAGTGTCGATCTCTGGCGTGCCGTGAGCGAGGATGTCAGCACATCCTCCCGTTCCCGCGCTGCTCTTCAGACCTTGAGCAGGGACTTTGAGTCCTTCCAGATGCGCGGCTATGATAACAAGTACCAATGGATGTTTGCCAAGGCTGATGAGAGCATGGACAATGTACCCAAGGGGCTCAAGATTCCCAAGTCTGCCCAATGCGTGTTCTTTGCCTGCGCTCCGGACCGCAACCCCTCGGTGAGTTCCGATACCTCGTTGCGTAAGAATTATCGCGAAGCCCGCGCCCATAACCGGGATACACAAGGCGATGTGAACGCCATCGGCTACCGTCTGATGTTCCGTGACCAGATTCTGAATCTGCCGGGTGATGATGGGAAGGAAGCGGGCGTATACCCTCTGTTCTCGCTGTATCGCCAGGTGGTGCAGCCCCGCCCCACTTTTGAGCAGCTGCTGGGCAAGGAAAACCTCGAGGCTGCCTATACTCGCTTTGAACAGGACGATGAGAAGAATTTCCTCTGCGAGAATATCATGGAACTCAATATCACCTTCAATATCCGCTATGTGGCAGGCGAGGCTGATGCCAAGGATGCCCAGGTGGAATATGAAATGGTGAGCGTTCCTGTGATTGCTTCCAACCGTCGTACTAACAACGTGGAGGTGTATGGTGACCGCATTGTGGCAGGAGCTTCCACCTACGAGAATGCCCGCATCGATTCGGCCATGATTTCCATTACCGTTCTCACGGAAGAAGGCGTGGCCATGGTGGAGCAGATTCGCCAGGGCCGCCGCCGCGCGCCCAGGAAAATGGCGGATTTCTTTGCCAAGTATACGCGCTCGTATGCACGTCTGGTTTCGCTTCCTCAACCGCTCTGATTCCGCTTGCCCCCATGCAGATGCAGACTCAACAGCGTGATGTACTCCCGCGGGCCATCACGCTTTGGATCGACCCGGTTCCCCGTAACGGCTACCGCAATATGGCGGCAGATGAGTTGCTTTCCCGCCGCCGCGAGGCGTGGTTGCGTATCTACACATGGGAACGCCCTGCCGTCAGCTTTGGTTATTTTGATACGGTGGCAGAGGCAAGTTCCATCTTCCCCGGTGCAGAGGAGTATATACGCCGCTGGACAGGTGGCGGCATCGTGGACCATCGCCTGGGCTACACCTACACGGTGACTCTCCCTGGCGAGGAAGGGGTGATGTATCCCCCTGCCGACCAGCTTTACCTCTGGATTCACGGTGCATTGGCCACGGCTTTGCAGCAGAGCGGGGTGGAATGCACCCTCCTGACCGAAGATGCACCGGACGGCGGCCGCGCCTGCTGGGCAAGCCCGGTCAAGAGCGATATTGTGGATGCCTCTGGTCACAAGCTGGCGGGCGCCGGCCAGCGCCGCTACAAAGGGGCTGTCTTGCACCAGGGCCTCATTCAGCAATGTGAGCCTGCCCCTGGCTGGCCGGAGCGCCTGGCGCAGGCTCTTGCCGCCGAGGTCCGCGTGGTGGAGGGGGATGAACCCTACCCCGGATTCAACGAGGAGCTGACTGCCCTCTGCCTCTCCAAGTACGAGTCGGCAGATTGGAATGATGAGACGAAAGGTCGCAGAAAGCCATCCACCGTCAATTGATGAAAATGAAACCCCCGGTTGCTTTGGCAACCGGGGGTTCTTCCTGATGTGAGGAAAAGATTAATGATGCTCAGCGCGGTATTTGGCCCAGTCGACCTTGGTGGCCTTGGCCTTGTAGTATTCGCCATCGGGTTCGATGACGATGCCGGCTTTGGCGAGGTCGTCCTTACGGGCGAGCAGGGCGGCCATGCTCAGGTTGTCCGGGTGAGCGTTGATGACATTGCAACCGGCTTTCTGCCAGACATGCAGTTCCTCATCGGTGATGCTGCCGTCCTTGGTGGCAATGTAGAAGTTGGTCATTTCGGTGATGACAATCGGGTGGATGTACATCCGGTAGGGATGCCAGTCGTTGGGTTCATCGCCGAAACTGAGGTCAACGCCCTTCTGGGTCAGTTCTCGCCAGATACCGAGGTTGATGGTGTTGCTGTCCAGCTTGTTATCTGCCGGCAGGTTGGCGTACACGCGGGCTACGGTATCGAAGAGGAGTTCCTTGTCCTTGAGAGGCATCTGGTTGTATTTGATAACGGCATCAGCCCGGTCAAAGACGTCCCATTCTCTGGCTTCGGGCATGTCAACCTGAACCATGGTGTAGCCTGCTGCCTGTTTCTTGTCACAGGTGCCTACAGTACAGGCCTTGCCGCTGGCGGCAGAGTCGGAGAAAACGGGAGCTTCCATCTGGATGATGTTGCGCGGGGTCTGCTGGCAGGCGCAGAGAAGAATCCCGGCAAAGAGGAAAGGAGTAATGCGTTTCATACGTGCTTCATTATATGCCTTTCTTGCTTCAAGGTCAAGCCGCATGCACCTGTTTTGTCCAAAAAAAGTGCCGCCCCGGCAGGGGGCGGCACTTTCAACCAGAGGAAAAGGTCTCAGGAAGGTAATTTCTCTTTGCCGACGCGGCTGACCGTCCAGTCGCGCATGCGGGCAAACAGGGAATAGAGCCCCGGCACCATGAAGATGCCGAAAAGCGTGGCCAGCAGCATGCCGCAGAAGGTGGTGACGCCGATTTCGATACGGCTGGCTGCACCAGAGCCTGTGGCAACCACCAGCGGGGCGACGCCGAACAGGAATGAAACAGCCGTCATAAGCACGGCGCGGTAACGCATACCTGCACCATTGAGGGCAGCCTGTTTGACTGGTATGCCTTCCTCGTGGTTATCCTTGCTGAATTCGACCATGAGAATGGCGTTCTTTGCCGCCAGACCAATGAGCATGAGCAGGCCGAGCTGCACATAGATGGACATGGTCAGCCCGAAGAGCTGGGCGCCCATGAGCGCACCCATGGTGGCGACACTCACGGAGAGCATGACGGGTACAGGGGTGGTCCAGCTTTCGTACTGTGCCACCAGGAACAAGTAGGCAAAAATCATGGCCATGGCAATCAGCGGGGCAATCTTGCCATCGTTCTGGCGTTCCTGGTAGGAAAGGTCTTTCCAGCTCACTTCCCAGAGCAGGTTGCGCCCGGCTGCCTTTTCCTCCTTGTTCATGTCGGCAATGCAGTCCTCAATCAGCTGCATAATCTGCCCGGAACCGATACCCATGGCGGGAGTGACGGAAATGTCGGCACTCATGTACTGGTTGAAGCGGTTGTAGCGCCCCGGCCCCATGCGGTAGGAAAGGGAACAGACGGCGGAAAGCGGTACCATTTCACCTTTTTCACTGCGTACCATCTGGTTGAGGATGTCATCTGCCGTGCGGCGGTCATTGGCGCTGCCCTGAATCTGTACCTTGAAATTAAACCCGTTGAGCGTGAAGTCATTCACATAGGACGAAGACATGGTACTCTGCAGCGTGCGGAAGATGGTGTCGACCGGAATGTTGAGGGACTGTGCCTTGTCGCGGTTGATTTCCAGGTGAATCTGCGGGGTTTCCGCATCGTATTCGCTGCGGGTGCGCGAAACCAGTTCCGGGCGTGCCATGAGGCGTTCCTGCAAATCCTTGACGGCGCGTCCCAGATCCTGCGGCGTGGCATCGCCCGATACCTGGAGGACGGCAGATACGCCACCTGCAATGCCCAGGCCACGGATAGCGGGCGGTGTCACGGCCATGATGTTGGCCTGGGGAATATCGGCACAGGCGGCGTTGATACGTTCGGCAATGCGGCTGGCGTGCATTTCGGGGCTGGTGCGTTCGCTCCAATGGGTCAGCAGAACAATCATCATGCCGTTATGTTCGCCGGAACCGCTTACGAAGCTGTAGCCGCTCTGGGCGGTCACCATGTCCACACCCGGCATGCCGATGACACGTTTCTCAATCTGGCGCATCACCTTGTCGGTGCGCTGTTTGGCGGTGGCTGTACCCTCCATGGTCACCATGACGAAAAGGCTGCCCTTATCCTCCGTCGGAATGAAGGAGCTGTTCAAGGCAGGCGGGGCGAGCAGGCTCATGGGGTTGAGCTTGTTGGCGACGGCGGGGCGGCCTTCCGTACCCATCAGCCTGTGCCATTCTGCCGGAGCCCCGGCAAAGTACAGGTAGTTGCCGCCCAGCACCAGCAGCAGGCAGAGCAGGGTGAGCCATACATTCCGTACCAGGAGCCCTGCGCCGAAGAGGTAGATGCGGCGGCTGGTTTCCAGAATCCAGTTGAAGGGCATGAAGAGAAGGGCACCCAGTTTGTTGGGCTTGGTGCCTGCCGGTTTCAGGATGAGCGCACAGAGCGCGGGGGAAAGGGTAAGGGCGTTGAGGGTGGAGATGCAGAGCGCCACGCACATGGTGACGGAGAACTGGGTGTAGATGACACCCACCATGCCGCCGTAGAACGCAATCGGGACGTAGACCGCCAGCGTCACCAGCGTGGTGGCGATGATGGCCCCGGTAATCTGCTTCATGCTTTTGAGCGTGGCCTCGCGGGGAGAAAGTTTTTCCTCCTGGATGATACGCATCACGTTTTCCACCACCACGATGGCGTCATCCACCAGCGAACCGATGACCAGGATAAGCCCGAACATGGTCAGCACGTTGATGGAGTAGCCCAGCGGGTACATAATCATGAAGGCACCCAGCAGCGATACCGGGATGGCGATGGCGGGAATGAGCGTGGCGCGCCAGTCCTGCAGAAACAGGTAAGTGACCAGCACCACCAGCAACAGGGCAACGACCAGCGTTTCGATGATTTCGTCCATGGTGGCATCAATGGCCTGGGTCGGGTCATAGCCCATGCGCCATTCCATGCCGTCGGGGAAGTTCTTTTCAATCTGGCGCATGCATTCCTGCACCTTGGCGACGGTGGCCAGCGCGTTGGCATCGTTGTTCTGGTGGATAATCATCCCCACATTGTCCACGCCGTTGAGGCGGCTGTAGCCCGTGTTGCGTTCGGCGCCGAGTTCGACGGTGGCGATATCCTTCAGCTTGGTGACATGGCCGTTCTGGCCGCGTTTGACGATGATGTTGCCGAATTCCTCGGCCGTCTTGAGCCGCCCGGTGGCCGTTACCTTGAAGGTGGCATAGGACTGGATATCTTCTGCACCCACCGAGCCGGCCGCTGCCTGCACGTTCTGAGCCTTGATGGCTTCGCTCACATCCGCCGGGGTGATGTTCATGGCGCTCATGCGGGTGGTATTCATCCAGACGCGCATGGAGTAATTGCGGCTGGGGATGATGTCGGCGCTGGAAACGCCATCCACCTGGCAAATCTTATCCTTGACATTCATGCGCAGCCAGTTGGAGAGTTCGAGAATGCTCATCTTGTTCTCATCGCACATGAAGTTGATGAAACAGAGCATGTCACCGCTGCGCTTGCGTACTTCATAGCCGGTCTGCTTGATTTCGCTGGGCAGCTTGGATTCCACGCGTTTGATGGCGTTGGAAACATTCACCATGGCCATGTCGTCATTGGTGCCGGAGCGGAAGATGAGCGTCAGGCTGAACGAACCGTCATTTCCGCAGGAGGAATAGAAATATTCCAGGTCATCCATGCCGATGAGCTGTTCCTCGACCGGGGCAGCCACAACCTGGGCTACTTCCTCTGCGCTGGCACCAGCATAGGTCATGCGCACTGAGATGGTGGGGGGCGAAACCTCCGGGTATTCCGAAACGGGCATCTTGCTCAGGCAGAGCAGCCCGCCCAGCATCATCAGAATGGAGATGACGAAGGCAAACTTGGGGCGGTGGACAAAGAATGCGGAAAACATGTTGCAGAAAATGGGGTTAGAGGTTTAACGGGCTTGGACCGGGGTGTTTTCTTCCATATCGGCCAGGTGGGTGGTAATCACCTGTTCGCCGCTGAGCAGGCCGGAGAAGACGGCGACGCGGCCGTCTTCCGTGGTGCTGCCGCAGATAATGCGGCGTTCCACGGCCCGGTTGTGCCTGATGACATAGACATAATGACCGCGTGAATCGGTCAGGACGGCCTGGGCGGGGATGCTCAGCACCGGGTAGTCTGCCTTACGCTTCACCCTGATGCTGACGACACCGCCGGGCACGAGGCTGCGGTCTTCGTTCTCGAAGACTGCCCAGATGTTCTGCGTGCCGGTGCCGGTCTGAATCTCGTTGTCGCAGAAGGCCACGCGCCCCTTGGCGGGGAGTTCTTCGCCGGTTGAGGTCACCAGGCTCAGCTCGGCCTGTTCCTTCAGTTTGTCTGCGCTGCCGTAGAGGGAGAGAATATCCTTTTCGCTGAGCGGGAATCGAGCATAGATGGGGCTGAATTGGACGACTCGCACCAGGGCTTCGTCCGTCAGTCTCACATAATTACCCTGGGAAATCAGGGCGCGCCCCACTCTGCCGCCAATGGGAGTGCGGACGTCGCAGCGGCTGAGGTCATCTTCGGCCACCGCCAGCCGGGCAAAGGCAGCTTCCCGCGCGGCTTGCTGTTCATGCAGAGTGGCGCGGGCGTTTTCCAGATCGTTCTGGCTGCTGGCATTGAGCGCCAGGAGCTTTTGCTGGCGTTCGTACTTGCTCTGGGCATCGGCAACCTTGATGTCCAGCTGGGCGATGGCTGCCTTGCAGGAATCCACCGTGGCCTGGTAGCGGGTGGAATCAATGCGGAACAGGCAGGAGCCCTGGGAGACATGCTCGCCCTCCTTGAAGCATGTTTCCTTGATTAACCCCTGCACCAGCGGACGGAGCTCCACTACATTCACCGCCTCCAGACGCGCGGTTTCCACCGCCAGGACGGTGGGGTCGGCCATTTCCTCAACCGAAGCTGTACCCACTTCCAGCGGAGCCAGTTCTCCCCCCTGGGCGGAACCGGGTTCGTTCACCGTGGCATCGGCAAATACCGGGCGCACCGTGGCACCTGGTCGGGTTTTGTGCGAACCGTCGCTGATGACTATTTCACCGTCCTGCAGCCCGCTGTATATAGACTGAAGCCGCCCCTGAACCGGGCCTGCCGTCACATCCCGCCGGGATACTTTCCCTTCATCATCAATCGTGTAGACAAAGGCGCCCTTGGCATCGTAATGCACGGCGGTAAGCGGTACCATGCAGACCTCCTGCTGGTTGGTCAGCGTGATGGTCAGCGCCCCGATGCCCTTGTGGGTCAATTTGTGTTCCGGGTTGTCAAACTCGGCCCACAGGGTGTAAGAGTCGGTGCTGCCGGTGAGCTGGTTGTCGACAATCACGATGCGGCCTTTGCCTGCATAGGGGCGGCCGCTGGCTGTTGTCAGCTGGACATCCGTCACCTGACCGATTTCCTTCGGCCCGCGGAAAATGCCGTTTACATCGTTCTGACTCAGTGGGAATCTCACATAGATGGGATCCATTTGGGTGATGGTCGTGACCGCCTCGCCGCGGTTGATGTAGTTGCCTGTGCCTTTGGGAATGCGGCCGATTCTTCCGCTGATTTCCGCGTACACGGAGCAGTCTGCCAAATCCTTGCGGGCGCGTACCAGTTCTGCTTCTGCCCCCCTGATGCGGGCGTTGAGTTCTTCCAGCTGCGCCTTGGCGGTTTCCATGTCTTCGCGCGAGGCTGCCTGCTGAGAGGTCAGGGAGGCAAAGCGTTTGAAGCGGCTGTCGGCATACACGCGCTGTGCTTTCAGCTGCGCCAGGGCCGATTCGGCCTGCTTGACGGCAGCTTCGTAGCGCAGCGGTTCGATGCGGAGCAGCAGGTCGCCTTGATTCACCAGGGCGCCTTCCTGGAAGAGGACTTCCTTGAGATGTCCCTCAACCGCAGAGCGGACGGTGACATGCCGCACCGCCTCGGTGCGGCCGATGCTCTTGCGGACAATGCGGTCGTGACCGGAATCTGCCTTTTCCGCCTGAACAAAAGTGGTCATGTTCCCCGGCATCTGGGCTGTTGCCATGCTGCTGATGGCCAGGGCTGTGGAAATAAAGGAACGGTATCTCATGGGAGGAAGAGGAAAACTTTTGTTTGATAATACCACCTCTGCCGCCCTGCGGCAAGCGGCAAATGGTGACATATCTGCCACATTGCCCCCTGCCGACGGCAGGGGGACGGCTGGTTACACCGTGCAGCGCACGGAGACCGACTGAGTGAAAGGAAGAATGAATTTGTGCAGCTCCACCGTGGCCGAAACGGCCCCGAAGTCCCGGACGCATGCGGTGGCCATGCGGTGGCACAGGGTCTCCAGCAGAACGGTTGGTTCTGCCTGAGCCAGGCTGATGAGGTGGCGGGAAAGAGCATCGTAATCAATAGTGCGCTCCAGTTCTTCGCCCATGCCGGCAAAGGCGGCGGGCGGCGTCAGGCGGATGTTGGCCAGCAGCTTCTGGGCTTCGGCGCGTTCCTCTGCCGGAACGCCGATGTGGCAGCTGAATTCCAGCCCGTTCACCTGAATGCTGTCAGCCGTAGCTTTCGGGCTGTACCCACCGCGTTCCATGAACCCCTGCAAGGCACCCAGATGCGGGACGGTCAGGTCGGGGGTGGAAACAGCCAGCTGGGCGGCGTTGTTGTAGCCGGTCAGCACGCCGATGCCGATGATGCCGGCGCTGTGGGCGGCGTTGATGTCGTGCTGCATATCGCCGATGAAGGCAGTATCATGCGGGTTGAGCTGGTGCTGGCGCAGCAGGTTGTAGATGTATTCCTCCTTGTTGCGGACACCGGAGTGGATATGCTCAAAGTAATCCTTGAGCCCCAGGTGGCGCACCTGTTCATCGAAGGCTCGCGGGTCCATGCTGGTGAGAATGAAGCAGCGGATGCCCCGCTGGCGGCAGAAATCCATGAACTCCCGCGCATGGGGGATGATGCTCACCTGGGTTGCTGCGTGGTCAAAGGCGTGGCGGTAGAATTTCTCCAGGTCGGTCAGCCGGGCTTCGGGGGTCTTCCATGCGTAGTATTCCGGGTAGGGAAGCTGGAATTCAGCCCGGAACTGCTCGCGCGTGAGCGCGGGGCGCTGGTACTGTGCCAGGACATAGTTGGTGGCTTCCAGGGTGAGGGCAAGGTCGTCGCACAGCGTGCCTGACCAGTCGAAGATGAGGTTCTGGAACATGGGAATCAGCGTTTGGAGGTGATGATGTTGTGCTTGTGCTGGAATTTGAAGATGGCGCGTTTGAGTTCCGGGTTGATAAAGGGATTGTCCTTGCCGTAGCGTGCCCAGGGACCGCCCGGTACACGGTGGAAGTCCACAAAGCGCCAATGGACGGTGGCTGTGCCGCCCGGTATGCCGAGGTAATCGCGCACGGCGGGGGAAATATCAATGCCGGCGGCTTTGTTGGCGTGGTTTTTCGGGCGCGCGCCCAGAAACACATATTCCCAGTCGTCGGTCCGGAAGGGGCCGCAGTCCTCCCATTGGGCGAAACAATAGCGGCCCTTGTAATATATCTGCACCCAGGTGCCGCGGCAGACGGATTCATACTTGCCGTCCTTGAACTTGCGGTACCAGGGAATGACCCGCGAGGCTTCCGGCTTGGGCCCACCCTTGTCGATGTCGTTGTAGGGCAGGGCCACATAAAAAGGATTGAGCTGGGGGGTGAATCCCAGCGGGGCATAGGTGCGCGGGCAGCGGTTCGCCGGGTTGGGGTCGTCAAAGCCGCCGTAGTTGTCATCCCAGGCGCTGTCCCAGCTGCTGGCGGTGTTGGGAACGGGGTTGTTCTTCGTGGCCTGCTCGCCTATGTAGAAATAGGTCGCCGTAATGTCAAAATGCCAGGGGTAGGCCCCCGGACTGGGGCGGTTACCGTATTTTTTCGGGTCGGGGAAGTTCCGGCGGTGGCTCTGGTCGAAAGCCGGGCGCAAGGGCCCTGCCTTGATGGCAGCCGCGCGCAGGCTTTCTTCGCTCATGCGCCGCTTGCGTGGTTTAGTCTGGCTGCGGCTTACCGCTGTGGCGCTCATGCTGCTGCGGGCCGGTTGCGCCGGGGCTTCCGGCGGGGCGGTCAGGCTCAGCATCAGGAGGAGAATCAGGCAGCGCTTCATCTGACCGTCGGGCGTGGGGGATTACCAGTTGTGCAGTACACTGGGACGTGCGACAGGCAGTTTTTCCGGGGCATCCAGCGTGTAGTGCAAGCCGCGGGATTCCTGACGGCGGATGGCGCAGTCCACAATGAGGGAGGCCGTGAGTGCCAGGTTACGCAGGTCGATGATTTCGGGGGTGACGCGGTAGCCCCAGTAGTACTCGTTGATTTCGCGGTTGATGTTGCGGAGTCGGGTGGCTGCGCGCTGCAGGCGGTGGTTGGTGCGTACAATGCTCACATAATCCATCATGGTGCGGCGCACTTCATCCCAGCAATGGTAGAGAATGGCCAGGTCGTCCTGGGGGACACGTTCGCCGTGCTTCCATTCGGGGATGGGGTATTCCTCCATCTTGTGCGCCAGAGGCAGGGTACGCAGCATGCGGTCGAGTGCTCGCTTGGAAATCACCACACATTCCAGCAGTGAGTTGCTGGCCAGCCGGTTAGCGCCGTGAAGGCCGGTGCAGCCAGTCTCGCCCGCGCAGAAGAGACCACGCAGCGAGGTCTGCCCGTCCGTATCTGTCTGCACGCCGCCGCATTGGTAGTGGGCGCTGGGAACAACGGGAATCATATCCACTTCGGCGTCGATGCCGTAGCTCTTGCAGGTCTCGTAGATGTAGGGGAAGCGTTCGGCCATGAAGCCCTTGGGCTTGTGGGTCATGTCCAGGTACATGCAGGGATGCCCGGTGCGGAGAATCTCGTGGTTGATGGAGCGGGCCACAATGTCGCGCGGGGCGAGGCTCTTGCGGGCATCATACTTCTGCATGAATTCCTTGCCGTCCGGGCCGCGCAGCACGCCGCCTTCGCCACGCACGGCCTCCGAGATGAGGAAAGTCAGGCCGTCGCGGTCGCTGCTCTTGGGGTTGTAGAAGGTGGTGGGGTGGAACTGCACGAACTCCAGGTTCGAGACATTGGCCCCTGCGCGCCAGGCCATGGCTACGCCGTCGCCTGTGGCGGTGGCGGGGTTGGTGGTGTACATGTACACGCGGCCGGTGCCGCCGGTGGCCAGCATGATGCGGTCGCTGCGGAAAATTTCCACCTCACCCGTGGCGGGGTCGAGTACATAGGCTCCCAGAACGCGGTCCTCCGTCACGCAGCCGAGCTTGGCCGTAGTGATGAGGTCAATGGCGATGCGGTGGTCCAGCAGGGTGATGTTCGGGTGCTGCTGCACGCCGCGCAGCAGCTTGGTGCTGATTTCCAGCCCGGTCGTGTCCTTGGCATGCAGAATGCGGCGCTTGCCGTGGCCGCCCTCGCGCCCCAGGTCAAAGCCGCCGTTTTCCTCGGTATCAAAATCCACGCCCCAGTTGAGTAGTTCCTCAATGGCCGCCGGGGCTTCTTCGATAATGGTGCGGACGGCATCCACATCGCACAGCCCGGCACCGGCATCCAGCGTGTCGGCCACATGTTCCTCAAAGGTGTCATTCTTGTCGATGACCGCGGCAATGCCGCCCTGGGCCTTGGCCGAACTCGAAACCAGGGGATCGCTCTTGCAGAGGATAGTCACCTTGCCATATTCGGCGGCACGCAGGGCAAAGCTCAGTCCTGCCACACCGCTGCCGATTACTAGAAAGTCTGTTGTAGTCATCGCTGTATGCTGGATGCGCGCGCAATTCTATCATAACTCTAACCATTCGTCACGCGCAATGTCAGAAAATCCGCGTTTTAATCCCGCCTGGGGATGCCCTGCCTGGCCAGGGCTTGTTTCCACTTGTTCAAGCAGCGGTGTACCGCCGGGTTTTTCAGATACAGCCTGCGCAGAAGAAGGAATGCCCCCGCTGCTGCCAGGGTGATGAGGATGCCCGCCAGCCATCCGCTTTCTCCCTGCCGGGTGGCTTTGATGCGGATGGCGGGGCTGTTGAAACGCCATTTTTTGTTGTAGTAGTTCTCGCTGGCGATACCGCCGGCCAGCCGTCCATCGGGGGTGAGGTTCATGGCGGTGCCGGTAATCCGTGCGTTGTCTGCGGCGGTGAAATAGCGCATGTAGATGCCACCGGGGGAGGGGTTGCGCCATTGGAGGATGAGTTCCAGCTGGTCATCATGGGTGATGCACAGCCCTTCGGCGTCTGCTTTCCGTCGTACGCCCGGGTTTCCATCCTGCTGGCGGTCGACGCCGGGGAAGTCGACATATTCACGCCCATTGGTGAGGCGCACGCTGCGGGAGCCCCCGATGAACCAGCCGGCGGGATGCCCGACCCAGGAGATTTCGTCCACGCGGTAGCGTGCGTCCGGATCCATCTGCCCGGCTCCCAGCAGGTTGCTCACCTTGACATGCACGGTGATGTTCGTCTCCTGGTGCCAGTGGGGTTCCAGTCCGCCGGCGTGAGAGGCAAGTCCGGGGAGGGCGTAGAGAGAGGAGGCTTTGCCGTCCCAGCTGATGAATTGGGTGTCCAGGATGATTTCCTCTGCCCCCAGGGCGAAGCTGGTCAGTAATAGGAGAAACAGTTTTTTCATGAGGAAAGAGAAAACGCCCCGCAGGAGGCTGCGGGGCGTGAAAAAGAGGTGTTACTTGCCTTGCTGGGCCTGGCGCTGGCGCTCCAGGGCGGCCTGCTGTTCCATCATGCGCTCCATGAAGCTCTTCTTGGCTCCTTTCTTCTTCTGCACCTTCTCCAGCTGGGGTGCGGGCAGACGGCGGATGATGATGGTCTGCAGAATGGAGACGAGGTTACTGGTGGTCCAGTACAGACCCAGGGCGCTGGGGTAGGTGTAGCAGAACAGGAAGAACATGAGCGGCATCCAGCGCATAATCTTCACCTGCGTGGCGTCACCCGTGGCCGGGGTCATGTGCATCTGCACGATGGTGGAGACAGCCATGAGGATGGGCAGGATGTTTACCGGCACTTCATAGCCCATGAAGGGGAAGGAGAAGACCGTATCCATCTGGGAGAGGTCGGTCACCCAGCCGATGAAGCCTTCGCCGCGGAACTCGGCTGCGGTCTGCAGCACATAGAAGAAGGAGAAGAAGATGGGCATCTGCAGCAGCATGGGCAGGCAGCCGCCCATGGGCGAGATGCCGTAGTCACGGTAGAGCTTCATCATCTCCATCTGCACCTTCTGCGGGTCGTTGGGATATTTTTCCTTGAGGGCCTGCATCTGCGGCTGCAGCAGGCTCATGCGCTTCATGCTGGTGTAGCTCTTGCGGTAGAGCGGCCAGATGAGCAGCCGGATGGTGAGGGTCATGGCGATGATGGCCCAGCCCCAGTTGCCCAGCCAGCCGTGGTAGAGGTTCACAATCCAGTTCATCGGGTAGGCGATGATGGTGAACACGCCGTAGTCCATCACGCGGTCAATCATGCGGAAGTCATCCGTCATCTCGTTGAGCATGAGGTTGAGCTTCGGACCGGTGAAAATATCGTAGGAGAAGCTCTTCTGCCCGCCCATCATGGCGTCAGTCTTGCCGGCGAGGGAGAAATCGGGCATGCCCAGAGCCACTTCCACGCATTCGGTCTTGTCGCCCGTCACCTGCAGGGGGAACTGAGCCGGGGCGGCATACAGGGAGTTGTTGGCGCTGCTCTTGTCCGGCTTCACGATGGAGGCATAGTACTGGTTCATGACACCAGCCCACTCCAGGCTTTCGAAGTCCTTGTCGTAGCTGCGCTCTCTGGCCTTGCCGAGCCAGGGGCGGAAATCACTGGCACCGTTCTTCTCGAAGCTGCCATCCTCCAGGTGGACATAGTAGGTGTAGTAGGAGGACTCGTCCTTGGAAATCTGCCCCATGCCACCGGCATAAAGCCCCCAGTCCTGCGCGTTGAGGGTCTGCCCGGAGGTGTTCTGCACGTCAATCTTGAGGTTGAGAACGTAGGCATTGCCCTCGATGAGGGTGTCGCCCTGCCGGAGGGGCTTGAGGCTGTATACCTTGCGGATGATGAGATCACCCACGCGGCCCAGCAGCGTCACATGGTTCTCGCTGCTCAGGTCGGGGCGGTATTCGTATACGCCCTGGTCGAACTGCGGGGCACGGTCATTGGAAAGCCCGAACAGGAGGGCGCCGATGCCGGCATCGGGGTTGGAATTGAGGCTTACATCAGTCTTGTTCAGCTCGTCACGCGTGCTGTTGATGACCTGACCGAGCATTTCCACGCCGCTGATGCTGCCGCCGATGTTGCAGAAATTGTACTTTGCCACGGGCTTGCCGTCGGCATCCTTGCTGATGAGGGTGGCAACAACTTTCTTTTCGGCTGTGGGGGCAGGGGTGGTGGCCGGGCTGGTGGCCACGGTGGCTGCCGGGGCGGCGGGGGTGACGGCGGCAGTGGCGGGATCGGCCGGGGCTGTCACGGCGGCAGGGGCTGCCGGAGCCGCCTGTTCGTTGTTGCTGTTGTTATACCACTGCAGGCCCAGCAGGCCTAAGCAGAGAGTGACAACAATCCATCCTGTTTTGTCCATAATGATTGAGTGGGGGTTCGTTGTGAGGCTTTTAATCGGTAGGGGGGAGGAAAATGTTACTTCTGGCGGCGGGGCGGCACGGGGTCGTGTCCGCATCCACCCCAGGGGTTGCAGCGCAGAATGCGCCAGATTCCCAGGGCTGTTCCCTTGAATGCACCGTGTGTTTCCACGGCCTGAATGAAGTAGGTGGAGCAACTGGGGGTGAAACGGCATCCGCTCATAGGCCCGCCGATGATGTGAAGCGGCTTGCTGATGAAGCGCTTGTAGAACAATACCGGCAGGATGACGAGGCGTTTCAGCATGGTTGGGGGTTATGCTGTGAAATGACGGCGCTTGAGCAGGCGCAGGAAGTCCTTCTCAAGCTCGGCGTAAGAGGCGGTAGCAGCTGTGTGGCGCGGAATGAGTACCACATAGTGTCCCAGCTGCATGGGGGCACCGTGGGCGCGCAGCAGCTCGCGTACGCGCCTGCGAAGCAGATTGCGTACAACGGCATGCCCCAGCCGTCTGGTGGTGATAATCCCGAAGCGGGATTCCTTTACACCCGCACCCTCGCCGGTGTAGGGCAGGGTGCTGAGTATAAGAAAACGCCCTGCTGCGGATGAGCCTTGGGCACGCACCATGGCGAACTCACTTGCTCGCTTCATGGTATGCTGCCGTTTCAGCTGCATCGTAAACAGGGCGTTGGTTTCTCCTGCAGGGCAGGGAGCGCCGGGGCGCTCTCTACAGAAACCCTGCCGGGGCTTTAGCCGTGCTGGATGATGTGGCGCTTGTACTGCACCTCTGCACCCTTGGGCAGAAGACGCTTGCGACCCTTGGCGCGACGGCGGGCGAGAATGGCGCGGCCGTTCTTGGTAGCCATGCGGGCGCGGAAACCGAACTGGCGCTTGCGGCAGCGCTTGGAAGGCTGGTATGTTCTCTTGCTCATAATTCTTTATCTGGTTTTGAAGTGGTTTCTGTAGGCCGCAGGAAACGGCCGGGTGCGATATGATACCCTAAAATCGGCGTATGTCAAGCACCGTTCGTGAATTTTTTTCGCAGTTGCAGCGAATCACGCGTCGGAGAGCATGAATTTCAGCTCGGCTTCACAGGTGATTTCACCGTTGACGAGGCAGCGGCCCGTGGCCATGCCGATGGCACCGCGCATCTTGGTGAGTTCTGTTTCGATAATCAGCACATCGCCCGGTACGACGGGGCGGCGCCACTTCACTTTGTCGCAGCTCATGAAATAGCCGATCTTGCCGGCGTTTTCGGGCATGCGGAGCATGAGAACGGAGGCCACCTGGGCCATGGCTTCCACCTGGAGAACGCCGGGCATGACCGGGTGACCGGGGAAGTGACCCTGGAAGAACTGCTCGTTCATGGTCACGTTCTTCTGACCGACGCACTTGCGGTCGCCCTCGAAAGCGATGATGCGGTCGACCATGAGGAAGGGGAAGCGGTGCGGCAGAAGCTTCATGACTTCCAGCGTGTCGAGTACGGCATCGCCATTCGGGATGGTGATGGGCTGCGGTCGCTTGGCTTCCATGCTTTCATACTTCTGCTGCAGCTTGGCTGCCATCTGGGTGTTGATGCCGTGGCCGGGCATGATGGCAATCACATGACCCATGATGCGGCGGCCGCAGAGGATGAAGTCACCGATGAGGTCCATGGCCTTGTGGCGGGCGCATTCATTGTGGAAGCGCAGGCCGCCGGCGCAGAGGTATTCCTCGCCCTTGATGACGATGGCGTTGTCCAGCGTGCCACCCTGGATGAGCCCCTTCTCCAGCAGCGGCTGGATATCTTCGTAGAAGCAGAAGGTGCGGGAGTTGGAAAGTTCCTTCTCGTAGGTTTCCGGCGTGATGACGCTGTCGAAGAATTGCGTGACGCGGCCGTTCGGGCCTACTGCGGTGAGGGAGATGCGGAAATCGCGGCTGGGCATGATGACGATGCAGGAGCCGTTGGCGTTCTCGACCTTGATGGGTTCGCGGATTTCCCAGACCTGCAGCGGAGCATCCTGCTCCACGACACCGGCCTGCTTGATCATCTCCACATAGGGAAGGGCGGACCCGTCGCCGATGGGCGGTTCGTTGGCATCCATCTCGATGATGGCGTTATCCACTCCCATGCCGGTAAGGGCCGAGAGGATGTGTTCCACGGTATGCACCTTGACTGCGCCGTCTGCAATGGTGGTGGCGCGCTCTACTGCCTGCACCTTGGAGGCCGAGGCATCCAGGAAAGGCTTGTCCGGCAGGTCTACACGGCGGAACTTAAAGCCCGTGTTCGGTTCTGCGGGTTTGATGATGAGCTTCACCGTCTGTCCGGTGTGCAGCGATGTGCCCTCCAGGGTGGAGGTGCACTTGGCGAGGGTTTTTTGCATGCGTGTAGCCATAACTCGTACATGTATCTTACCTAATTTCAAGCGGAATGTGAAGTAAAATCTAGATTTTTTTCCAAGTTAGTTTGTGGGATTGAAAAAATAAGGGCCTGCGGAGATGAAAAAGCTTGCAAATGCAGAGGGGTGGGTGTACTGTTCTGCACCCGCCTGTTGCCGTGGCGGAAATCGTCTCATCTGTCTGCATGTCCTACCACATCACCCTAGCTCTTGTTATCTTCCTGCTCACATACGCGTTGATTGTCTCGGAAAAGGTGCAGCGTACGGTGATAGCTCTGTTCGGGGCCATGCTCATGGTGCTGGCAGGGGTGATTTCGCAGGAGCAGGCCATCGCGCATATCGACTTCAACACCCTGGCGCTGCTTATCGGCATGATGATTCAGGTGCTGGTGCTGAGCAAGACCGGCCTGTTCCGCTACCTCTCGGTGTGGGCCGCGCAAAAGACCAAGGGCAATCCGGTGGCCTTGCTGGTGGCGCTGTCGGTGATGGTGGCCGTCTGTTCCGCGTTTCTGGACAATGTCACCACGGTGATGCTCACCGTGCCCATCACGTTCACGCTGACCCGCGACCTGAAGGTTTCGCCGCTGCCCTTTGTGCTGGCTCAGATTTTTGCCTCCAACATCGGCGGAACCTGCACCATGATTGGTGACCCGCCCAACATCATGATTGCCAGCCAGGTGAAGGAATTGAGCTTCAATGCCTTCATCCTGAACCTGACGCTACCCTGCCTCATCAGTTTTATCCTCACGGTGGCGGTGATGCTCGTTCTGTACCGCAAGGAATTTGCCCATGCCAGCAAGAACCACAACCGCATTATGAACATCCGGCGCAGCGGCCTGATCCGCAGCAAAGGCCTGCTGGTGCGCTGCCTGTTCACCCTTGCCTTCACGATATTCCTGTTCTGCTCGCACAGCATGATTCCCAGCTGGGGGCTGGAGACCGGTACCATCGCTGTGACCGGGGCTTCCCTGCTGCTGCTGCTCACCATGCCCGATCGCGAGAAAGCGCTCGAATACATCTTCTCCAAGATTGAATGGACCACCATTTTCTTCTTCGTGGGGCTGTTTGTCCTGGTGGGCGGACTGGAGGTGAATGGCATCATCAACTGGCTGGCGGCAGAAACCATGCACCTTACCGGGGGCGAACCCGTTGCGACCACCATGAGTGTCCTCTGGCTCAGTGCGCTGATGAGTGCCTTTGTGGACAATATCCCCTTTGTGGCCACCATGATTCCGCTGGTGCAGGACATGGGTGCCATGGGCTACCAGAATATCGAGCCGCTCTGGTGGGCTCTCTCGCTGGGGGCCTGCCTGGGGGGCAATGGAACCGTCATCGGCGCCAGCGCAAACGTAGTGGCCCTGGGGCTGGCCCGCCAGCACAAGCTGCGCGTCAGCTTCATGCAGTATTTTGTAATCGGCTTCCCGCTCATGCTCATGAGTGTGGGTATCTCAGCCGCCTACCTCTGGCTGCGCTACCTGTAAATGCCTCTCTTTGCACTTGTGCGGGCGCGGCTGTTGGGGTATAATGCCCGCCATGTCGATATCCGAGGAGTTGTTTGAGCGTGCGTGCCGGGTGATTCCCGGTGGTGTCAATTCGCCGGTGCGGGCCTTCCGTCGCCTGGAACGCGCCCCCTTCTTTGTATCCGGGGCTGCCGGAGCGCACCTTACCGATGAGGACGGCCGCCAGTATATTGACTATGTGGGTACCTGGGGGCCCGCGATTCTGGGCCATGCCCCGGAATGCGTCATTTCTGCCGTGCAGGCCGCCGTGCCGCAGGGGCTGGGCTACGGAATCCCCACCCGCATTGAAGTGGAAATGGCCGAGACCGTCTGCCGCTGGCTTCCCAGTATGGATAAAGTCCGCATGACCAACAGCGGCACCGAAGCCACCATGAGTGCGGTGCGACTGGCCCGTGGCTATACCGGGCGCAAGTACATCATTAAATTCGCCGGTTGCTACCATGGGCATGTAGACAGCCTGCTTGTGGCGGCAGGTAGCGGGGCGCTCACGCACGGCGAGCCGGACAGCGCCGGTGTGCCTGCGGAGTTTGCGAACCTGACCATTGTGCTGCCGTACAACGACCGGGAAGCGGTGGAGCGTGCATTTGCCAGGTATGCCGGCGAAATAGCCGGAGTCATCGTGGAACCTTTCCCCGGCAATGCCGGCTTCTACCTGCCCCGGCCGGGATATCTGGAATTCCTGCGCGACATCACCGCCCGGCACGGTGCCCTCTTGATTTTCGACGAAGTCATGACCGGCTTCCGCATTTCTGCTGCCGGCGTGCAGGGGAAACTGGGTATCACGCCCGACCTGACCACCCTGGGCAAGATTATCGGCGGCGGTCTGCCTGTGGGCGCATTCGGCGGGCGGCGCGACATCATGGACTGCGTATCCCCCCTGGGTGCAGTCTACCAGGCCGGAACCCTCAGCGGCAACCCTGTGGCCATGGCCGCCGGTCTGGCGCAGCTGCGGTATCTGGAACAGCACGACTCCTACACCCGCCTGGAGCAGCTCGGAGCCCGGCTGGAAGAAGGCGTGCGCCGCATCCTCCGGGACGAGCAGCTGCCGCTCACCTTCATCCGGGACGGTTCCATGTTCTGCCTGCATTTCACCACGCAGCCGGTCTACGACCTCGATTCGGCCATGCGCGGCAATTTCGACATGTTCCGCCGCTACTTCCACGCCATGCTGGAGCAGGGGGTCTATGTCGCCCCCTCGCCCTATGAGACCGGCTTCATCTCCACCGCTCACACGGAATCGGATATCGATGCTACGGTGGCAGCCATGCAGCGCGCGCTCCGGGCGGCAAAAGACTGACTTTCCGCTTGCCAAGCTTCCCGCGAATCGGTAGAATGATGCCCATGAGTACGAAGATGCAGCGCTGGATGTTCCTCTTGGCCATGGCTCTGGCAGCCGTGGTTCCCGCCGTGCAGGCACAGGGGGCTGAAGCCATGAATGAAACCGGGGACATGGTGCGCGTGATGCGTCACCCGGACGGCACACGCGCCATTTACCAGCGCCAGAAAGGCTGGCGCGGAATGCGCTGCTCCTCGTACACGGCCAGCGGACGCCTGGCTGCGGTGAACGACTACACCGAAGGCAAGTACGGCCAGCTGGTCGGCTGCATCATTTACGACCACACCAAGAAGAACATCATCTACAAAGTGGCCTATGGCTACGACAGCCGTGCCCGCCTGGTGGAGGAACGCATGTATTCCCACCCGCAGGGAAAACTGGTGCAGCGCGTCATCTACAAATACGATAACAGGGGCAACCGCTCCAAGCCCCTCATCGTATCCCTGAACACCGCCGGTCCTGTGACCGAGATTACCCCGACCATGCAGTATGATGTGAACGCCATCAACCGCGAAATGAAAGACGGGAAACGCTGATTCATAACCCCCAGACCCAGACAGACACATGGAGACATTTTCCTGGCAGGACCGCGATGAGGACGGCAACAAGGTGACCTATGAAGCCCAGCACTTCGGTGGCTGGTGGCAGCTCATGGTCGCCCCCAAGCTGGGGCGTTCCCAGCGCGACGAAGTCGTGTTCACCCCCACCGAATTCACAGAGGAACATTGGCAGACGCTGCGCGAACTGCTCTGGCGCAAATACCAGCGCCGCCGCGTGGCCTGGGACATGGTGCAGCATATCGATGACATCCTGGCGGGCAAAGCTACCAACGAGCGCCGCGACCGCCGCAACGGCAAGGGAAAATGACCGAGCAGGAAATGATTGGCTGCCTTGACCCCACCCGCCAGGTAGAGCGGGCGGTGGCCATCATGCACCGCCTGCGCCAGCCCGGCGGCTGCCCCTGGGACGCCGAGCAGACGCACGATTCCATCATCAGCAGCCTGATTGAGGAATGCTACGAGTGCATCGACGCCATCCGCGAGCGTGACTGGGCTCACCTGCGGGAGGAACTGGGGGATGTGCTGCTGCAGGTCATCTTCCATGCTGAAATGGCTCAGGAAAACCCGGAAGCCGGCTTCGGCCTCAATGAAGTGGCGCGAGAACTGGCCGACAAGCTTGTGCGCCGCCATCCGCATGTCTTCGGCAGCGCTGCTGTGGAAAATGCCGAGGGCGTGGTCTCCCAATGGGATGCCATCAAGCGCAAGGAACATTCCATCGAAGACAAACCCTACCTCGAACGCTGCGGCAAGGGGCTGCCTGCCCTCCTGCAGGCCTACAAGATTACGAAGAAGGTGGCTAAGGTCGGCTTCGACTGGCCGGATCACGCCGGGGTGGTGGAAAAAATCCGCGAAGAGACGGCCGAAGTAGAGGAAACGCTTTCCCTGCCGGACGACGATGAACATGTGGCCGAAGAACTGGGAGATTTGCTCTTCGTTGTGGTGAACCTCTGCCGCCGCCGCAAAGTAGACCCGGAACTGGCCCTCTTTAACGCCAACCGCAAGTTTGAACGGCGCTTCAACGCCGTGGAAGCAGCCCTCAAAGCACAGGGAATCACCCTGGTCGAGGCCTCCGTGGAGCAGATGGAAGCCGCCTGGCAGGCGGTGAAACGCAGCGAACGCGCATGAAATCTGTCCGACAGGTGCTGGGACTGGCCGGCGTTGCCCTGCTGCTGCTCTCCTGCGTGCAGACGCAGAAGCCGGAAGAAGCACCGGCCGACCTGCCCCCGGAGAACCCCGATGCCCCCCGCATGGGCTGGGAAGATTCCACCACACCCGGCATGAATCCCCTGCTGACCGGTGGGGCAGTAGACCCCAACGCGCAGAGCTACAACGTCTCCACATCTGAAGAACTCGAACAGATTGACAACGGGGCGCAGGGCGAAGTCTACTTCACCGACCCCGATAACCCCGATGCTGAAATCGAAGGCATCACTGCTGCCTTTGAAGCCCGCCGCAACGGCAACGGCTGGCTGGAAAATTACGGCCGGGCCACCCGCCTGGCTCACCGGGAATGCCGACCCCTCATCATCTGGTTCCACGATTCCGTCATCGGCCCGAAAAGCGGACTGCTGGGGGAGGAACTGCTGGAAACAGCCGCCTTCAATGAATGGTGCCGCGACCGCGTCGTGCGCCTCAAACTCGATTCCGGCGCTTCCATCGATGACCGCACGCGTCAGTCGGCCAAATACAGCCGCGAAGCCATCGAACGCCTGGCGCGCCGCTACGGCCTCAAGAAACGCCCCGCCCTGGCGGTACTGGATGCCCGAGGCCGCTTCGTGCTGGGTGTGGATGGCTACAATGCCTTTACCCAGCAGGTGGATTCCCTGCTGAAGGAAGGTGTCATCCGCGCGGAAAAGGACATGGAGGAATACCGGGAAAAACTGGCTCCCCGCGGCTACCGCACCTGGACCAACGCCACCGCTACTGCCACACTCTTTGCCCGCCTGCAGCGCTTCGATGAAGAAAAGCAGCTCGTCTACCTCAAGGAATACGGCGGCAAGATAACCCGCACGAAACTGAGCCGCTTCTGCCATGAAGACAGAGAATTTGTCCTGAAAGAGCAGGAAGAGAAAAAGACCCGGCGCAAAAAGAAACGCCAACCCCGTACCGAGGCATGAGCAAATCAGATGAAACCAAGGCGCAGATTATGCGCGCCGCCGTGCAGCTGTTCACCCGCCTGGGCTACGAGGGAACAGCCGTGCGCGATATTGCCAATACCGCCGGCGTGAACATGGGGCTCATCCGCTACCATTTCGGGCACAAGGCCGATTTGTACCGCGATACGCTGGCCTACATCTCCACCCAGTACAATGAAATCTGCCTCGCTGCGCTGGAAGAAGCCCGCGCCACAGGCTCGCCGGAAGAAATCATCGGCTCCTGGCTGCTGGCTCCCATTGTTTCCTGGCAGGATGATGCTGTGGCATCGGGTGTGGAAGTCCTCTGCTTCCTGAACAAAATGGGCTATGAGGACCCGGCGCTCACCCGCGACGTGTACGAATCGCACTACTCCTACGCTCTCCAGGAATGGCAGGATGCCATCCGCGTCCACTTCCCCACCATGCAGCGGGGAGACTGGCTCTGGTTCCTCACCTCCCTGCGCGGCATGTACTTCAATATCGTCGCGCACAACGACTTCACCCTCTGGGGGCTCCCGGCCATCTCCAACCGCGAGGCTGCCATCCGCCGTCTTGCGGCAGATGCGGTTGCCTTGCTCAAGATAACAGCTGGTTAAAGGGAAAATGTTGCTAATTCATTGATAATGATAGAGCAGCGCCTGTGCTTGTCTGTTTGATTCGGCGTTTTGTTTTCGTGCGATACTAAATGCTGCCGTTTTTGATGATAAAAAGCGGTATTATTCCTATTTTGTCGGAAGGAATATCAGGTCGTTGTAAATAAGTAATAAACGATGAGACATTGATATGGGCTCTCTCATAGAAAAAACAGAAAAATAAGTTTTTCTCCCTCTCCGAAAACAAATGTTGGAGTGTCTGACATACAAATGTTAAATTGGAATAGATTGTGATGTCCTGTGAGAAAAAATCTGTAATATCAGTGTTTTACAGCAGGGATAATTTAGTTAGTTTAAATAAAATCCGGGTAAAACGGCAGGAAATACAGAAACTGTTAGAAAATTAGACTTTACAAGTCCTATCAGGTTGATATGTTTAAGGCGTACCCGGCGTTGGTAGCAGGGTGCCACATACATTCCACAACCATAGATAGAAAACATTGTGATATGAAGACACACCTTCCTGTATCACTTCGCAAGGCTCTTCTGAGCGCATTAATTGCGGTATCATTCTCGGACTACACCGCCGCCTGGGCAGAAGCATTGGAATCCGGTAATATAACAGTAGATAAGATTACCGAGAACACCGCAGATAAGACATATACTACCGGTGATGGCAACGCTCAGATCGGGAGTATAGAGATAAGTTTTTCCAAGGCTGTGGAGGGGCTCACTGTTTCGGCATTGAAAGGAGACGGAACAGATAATGGAAACGTGACGATAGGAGACAGCCAGGGTACACTGACAAATGCTCAGATTACCGCTGAGGGGAACCTTACCATCGGGCAGAATCCGCAGGATACCACGAATTACCTGACGATAAAAGGAGATGAGGCAAGCTTCGTGCGGGCAGATGGAGACATTACGTTCAATCAATCTGTCATGTTCTATGCAGATGAATCTGCCAATGATAAGTTTGAGATGAGCGCAGGTGAATCCATTTATTTTCATGGAGATGAAACCAAAATTTCAAGCGGAAATAATGGAGCTGTGCTGAATCCCAAAGCTCAGACTATCGTAACGGCTGCGGGTGACGTTATCATCGATTCCTATAAAGTTCACATAACGGCAAGTTCAGTTGTGAACACCACCAATAAGGGCAACATTGTGGTGGGACGGCAATTTTCGGTGAACCAGGTAACGGGTGATTTGATTGCCGATGGCCGCATTCAATTCACTGGGTATAGCAATGTGTTGTGGGGACAGAGGAGCGCGTTGCATATGCTCTCTGATTCAGAGGATGGCCTGCTTATGACTGCTTCTAACCTTAATCAAATCCGGTGGGCGGATGTGTATGTGACTGATGGTAATATAACTCTGGCCGGTGTGAATAATGCCAGTAATCTTATTTCCGGCTCCACCCTTGATATTACGGAAAAAGGTGATGTGCGGTTATATGGAGGGGCGTATGGAGGTGTTTCCGGGTCAAAGATTGGTACGGCCGATGGTGAAGTGTCTCTGACGAGCAAAGAATTGTATGTAGAAAACAGTCAGATTTCTGCAACTTCCGGTGTGGTTGTTTCAGGCTCCGTCAATACCGCGGTACAAGATGTGATTGCAGAGGGCGAAAGCATCTCTGTGGGAAGTGAAAGCTCAACGACTGTGGTAGGTACTTCTGATAACTCGCAAGCAAAAACTCTTCTGGATGCGTTGGAAAGCGTGTCTGTGACTGGTGCCAATGTTACTGTTTACGGGGAAACCAAGCTTAATTCCCAGACATCATCGGTATCTGTTACGGCTACCGGAGCAGATGGCGCTGATACTCCTTCCTTGCTCATCAATGAAGCTGAACTCGCTGCCGCAACGGATGTGAACATCATCTCGGAACAGGGAACTGCTTCTGTCATGAACGCTGATATTAAAGGCGAGAAAGGAGTTTCGGTGTCCGGGGCGGTGGGCACAGAGCTGAAATCGACCACCATTTCGGAATCTGGCGCGGTGACCATTGGAGAAATGGGCGCTACCAGCGTGGATAACTCCACCATAGCAGCCAGCGGCGAAGTGAAAATAGGCGGCGCTTCGGTTGAGGTAACCAACAATTCCGGTATTTCCTCTACCGGGTCAGATATCAACATTGCGGCTTCATCCGGTCAGGCCCGTGTAGTCGGTGGCACCATCAGTGCAACTGCAGGCGTTGCCGGCATTTCCGCCGCGCAGGGGACGGCTACTGTGGAAGGTGTGGCCGTGGGCGGCAAGTCGGCCAGCATCACCGGTGCTGAGGTAGTTGTTACCGGCGGCAGTGCTACTGCTACCGACGGGGCGGTCCGCATCGCTGGTTCTGCCACGGGCACAACCGTGACCGGTGCCACGGTGGATGGTACTACCGTGTTTGTCGGTTTGGAAACCGCTGCGACCACCATCAGCGATGCTGCAACCGTGGATGCCACGGGTGAAATCCAGGTAAACGGCTCGGACGTCGATATCAGCGGAGGCTCCACGCTTGCTTCTGAAACAGGCAGCGTATCCATCACCGCCAGCACGGGGAATGCCCAGCTGCAGGGTGGTGGGGTAACAGCTGCTGGCGATGTGCAGATTACTGCGGGCAATATCAATGAGGTGGTTGGAACCGCTGTGACATCATCTGCCGGTAAGGTGCTTCTGAATGGCGAATCCAACCTCTTGTACAATGGCATTACAGTAGCTGCTGCCAGAGGGGTGAGTATTACGTCCACCGGAATGGCTCCCAGTGAAGGTAACCGGGTTTCTGATTCCGTGATTGAGACGGAAGATGGCGATGTTGTAATGACTTCGAATCAGCTCAACGCTGTCACCAACTCTGTTATCAGCACAGGGTATGTGGAAGGAAAAGGTAATGTCATCATCGGCGATGAAGGCGGCGGTACCGGGACGGTAACCAACCGGATTGTGGCCACCGATGGTCAGATGATGAATATTTTTGCAGGTCAGAACGTGAGTATGACTGGGCAGAATGTTATCCAGAGTGGAAATTTCGGAGGTGTGAGCATTGCAGCCGCTCTGGGTGATATTACCTTGAACGGGGATAATGATATTACCTATGCTGTCATTGATGCCGTGGGGGGTGATGGTGATGTAGCCATCACGACCGGTATTGGTGACAAGGGTACAACAATCACGAACTCTGGTATTTATGGTAAGACCGTAACGATTGCGGGAGATACCACCGCCCGCAGCGATGATAATCTGGCTGTAGTGACCGGGGGGGATACCCGCATTGCATCACGGGCTGCTGCAGGAGTGGGCCTGACACTCAACAATGTGTTTGTGCTTGATACAGAGAAGGGTAAAACCAATATCTATGTTATGAAGCCGACCGATATTGCCATCCTCAACCGCGTGGACTTGCAGAACAGTACGCTGACCATCAAAAATGGAGCCAACAGCGATGGCCGCATCGTGGTGGACACCGGCAATGTGCTGAATACCCGTGCTGCATCCAGTCTGGAAGGCCGCCTGACGGGCGCGGGCGATATCAACAAGTCCGGTGGGGATTCGCTGCTGCTCGATTATGACCACTCGGAGTTTTCCGGCTCCATTTATGCCAACGGTGCTGTGGGTGGAGCTGCAGGAAGCCTGGTGGATGCCCCTGCTGCAAATGCCGGTTCGTGGGTTGAAATCAACGGTCCCGGCATCGGGGCAGAAGCCTCTATCGTCCTGAAGAACACCGACATGGTCATCAGCTCTGGTGAAACTCAGATTGGCACCCTGGATACCACTCAGGATTCCGATGCCAATGCGTCCGGTACTGGCTATACCCTGCTTACTAATGGCTCTTACACGGACGATGAGAACTCCCGCCGGGACTTCACGATGATTGGTTCTGTTGTGGAGGTGAATAAGGGTGTTGTCGGGGATGTGGTGAAAGCCACGGACCTGCAGCTCAGTGATGCCACGCTTATCAAGCTGGATGCCGCCGCGGATGATGCCGGTCAGCTCAGCTCCGATGTCATCAATGCCGGCGGAATGGTTGATGTGGCTGCCTCCCGGGGCCTGAACAATGTGAGCCCCGCCACGGCGCCCGGCACGGCCCGACTCTATGTTGAGGGGCAGGCCGGCCTGGGCGGCGCTGCAGAAGGTGCCCGCACTACGGTGCTGACCGGCACTATGGTTCGTGGTATCAACGAAGACGTGCTTTACGAGGTGCAGGAATCGGCTAATGGCACCTACCAGCGCATTCTGCAGAACCGCAACATGCATCTGGAGAACTCGGCAGAAGGAGTGGAGCTGGTCATCAGCAGGAATTACCGCAGCTGCGCCAAGGATTCCGTCATGCAGGGCGTGGCGAAGGTGATAGCCGACCTCTCGGATGATTTTCACCACACCGAAGGTACACTTGCAGGCAGCAGCAACACGCTTGAGCGGCTGGTTGATGCGTTCGACTACACCCGCAGTGAGGCGGCTGCACAGGCTGGTCTGAAGAGCCTTGTCGGGCAGGGCCATGTGCTGCCCATGCTCATGCTCTACGATGCCAGCCGCCACCACCTGAACCAGCTGCGCCGGCAGATGGAAATGCCGCTGTGCAAGAGAACCGGCAAAGGAGTCCGGAACCGAGCTGCCAATGCCTGGGCCGCCTGCACAGCGGTACACGATACCCTGGCTGGTGACCACAACCTTGGCGACTATACCCGCTCTGCGAATGGTGCCCTCATGGGAATTGATACTTCGGTGCGCTGCGACTGGCGTCTCGGCTTCAGTCTGGGTTATGAGACCAGCACCGGCGATGCCGATTCCGCTGAAGTGGATGCCGATGCCTTCTTTGTGGATGCCTACGCAGCCGGTGTGACAGGTAATTTCAAGCATCGTGCTTCCATAGGTCTGGGCTTCACCACCTTCGAATCAGACCGCCAGGTGTTTGTGGATGCCGGTTACCACAGCTTCGCCGGCAAGGTGGATAGCGGGACAGATGCCATCAGCCTCAATCTGGGCTATGAAATCAGCTCCGACTACCGTATCAACGAACGCAGCTCCCTCTCGCGTTACCTGGCTGTCAACTTCGCCTGGCACAAGGTGGATGAATCGGAGGAGAAGGGGATGGCCGGGCTTGGTTCTTCTATGGAGTACGATAAGGAATGGCAGGCTGATGTAGCGCTGGGGGTGAGCTACAACCGCGCATTCGCTGCTGTGTCGCATCAGAACTCCGCCTTGTTCTATGCCAATGCCGCCGTGCATGCGGAATTGCTCAATGACCAGTCGACCGCAACCGGCAGATTCAGCAACGTTGCATGGGAATCCAGAAGCATGAAACGCGACGCGGTTTACTTTGAGCTTGGCGCCGGTGTGGCAGTGCCGCTTTCGCCTGCCTGGACTGCCAGCGCCGGTGCTGCGGTGGAACTGGGTAGCAAGCGCACCAGTATTTCCGGTAACGTTGGCATACGCTACTCATTCTGATTTAGCTGGATTGACAGGCTCAGCCGCCTGCCGGAGCTTCGGAACCGGCAGGCGGTTCTGTTGCCAGTAGCCGGAACAACAGGAGGCTGCACCTGCACAATATCCACCATGGACTCCATGCAGATAGATTCAGGTACATCCTGTTGACCTGTGGTTCATCGCAAGGGAAAGTTCCCATGTGAGGGGCATGCTGCGGGTGAGGTGGTCGAAGTCCACGCAGCCGCCCTGGAAGGGGGCGCGGAGGTTGTTTGAGCTTTCTCCCCGCCCCCGTCCGCTCCACCGGAGCGGATAGTGTCGGCACTGCGTGCCGATATTGTTCCTGATAAAACTTTGCTCTCATTCCCGATCGGTAATAGAATGTTTGTTTTAGTTGATAATGATGATTTTCTTTACCGATCGGGAATAAAATGTTGACTTTATGCATTTGTGTGTTATATTGTTCCCGAACGGTAATAGAATATGAAGCCTCTAAACGGAAAGCCCCTCAGGAGTACAGAGGAAATTGGAAGCCTGGTGCGGGAAAAGCGCAAGGCTCAGGGTATTTCGCAGGAGCAGCTGGCAGGCGTAGCGAACACGGGAATCCGCTTTATTTCCGATCTGGAAAACGGCAAACCCACCGTTCAGCTGGAAAAGACAATCCGTGTGCTGGAAGCCCTGGGGCTCGGGGTGTATGCATTTTATCGTTGGGAGCGTAGTTAATGGAAATACTGAATGTCTATCTGCGGGGAAATCACGCTGGTGCTCTGGTGTCGGAGTACGGGCGGCTGCAATTCTGCTATGCCACCACCTATCTGAACCTGCCTGAGTCGCAGCCTTTATCGTATACACTACCCCTGCGGGTCGAACCGTACACCGGCGGTGAAGTCGTTGCCTTTTTTTCCAATCTGCTGCCCGATGAATCCGTGCGCGTCAGGCTGGCACAGTATCTGGGCATATCCCCCGGTAACATCTTTGCCTTGCTGAAGCGTATCGGCGAGGATTGTGCCGGGGCTGTAGCACTGGTGCCGGCGGAGCGCGAAGCACGGGCTCATTCAGATGCTGAGTTTAAGGTTCTGAGCGAGGCCGATGCCCATGCCGTCTTATCCGCCCTGCCGGAACGCCCTCTGAATGTGGGGGCCGAGGATTTCCATATATCGGGCGCCGGTGCGCAGGATAAACTGGTGGCTTGTGTGCAGAATGGTCATATCGTGCTTCCCTTGAATGGCACCCCGTCCACCCACATCATCAAACCCGGCATTCCGCGCTTTCCCGAAAGTGTGTTCAATGAGTTTTACTGCATGCGCCTGGCAAAGGCGTGCAGAATTTCGGTGGCAGAGTGCTCCGTACTGCGGGTGCGCGGCATTCCTTACTATGTAACCACTCGCTATGACCGCCAGCAGGAATCCGGGAAAGTGCTGCGTTTGCATCAGGAGGATTTCTGCCAGCTTCTGGGCTTTGAACCCAGCGTCAAATACGAATCCGAAGGAGGCCCACGCCTGTTGCAGTGTTTCCAGCTTCTTCGGGAAATGGCACTGCCCGCTGCCGATATCATCGAATTCCTGCGTCGTATCATCTTTATCTTCCTCATAGGCAATGGAGATGCTCACGCCAAGAATTTTTCCATCCTGTACATGGGGAAAGCAAACCGCCTCGCTCCGGCGTATGATTTGCTTTCCACAGCGGTATATCCGAATCTGCCGCCTAAGCTGGCGATGAAAATAGATGGCTGCAACCATTTCGATTGGATTACCCGCGGCAAGCTTCTCCGCATGGGTGAAAAGGCGGGGTTGCTCAATCGTCTGGTGAATGCCGAAATCGACAAACTCCTGGCGCAGCTTTCCAAAATACTTGTACCTTTCACGGAAAAGATGCAGCAATCCGAGCCGTCCTCTATCTATAGCGGAATTCAATCTGGCATAGCAAAACGCATACTGCAGCTGAAAGCATAAAAGTGAATCTGCTGCTACATCATCCCTTCAACCTCTGTTCCTGACTGTATTCCCGCGCCGCTCCATTTGAATTACTCCGTGATTCAATCCTTCTATTCCTATAGGTTTACGGTGTGGGGCAGATTCTAGTGTTCTAGTGTTTGGGTTTTACCGGTTTCTTTTTGCTCGTTGTCTGCAGGCTGGGGGTGTCCGCTGCGTGGTCTGCGCGCACCCAAGGACGCGGCGACGAAATTCTGCGCAGCTTCAGCTGCGCACGAACTTCCTTTACTTCGTACCTCGTAATTCCAGATGCTACGCTGCTAATTGTCCCCGGCATTCCCAGAAAGCTCCTGCATTGACCACATGTCTCTGGTCCACATACCGCGTGCGCAGCAGCGTAGCATCCCTGTGTCCTATTTCCAGTTGCAGCTCGGCATAGCTGCGGAAATGGCTCAGGTGGTAGCTCGCAAAGGTATGCC
>CALCHQ010000125.1 GCA_937901085.1 uncultured Verrucomicrobiales bacterium | reverse complement strand
AGCCAGAGAGCGGCCCAGGCGCGCTTCTGCCGCAGCACCAGACCATAGGAAAAAGCATAGACGGTGGCATCCACCGCCAGTGCCAGGGCAATGAGGCTGATTTCGAGGTAATTCATGCTCCGCGCGCATCATACCAGAGCCGCAAAATGGAGTCAAGATAGATTGGAGTATACAACACGGCATTGGCGAGCCGGCGCCGGACTCATAACTCTGCGGACTTTCAGCCCCCCCCTGTATGGACAACTATTCACTATTCACTCTGCAAACTCCGATTCGACGAGGTCCGCAGATCTATTGGTGTAAATGGTGGAATATCTTGACCGGCGGGGGAGAAACGGCTTCTTAGTGTGTCTTGTTTTCATTTCCAACTTGAAAATACAGGATGAGTCCGGTAGAATGCCGGGCGTGAAAGTCATAGCCATAGCGAACCAGAAAGGCGGCGTGGGAAAAACCACTACATCTGTGAACCTGGCGGCAGCCTTGGCTGCCCGCGGTAAGCGGGTGCTGCTCATTGATATGGATTCGCAGGCAAATGCCAGCACCATGCTGGGTGTGGAGGTGGAGAGCGATGCCAGCCTTTACCCTGCATTGATTGGCGAAGTGCTGCTGGAGGACCTCATTCGCCCGTCGCGCCGCCGCAATCTCTCCATCGTGCCGGCGCATATGGATTTGTCCGGCGTGGAGGTGGAGCTCACGCAGAATGATTCGCACCTCACCTGCATGTATGATGCCATGGCCGGTATCCGCCAGGCCGGGTACTATGACTATGTGTTTCTGGATACCCCGCCCTCGCTGGGAGTGCTGATGACCTCCGCCCTCTGCGCGTGCGACGAGGTGATTACCCCCATGCAGTGCGAATTCCTGAGCCTGGAGGGCCTTTCCAAGATTCTTTATGTGATGGACCAGATTCGTGAGAACGGAGTCAACCCCCGCCTGAAACACGAAGGTGTCATCATGACCATGTACAATAACACCAAGCTGGCCAATGAGGTGATTCGCCAGGTGCAGACCGAACTGCCGGATAAATTGTACAAAACCTGGATTCCCCGCTCGGTGCGCGTGGCCGAAGCC
>CALCHQ010000124.1 GCA_937901085.1 uncultured Verrucomicrobiales bacterium | reverse complement strand
ATTCACTCCTGAGAGGCGGCGGTAGATGCGCCAGCAACTCTGCCGGTATGCAGGGAAGCGATGGCTGCTGCGGAGCCTGTTTTTCGTTATCTGCTTCCAGCATGGCCAGGCGGGTGTCTTCTATCATGGCTTTGAACTTGTCTGCCTGGCTGTATTCGCCGCTGGTATCTCTGAAGATGCAGGCCAGCCAGCTGCGCTTTTCCTCAACGCTCAGAAACTTTTTCCTGGCCATGGGGTGAGAGGTGGAAGTTGAACAATCGGCGAAGGCGCGCTTTGCCGGCGGGAGCCAGCACATAGCGCTCGGCAAGCAGGCTGATACAGCGGACCTCGCCTTTCTGCTCCAGCAGACGAAGTTGCTGGGTGCAGACGCTGGTGGAAAGGCAGGTCTCGTGCGAAATCTCGTGCTTATCCTCCAGGCCGGCGGCTACGGCTATCAGCACCAGCCGGGCGGCTGGTGACAGGTTGTCCTTTTGAACCCGGGTGAGGAACCGGCAGGCAAAATCAATGGCTTTCATGGTGTAATCAAATTGTATCTGTTGCCGCCTGTTTATTCATGCCGGGCAGAAAGGCTGCCGCGCCAGAGGCGGTAAAGCGGGTGCGAATCGTTGGAGAGATGCTGCACGGCATTGAAATGCGCCGCCTGCGGCAGGGCTATGCGCTGGTATTCCTCGCCCAGCGCCTGCCGCGCAGTGGTGCTGTTGATAAGCGGTATGCAGAGTTTCCATGCCAGGCGCAGCACGAATGCTTCGGTGAACAGCGGGTCAAAGAGGCTGGTATCCTCTACATCTGCTATGTATTGCAGACGAATGCTGCGCTTGCCGGCATAAATGGCCCGGCCACGCAGAATCCAGTTCCGGCAGTTCACCCCCAGCACGCGCAGACAATCCATGGGCAGGCTGTGGCGCACCCGGCGGGTTTCATCAGCATCGTTGTCCTCGGCGCTCTCCAGTGTGGTGCTTACGGTGGCAAAACTCCAGCGATGCGCGCAAAGGACTTCGCGGCGCACCGGGTGGTAATGCAGGTAACACATGCGGGAGGGCAATGAGCCGTTGGCTGAGATGTCGGATATGGGAGATTCCCCCAGCCGGCTGAGTGCCAGGTT
>CALCHQ010000123.1 GCA_937901085.1 uncultured Verrucomicrobiales bacterium | reverse complement strand
AGGCCGGTGGCAATTCGCAGTTCATCCAGGCTCATGGAACCGGTCACATTGTATACCTCCACATTGCCGCTGCTGGCCATCACACCGGAAAGCGAGTTTTCGGCATGAGTCACCTGCAGCGTGCCGGTGCCGGCATTCTCCACGGTGGAATTGACCAGCTTGTAGTCAATGACCTTATCCTCGCTGCCAGTAGCTGCCACGTGGGCACCGTTCAGCTCCAGCTTGGTTTCACTTTCACCACTCAGAGCATAGGCATTCACGCTCAGCGCGCTTTCCTTGCGGTTGGCGATATTCACGCCATTGTAGCTCACAGAGGCGTCCTTCTTCAGCTGCACCGTGGCATCCTCCGTTGCGGTAAGCGTATCCGTCACCTCCAGCGTGGTCTGCTGGTTGAGCACCAGCGTGGCATCCTCCAGCAGGTCAAGCTCCAGCAGACTCATGGACGTGGCACCGCTGGTGCGGCCCAGTGTCACCGTGCCCTCGCGCACCTCCAGTGTCTCCGCAATCAGCTCGCCGATGGCTGACCCATCTCCCACGGAAAGGTCATCGGTGTAATACCCCTGAGGCACCGTATTCACCACCGTCACCTTATCGGCCACCAGCTTGTTGAACTCAGCCTTCCGCGAGGCCTTGCTCTCCACGCACACCTCACCGGCCGTCACATTGCCGCCCACGTCCACCAAGGCATTCACCGTCAGGTTTTTCTTACCCAGATTCAGACTGCCTTCATTAGAAAGGCCGGTGAGAGTCACATCACTCTTCACCGTCACGGAACCGCCGGCCTCAATCGCCAGCGTACCTTCCGTTCCGGTAATAGCATTGATGGTAGCCTTCTTCACGGTAACGTCACTATCATTCAGCACCAGAGTTCCCAGAGTGAGCTCCGCGGCATTCAGCTCTGCTCCATCGTGCAGCACCAGGGTCTCGCCCTTGCCGTACAACTCATCCGTAATCACAGATGCGCCTGTACCGATTTCAAACTGACCGCCGCCCAGGTTCACATAGTCGAACAGCAGAGAGCCATTTGTCACCACGGCGCTCGTCACGCCCTCCTCATAGGCAACGAAAAGGTTTGCACCCTTCACCGTCTCACCACTCAGGTCTATCGACTCCACACCATCTACGGCATCATAACCGCCAACGAAGAAGTCCGACCAATCCGTCTTACCCACCCAGGCACCGCGATACCACACCAGCATGCCATCGAAAGCATAATCCGCCGTCACCTGCACGCTGCTGCCGCTTGCAGAAAGGGTGTACTTGTAGGCACCGGCAAACACCTCATCAGCGCCGCCATTCAGCGTGGCCTCAAAACCGGAAGCCAGAGCAGAGCTTACCTGTGCAATGGTCCCCGTCTGCTTATAGCCCAGCCCCAGGCTTTCCAGCGCTGCGCGGTCCAGCTCAAAGTTCATGGTCGAAGCCCCGAAGGAACCCGCCGTCAGCGTCAGCGCTGTGCCGCTCATCTGCACTTCATCTGTCGTCAGCACACCGCCCACAGCCAGGGAGGAACCAGCGACCATGCTCACGGAATCGGCCGTCAGGTTGCCGGTAACGGTATTGACAGTATTTCCCGCCGTCAGCACCAGAGAACCGGCCTCCAGCATGGCAGCCTTGCGGGCTGCCTTTTCTCATTAAATCGTATATGCTTATGTGCGTTTGGTATATCTGTGATGCATAAATGGTATAATTTGTTATCTTATATTGAAAAAAAGTTTAAAATATAGTTAATATATTAATAAAAAACACTACCTTTGCACCCGATTTTAGAAAAGAGGTTGCCGAAACGCTAAAAAGGGAGTAGGCCAGACTTAAAACTTTTTGTGTTGTTATGAAAAAAATGGTTTACGTTGCAGTATTGGCTCTTGCAATGACAGCTTGTGGTAATGGTTCAACAAAGACAGAGGCTAACGAGGTTGTTGCTACAGACATCGTACCCGCTGCAGCTACTGAGGTTCTTCCCGCTGCTGCTCCCGGTCCCGATGCTGGTGGTAAGGTAGCTACTGAG
>CALCHQ010000122.1 GCA_937901085.1 uncultured Verrucomicrobiales bacterium | reverse complement strand
ATGGTGACGCCTTCGCCGCAGTTCATTTCGCGTATTTCGCGGCTGCAGATATCTGCCATGATGCGCGCGCCCGGGGCTTTCAGGGTGCATTGGTAGCGGAATTGACCATATGCCTTGGCCAGGGGGGCCGGCAGCGGGTCGCTTATCTGCACCTGCGGGGGCAGTGCAGCCAGGAGCCGCTTGTGCAGGGTTTCCATGGCAAGCGCCGCCACATCTTCCTGCTCACTGCGTACCGTGATGACCGACATGTGGCAGTACGGCGGGAAATTCATCTGCTGGCGCAGTTCCATCTCGGTTTCGGCAAATCCATCCGTATCATGCCGGCGGGCAAATTGGATGGCCGCGGCCTGCGGATTATAAGTCTGGATGATAACCTCGCCGTCCAGATCACCACGCCCGGCGCGGCCAGCCACCTGGGTGAGCAGCTGGAAGGTGCGTTCTGCAGCGCGCGGGTCCGGGATATTCAGCCCCAGGTCTGCATTCAGCACGCCCACCAGAGTAACCCCGGGGAAATCCAGCCCTTTGGATATCATCTGCGTGCCCAGCAGAATATCGGTGCGGTGCGCCCGGAAATCTGCCAGAATATCGCGGAGTGCATTCTTGCGGGTGGTCACATCCGCATCCACGCGTTGCAGCCTTGCTTCCGGGAAACAACGGCGAAGCACAGCCTCCACCTTCTGGGTGCCGTAGCCTTCCAGTGAGATATTGGTGGTGTGGCATTCCGGGCAGCGGGGCGGAACCACCTGGCGGAACCCGCATATGTGGCAGACCAGCCGGTTTTCCGTGGCGTGGTAGGTGAGGGGCAGGGCGCAGTACTCGCAGTTGGCCGTGTAGCCGCATTCCGGGCATTGAAGCGCCCTGGCGAATCCTCGGCGGTTGAGCAGCAGAATAACCTGTTCGCCTTTGTTCAGACGCTCATCAATGGCCATGCGGAGGCGCTCGGAAAGAATCCCCATATTGCGCTTGTCCTTGGCTTCGCTTCGCATATCGAGCACACGCGTCAGGGGCAACCGCTGGCCGTCCGCGCGTTTGTCCATGCGGAGCATGTGGTATTTCCCCTGCTGCACGTTGTACAGCGATTCCAGCGAGGGCGTGGCAGAGCCCAGCACCACGGTGGCACCCTCCATGCGGGCGCGCAGCACGGCGAGGTCTCTCCCGTGGTAGCGTGGGCTGTTTTCCTGTTTGTAGGAGGAATCGTGTTCTTCATCCACAATGATGAGGCCAAGATTCTGCACCGGCGCAAACACGGCTGAGCGGGGGCCGATGGCAATGCGGGCCTTGCCGCGGTGGATGGCGTGCCATTCG
>CALCHQ010000121.1 GCA_937901085.1 uncultured Verrucomicrobiales bacterium | reverse complement strand
GAATGACCAGGAAGGAGAAGAAGGAGCCCAGGTTGATGGACCAGTAGAAGGCGGCATAGAGGCGGGTCATGGTGGGCCCGTTCTTTTCCTCATCGGGCACCTGGTCGCCCACGAAGGCGGAGACACAGGGTTTGATGCCGCCGGAACCGATGGCAATGATGGTGAGACCTGTGAACAGAACCCATTTGCGGGTTTCTACATCGCCGGCGAAATCTGCCATGGCCAGCACGGCATTGCCCAGGCAGTAGACCAGGGAGATGGAGATGATGGTGCGGTAGCGCCCAAGGAAGTGGTCTGCCAGCCAGGCACCCAGCAGGGGCAGCAGGTAGGTGCAGGCTATGAAGAGGTGGACTACTTCTGTCGCTTCGTTCTTAGACATGAGAAGCATCCCCGTCATGTACGCGACAAGGATGCTTCGCATTCCATAGAAGCTGAATCGCTCGCAGGCTTCATTGCCTACGATGTATTTGCTCTGTGCAGGCAAGGCCATGGCGGATTCTCTCTATGCTGGTTTATTGGTTGTTAAGCTTGATGTGCTCGGAGAAACGCACGTTGTAGCGGGTGTAGGCATCGTGCAGCCAGTCGAGCAGCACATCGCCACGCAGGCGGGCATTCATGGCCGGTATGTGCATGAAGGATTTCATGGCGGCATACTGCGGGCTGGTTTCCACGGTGCGGCCGGTCACGCCGCTGATGCGGGCGCCGGAGCTGAGGCTTACCATGGGAGCCAGCTTGCCGCTGGGCACGCTGATGAGTGCCTGGGTTTCCAGACCGGGAGGCAGAGCCTTGTGGGAAATGCCGATACCGACGGGGCCGAAGTCCTCCACGATGGCGCCGGCTTCTGCGGCCTTGGCGAAGGCGGCATCGATGCCGTTTTCGTTGCAGATGGTGGTCATTTCGGCATAGAGCTTATCTGCAGCATCGGTGAGGGCATTGGCCATGCGCTCCTGCTGCAGGTCTGCTGCGGCGGCATCGCGAGCCTGCTCGTAGGCCAGCACGGTGGGGGGCTCAATGGCTTCTACGCGCAGGAAGGCAATCTTGCCATCGGCCGTGGGGAAGTAGCCGCGCACCTGGCGGATGGTGGGCAGGGTGTCATCGGTGCCGGCGGCCTTTGCTGCTTCAAACTCGGCCACGGTGGGGGCGGTGTCTACCTCGTTGAAGGCGATTTCGGCGAGCGTGGTGGTCTTGCCGTTGTGTTCCACCTGAGCCTGGAGTGCAGCAGGAGCCTGGGACTGGGTGCAGAGCTCGGAGGTGCTGTGGCTCTTCTGCTCAGCGGTCAGGTAGGTGAAGGCTTCGTTCT
>CALCHQ010000120.1 GCA_937901085.1 uncultured Verrucomicrobiales bacterium | reverse complement strand
CTGGTATGGTTCGGCTCGCTCTTCACTGTTCTGGCCGCAGCATTGCTGGTATACCCCGTGCTGCAGGCGTATGCCCCCGAATATGTGCACCCCACATTCAATTACCAGGGCGGCATGCTCTCCACTGGTCTTATTTATTACATTTCCTTCGTGGGTATCAGCCTTGCTATTCGCCTGGTCATCCTTGCCTACATGTTCCCGCCAGAGGAATTGCAGGAACAACTGGAGGTCGGTTTTGTCTCCGCGTCTGCTCTCTCCCCGGAAAATGCACGCTCTCTGAAGGAAATCGCCTCAGAGAAAAAGGTGGTTAGTCACCGCTTTATCTTCAAGAAGGGCGATGCCCGCGCCGCGCTTCGCTTTCAGTTGATTATGAAGCGCCTTATCTTACGCAGCAAAATAATCACTTACACAGTCATCGCCGGTGTACTTACACTTCTTCTCTGGTTTTTCCTTTTCCCGCAACCGAGTGACACCGAAGCCATGCAGCGGGACATGCAGACCATGCTGAAATACCGGGTCAACACGCACGGGCAAGTGCTTGCAACCAATGCGGCAGTGCACGCAGCGGCACGAGTGATGAAGCGGATTTCAGATGAAGAATCACTGGCCGGGATAGACCAGGTGCCCGAGGTGTACCGCGCGGGGCTGCGAGATGAACGCGATATCAAAATGGCTTCTACCAACAGCACTTACGAAAACCGGACACGTTTCCTCACCATCACAAACGGTCGCCAGATTTGCGTACTTTACATCCGGACCAATCCCGCAGACGAAAGCATTATTGTGGCCGAGCTGCAGGATGCCGGCTGGGACGCGGTAGCAGATGAACAGCGCCGACGCATCGGCACAGACTGGGGAGCCCTTTACCACTGATAAGAACCATGCCTGCCTTTATTTACGAACGCCACATTGCTTTTCACGAAACCGACGCAGCCGGGGTTGTCTACTTTGCGAACTTCTTCCACCTTGCAGAAGAAGCTGAAACCCACGCACTGGCCTCTCTCGGCAGCATTGTAACGAAAGACGGCTACCTGTACCCGCGTGTTCATGCCGAGGCTGATTATCTCGCGCCGCTGCGCTTCTTCGACAAGGTGTCAGTACACTGCCACATCATCAGTATGGGTTCAAGCTCTGTGAATTGGGAGTTTACCATTCTCCACGGAGAACAAATCTGCGCCAAGGTGAAAACAACCTCTACTCGCCGAAAGATGGATGGCTCACCTGCCCCGTACAGCGAGGAAGAGCGCGCCGCTTATGCCGCACTGATGCTTTGACGGCAGGGTTTCTGGCAGCATACTCACTGAGGATTCTTATTAAATCGTTTGCAGATTCCGGCGCATCCTGAACCGAGTGATCTGCCGGCACAATGGTCTGGGTTCCCCAGGAAAGATGACTGGACCAATAAGGGACTACACCATCTGAACAGCGAGGACAATCACCAGACCCGTTATCACCTATGATAGAATGGGTTGGAGCCGAACGTACACTCAATCCCTGAAGCCCGCGGATGGAATAGCTGTCCGGTTTGAGCTGGCCTACACTCGTGAACCACTGATAGGCATTGCGAGGATTAAGAATGAGCATATCCTGTTGCAGCGTTGCGATGTTGTACGCTTCAGCAAGCAGCACCTTCGGCAAGGTGACTAACTTGGATAAAAAGGTGACTATACGGTAGCGTGCGACGGGGGCTCCGCGGTGCGGAGTGGCCATATAGATGACCATGCCAGCCTCCACAGGCCGGAAAAAGTAATCCTCGC
>CALCHQ010000119.1 GCA_937901085.1 uncultured Verrucomicrobiales bacterium | reverse complement strand
CTGCCAGACAGCTGCGGTGTAGGCACCTGCTGCGGCACCATCGAGGCCAGCTTCTTTTGCGGCTTGGGTGGCCATGGCTGAAAAGGTGTCCGAAGGTTTGAAGGCATCCGGCCAAGCGATGGTGTATTCCGGCTCGGTGGGGGCGGGAGCCGGGGGTGTATCAGCCCTGGGCTCAGGGTCTGCGCCCAGGGCGTATAGGTCCGCTATGACGGGTTGGGCATCGGGCTCGGGTGCAGGGGTGGGCTGTGGGGTGTCCTGCGGCTCGGGAGCAGGCTGAGGCTCCGGGGCGGGCGTGGGGGCGATGTTGGGTGTATCTGAGTCTTCCATATTGTGTTGGTTGGTTAAGATTCTTGGGCTTCCTTGCGGGCGAGGGCCAGCTGGGACTTGAGCCATTGAACCACTTCGCGGTAGGCGTCGCGGCGCATGGCGTCCAGCGGGTCGTAGCCATTGGGCGTGCGGAGGAAGGCTGCTTGGTGAGTCGAGAACTTGCGCTCAATGATAGCAATGCAGCGAGCGTCGATGTGGTCTGCGAGATGTGCGCGGTCTTTGCGGGCCTGTTCTTTCAAGCGAATAATGGAGTCGGTCATCATAGGTGTTAGCGGAGAGCTTGGGTTGCTTTGGCGGCGGTTTCTGCTTGGACGAGTTGCTGCTGCTGGGCCGCCACCGCAGCGCGTTCGTTGCGGATTTCGTCCACTTGGGCTTGGGTGCGGAAGATTTCCGAGGGCGCGCCCATGGAGCGGAAGACAAATTCGATGACTTTGGCCGCATCGATACAATCCATGGCGGAGGGGTCGCCGGTAACCTGGATATAATTGGCGGCGGTTTGTACACCGTAGTCCAGCGATTGTTTCTGGGCCGTCTGAATGGCCTGCACGATGCGGCCATGGTAGTCAACGCCGGGCAGTTCGATGGCGTAATCCAGGCCGTCTGCGGTGGGCTGGATAATGTCAGCAGGCTGGGTACCCTTTGCTGTGTTGTAAGCACCGGAGCGGAAGAGGATGGCAAAGATGCGGCGTTGCATGACGTCGAAGTCTGCCACGAACTGGGAGAAGGCCGCAGAAATGCCGATGACTTGCTCGGACTGGCGCGCGATGACCTCGGTGGCTGTCATGGAGCGGTCTACACCGGAAACGACGCGGAGGAAGGGGACGTAGAACGCAGCCTGTATTTTTTCCTGTGTGCGGGCGAGACGGTCCATGCCGATGTCATAGCGACCTTGGGAGCCCCACTCGCGGGGCAAGTTGAGCCCGGCAACCGCGCGATCGATGACAGAGGAGGAGCCGGGGCGGTAGTCCATGTCGCCATCTTGTTCGGCGTCGATGAGGGTGCGAGGGAAAGCGGCGAGGTCTGCGAGGACGTCGAGGTCGCGGTCGAGCTTGAGCTCGCGACGGATTTCGTCGAGGATTTTCAGGCCGGGAGCATACCCCCAGGCGTCTGTCCACTTGAGGAAGCGGGTGACCAGGAAGGGGAATTCATGATAGCCGCCTTCTTCCAGAACTGTCTTGCGGCCATCTGCCATCATGTAGACGGAGGCGTAGCGCATCATCAAGGGGTTGGCGTTGGGTTTGCCGTTGGGGACGGTGTATTCTGAGCGCGGTGTGACGAGGTGCCAGATAGTGAACTTCCGGGTGTAGCGTTCGTTGGGGCGAGAGTAGGCGTCCTGGACCTCGGAGGGGCAGGCATTGCCCCAGCGCTCTACCATTTGGGCGGGAGTGTACTCAAACTCGCGGCAGAGTTTATCAACGGACCCTTTCAGGTCCTCGCCAATGCCAAAGGAGCCGACGGGCACCGAGGTGAAGCGGAGTGTGGTCTTGGGGTCTTCCTCTGCGAGGGTGGCCGCCGAGCCGTAGAGAGCATTTTCCATGAAATGCTCATGGATAACCGGGTAAAAGTTGGTGGATGCGAGGGTTTGCAGCGTGACTTCGGAGGCGTTTTGGAACCAGAGCTTGTGTTTTTCCGACTTGCCGGCACGGGAGCGGTATTCCATCCACGGTTGACCGGAGGGTGTAATATGCGACAGGAACGCGCCGACGAGGACGTGGAGCGCATCGCATGCGGTGGAGGAGTGGTCCGCTTTTGGCTCTGGGTTTTTGAGTTTTGTGAGGACGTCGCGCTTGCGGGGGAGGATGGTGCGGGCGAGAAAGTCCCAGATGGGTTTCATTTCGTCGCGCGATGCCAGCAGAGACTCGGCAATTCTGGAGTATGCGTTCATGGTGGTGTCAGGCTAGGAATGCAGCAATGCCAAGAGCGATGGGGAGGGCGACCTTATCGGGGTGTTCTGCTACCCATTTAGCGTCGCCGGGATTGGTGATGAAGCCGCATTCTACGAGGACGGCTACGGGATTGGTGTGCTTGAGAACGTAGAGGTTATCTCTCTTCACAATGCGGTTGGCGCGGCCGGGCAACTGAGGGCAGAGACGCAGAGCAATTTCATTGGCCAGCACCTTACCTTTGGCCGAGGTGTAGCAGACGTGGGCGCCATGCGCTGTCGGGACGCTGGCCGCATCCATGTGCAGCGAGACGGAGGCATCATAGCCGCCTGCATTGATGGCGGAGACGGTGGCGGTGAGGTCGCCGGTGTTTGATTTTTCCGGAAAGTCGATGATGTCTGCGGTGAAGGTCTGCGTTTTGTAACTTTCCAAAGCAGCCTTAACGGCCTTGGCGAGGGTGGCGCACATTTCGTGTTCGTCGTAGCCGTTGCCGCGAGCTCCGGTTTTGTTGGCGTGGCCGATGTCTATTGCAATGCGTTTCATTGGTCTTGGTGTCTGAGGGTTTCGTGTTCGCGTTCGAGGTGTTCGAGGCGGTTGGAAATGAGGTCGAGGCGGTTGGCAACGGAGTTCATGGCCTTCGTTTCGGACTCTATGCG
>CALCHQ010000118.1 GCA_937901085.1 uncultured Verrucomicrobiales bacterium | reverse complement strand
TGGAGTTTCTGGCCCACGGATTGGATGGCGGGCAGCAGGGCATCGAAGCAGCGCTTGGTTTCGGCCTTGATTTCCAGCTTCGGGCTGCTGGCATTCAGGCTCTGGCAGATTTTGGCTGCCATGACCCAGGCGCCCATGGCTTCCTGAGGCTTGTTGAGGGAGTTGTTCAGGTTGCCCAGGGCGGTGAGCAGCTTCACATAGGAAAGGGACATCTCGGAGGAAAGGCGCTTGAGGCGCTGGGCGAGGTTCTGCCCCTTCATGTAGGTGGCCAGGGCTTCCTCGGGGTCATCCACGGCGCGCTGGCAGTCGCCCAGGCAGCGGTAGGAATCCAGCAGGTCGGCAGCGGCGCGGGAGAGCTTGGGCTCCACGTCGCCCTCCGGCAGTTCTTCGCCTTCTGCCGGGGCTACTGCCTGGTACTGGGTTTCGTCAATCTGCGTGGCGGCCTCGTAGCGGGGCAGGGCATCGCTGGCTTTGTTCTGTGCCAGCAGGCAGAGGCCGATGCCGTTCTGGCAGCTGCTCAGCATGCGCTGTGCATCGGCAGAGCCCAGAACTTCGGCGGGCAGGCTTTCCACTTCCTTCAGGGCGTTCTCATACTCGCCCTGCGCCTTGGAGAAAGCGCCGAGGTCGCGGGTGGTGCTGGCAATCTGCAGAGCCAGGCGGGCGCGCTCCAGGGTGGGTTCGCCTTTCTGGAGTTCGGTGTAGTAGGCGCGCATGAGCTCCAGCATGTCCTTGACCATGGTGTTGAGCTCCGGGAAGGCATCGGGGCTGGAAACGCGCTGGCCCAGGGTGTACACAGCGTAGTTGAAGAGGGCATAGCGTCAGCTTACCCTTTTCGCGTTGAACAACTGTCCAGCCCTGACCGGTCCGCAGCCGGACGCTGATGAACACGACGTCATCACTGCTGTAATCGGTCAGCGTGATGGGATCATGATGATGGCCGGCGGGGGCGGGTTCAGCGGCAGGTGCCGGGGTGCTTTCTGCTGCAGGTGCTTCGGGCTGGGCTTCGGCTTCTTTCTCGCCGCAGGAGGCAAGGCAGAACAGCGAACTGATGCCAATAAGTGCTGCGCGGCAGCCGGAAGTGCGGAAAATTGTCTGGGTGAATTTCATACTTTGCCTATTCTGCCCTCATGCGCGCGTAGCGTCAAGCTCATTCTGACGGTACAGACTCAAAAAACAGCGGGGTTTGCCCCGGTATGCGAAAAAAATCCATTTTTTTTACCGGAAATGCAAATTTTTGCTTGTCTTTTCCCTTTCATATTGGCTAGAATGAGGAGCAACAAAACGACATGAAACATTTCCATCTCTTCAAACGTATCGCCTTGACCTGTGGTATCGCCGCTGCTGCTGCCATGGTCAGCTCCTGCTCCACCACATCTCCCGCCTCCTACCGCGCCAAGCAGCTGGAAGTGGGTACCAATGTGACCGTGTTCAGCTACAATGATGCAGCTTCTCCCAAGAACCGTCTCTGCACAGAGGC
>CALCHQ010000117.1 GCA_937901085.1 uncultured Verrucomicrobiales bacterium | reverse complement strand
TCACCAGCTGGCCGGCGGCATTGAATTCGCTGCGCGTGCAGATGAAGCCGCCCTGGGTATTCGCCTGAGCCTGCACCACGACTTCACCAAAGCCGTTGCGGAGGGTCTGGGAAATGATGCTGCCATCGGCCAGTTTCTGCATTTCGCAGATGTAACCATTCTGCACGCTGTATGTGTAAAGGATTTCGCGCTGCGCGCTGCCGCTGATGCGCGCCAGGCTGCCATCGGGGTGCAGTTCTGTGGTGAGGGTGGCTCCGGCCGGGGTGGTCACGGTGCTGGCGAGTCCGTCGGCGCTGTGGCTGGTGGTGGTTTCGCGCCCCAGTTCATCGCTCTGGCTGATGATGCGGCCGGCGGCATCGTAGCGGGTGTGCCGCGTGGTAGTCAGCGGGCCGGTGCGGGTGATGCTGCTCAGAATCTGCCCGGAGGCGTTGCGGATGTATTCGGTGATGGTTTCCGGGGTGATGCAGGTTTCACCATCGTATACGGCGCTGCGGCTGGTTTCGGTGAGCTGGCGGGCGGAGTTGTAGGTGTAGTCGGTCTGTACGCCGTCTTCGTCCACTTCGCGCAGGGGCTCAGCCGCGCAGTTATATTCACGGCTGCTGCTGCGCCCGTTGTCGCGCTGCGTGGCTACGCGGCGGTTCTGGGTGTCGTAGTAGTGGCTGGAGCCGTCCAATAGTGCCCAGGTGAGGCCGTCGCTGAGCAGTATGTATTCTTCCTCCCGCACGGTGTTGCCCGCCGCATTGATGAAGCGGACGCTGCGGCGGCTCTGCCCGGCTACCGCCCCGCCTGCCACGCGCGTTTCTTCGCTGATGGTGTAGAGGGCGCCGTACCGGGTGTCCGGGGTGTAGCTGTACCAGCGCTGCACGCCGTCTGCCGCCTGGCGCATACGCAGCCGGCCGCGGTCGAGAGCTACCGGGGCTTCACCCGTCCAGGTCTCGGTGATTTCGAGCTGCGTGTGGGGCGAACCCGTTGCCGTCGTGCGGATTTCTTCGCGCTTCACGCCGCCGCTTTCGCTGAAGCGGTGGGTTTCGCGCAGGAGGGTGGTCATCACTCCGCCACCCGCCGGGCGCAGGAGTTGTTCGATTTCGTCCAGTTCGCTGCTGAAGCGCTCTGCCGTGCTGCTGTTCAGGTAGCTGTAGTGCGTGATGTGGGTGTAGCTGCCGTCCCGCCAGGGGGCTACGCTTCTCACCAGGCGCCCGGCGGCATCGTAGTAGTTTTCCCACACGCTGCCGTCCGGGGTGCGGCGGCGTACTTCATTGCCCCGCCCGTCGTATTCATACTGGGTGGTCCGGGCGGCGGGGCTGCCGTAGCCTTCTGTGCGCGCCAGCAGCAGCTGCCCTACCGGGGTGTCCTGGTAGATGTCGCAGCTGCAGGAGGCGGTTTCGCCGCCACGGCTCACCGTGGTGATCTGCTGCCAGACGGCGGGGGTGGTGGCGCTGGCGGCTTCCAGCGGGGTGCGGGTGCGCGTGGTGCAGATGGCTTCGTTCCCGGTGCCCGTGGTGTGGATCCAGGTGCCCTCTGCGCTCTGCTGCCAGCGGTTCACGATATCCTGCCGCTGCGGGGCGCTTTCGGTGATGCTCAGCGCTTCGCCATCCCAGGCCAGGGTAAAGTGCTTGAAGGGGGCTGCTCCTTCTGCCAGTGTGAACAGTCCGCTGGTGTTATCCTGCCCATTTACCTGCTCCGGGGTGTAGAGGGCCAGCCTGTAGCCGCTGCTGGTTACATTTTCGATGTTGAGCAGGCCATCCCAGCAGCTCCATATCTGCTGCAGTACGCCGCCGCTGCGCTGAACGCCAAGCAGGGAGCTGACGTCTTCGATGATGACGCCTTCTGCGCTGGTGTAGCGCAGAAGCGCGCCATCTCCAAGGGAGAACTCCCATGCTTCGCCGCTGTGTTCCTGCCAGCGCAGCGTGGCCGGGTTTCCTTCCTCTCCGGGCAGAAGGCTGACAACGCCGCTGCCGCCGGTGTCAACCCCGATGGGCGCGATGCTGCCGTCGCTGTAGTAGCGCAGCGCAATGATGCGGTTACCCCGCCGGATTTCCAGCCGGCTGCCGGGTGTCACCCCGCTTTCCGGCAGTTGCAGCTCTGCGGTGGCCGGGTGGTTGTATTGCAGTGCGGCAGGGCTGGCCAGCTCTGCGCCCAGTTGCCCGGCTTCCAGCACGACCTTGCCGCCCAGCTTTGCGCCCAGACCGCGCAGCACACCGGTGTTGCACGACCAGTAGAGGCCGTCTTCGGTCAGCCGCGCGCTCACATGGCTGCCTGCCGAGGAACTCGCGGCTGCCGTGCTGCCGCTGCGCGTGGCCGGATTGCCGCCTTCCAGCGTGCAGCCTGTATCGCTGCAGCCGCATTCTTCCTTGTCTTTGCGCCCGCCGTCTTCAAGCGCCACAACGCGGTAGGCGTATTCGCACACCAGTTTGTTCTTCATCGGGTCGTCCATGTGGATGTTCTCGTAGTGGAAGACGAGCTGGTGTGAACCCGACATGACGACGAGTGAGGAGGTCTGCGGTGCCCAGGTGTAGTGCCCTTTGAGCGGACCGGGAGGTTCTTCATCGCGCGTCATGCTGATGATGCGCTCGCCGTCGATTTCCACATAGCCCCAGTCTTCCACGCTGAAGGTGGCTTCGATGCTGGCCTGGATGGCGACGGGGGCGCCTTGTTCATCTTCGCCCCAGGGAACATCGATGTTGATGACGATGTTATCGCTCACGGCTTCGGTGGGCGGCTCCTGGCTTAGGTTGCCGCTGCCGGAGGCTATGATGTCTCCGGCCTTGAAGGGAATGCTCTCAGCGGCAGATACGGGGGCGGCAGCTTCGCCGGCACGGGCGAACCATCTGGTGTAGTCGGGATGAGTATCCATTGGAGAAAACAGGCTTGATGCCATGTCTTCTGTCTATCATGTCTTCCGCTTCTTCTCCATGATAAAATGACACCCGGTTCATCATTCCGCGCGGAATGCTGTACCGGAGGATGGATTGTGATGGACGCGGGGGGGGGGGCTTTCTGCCGGCAGGGGCAGATAAAAATGAAGATTGTGGCAAGGAAGACAAAAAAAGGTGTTGACGAAGTGGCTGCTTGCTGGTATTGTTGGCGGCACACAGCATTTGGAGCGGTGGCTGAGAGGCTGAAAGCACCCGTTTGCTAAATGGACGTACTGCGTTAAACAGTACCGGGGGTTCGAATCCCCCCCGCTCCGCTGAAGGAAAGGCACCAACGCAAGCAAGTGTTGGTGCCTTTCTGATTTTTTTCCTTTTCTGTGACGATGAAACTTGATTCTGCCATTACCCGGGATGATTTGCGCCTGCTTGTGGAGAAGCACTTGCGGCAGCGCCTCCTTGCGTCTTCCTTTCTGAATCTTCCCCGCGTGGCGCTGTATGCGTTGTATTTTGTGTTCATGCCGGCGGCTATTCTGGGAGCTTTGCCGGGGGTGCTGGGTACGGCGGTGCTGGCAGCGGTGGCGGCGTACAAGTGGTTGTGGGGTGAGCCGCAGAGTTTTCAGGCCTTCATGTGGTTCTGGCTTATCTGGGCTGTGGTGGATTGGGTTCTGCTGGTGCTGTTCCGCACGGTTGTGGGGCTTTGGGAGTACCGCGTGTTCCGCTCGTGGCTGCCAGAGGAGGATTTGCCGGGTACGCCTGATTTGCGGCCGGGTGGCGTGCTGAAGCTGGAGTTCGGCGCGGGGGAGGAACGCGAGGTGCCGCTTGTGGTGGAGGTGCCGGAGCAGGCTGTTTATGTGCTGGCCCTCAAGGTGGAGCAGGAGGATGCCAGCGTGGAGCTTGGGCTGGAAGATACGGCCTGTATGGTGGAGTATGAGCATGTGCCGGGGCTGGTACAGTCCTGCCGGGCGGCTTATCGCCTGAGTGCCGGCCGGCATGCCTTGTCTTTCCGGGTGCAGAGCTGTACGGATAGCTGCCTTGTGGTGAGCTTGCGCTGATTCCCGCTTGCGGGGCAGGGGGAAATATGATACGATGCTGCTCGTGAAGATTGATGCCCATACGACTCAGGAGCAGCTTCATCGCTTGAGCGAACAGGTGCTGCGGCGGGATTTGTTGCAGAGTACGCCGCTGAATCTGAAGTTTTTTCTGCGTTATCTGATTCTCTTTATCCTTTTCCCCGGCATGGTGTTCGGGTTCAAGGCGGGGCTGGGTATTACGCTGGCTTTCTGTGCGGCTCTGGTGGGTATTTTGTTCTGGGGAAGCGAGGCGGCTTCGGCGCTGGCAATCTACAGCTGGCTGAGTGCCGGGCTGCTCGTGCTTCTGCTGGTGAGCATCGGAGTGGTCCGCAAGGCCTGGCAGGAACGTGCGCTGCGCCGCCAGTATCGCCCGGCTGCGCCGGGGCTTCGCCATGCCCAGCGCTCGCCGCAGAAGTATCCGCTGCGCTGGCATAAATCCAATACCGAGGGATTCCTTGCGACCCATCTGGTTCTGCAGGTGCAGGAACGCGGGGTGTATGCCGTGCTGATTTCCCTGAAGAATTATGAGGGCACCCAGTTGGTGACCCAGGGGCGTCAGGGGACTTCGCTGGTGTATGCCGGGGGCGGCAAGGGGGCTGATTTCAATGCGCTGGTACTCTACCGTCTGGAGGCGGGTACGCATGAGCTTATCTGGGCGATTCCGTCGGGCAAGGCTCCTGATACGGTCGTTTCGCTCCTTAATTCCAACAACTGATGCCTGGAGAAATATGATGGATTTTGAAAATGGAAAAGTGTTCAAGCTGTCCCCGGTGGAGGCAGAATCGGTGATGGGGCGGGTTGCCCCCCTGTTGCTGGATGATGAGTGCATTGTGGCCGCCTATAAGGCGATACGCGATGCTGTGGTCTTTACCAACAAACGTGTTATTGCCATGAATGTGCAGGGCATTACTGGCAAGAAGGTGGATTATACCTCGCTTCCCTACAGCAAGGTGCAGGCCTATTCCGTGGAAACGGCCGGTACGTTTGACCTGGATTGCGAGCTGGATTTGTTCTTCAGTTCCCTGGGGCATGTGCGCTTTGAGCTGCGTGGCGGTTGCGATGTCCGCGAACTCTGCCGCACCATCAGTGAATACATTCTGTGAACATTGAGCCGCGCTGCGGCTCAATTTCGACCGCGAAGCGGATTTCGATGCTCCGGCAGGATCAATTTCGATTGCCGCAGGCAAATTTCGATGCGTTTCGCAGAAACGCAATAAAATACTTTTAACCCGAAGCGCAATGCATTATAACTATGGCCATGGGTAAAGATAAACTTCGAGAGGCTGCTATTGCTCTTTCTGTCAAATTAATACACCTGTATGACCAAATTGAGCGTCGCTCATTTCTTAAAAACCAGTTAGCAAGGGCAGGTACGAGCATCGGGGCTAATTTGCATGAGGCTCGTTATGCTGAAAGTTCAGATGATTTTGTACATAAGTTGCGCATTGCGTTGAAGGAATGCCATGAATGCGAATACTGGCTTACTCTTTTAGCAGAAACATGTCCTGAACTGGCTGATATTGCAGCAGCATTGCGAAATGAAGCTGGTTCAATAAGGCGTATGTTGATTGCCTCTGTGAATACTTGTCTCCAATCTTCGGGAAAATAATGGAATTGCGGTTCTGCGAACCGCATCGAAATTTGCCTGCGGCAATCGAAATTACTCTTGCGAGTAATGAAATCCGCTTTGCGGTCGAAATTGAGCCGCGCTGCGGCTCAATGAAAACAAGTGATTTTGCTTGCAAATCACTTGTTTTATAGTAGAATAACCCGCGTTATGGCAGACCGTACACAGACTGATCCCGTCCGCATGGAGAAAATTGTCAGCCTTTGCAAGCGCAGAGGGTTCATTTTTCAGGCCGCAGAGATTTATGGCGGCTTGAACGGTTGCTGGGACTACGGTCCCCTGGGTGTTGAACTCAAGCGCAATCTGAAGGATTACTGGTGGCGTGTCCACGTGCAGGAACGCCCCGACATTGTGGGTATGGATGGTTCTATTCTTACGCACAATTCTGTGCTGGTGGCTTCCGGTCACGTGGGTGGCTTCTGTGACCCACTCTGCGACTGCCTGCTGACCAAGGAACGCCTGCGTGCCGACCAGATTCCTGCCCAGAGTGGTGTGGCTTACTGGTGGAAGGGCGCGGCCCGCAAGGATGGTTCCTGGAGTACGAAGAAGGAATTCTCCATGCTGGTGGAGGGTACGGATGACAAGAGCCTCAAACTTGCCCGCAAGGGGGCTCTCCAGTACTACAGCCAGATTGCCGGCAAGGGTACTCAACCCGCTGACCTGGAACTCATCGAGGAAAGCACGGAGGAGGTGACGGATTCTGTGCGCTACAACCCGGCCAATGGTTCGCTGGTGACGGAGGCCCGCTCCTTCAACCTGATGTTCAAGACCACCATTGGTGCTACCTCCGATGAGAATGACCCCGCCAGCACCGGCTGGCTGCGTCCGGAGACCGCCCAGAGCATCTTCTGCCAGTATAAGAACATTCTGGATTCTTCCCGCAACAAGATTCCTTTCGGTATTGCCCAGATTGGCAAGTCTTTCCGCAACGAAATCAACCCGCGCAACTTCACCTTCCGCTCCCGCGAGTTCGAGCAGATGGAGGTGGAATACTTCTGCCACGCTGAGGATGGTTTCCGCCTGACGGACGAATGGCTGGAGAAGAGCCTCCAGTTCTACGAGAACATTGGTATTGCCCGCGATAAGATTCACATCCTCGATGTGCCGGATGAGGAGCGCGCGTTCTACTCCAAGAAGACCTACGACCTGGAGTATGAGTTCCCCTTCGGTGTGCAGGAGCTGATGGGTATTGCCTACCGTACGGATTACGACCTGGGCCGCCACCAGGAAGGCTCCGGCAAGCCCATGGAGTACTTCGACGAGGCTACCCGCGAGCGCTTCATCCCCCATGTGGTGGAACCCTCTGCCGGTTGCGACCGCTCCGTGCTGGCCGTTATCTGCGAAGCTTTCGACGAAGAGGAACTGGGCAAGGACGGCAAGAGCGACATCCGCACCGTCATGCACTTCCACCCCCGTATGGCCCCCATCAAGGCCGCTATCTTCCCGCTGCTCAAGAAGAACGCCGAGCAGGTGCGCATCGCCCGCGAAATCGAGGCTGAGCTGCGTCCGTTCATGAATGTGTTCTACGATGAGGCCGGTGCTGTGGGTCGCCGTTACCGCCGTCAGGACGAAGTGGGTACTCCCTTCTGCATCACGGTGGACTTCGAGACCCTGGGCGAGGAAGGTGATCCCGCCCTCAAGGACACGGTGACTATCCGCCACCGTGATTCCATGGAGCAGGAGCGTGTGGCCATCAGCGAGCTGCTGCCCTGGCTTCTGAAGCGCATTCATTGAGTGCTTCCTGTTTTGCTGCCACCCCCGTGGATTTCCCCTGCGGGGGTGGCTTTTTGCCTTATGAATCCCGCTGAACAATCGCGCCTGCAGGCAGAGCTGCTGCCGGGGGAAACGCTGCTGTGGCATGGCCGCCCGCAGCTGCCGGTGGTGAACAGCGCCACGCTGCCCTTGTTCCTGCTTTCGTTGCTCTGCCCTCTGCTGCTGTTGTTCCCCCTCATGCAGCAGCGCCGCCTGCGCCGTTCTCTCTATCTGCTCACCGACCGCCGCCTGCTCGTGTACCGGGCCAACTGGTGGCGCGGAGTGCAGCGCCACGCCTGGCCGCTGGAGCCCGGCATCATCACCTCGCGGGTACACCGCCCCGGTGGCAGGGGGGATCTTATCATGGAATTTACCTATGGCCGCCGCGTTTCGGAGGACAAAGGCTTTCTCAACGTGCCTGATGCCCAGCGCGTGGCGCGCCTGATTGATGAGGCAGAGAAAAAGTTGAATTGTGCCTGATGCGGGGGTGCCTGCCGCGGGCAGCCCGCTTAGCTGGCAAGTTGCTGCTGGGAGCCCAGGAAGGCGTTGAGTTCATCGAGTATGCGGCGCTGGGTGGGACAGGCGCGCTGGCGGTCGCCCAGCAGCTTGCTGCATGACTCAATTCCGGCAAATTCGTAGGTGGTGAGCCCCAGGCGTCGCAGTTGTGCCAGGTGTTGTTCCAGTTCGTTGTAGAAGAAGAGGGGAAGGGGGCTTTTTTCGGCCAGCTCGTGCAGGTTGACGACCACGGGCGGGGTCTGCAGGCGCAGGTGGTCGGCAATGAGCGGCAGCCCGGCCTGGCGCAGCATGCGGGCGATACGCTGGAAAAGGTAGTCGAGCGGCACGGCGTGCAGCGGGCATTTCTCTTCCAGGTAGATGAGGATAGCCCTGGCGATTTCGCCGCGGAAAGGCAGGCTGACCCCGGCGGAGTCGGCGGCCTGTTGCAATACATCCTCCAGCCAGGCGGCATCGTAGTCGGAGATGACGCAATGCCCGGTCTGCAGCAGGGGACGCTTGTTCTTGAAGGCTATCATGGAAAGTGTGTGTGGGGGATTTATTCGAGATCGAGCTTGCGCTGCAGCGGATCCTGCACGGTCTTGATTTCCATGCGGCGCACCAGTTCGATGAATTCATCAACCGTGCGGAACTGGCGGTACACGGAGACATAGCGGATGTAGGCCACCGGATCAATGGTCTGCAGCTTTTCAATCACCTTCATGCCGATGACGGAGGAGGGCACTTCTCGCTGGTGGTCGCGGTGCAGGTCGGCCACGATTTCATCCACGGCAATGTCGAGCTGATCCATGCTCACCGGGCGTTTCTCGCAGGCCTTCACCATGCCGCGCAGAATCTTTTCGCGGTTCAGCGCTTCGTGGAGGTTGTCCCGCTTCACGACTCGCAGTTCGGTGCGTTCAATCTGCTCGTAGGTAGTGTAGCGGTAGCCGCAGCGCAGGCATTCGCGCCGGCGGCGTATGCAGGTCCCGTCTTTCGACATGCGTGAGTCGATTACCTTGTCATCCATGTATCCGCACTGTATGCATCGCATGCACCCAGATTAGCACAATTTCTTGTACCGTCAAGTGGGAAAATATCCCATATATAGATTATCAAGCACTTACAGGGGCGGGTTGTATTTCACTTTTCCGTAGCATTTGTCCGGACGGGAAAAGAAGAAAAAATTAGAAATGTTCTAAATTTTTATTGACATACTAAAATGGTAGTGTTATAGTGGCGCCGTTCCCGGCTGACGGGTAATCCATACACGACACAACAACACAAGAAAACACGACCATGAAGAAATACCAATGCACAATCTGTGGTGAAGTCATTGAGAGCGACACGATGCCCGAAGTATGCCCTGTCTGCGGGGTGGATACCTTCGTGGAGCTGGATGAGAGTGCCGAAAAGGTTTATGCCGATGAACACCGCATCGGTGTGGCCAAGGGGCTTGATGAAGTGGTGGTGCAGGGTCTGCGCGATCATTTTACCGGCGAATGCTGCGAGGTGGGCATGTACCTGGCCATGAGTCGCCAGGCCGAACGCGAGGGCTACCCGGAGGTGGCAGAGGCTTTCCGCCGCTATGCGTTTGAGGAAGCCGAGCATGCGGCCAAGTTTGCCGAGCTGCTGGGCGAGGTGCTGACCGACAGCACGAAGAAGAATGTGGCTATGCGCGCCGATGCCGAGTTCGGTGCCTGCAACAGCAAGCTGGCCATCGCCAAGCGCGCCAAGGAGCTGGGCTACGATGCCATTCATGACACCGTGCATGAGATGTGCAAGGACGAAGCCCGCCACGGCAAGGGATTCGATGGCCTGCTGAAGCGCTATTTCAATGCCTGATACGGTGCCGGACGGCACACAAAAAAGCTCTGAGATTTCTCTCAGAGCTTTTTTTTGTTTCCTGTGTGGGTGCAGGAAAAAGCGGCGGGATGCTGCGCCTTACAGGGCAAAGGTATCGCAGCAGGGGCAGTCACCCATAGTCCAGCTGGCCTTGCCGCTTTCGGCAATGTGAACCAGCGCGTGGTAGGTGTCTTCCTCATCGGTGCCGAGCTTGGCTGCAATCTCGCCGGCGGTGGCAGGCGTGGAGCTGAGGGCTCCTTCGGCGGCGGCCAGCAGCTTCAGGAACACATTGGCTGCCAGCTTGCCAGCCTGCACGCCGGGCTGGTGGTAGGCGTTGATGTGGATGAGGCTGGCATAGAAGCTGACGGTGCGCTCAAAGAGGGCAATGAGCATACCCAGCGTGTAGGCATTCACCACGGGAATGGAGATGGTGATGTTCTTGCGGCCGCTCTCGGAAAGAGCCTTGCGGGTGCCGCGCAGGAAGCCCTGCAGGTAGTCCCCTGCGGTGAAGTTATCCTCCACCTTCACGGTGTCGGTGGGCGACTGGCGCACCTCGATGAAAGTGACGAAGAAGTTGTTGATGCCGTCGCGCAGCTGCTGCACATAGGCGTGCTGGTCGGTCGAACCCTTGTTGCCGTATACGGAGATACCCTGGTTGACGGTGTTGCCGTCCAGGTCGAGTTCCTTGCCCAGCGATTCCATGATGAGCTGCTGCAGGTACTTGGAGAAGAGGACGAGGCTGTCCTTGTAGGGAAGCACCACCATGTCCTTCTTGCCCTTGCCTTCACCGGCTTCATACCAGGCGAGAGCGAGCTTCATGGCCATGTTGGAGGCGGTATCGGCCACACGGGTCTTCGCATCCATGGCGGCAGCACCGGCCAGCAGGCTGTCGATGTCCACGCCCTGCAGAGCAGCAGGAACCAGACCCACCACGGAGGTTTCGGAGGTACGGCCGCCTACCCAGTCTTCCATGGGGAAGCGCTTCACCCAGCCTTCTGCCACGGCAACTTTGTCCAGGGTGGAATCCACGCCGGTGACGGCCACCGCCTGCTTGGCGAAGTTGAGCCCCTTGTCGGTGAAGTACTGCTGGGCGCAGACCATGCCGTTGCGGGTTTCGGGCGTGCCGCCGCTCTTGGAGATGACCACGGCAAGCGTTTCGGAAAGCGGCAGGGTGTCCAGTACCTTGTACATGCCGTCGGGGTCCGTGTTATCGAGGAAAGCCATGGCGAGGCCATCTGCCGGCAGGGCATCGGCCACCAGTTCCGGGCCGAGCGCCGAACCACCGATGCCGATGACCAGGCAGGTGGTGAACTTCTTGCCGTTCGGAGCCAGAATCTTGCCGCTCAGCACATCGGCGGCAAAAGCCTTCAAATCGGTCAGCGGTTCGTCAATCTTGGCGCGCAGTTCGGCGGTGGGGGCAATGGCGCTGTTACGCAGCCAGTAGTGGCCCACCATGCGGTTTTCATCCGGGTTGGCAATTACGCCGCTTTCCAGTGCGGCGATATCGGCGTAGGCGCGGTCGATGAGCGGCTGCATCTCCGCCAGGTATTCCGGGGTGAGAGGCAGTTTGGAAAGATCCAGGGAAATCCCCATGTCGGGGTAACGCAGAAGCTGGGTGGCATACTGTTTCATAACGCGCGCATTATACTCCTGGTTTGCGTTCCGGGCAAGCGCAATCGTGCATCCGGGAGACGGTTGCCGCGCGGGAGACGCAAAAAATATGGCGGGCTTGTCTTCCCCCGGAATCCTGATGCGGCGGGCGCTAGGCGATTTTCAGCCCTCGCGTCGGGCGGTTCTGCTTCATTATCGGCTTGCAATGCAGAGCCCTATGTGGTAGCATGACGCGCGTTCATGATTACCGACTCAGAAGCATTGTTCCAATGGAAAATCCGTGCGGCAGCCCAGCCGCAGGGGCGGACGGTGCTTGATTTAGAGGCGGACAGCCTGCATCGCCACCGCGAAAAACTGTGTCTGATTCAGTATGCCGATGCCGATGGCGTCCTCATCATCGACCCGCTGGCGATTGAGGACATGAAGCTCTTTACGCTCTGGTTGCAGGAGGCCGATGTGTGGATGCACGGTGCTGATTATGATATGAGCCTGCTGCAGAATGCCTACGGTGTGCTGCCTCACATGATTCTCGATACCCAGATAGCCGCCCGCCTGCTGGGCTTCCAGCAGTTCGGCCTTGCGGCTCTGGTGGAACACTACTATGGTGTTGTGCTGAGCAAGAAGAATCAGCGCGCCAACTGGGGGCTGCGCCCCATGCCGGACGACATGAAGGAATATGCCCAGGGCGATGTGAAATACATGCTCGGCATGGCCGATAAGCTCGTGGCGGAACTCCGCCAGCTGGGGCGCTATGACTGGTTCCTGGAGAGCTGCGCCTGCAATCTGGAACATGGCCGCAGCCGCTTTGCCAGCACCGGGCAGGAACCCTGGCGCATCAAGGGCAGCGGTAAGCTGGCCCGCCGTGGCCTGGCAGCATTGCGAGCCCTCTGGCATTGGCGCGATGCAGAGGCAGCAGCGGTGGACCGCCCGGCCTTCATGGTCTGCGGCAATGATGAATTGCTGCGCTGGAGTTCTGCTCTGCAGGAATTCCGCCCGGTATTCCCCAACCGCAACATGCATACCCACCGCGCGGCCCGCTTCCGCAAGGCGGTTGAGCAGTTCCACCTGATGGATGAGGACGAGTACCCGCAGCTGCTCAAGCGGGTGCATCATGAATCGGATGCCCATTTTGATGCGCGTGTTGAGCGCTGGGTTTCCGTGCGCAATGCGGTGGCAGAGGAACTGGCTCTGGAACCCTCGCTCATTGCGACGCGCAGCCAGATTGAGGCCATTGCTACCCATGAGGATAAGGGGCTGGGCGCGCTCATGTCCTGGCAGCGCAATCTGCTTACCCGCTGAAGCGGGGGGGAAGCTCCTTTTGGTCTGTGCCAGAATGTGCCTGTGGTGGCGGTGCTGTGTCGTCGTTCGGAAATCTGCCGGCGGCGGGCATAAAAAAGTGCTTTTCCCGTTGGGGAAAAGCACTTTTGGGAAAACCAAAACTTGGTATCGTAGCTCTTAGCGCTTGCTGAACTGGAAACGCTTGCGGGCGCCGGGACGACCAGCCTTCTTGCGTTCCTTCATGCGGGAGTCGCGGGTAAGCAGACCCTGCTCGCGGAGGGCAGAGCGGTACTCCTCGTCAATCATGACAAGGGAGCGGGCGATAGCCAGGGAGATAGCACCCGTCTGGCCGTGGACACCACCACCGCGGCAGACGACGCGGACGTCGAACTTCTTCATGGTGTTGGTGGCGTAGAAGGGCTGCAGCACGGCGTTCTGGAGGGCATCCGTGGGGAGGTATTCCTCGAAGGAACGGCGGTTGATGGTGATCTTGCCGGACTTGCCTTCCTCGGCGGGGGTGAGCCAGGCGTGGGCGATGGCTTCCTTGCGACGGCCAGTGGCGTTGTAGGGAGTAGTAGACATAGTCAGAATAAGATTAGGCGATGGTTACAGCTTCCGGAGTCTGGGCGGTGTGAGGATGCTCAGCACCGACATAAACCTTGAGACGGCCACCCTGGGCGCGGCCCTGGCGGGTGTGGGGAATCATGCCCTTGACGGCGAGTTCCACAATCATCTCGGGGTGAGTCTTACGCAGCTTGGAGGGGGTGGTCACCACCTGGTTGCCCACATAGCCGGTGTAACGGGTGTAAATCTTGGCGCGCTCCTTGTTACCGGTGAGCACTACCTTGTCGGCGTTCACAATGATGACATAGTCACCGCAGTCCACGTGGGGGGTGAAGATGGTCTTGTTCTTACCGCGAAGCAGGTTAGCTGCTTCAACTGCAACCTGACCGAGTACCTTGTCGGCGGCGTCGATCACATACCACTTACGCTCAATATCCTGAGGCTTGGCAGAGAAGGTTTTCATATTTCTTGATGTCGTATTCCAGTTTTGGCTTTCGCCACATGATGACCCATAAACAGGTCAGCTCACAGAGGGTAGCACAGCATAATTTTAATGTCAACCGCATTTTGTGACTTGCTGGAACTTTTTTTCTTTTTGCGCGAAAAAGTGCTTGCCTTGCAGGCTTTTCAGCATTAAACTGTCCGCGCGCGAGCGCAACAGGCCCCGCGTAAATTAACCAATTAAGAACGACATAATGGCAAATCCCCCTAATAATCGCGGCGGCAAGCCGCAGCAGCGTCCGAATGGCCCGCGTCCCGCTGGCAACGCCCGCCCCTCCGCTCCCGCTCCCAAGCCCAAGAAGGTTGATGATGACGGTGAGGGTGAGATTGAGCTTGAAGGCGTGGTGTCCGCTGTGCTCGCCGGCACGATGTTCCGCGTGAAGGTGGCCAATGGCCATGAGTTCCTGGCTCATATTTCCGGCAAGATGCGTAAGCGCTTCATCCGTCTGGTGGTGGGTGACCGCGTGCGTATCGAGGTGTCTCCCTACGATATGAGCAAGGCCCGCATCACGTTCCGTCTGAACTGATGCCGCCCCCGGCAATTTCCTTTCAGAAGCCCCTGCGCCAGGCGCCGGGGCTTTTTTTAAGCCCCGATTCGCACGAGGGAGAGCACAGCCACTTCCCGGACACCGGGCAGTTTTCGCAACTGGGTGGCGCAGGCGCGGGCGGTCGCCCCGGTGGTAAAGACATCGTCCACCAGCACCAGGCGGGCGGGATACTGCCTGCGGCGGGAGAACAGGCCGGGGTGTTTAATCCGGTATGCCCGCATGGCATTGAGCCGCCGCGCGCTGGCGGTGAGGCGTGTCTGGCTGGTGATGCCGGTATCACGGCGTTCCAGCAGGTTCAGGCAGCGCAGCCTGCGGAGGCGCGCCAGTTCCCTGGCCAGTTCGCCGGCCTGGTTGTAGCCGCGGGTGTAGAGTTTGCTGCGGGTCACGGGAACCGGCACCAGTACCCAGTCCTGGTGGCGGCAGAGCTGGGGCGTGCGTTCCCATAATTCATGGAGCAGCCCGGCCAGCGGCCGTGCCAGGTGCAGGGCACCGTGGTACTTGAAGGCGTAGATGAGCTGCATCACTTCATCTGTTTGCCGCAGCATTTGCCGGGCAAAGCTGAAAGGGCGCGCATGTCCGGCACATTCTTCGCATCGGTCGGGGTCGGTCTGCTGCCCGGCGGTGGGAGCGCCGCAATGCAGGCAGATGGGGGCGGGAATGCGGGGCAGTTGTTGCAGGCAATCCGGGCAGAGTGTGGCCGGGGCTGCTTCGCCACAAAGCTCGCAGGTGCTGGGAAAGAGCCAGCTGAGCATCAGCGTGGGTGGAATCAGCGGTGGCGGGCGATGAACTCGCGTGCTACAGCCTGGTAGGCCATGGAGGCTGTGCCGAAACGGTCATGTTCCATGATGGTGCGTCCGAAGCTGGGGGCTTCGGCCACACGCACGGCGCGGGGAATGTAGTTGCGGTACAATTTATCCGGCAGTTCCTGCTGCACCTGGCGAATGACCTCGTTAGCCAGTTTGGTGTTATTGTACATGGTCATGATGATGCCTTCGTGCTTCAGGCGGGAGTTGACGCCGTTCTCACGAATCTGCTCCATGATGAAGAGGATTTTGGAAAGACCTTCCAGACTCAGGAATTCACATTGCATGGGGGTGATGACTTCATCGCAGGCGCACAGAGCCGAGGTCATCAGCACGCCGAGCGAGGGCGGGGTATCCAGGAAGACATAATCGAAATAGTCTTTCTGGCGCAGCCCGGCCATGGCATCGTACATGCAGGTCAGGTGGGAGTCATTCTGGGTCAGCTCCACTTCCACACCGGACAAGTCCACGTGGGCGGGGATGATGGAGAGGTTGCGGCGGCGTGCCGGGCGCACCAGGTCTTCCAGCAGCGCATCGCCGATGAGGGCGGGGTACAGGCTCGCTTCGCTTTCGACTTCCACTCCCAGCATGGTGCTGGCATTAGCCTGCGAGTCCATGTCGATGAGCAGCACGCGTTTGCCGCGGGCTGCCAGGGCGGCAGACAGGTTGACAGCTGTGGTGGTTTTACCCACGCCGCCTTTCTGGTTCGCTATGGCAATGACTTTCACGCCGGGCATTCTACCGAAGCCCCAGCCGTTTTTCAAGCTGGAACTTGCATACAGACACGGATGACAAGGAAAAAATATGATGATTGATGATTAGTGATTAGGGATTAATGGTTAAGGGGAGGGGGCAGGGTGCGGTGGGAGGTTGGCAGGGCTTTGTGGCTGGTAAATTCCGCTGTGTTGTCATTTTGCATTGTGCATCTGCCTGTTTTTGTGTTATGTTGGGTACATGCAGAGAGAACAGCTCATTACCGCTGCCCGTGAATTGAGCCGGGAGGTCAGCGCCCTGGAGTTTGCCGCACCGGTGGCTTATACATATAATCCGCTTGATTATGCTTGGGAGGGGCATGAGGCCTATATCCGCAAGTTCGGAGCAGGGCAGAAAGATGTCCTCTATCTCGGCATGAATCCGGGGCCTTTCGGTATGGCGCAGACCGGCGTTCCTTTTGGCGAGATTGCGGCGGTTACGCTGTGGATGGGGATTATGGCTTCGGTGGGCCAGCCGGAAAAGACGCACCCGAAGCGCCCGGTGCAGGGCTTTTCCTGCCCTCGTTCCGAGGTGAGCGGGCGGCGGCTCTGGGGGCTGTTTGAGGACATGTATGGCACAGCAGAGGAATTTTTCAAGCATGCCTATGTGGCCAATTACTGCCCGCTGATCTGGATGGGGGAGACCGGGGCGAATATCACCCCCACGCAGCTGCCCAAGAGTCAGGTGGAGGCGCTGGATGCTGCCTGCCAGCGCCATCTGGTGCGCTTGATTGAGATTCTGCAGCCCCGCGTGCTGATTGGCGTGGGTGGCTATGCTCTCAAGCAGCTGGAACTGGCTGCCAAGGCCTTGCCGGAGCAGAAGTTTACTCTGGGAACGATGCTGCACCCCAGTCCGGCCAGTCCGGCGGCGAACAAGCATTGGCCCGCCCTCCCTAAGGAGCAGATACAGGCCATTCTGGCGCAGGCGGGGCTTTGATTCACAGTATCTGGTGCAGCCCCAGCGAAATCAGTAACGCCCCCGCAGCTGTTTCCAGCCAGCGGGTGGGCAGGTGGTGCAGCAGGCGGGCGCTGTGGAAGGCGAGCAAGGCGCAGGCAAAGGTGATGCCGCCGATGATGCTGACTGCCACCCCCAGTTGCAGCTGGGGGCCTCCCAGATTACCCAGCGCCATGCAGGCGCCCACCGCGAGCGCATCCATGCTGGTGGCAATGCCCACCAGAACCAGACCTCCGGTACCCAGCGCGGTGGAGGAAACGGATTCATCCTCATCTTCGCCGCCGCTCCAGGCTTTGTAAATGATGCTGCCGCCCAACACGGCAAAAACACCCAGCACAATCCATGGTGCCCAGAGGTTGACCACGCTGCGCAAGGCTTCGCCGCCCCAGTAGCCCAGCAGCGGCATGCCTGCCTGGAACGCCCCCACACTGAGCGCCAGCCAGAAGGCTGCCCAGCCGCGTCCCTGTCGCAGTACCAGCCCGTAGGAAAAAGCGTATACCGTGGCGTCGACCGCCAGAGCCAGCGCTATGAGTGTGATTTCGAGGTAGTGCATGGTGTAACTTACTTGCGGCGTTTGCCGAAAAGCCCTTTATCGTAGGTGCGGTGCAGCAGGAAAACAAAGGCCAGCACCAGCCACCATGCCAGCAGGGGCGCTGCGGCAAACCAATGCTGCTGCTGAACCTGTTCGGCAGCTGCCCACAGGGTGGCGCAGGGCATGGACAGCAGCACCAGCCAGCGCAGCAGACCCGGCACAAAGGGCATGAGCCAGAGGAAAAACAGCAGGCATACGCAGGCTGTGGTGCGGCTCTGCCAGCTTTGCAGCAGCGGCAACTGGCGCAGTACCTGCCCGCCGCGGGGTCGCTCGCTGGTGTGGGTGATGATTTTTTCCGTGCCGGCCAGCTGTGAGAGCGTGCGGGCCAGGCGTTCGAGGCGCAGCGGTGTGTTCTGCTTGTCGGCGGGCTGCTCCAGCATGATGCAGGGGCGCTTACCCAGCTTATCAGTCAGCGGGCTGCCGCTCACGATATCGGCCAGGGGGATGGTGCAGACTCTGGCCTCTGTCAGGCGGGTGCGGCTGTTCGCATCAATCGGCAGGGTGAAACCGCCGTAGGAAATCTCCTGCCCCAGTTTCACCTTCACATCTTTGCCGTCCAGCCCCAGCCGCGCCAGCGCCAGGCGGAACGGGAGGGTGGGAATGGTCTCGCCGTTCCAGCGCATGAGCAGGGGAAAGGAGATGCTGTCCACCGCCGAAGGATTCTGGGTATGCGGCTCGCCTTCCAGCCAGTCGGGCGCCCAGACCACATCCAGCGCATCGGGGGTGTCTGTCAGCCCATTGGGCAGCGGACGGTTGGCAATGGGCAGCCCGGTAGGGTCGCCCTCGATGTTTTCCGGGGGAATGGAGGCGTTGCGGAGCATGGCCGGGGTGAAATCCGGCTGGGCGGCGGTGCGCCCGCGCAGCCCTACGGCCGAATGCGGGAATCCGGCCAGCACCCGGCAGAGCATTTCGCGCACCATCATGCCTTGCTCACCCTGCCAGATGAGCGGCGAGGAAAGCCCGACGGTTGTTCCTCCGGCCAGCTTGATTTTATTGAGCAGCACGGCAAAATCCTGCGGGGCGAGCGGCAGCGCGGCAAAGGCAGCAGCGCAGGCTTCTGCATTCAACTCCACCATGCCCACGGTGGGGCATTCCCGCAGCCGGGTCTGGCTCACGACTGGTTCCATGGCAATGGGTTCGGCGGGGGTGAGCAACTGGGGGTAGTCAGACTCGGCCCAGGGGCAGATCGCATGCCCCAGGCGGTTGAACATCCATTGGTCGCAGCGGCGCAGATTCCCCTCCAGGGCGAACCATGCCCCGGTCAGGACGAGCAGCCAGAACAGAACGGCCAGAAAGCTTACATGTTTAGTAGTTGCAGGAGGCATGTGGCAACGGGGGCTGCGGGTGAATCATCAGGGGTGTGGGCGGCGGCATGCTGCAGCGCAGCCAACCCGGTGGGAATGAGGTTGAGATACCAGTCGCGCTGCTGGTTGTAGCCGATATTGGCGAACGCACCCAGCGCCTGCATGAGGCGCTGCATGGCACAGGCGGCAAAGATGCCGGCATCGAGTGGCTGGCCGCTCATGCTCACCCAGAGCTGGAGGAGTTCGCCGCGCTCGGCCTCGCTCAAGGCCATGTACGGGTCGTAAATCAGGGATGCCAGATCGTATTCCGCCCGGCCGTAGCGCATGCCCTGGAAATCAATGAGCCAGGCCTGCCCCTGGTGCAGCATGATATTCTGGCTCTGGCAGTCCCGGTGTACGGGGACGCGCGGAAGCCCGGCCAGCCAGTCGGCCATGGCCTGCAGTTCCGGCTGAGCGAGAAAGGCCTCTGCCGGTTTGTCCAGGTGCCGCCCCAGCAGATGCTCGGCAAAATACGCCTGTTCCCAGCGGTAAAGAGCCGCATCAAAGGGTGCTTGCAGCGGCCAGTCCGGCTTTAACTGGTACAAGGGCAGGAGGCTTTGGAACGCTTGTCCGTAGGCGGCGCGCCGCTCGCTCCAGGGGGCGTTTTTCAGGCTCAGAATGTCAGTTTCGCCCAAATCCTGCACCAGGCAGGCGCCGCAGTTGCCGGGCAGGCTTGTTTCGGCCAGAATGGCAGGGACTCGAAGACCCGCGCGGGCAAGCCCGTGCGCTGCCGGCAGAAAGGAATGGTTGTCGGCCCGCGCATCCGTCCAGTAGATGCCCAGCACCCCGGCCGCCCGCATGATGATGCGGCCGCTTGCTCCGGCGCTGACGGCCTGCAGTTGCTCCGGCCCGATGTCGCTGCCGCAGTACTGCTGAATCATGCCCGCCAGCCGGGCGCGTGCCTGTTGTGCCGGATTCATGGGGAAGGCTCAGTCAACTTTGAAGAAACTCAGATTCCGGGCTTCGTCTTTGCGTGGGGCTCGTTTGCCGGTGCCGGGCTGGGGCTCCGGGGCTGCCGCTGGCAGCGGCGCAGGGCTTGCCTGGGGAACGCGCCCGCCTCCCGGAATCGGGGAATTGGGATAAAGGGGTACGACACCGGTGGGCGTATTCGGGGAAGCTGGGGAAGCAGGCGCGGTGCTGCGTGCCAGCTCTGCCAGATTCGGGCCTGTTGCTGCCGGTTGGGCGGGGGCGGCGGGTGGCTGTGCTTCTTCCTTCGCGGGGCGGAATTTCTTCGCTTTCTTACCGGGCGTGGCAAGCGGCTGCGGCGAAGGGGTGTAGCTGGCTACCAGACGCAGTTTTTCGAGCTGCCGGTTGACTTGGATTAGCAGGAGGATGACGCTGGCGACAATCACCGGCCAGGCGCTGACAATAAGCCCTTGCAGTACATCGGGGCCGATGCTGGAATCCGGGCGGTTCTGCAGAAAATCAACACCGCTGTACACCCCGCTTATGAGCAGTAGGATGGCCACGAAATACCCGCAGGGAATAGCAATTAGCATATCGCGGGTATTGTAGCAGAATAGCCCTTTCTGTCAAGTAAAAGGGTTGACGTACAGCTGCAACTGATGTACCGTTATCGCGCTATGGATTTTCGCATTATTGCTGCTGCCAGACCCTCCATTGCCTACGCGCGCGATGGCGTTAAATTCTTTGAGGAACGCCTGCGTCCGCTTGGGCGGGTTGAATTGCGCTATGTGAAGGCCGGTGATTCGGAATCTGTCTCTGCCCGCCTGCTGGAGGCCAGTGAGGGCTGCATCCGCATCGCCATGGACGAGCGTGGAGAGAACTGGACAACGCGAGAGTTTGAAAGCCGCGTGCGCCGCTGGCAGTTGCAGTCGGTCAAGCATGTGGCTTTCCTCATCGGTGCGGCAGATGGTCACACCCAGGCGCTGCGTGATGCCTGTGACCATGTACTCTGCCTGGGCAGACACACCATGCAGCACGAGCTGGCCCTCGTGGTGCTGCTGGAGCAGATTTACCGTGTCCACACCCTGCTGGCCGGTAGTCCGTACCACAGAGATTGAGAAATGCAGAGTTCAGAAGTCAGAATGCGATATACGACTGACAACTCTAAGATGTTAAGTATAGATAACTTGCCGATTCTGATGAGACTTGTGATGTTAAACCAGATAATCAGCAGGACAACGAAATGCACTTAAACTACATAAATTACAACGATTAGGCTTGCATTCGCATTTTGAATGCGAGTGCATCGGTTCACCTCGTTGTCCAGCAGAGTGGGCAATAAGCAAAAAAGCCTGAGACAATCTCAGGCTTTTTTTGCTTGCTTCATACTGCCGGGAGGCAGCATGCGCATCAGCTGTTCTGCATTCTGCGTTCTGAAATCTGCATTTCTCAGATTTGCCCCCACTTGCCGTCGTTGATGTGCTTCATGTAGGCCGAAACGCCGCGCACCCATTTCTGGTGGCTGGCGCAGTAGACGCGGCTGATCTGCACCAGGGTCACGCGTCCTTTGGCGCGGTACTTGCCAAGCAGCTCGGCAAGGTGTTCTACGCAGGCTTCCTTGGATTCGAAGCGGCGCTGGCCGTTGCGGCCCATGATACCCGCCAGATTATTCTTGCGGCGGGCAGCGCTTGACGTGGCATTGGCAGATTCGTGCCGGATGATGGCCTCCATCATCACGGGGTCCACACCATGCTTGGCGGCGGCCTCCCTGATAGCGGGGCGCAGCGCAGCAACCAGCTCGGCTTGCGCTGTGAACACCATCATCAGGCCTGTCAGTATGGTCAGGGCAACTCTCATGTCGGAGACATGTTACGGATAAGTTAATGACTTGTCAAGCCTAAAATGCGGCACCTACACGATTCGTGCTTGACCTGTCGGTTGGGTTTTTGATAGAATTCGCCATTGCACTCGCTTTTTTCGGGGGGATTAAAGCGCAAGGATGCTGTGCAAGTTGTTGCCAATCAGCAGGTGATGGAACCGTCGGGGATGAGTTCCAGCAGCACCAGCCCATTGGAGGTAAGGGAATCGAGAACCTCCAGGTCGGCATCGCAGTGAATGGCGTAGTACTCGGCGCCCCAGAGCCGGGCGATTTCCTCCATGCGGAAAGGCTGCGGCTGCACCAGCAGGCGTTCCATTTCCGGGTTGCCGGCGGAATCGTGCAAGGAAGCGGCCGCGCCTTCGTTGTTGAGGACGGCGATGATACGCAGACCAGGGCTGAGCTGGGGAATGATGGCTGCGGCGTTGATGTCGCGCAGCAGCGTCAGGTCGCCCACCAGGCAGCAGGCAAAGGAAGCATCGGCCGCATTACCCAGGAAGGCGCTCAGTACGCCATCTGCCCCGGTGCTGTGCAAATCGCGCAGGTAGGGAGTACTGGCCTGGTACTGGGCATAGCGGTTCCAGAGCCGGGCGGTGGTGGCGCTCCCCACGCAGATGACATCGGCCAGGCTGATATTGAGCGAAAGCGCGCGTACCATGGCTTCGGCCGATTCCGGGTAACCCAGCAGCAACTCCTCCATCTTGTTGCAGGCTCGTCGGCTCAGCGGCAGCAGCCGCTCAGTATCACCCACATGCGGGACATCGCCCAGAGCCTTCATCATCTGCTCCAGTTCACCCTCCACTACGTTACTTTTGCGGACAAGTCCGGAGAACCCGGTGCGGGTGAGGGAATACACCTGCGTCTGGGGCAGGTTTTCGAGCGCTTTCCAGAACGGGCCTGTCGGGACATCGCCCACGCGCAGCACATGGCGCGGCGGGTTCTGGAGGAGCAGTTCATCACCCCCATGCAGCAGGAAGGGAGCCAGTTCTTCGCGCAGGCCGCTGCTGGCCTCTGCCAGCACGGGGACACGGAGCGTCTGCGCGAGCCAGAGGACAGGTTCATGCTCATCCGGGTCGAGGGCGCCGATGAGCAGCACCAGACCCTCCATGGAGCGGAAACGCAGCATCTGCGCCACTTCTGCCAGCGAACCACGGAACCGGGGGGCGGGCGGGGCTTCATTCACCCCGATGGTGGAGAAATCATTGTGGGGCGGTTCAGCAGCGGCATCCAGTCGCACATGCAGGTGCAGGGGGAATCCCTCGCGGATTTCTCCGCTCAGGTCGGGCAGGTCGGCCACCGGGCAGGGGAGCTTCAGTTCCACCGTGGGGGCATACATGCCGAACAGGGCTTCCTGTTCCACGCATTGGGGTGCGCCTGTGCCACCGCAGTTTGTGTCGCTGTCCATGGTGATGACTACCAGCGGGCGGCGGTGGTAGTAGGCGTTGATGATGGCCGGGGTCATGGCAGCTGCGGAAGAACCGCTGCCGGCCACCACGATGACCGGGCGGCCTGTGGCCTGCACGCGGCCCAGCGCAAAGAAGGCGGCCGAGCGGTCATCGGCCATGCTCCAGCGGTGGAGGACCGGGCATTCGGCCAGCGCGCGGTAGAGCGGGGCATTCAGTTCACCGGGGCAGCATACCCATTCGGCCACACCGGCCAGGGCTGAGCAGGAAATGAGTGAGAACATGGAATAGCGTGGTGTAGGAATTACAGGGGCAGGGCAATGCTTTCGCCCATGTGGCGGGGTTCGTTGCCGATGAGTAGGTCGAACACCATGGCAACGCGGGCGGCGCGCTCGCGCAGGAACTGGCGCAGCCAGGCAGAGCGCTTGAGCGGAACCAGCGGAGCCTTGTAGCCCTCGGCATCCAGGCCCAGGTGTCGGGCTGTTGTCACCGCGCGCTTCACATGGTAAGACTGGCTGATGATGGTCATCTTGTCTGCCCCGAAGACCCGGTTGGCTCTGACCACGGAATCAAAGGTACGCAGACCGGCGTAATCGCACACAATTTTGTCTTCCGGCACACCGAGCCTGACCAGCTCATCCTTCATGTCGCGTGGTTCGTTGTAGTAGACTTCCCGGTTGTCGCCGGAAACAATGATGCAGCGCAGCTTGCCGCTCTTCCAGAGTTCGGCGGCCGCCTGCATTCGCCCGGTGAAATAGGCATTGGCGCGGTTCTTGCTCAGCCGCTTGCTGCAGCCCAGCACCAGCCCCACATCTCCCTGGCGGCAGTTGCCGGCCTCATCGTGGCAATAGTCATTTGCGCGGGCATTGGTATAGCCCTCGGCCGCCAGAATGAGAATCAGCACCGACAGCAGGATGAAACTGCCGAACTTCGTGAGAATCCACAGAGCTTTCAGAAAGGAACGCATGCTTAATTGACCCCGAATACCTGGATGCGGGTGGTGAGTTCATGTGTTTCGCCGCAGCGCAGCATGATGTTTTCTGCCGGTACAACGCTGGTTTCCACCGCCAGGAAGCCGCGTTCGTTGCCTTCGCCCAGGTCGCCCATGCCGGCGGCCAGGGCTGCACCGGGGTTCCACACAACGGCCGAGCCGCTGCCGGCACGGCAGATGCGGATGCTGCGTTCCCATGCCGGGTCGTGGATGGTGATTTCGGCATTTTCCGGCACGGGGTGGTAGATGCGGTCAATATGCCCCAGGGGAATGAGTGGGTCTTCCGGGTGGGGGATGGCATCATCGGCAAATTCGGTAAAGGCCAGTTCTTCCAGGCCGGTCACGGCTACCTGTTCGTAGTCGCTCACCGCAAAATAGGTGTGCATGGCGGCGGAGTAGGGCATGGCGCGGGGGACATCAAGCGTGATGAGGCTCAAGGTGAGTTCATTGCCGATTTCCATGGCCAGCGCGGCGCTCGGCAGCATGTCATTCTCCGGCGGCAGAGCCAGCAGCAGGTTCACCCGGCCGTCTTCGCCCTCCTCGCAGCGCCCCACCTGCCAGGTGGAGATGCGGGCCACGCCGTGCGCCGGCAGGGAGGCATCCTCCGTGTTTTTGCCGAACCAGGGCCAGCAGAGCGGAATACCCCCGCGCAGCGCCTTGCCTTTCTTGAATACGGCCTTGGGACTCATGTAGATAACCGGCTTGTGGCCGGTCGGCGTCCAGTTGAGCAGATGCCCGCCGTAGAGGGAAATTTCGGCCGTGCAGAGGGCTGTTTCAATCTTGAGAAGCGGGAAATCTTCGCCGTAAGGGTATATAGTTGTGACCATGGTGCTTGTATGCGCGAGAGTGTAACAAAATAGACTTGCTCATGCAAGTCTATTATCTCGCAGACATCAGACGACGAAATCCTCGCTTTGAAGGAATGATTTTCCATGCCCTGGCGGGCATGGAGTTTTTATAATTCGCCGAGTACAATCGATGAATTGTAGAACGGGAAGTGGTAGCTTTCGAAATCCACCCCGCGTTCTCCCCAGTAGGCGCGCATGCGGGCGGGCGGGAAGATTTCATCCTGCGTGGCGATGTAGGCCTTGTGCCAGTTCAGGTACGATTGCTCCGGCAGGGCCCGGCAGGTATCGGCCAGGAAATCCAGTTCTTCCACCTGCTGCACCGGGGACGGGTCGGCAAAGGGACCGGGGGGTGCATAGCGTTCCGGGCGCGATTCATCCTTGAAAGGATTGCTTCCTGAGGCGGCGATGGAGCGGATGGTGCGCAGCAGGACGTTGAGGCGCAGCCCGTACTGCGGGCTGGCAGGGCAGGGCGTGCCGTTGATGGCGATGGCTTTGTACAGCGGTAAGCCCTGGCAGCATTGCTCGGCTACCCAGACGCCGAATGACCAGGCAAAGAGGTAGAGGCGTTCGTATGCAGCAAAATCGGAGGCCTGCAGCACGCGCAGCTGCCGGTGGTCATAGCAGCAGAGTACATCGTACCCCGCCGGGAAGGGCAGGTGCAGCACGGCGTTCGGCGTGGCCCCCCAGCCCAGCATGAAGAGGATGAGCCGTTTATTCCCCGGTTTCTGGATGAGCCAGTCTTGTTTCATGGTATGATACGCGTTGAATGAGATTGCCCGATGTTGAATGTAGAAAGTAGAATGTTGAATGTGGAAGTTCCCCGCGCCTTTGGCGCGGCTGACTCTATACATTCTACATCCAAAATTCAAAATTCTACATTTCTGAATTTCGACTTCGCGATGATTTCCTATTGCTGCCAACGCTTGGTATTATACCTTCTTACGCGCCCAGCGCAGCCCGAAGAGCATTTTGCGGAGAATCAGGTATTCGACCAGCATGTCGCAGGCAATGAGCATCCAGATGCCCACCAGCGAGAGGGTTTCCGGCCACAGCCAGTACCACACCAGCAGGCAGAGGACGCGGAAGAAGCCCATGCCGCCGTAGGAGACCCACATGACGCGCCGCGTGTCGCCCGCGCCGCGCAGGCACATCTTGCAGATGAGCATGGCCGCATAGAAGGGTTCGATAATCAGGAAGGCCTGCACCACCGGGCGCGTGGCCGAACTCAGTTCCGGTGAGCCTGCGGCAAAGATGTTGACAAAGATATCCGGCCACAGGGCAAAGACGACACCCATGCAGCCCATGAACAGGACGCTGTACAACACGCATTTGCGGGCGGTTTCCAGCGCGAGCCGCACGCTGCGTGCGCCCAGGTACTGCCCCACGAGGGTGGCCCCCGCCATGCCGATGGCAAAGCCGGGCAGGAAGCTCAGCGATTCAATGCGGATGGCGATGTTGTGCGCGCCTACGGCGGCATCGCCAAGGGTGGAGATGATGCGGAGGACGAATATCTGAATGAGCCAGATGCCGCCCACTTCGATGGCTTGCGGTACGCCGATGCTGAGGATGCGGTACATCATACCCCAGTCCGGGCGCAGCGAGTGGTGGTTCAGGTAGAGCGGCGGGGCGTAGGTGGGACCCTGGGCGGCGCAGTAGGTGTCCAGATCCTGCCCTTTCATGTTGCGGCGCAGTTGCAGCGTGCGCTTCAGCAGGATGCCCAGCAGTACGCCGGCCGCCATGGCCATGCCGCCAATCATGCCCAGCGCCAGACCTTCCACAAACATGCCGCATACCTGGACGAGGAAGAGGCTGAACATGATGTTGAGCCCATCCACCACCAGCATGATGATGAAGGGTGTGCGTGTGTCGCCCGCGCCGCGCAGCGCGGCGTTGAGCGCAAAGACAATGCCGGAGAAGATGGCCACCCAGCAGCCGGTGTACATGTAGCGCAGGGCTACCTCGCGGGCAAAGTCACTCAGGCTCAGAACTTCCGATACGAGGAAATCGGCGGTGCCGTACATCAGCAGGGCAGAAAGGAAACCGGCTATCAGCCCCAGTACGGCTGATTGGTTGGCGGCGTAGTTGGCATCGGCAAACTTGCGGGCGCCGGTCATGCGGCTCACAATGGCGGTGGCACCCATGCCTACTGCACCCTGCATCACAAAGCCCAGCCACATCACAAAAGAGGTCACGCCGATGCCGGAGGCAATCTGCGCTGTCTTTTCGCCGTGGTCGCCCATGTGGGTGGCCAGCACCAGTGAGGTGGAGGCGCAGATGAAGCTCATCACCTGTTCCAGCAGCGGCCAGAGCGCAATGGTCACAATCTGGCGGGGCAATGTCATGCCTGCCAGTTTTCCGCCTAACTGACCCTTGGCCAGGGCTACGCGGATTTTGCCCTCTCTGCCGTCACCTGCACTCATGGCTGGGGGGATTGTAGCATGATAATGCCTGATTGAACAGAAAAAATATTGAGCTTGGTGAACTATGGTAATTTGGCGATGTTGTGGGTGTGAGCGTATAGCAAAAGACGGCATGGAAGAATATTGATGTCGATGAAAGCCTGACCAACGAGGGGTATAACCATTTATCGCGGATTTTTTGCTTGATTCAGTATGCAGGATGATGTACATTGAGAGCTGCTGGGAGTGTTAAACCTGCATGATAACCAAAACCTCTTCGCCAAGAGAACAGGGAACATGGACGGAACTTCCGATTATCTAAATGGCTTTTTTTCCAAATATGAAGAAAATATTCATAACATTTTTTGCTCTCTGCGGCATAGCTGCAGCTTCTGATTATACAAAGCTTGAATCGCATGCGATTACGCTCGGGGATAGTACAACAACGACTATTTCAGCCGGTTCTGCCAGAATGTGGTTGGATGGGAGAAGTTCTGGTATCAATTTCGACAATGGATGGATGATGGAGTTCTCCATTGGTGCTGTCACCTTGTCCCCGGAATCATCACAAGTGATTTTTGTCGCACAGGGTTCTGATGGTGGCCTGGAAATAACGGTGAAGGGTGATAATTCCATTGCCCTGACTGATAGAGGAGGCTCTGCTTCTGTGAGTGATGCTCTGACGCTGCATACCGACGTTGTGTACCGCGCAGCGTATGACAAGGCAGGCGAAACGGTTTACCTTACAAATACCCAGACGGGTGAGTATGCGACCGGATTTTGGAACATAGATCTTGGTGGATACGCTAATATTGGTACCTATGCTGCTATGTTCCAGACAGGGGATCAGGTGTCAATATCTGTTTTTTCGGGGTATGATATGGATGGTATAACGGGAGAGCCGTTCAAAGCGTACGCTACGGCCAGCAGTATACCGGAACCCGCTGCGGCTGCACTTTCTATGCTGGCTCTGGCTGGGTTTGCAGGCCGCCGCCGCCGTAAGTGATAATCCATTTCTTCCTTTCTGAAAAGAAGCTATTGCTTGAACATAAGCAGTAGCTTCTTTCTTGCATGATTTATCCCATAAGAGTTGCGCATAATCTGCGAGGTTGTGGGTGTGAGAGACCCGGTAGCGTAGTAACAAAAAAAGACACACCGTGAAGGTGTGGAGGGGAGGGGTAGAGTTCGTTCCTGACGGAACGAAATGAAAGCCCCCGACGGCTGTAAGGGGGCTTGGACAAACGCGCAGAGTTTGCCCCGCAGGGGTGAGCTGCCGGGGCGGCGGCAGCGAATCAACCCGCGTCCACCCCCCG
>CALCHQ010000116.1 GCA_937901085.1 uncultured Verrucomicrobiales bacterium | reverse complement strand
ATGCTTGATTAGTTTGCCATCCGGGGTCATGGGGAGACTGTAATCGCAGCCATCGGCTTTGGGCAGAATCATACCTGGCCATGTGGTTTCTGCTTCTCCATGCTTCAGTAGGCATCCCGGAATCAGGGGGTGCTTACAATCAGGTACTTTCTGATAAATGGATACATGTGTATGATTCAGATGCCCACCCCACACGTCTTCTACTTTGGCCTGGCCTGTATATCGGATATCACGGATGCGTTCATCCCGGGTAACAAGCAGGATAAATGCGATAATGTACAGGTATTTGCCAATGCGTAAACTCCGCCAGTTGAAGCAAAGTGCGGCAATGAGATGCATGTGGAAAATAATACTTGCTTTCAGCCAGAGTTCGTTTTGTCCGAACATGCCGCTTTCTGGAGAAGAACCATAGAATATCCAAGGTGTGATAATAATGCATATAATGCTTATTCTCAGCATTATATCGTTCTTTAATAAAGGAAAGAGGACGATGCTGAAGAGTAGGGCGCTCAATAATATGGCCGAGTAATAATTCAACAGGAAATAGCTCCAGTTGTTCAGCAGACTTCCATAAAAGCCAAAACAGGTGGCGCTGTTGGCCCGGCCATAATAGATTGCTGAAAATACAGTTATGAGAACAGGAACAAATAGCTCTTTAAGTCTTGATTTAAGAGATGCGTCGGAGAACTTCCACCATGCATATACACCAAATGGCATGCATGCTATTGCGCCCAAAGGAGAACTGGGGAGAATCAGCGTGATACTCAAGGGGATGAGGCGCTCTGTGTGTTTACTTGTATTCAGAATAAGCGCCGCGCAGAGTAGAGAAAAAGATTGGAAGTTACATCCTTGAGCATTTATGGTCAGCATTTTTACAGGATGTGCTGCACCGATGTAGTTGTTCTCCCATCCCCAGTTGGTGAGACGCTGGAGTAGCCCCCATATTTCTCCGTTCCCTGCAAAGGAATTGATAAAAAGATATGCCGGGTCCTTGAATGCGAGCATGAAAATCAAGAACAGGGCGGAGAATTGGCGATGCCGGCAATAGAAAAGCAGGAGCGTCAGCCAGATTCCCAGTGCATACCAGAGCACGGCAATGATGCGTTGCAGGGTGTAATCTTCGGTTAGTCTTGCCAGCATTGCCGGAGGCAGCATACCGGCAATGTAATAGCTCATTTCCTTACCATCCGGCAAAACCAGAGGCCATGATTCATGGATGAGATTGTTGTAAAGCGCTTCCCGGAATATGAGGACATCAGGCGCGGCTGATACATAACCGGCTATACCCATTGCAACAAAGAGGAGGATGCAGATGAATGCGGTAAGAACAAGCATCCATATGTCTCTGGAAGTAGTTATCCACTTTGTCTCATCACTTTTCTGCCGCGCAAACAGGAAAATTTGAAAAATTAGAGGGATATATGTACTCTTTAGCAGAAGAAATTGCAGATTCTGCATTGTCCAGAATTACAGGTCATAATGAAAAGTCGGTGTTTCATAAGCTGACAAGACTCCGTTCCGCAAAAGACTATCCTTTGATGCTTGAAACAACATATCTGCCAACCGCAAGATTTATAAGACTTTCGCTTGAAACAATTGAATCAGGTTC
>CALCHQ010000115.1 GCA_937901085.1 uncultured Verrucomicrobiales bacterium | reverse complement strand
CCGAGGAAGAATGGCACGCTTTTACCGCACACCTCCCCGAGCATGTCGACAAGAAAGAATACGTTACAAACCTGCTCATGAACTTTATCCGTGCCGCTCGCATCCCCGAGCCGCCCCAGCAAGACTGAGCAACCCTCCCCCAAGACACAAATCAGCGGGCAGCGCCACCACAGCGCCGCCCGCCTTTTTGTACCACGCGCACACACAAAAGCAGAGTTCTCAGGGTAGTTGGTCACACCTTCTTGCATACGCGCAGCAGCCATACCGTTCATAAGCTGAGCACAATTTACCACACCCACGCCCCACCTCAAGACAAGTTAGGCGTCACACAACTAACTTCTTTTGTACCACAAAACTGCTTGACGCACCCGCCCACACCGCGCTATACTCTACCACACCACAAACACCTCTCTCCCATGTCCTACTCCTCTCCTCAAAACCCCACGTCGGGCTGCATCCCCGTTCTTGTTTCTATCATCGCGCTATTGGCTCGTTTCCTCGTAGTTGTTGCGCCGTGCTTTGCTGTATCCTACCTTTTCTTTACGGATCACAACGCCTGCGCTTGGGTGCTCATAGGCGTATTTGCTCTAAGTTTCATCCTTGGTCACCACATAGCAAACCTTTGCATGTTCCTGCAAGCCTCAACAAACACAGCAATCATTGCTCATATCTTGCTGGGCCTTTACCATGCGGCGTTATTACTGGTGATCTATTTTTTTACACCCTCAGAAACATGGTGGATACTCTCACTCGTAGCATGGGTTATGGCTGCCATCCCTCTTTTGGGGTTAATAGGTTTATCTACGCCTGATGAAACAGTCACGCAAGAGCCATACTTATACACATCAAGCCCAACATTAGCAGTCAACACAAACCTCCTCAGTCACTTTTTCTGCATTGTTTCATGCGTAGCCAGCACCATCGCCAGCGTTTATTTTTACACGCAATACAACTAAAACGCCCTACGCCCACCAGCGCTATACTACACATTCCCTTCACCCTACACCCTCCCATGTCCCCATATATAGACCCCAACACTGGCCATTTCAATTTTGGCTCCCCATCTGAAAGCGGTTGCCTAGCAAACTTCATAACGCTTTTACTCATACCTTGCGTTATGCTTCTCTTTATCATTCCTCTATTGGCACCCATATACCTGTTCTATACTGAGCATCATGCCTGCGCATGGGTCACCATTGGAGTAGGAGCATTAAGCTTTATTCATAGAAATCACATAGCTAATCTGTGCATCCTTCTTCAAGCTTCAGCCAATAGAGCCATTGTAGCAAACATTATACTCATTCTATATCACGCAACCCTTCTCTGTTTTGTGTTCATTTATGCTCCGGCAAGCACATGGTGGGTGCTAGAGCTTACAGCATACGTCATGGTTATGTATCCCCTCATGCAAATAATTAATTTCTCAGACCCCGATAAATTATGCATCTTAAAGCCTTACATCTACGCCAGCAATCCGGTTCTGGCCGCTTTTTCATGCACTCTAGCAACCTTCCACGCTGCGTTAATTAGCATAGCCAGCGTCATCGCCAGCATCTGCCTATACGTTTACTACAACTAAAACGCCCTATCCGTAAAAAATATGCTTGCAATGTAACAAAAAAACTGCTACTCTGTCCCTGTTCGGTTGAGAGTTCCCTGCATGCATATCTCTGCAAGAGTAAATGGACGTTGACTTCAGAACCATCCACTTTACGCTTCCGAATCTCCCCACCGGGAGAGCCACCAGCCCACAAGCTGGTGGCTTTTTTTATTTTTCCTGTTGACTTTCGACCCGTTCGTGCTAAAGTATACTCGTCAGGACGCTATGCGCCCTGTGAGTTTAAACGAAATTTTGTCTTGAATCCAGCGGACAAGCGAGTCAACCCTCCTTTTCCCCACACCAGTGGGGATGGCTCAAAAAAAGCTTTTCCGTCAGACAAAAAACTTCGGTTCTGAAGTTGGCCCAACGGCCAGAAAACCCCGGGTAGCCCTCCTCTGCCCGGGGTTTTTTATGCTCACTCTTCCAAGTCGTCTATCGCTTTCAGAATCCCCTTAAATAACGTACTGGCATTGCCAGCCACCGCGGCAGCAGCAGCCACACTGCTCATATTGGCCAGTGCGCCCGTCGTGCTCTCGTGGTAGAAGGCAGCTGTCGCCCCCAGACTGCGCAGCAATCGCGCGACCGTAGCCCAATGCTTTTCTGCCGGGGCATCTTTGTCGATGTTCCTCCACTCGCGGTAGATATCGCTGCCCAGCGTCACCACCGGCACCACTGCCTCGCCAATGCCACCCTGCGCAGCCCAGTGCTTGCCCTCAATCATGTTGCGCACCGTGCCTACAGCCTCGCCCACCACCGGCAGCGCACTCACATCGCCCAGCAGCACATTGAGAGCAAACGTCAGCGCATGCTCGCTCAGTTCCTCCTCATCGTCAGGGATATCTCCGTACAGCATCGCCAGCAACTCGGAAATCACCGCATTCAGCAAGCCAAACGAAATCCAGCTCACGGCAGCTGGCAACTTCTCACCGCTCACCATCTGCGCGCCCCACAGCCCCACCTTCTGCAATGTATCGCTTCGGAACATATAAAGGAACTGCCCCATGGCACCAAACGCACCACTGGCCGCCCAGTACCCTTTCTGCGTACGCACCTGCGGCTGCGCGGCTATATCAAGTGCCATACCGGCTATGCGCAAAGCCTCGGCTCTCAAAAGCTCATCAGGCACCATGCCAGCTTTATCCTCCGCCTTGCCCTGTCGGTACACAGCATCAGCCACAGCCATGGCAGACAGCGCGCACATCTCGCTATCCACATAGCCCATGGCCTCCATCGCTACCTCAGTAGCTTTTGCGCTCCTGGCACCCAGCCAGCTCCAGAATTGCTGTGGTATCTTTTTCCAGCCCAGGAATCCGCCTTCCGGCACATACCCGGCCACCTTCTGGTCGGCCTCCATCAGCGCCGTAACAGCCAAGCCCTTGCCTTCGTAATCGCGTCGCCCGGCAATATACGCCTGGCTGGTCACCATGTGCTTCTTCACCGCGCCGCGGAACGTCAACACACGGCCCAGCGCCAGCAGAAACTCGCCAAAGCCAATCTTTCGGTACACCATCTCCTGCACCAGTTTGCCGTTCCTCACCACTACCTCCGGCACATAACCACCGGCAGAACCATTCATAATAGCAGTCAACTGCTTAAAAAGCGTCTTGATATTGCCCGCCAGGCGCGTCACAGCATACCCGCCCAGCATGCGGGTAATGATGCCCGTCGCAGCACGCGCAGCAGCTGCGTCAGTGCAAGATATGTGGGACTTTCCTTTCCCTCGTAACGCCCGTTCAGTAGCTGCATCGTCGCCGCGCCCAGCTCCGCCTCAAGTCGCTTCGCAAAATCCTTGTCGCTCAGCAACCCGCGCCACTCGCGCACATACTCAGCCGTCTGCACATAATTATTCTGCTGCTGCATCGCCTGCACAAATACCTGCGTGGCGCTCACTCGCTCCACTCTCGCCTTGTGGTAGCGGCGCGGTATAAGACTGCCATACTTCGTGCGCGTGCCCGCTGCGGCGCTCCCTTGCTCCACAGCCGCCTTCTCGTCGCGCTCCTTCATCGGGCCCCGGTCAAACACACCTTTGAAGTACAGTTCGCGCGAGCCAAACGGAATCCCGGTGTACGACTCAAAAGCATCCGCCACCAGCACGCCGTGCTCGTTCAGTTTCTCGCGCATGGCATAGCCCCACTTCATCATCTGCGGACCAATGTATCGGCGCATCTGGTCCAGCGTCGCTCCGCTCACTCCGTTAACCTCCATCAGGTGCTCGTAGTCCGGCTGCTCAAACGTCAGCAGGTAGAACAGCAACACCCCCTTGGTTGTGCGCAGCTCTTCCTCCCAGGTCACCTCATGCGTCAGGTGGAACTTCTTGCGGTCCTCCTCCACTCCTCGCTTGTCGGCTTCGTACAAGCGTACCAGCTCGCCCAGCTCGTCCATCACCTCCTCCGTCGGCACGTTCTGTGGCTTGCGTTTCTCCTGTGCAGCCTCTGCCATCACACGTTCGCGCTCCAGCGCACGCGCCTCCTTGTCCATGTTCAGCCACGCCACCGCCTCGGCATACGTCAGCACTATTTTCTCCGTCCTTCGGTTCGTGATGAAAATGCCAGTGTCCTTAATCTCTTCCATCTGGTTCATCCACACTTTTTGGCGCTCTTTCGTGTCAATGCCGGTAATGTCGCGTATCGTCCGGTACATCCAGCCGTCCAGCTCCATGTTAAAGGCCATAAAGCCCTCGTTAATGCGCGCCAGCTTAGCTCTCTGCTCGTCGCAGAAATCACGCCCCATCTGCTCGCGCAGCGCCAGCAGCAGGTGCCCCATGCTCATCAGCCCCTTGCCAAGCGCCTTTACCTTGCTGCCCATCTTTCCCTTCAACGCGGCGCGATCACTCGCGCGCACATTCTCCACATCTTTGTCGGCTACCTTAAAATTCGCGGCAATTTTTGCTTTCAAATAGGCCCGGCGCTCGCGCTCCAGTTTCAGCTTGTTCTCCCAATCGGCCTTGCCGCGCATCACGATGTCTTCAAACACCCTGGCCGCGCGCACAGCCTCACCGGCACCCTTGTAGTACCAGTTGCCAAACGTCTGCACCAGCGCTATCTCTTCAGCCAAGCGGCTCTCCTGCTCCTCCTTTTGTTCGCCGTCCTCCAGCTCTTCAACCTGTCGGTTCAGCTCCTCCAAGAGCTTTGCATGCTCATCCGCCGCCGCCGCCATCGCCTCAGCCTCCAGTCGGTCAATGCGCCCGCGCAGCACATCCAGCTTGCGCTTGCCCATATCCTCCGGCATCTGGCCATCCTCCATCGCCTGGCGTATCTTGCGCTGCTCCCGGCGCACCTCTCGTATCTCCTCGTCCACCTTGGCGCGCTGCTCGTGGCTCCGGCCAATGATGGCCATCACTTTCTCCACCAGCCTGTACGCATCGCTCGCCATCTTGCCTCGAGTCCAGGCCTGCCCTTCCTCCCTCTTCGGGTAAGCCATCTTGTACAGCCAGTTAATACGCTCCAGCGCACGGTCTTTCAGGAAAGCATCCAGGCGCTGCGCACAATCGCGCCCCACCTTCAGGAAAGCCGTCTCCAGCTTCCCGCTGCCAAGGTCCATCAGCACCTCGCGCGCCTCTGCCTCGCTCATGCCCTGCAACTGCATCAGCTCGTTTTTCTTGCTCAGCTCGCGCACAAAGCGGTCATAAATCTCTCCCTTGATGGCACCCCGCTTCGGCATCTGCCCCGTCTGCGCCATGCGTGCATACACCCCGGCCCACGCCAGCAACCCATTCAGATTCCCCTGGCGCAGATACTTCTCCGGCAGCGCCCGGCGCGTCGCGCTGATAAGCGCCTGCATCTCGGCATACACCTGCAAGCCGTTCCCCACCTTCGGGTCATCATCTCCGGCCAGCACAATGCTCAACCGCTCGCAAGCCTTCTGCATATCCTCCAAAATCACCTGCGCTTCCAGCTCATCCCGGCGGCTCTCCAGCAGCAAAAGCGCATTCTGCGCCACCTCACTCATACTCATGCTCACATTTTGTGGTACACTTTCAAAATAAGTCTTGAAAGCCTCCTCCACCTGCGCTACAATATCCTTGCTCGCTGCGGGGAGATCGTCTTGTAGCCTATGGCTCGCAAGGTTCTCTAAGTTACCAGCGAGCTTTTCTATATCCACAAGCTCCAAATTGTAGAGTCTCTCATTCCCTGGCACATTCTTTGTCTCCTTTGCCGTCAACCACGCCACAGCCCTCTCCCCATCAATCATGAGCGGGCAGGCAAAGCGGTGTATCACCACCTGCTTGTCCCCATGCTTCTTATCCTCGTACTCCCCACACGGCACAGCATATCGGAACAACTTATCCAAGCGGCATACCGCTGCATAATGAACCACACTTGAAAACCCATTGCTGGCAGACTTAAACGCCTTATCCAAATCCGTCAGCTCCTTCCTTTGCGGCTTATTCACCAGCGCCACAAACCCACTTCGCATATTCTCCAGCGGCTTCCACTCCAGCTGCTCCAAATACGCCCACGCCTCCTCCTTGCTCGCGCTCGCACCATCCAGCGTCAAATCGCGCTTGCGCTCCATGCTAAACGTCACCTCCGGATACCCCAAATCCTCCGCTCGCACCACAATCGCCAGCCCCGGGTACTCCAACGTATCATTAAACGGTATATAATACTGCCGCGTCTTCGCATCCCATCCGGCTCGCTTCTGCACATTCCGTGCCTCAATCTCACCCGCCAATCGATGGTACAGTTCCGCATTCGTCAGTCTCAACGCCTCATCCAAATACCCATTGTCTGCCATCCATCTACGCATATCCGCAAACTGAGAAGCACCGCCAATCGCAAACCCCTCAATAAACTGTATCACATGCTGCGTCTCGTGCAACAACGTAGAAAGCGTATGCTCCGCATCCTCACCATCTCGTACCGTTATCCACACATCGCCCGTAGCCTGCGAAATCCCCGTAAGCCCCCTATTCTTCGCCTCCTTTTCCCACAACACTGGCACATTGCGCAACTGCGGATACGCCTTGTACAACTCCGGAAAATCCAGCACATCCCCCAGCCTATCAAAACCACTCACAGAATCCAGTCCCTCCACCTTCTCCAAGAAAGCCCCCATCCTCTCATCCGTCGGCTCCAACACCGCCAAAAGAATACCACTATCTACCAAAGCCCCCAAGCTCTTGTACTTAATGCCGGCTTTCTCTAAAAGCCTGCGCACAAGCTTCACCTCCTCCCAACTATCCACACTCGGCACATTATCCTTCCAATCTGCCACCACCGCATTCCAGCGCCCATTATCATTGATAACCTTGTGGATAAAACCTACAAGCGCACGGAATCGCGGCGCCAGCACCTTAGCATCTTGCCCATGCTCGCCCTCCTTCAGCTTCGCCCCGCTCGCATCCAGCTCCACCCGCAGCTTCCCATCATCGCGACCCTTGAACGCCAGGTGCTTTATCTCCTCCCAGTTGGCAGCATTCTCGCCCACCACGCTGAAACTCACCCGGCTGTCATTCACCAGTCCTGCCAGCGCCGCGCGTCGGCCTTTCTCCGTTCCATCGTGATATATTGGCGTAATGTTATTTCTGTCCAGCATTTCATCCAATCCGGGAGCACCTTTCATAGACTCCGGCATCACTGCATATTCAAACTCATTGAACATTACAGCTCGCTGCGGCACACTCTCCAGATAATCCTCCAGCTCATTTTTAAGCCCAGCTACCGCCTTCACAAATTTATCCACCAGCGGCTTTTTGATGTCCTTAACCCGGATACCCATCTCATTCAAAATCCTTTTAGCCTGCTCACGGCTCACCTCCCTTTCAGACGGTGCTCCATCCGCCATAGGCGACGAACGCCAGCACACCCTTGCTAAAAGATATGATATCTCTTCATAATTCAGCCCCTTCTTGTTCAGGCTTACCACATCCTCTATCAGCTCGTCCAACTCTTTATCTGTCTCTTCCTTTTGTGCGTTAGATGTATCAGTGTCGGAGAGCTTTTCGCGGTGAGCTTTCACTGCGTCCATCGTTCCAATAGCTACTGCGCTCTGCCCTCTGAAACTGCCACCTTCCTCCATACCCTTCTTCTTTATCGTGCGTGCCACAAACTCCTCCAGAGTAGGATTAAAATACTCACTCTTCCGGTAATCGTACGCGTCTCCAGCTTCCAGCAAGAAAGGCCCCTTACCAGTCCACGCATCACGATCGTACACTAAGTTCCCCTGCTCAGGGTCGGCTAATTCAGGCTTCCCAATCAAATACACTCTCTCAGAATACCCCCAGGAATAAGGCTTATCCAACCGCGTAATAGCAATAGACGGCTTCGCCAACCCTCCAAGAGTTTTTTCCACCTGCAACATCGTATCCAGCGGTATGCTATGCACCGCCGCCAGATTGCGCTCCTCACCCATGCTGAACGTAATATCCGGATTGCTCCCGTCAAACGTCCCCCGGTTATCCGTCGCGCTCTTCACCTGCGCAGAATCAAAAAGCAACATCTCGCCACTCGTATAAGAATCAGCCTCATACGCAGTCTTCGGAAGCCACACAATGCCGTCATATCCCTTGCTTTGAACCTTAGCCAAGTCTGATTTCCTGAGTAGCTTGGATTCATTGCCCTGCTGAGCTGTTCTCTTTTCGTACGCAGTTGTGGAAACTATGTCCAAAATCACCTTAGCAGGTCTGTCCGCAAAGCTAATTTTCAAAGGATTCCGCATGTTGACAAAACATCTGTAAAGAACACCATCCTCTGGGGCATCGAATCCCAGGTAGTTGCGAGCAGTCCTTAACTCAGGCGTGAAATAAATACCCGGACCGAGATAACCACTCTTGCCTCTCTTGAATACACTAAATGGAACAGGATTTTCAGTCCCATGATACACCACCATCGGCTCCCCGTTCTCGTCCACAATCTTGGAACAATTTTTCCATATAGTATTGACTTCAGCATCTCGCAATGCTAGTATGCTTCTAGAAGCTTGGCGCGTGCTGCCTTTAGTGGCGGTCTTGAACACGTTGCCAAGCTTCTCTTTTATTTCAACTTCGTGCACATAAAAGCCCTGTCTATTTGAACGCTGCTCCACCACAACCTCGCAAATATATTCCTTTTCTCCAATAGAAATCGGAGCGGCTATTACAGCAGTATCATATCCTCTTCCTTTCCAGTCTTTCTGTCGGTCAAAAACACGCCCCTTCTGAATGACATCCGGTACAGCATAAAAAGCAGCCGCCTTCAATCTGCCTACCCCGTGCCCAATAGAAGACTGCACACCTTCCTTATCCAACACGACACGTCCAAGCTCCGGAGACTCCACAGAGCCTTGATATGAGCCATCCCAATATGCGGGCACCTTGTCAGTCAACTTTACACCATCACTCTGAAACTCCTGCCCTGTGAGCATAGCCACAACCGGCATGTTCATTATAGCGTCTCTCACAGCACGGAATCGCGCCACCTTCTCCCAATCCCCAAACCAACGCTTGAACGCCTCCGTCCGCACCTGCAACCACTGGCGCTCCGTCAAGTTCGTAGCCTTCCCGTTCGGAGCCTTCATGAACGTACCCGCGGCCACAGCCTCCACCTTAATGCTCTCCATCTCCGGAGTCATACTGAAACTCAGCGTCGGCACCGCATCCGCAGCAGCCTTGCGCGCCTGCTCCGCCAAATAAGCATCAGCATCCAGCTCGCCCTCGGCCCTTGCCTGCTCGCGCTCCGCCTGCACCCTCTCCAAATACAAGCCCACCGGGTCCACCTCCGTCTTGCCATCCCACATCTGCGCCTGCGCCACCAAATCCGGGTAACTGCCAATCATCTCATACTTACCGCGCAGCATCTCCAAATCGCGCAGCATCTCCTCGGCACCCTCCTGCGTCGCCGTCACAATCCCCAATCTCTCCGCCTCCTCGCGCTTCTTGCCGCTCAACTTCCGGCCCTGCTTCAGCAGCGAAATACTCTCCTTAATCTTACCCAGGCTCTTCTCAATCCACGCAGCAGCTCGTGCCAAATCAGCCTCAAAATCCGCGCCCAGGTCCAGCAGCCCCTGCTTGAGCGTGATACTCTCCTTATTGGCCATCAGCTGCACCATGCCGCCAATAAAATCCCAACTCTTGCCCTCCGCCAGCAACATGCAGCAGCGTCGCTGTATCTCCTCCACGCGGCTCTGGTCCTTGATATTCTTCGTCAGGTTGCAAATAATCTCCGCATCCATCGGCTTGATGACACCATTCGTAAAGCGCGTCCACAGCTCCTCGCGCGCATGACGCCCAATCAACGCCCCGCGCTTGCTTCGGCTCGCATTGCGCAGCAGTCCGCGCTTCAAAAGCTCTGCATCGCTGTACCCAGTCTCGCGCACATACATCGCTGCCGTCACCTCGTCCGCCTGGTCATCACGCATATTGTTCTCATAGTCCATCATGCGTGCCCACTTCTCGTCATGCTCCGCATCCTCCACAAACACATAGCACGGGTGGCTCGTCACCCCATTATCGCGCAGCATTAGCTCAAATCGGTGGCGCCCGCTAATCAGCCACAGCTCACCATTTGTGCGCTTCCACACATAAAGCGGCGCAGCGCTGGACTGGAAATTACCCACCAGCTCACGCCCGGCAATCACACCGTGCTTACCCTTAGCCCCCACCTTCACCTGCTCGATACCATCGCGTAGCTGGCTCTTGTCAACAAGCCCCATGTAGTACCCACCGGCGGCATTGTAAACACAGTACCCACCCACAAACACACCCTTCACCTCGGCCGGCTCCTCCACCTGCGCGCCCGGCTCCGGCTGGAACACCTGCTCCGCATGCTCCTCCTGTAGGCGCACCTCTTCCTTGGCTTCCTCTACAGCTTCCTTGCTGGCCGGCTTCTCAGCCTCCAAAATAGCAGCTTCCTCGGCCTCAGCCTCTGCCACCACCTCGCTCACCGCATCGCCACCCGAGCCATTCGGCCCATAAGCATCTGCTCTGGCTACAGCTCGCGCCGTCTTCCACGCCTCCACATCAGCTGCGGTAATGATTGTGTCGGCCAGCACCTCGCCTACCTCCACACCAACCTTATCCAGGATGTCGCGCATCGCTGCCACCGCATTCGGGTCCTGCTCAATGGCTGCATTCCAAGCCTCGGCCAGCGTCATGGCTGCATTGGCTGCCGTCACGTTTGCCTTCATGGTTTCCACCATCGGCCCCATCCACTTCGGCACCACACCGCTGCTCAAAAAGGCACTGTTGGAAATGTCAGAAAAAGCCTCAATCACGCTCATCTTGTTGCCCGGCTTCACCTCCACCACCTCCGCCTTCGGGTCTGCTTTCAGTACAGCTGCTCGGGCCCGGCTTACCACCTCGCCCAGCTCGTCCCATGCCTTGGCCTCGGCTTCCTGTCGGCTCATGGTGCTATCCTGCTCCACCATGTGCACAGCTCGCGCCTGCACCATCTGGTCCAGCACACTCTCCGTCACATCCTCCAGCACATTAAGCCCGCTCATGCGTCCTCGTACGCCAAACAACGCGCTGCCCAGCACTCTCGCGCCATCCACCAGTACCTCATCGCGCGTTTGCGAGCGGAACAATGTCGTCCCAAGTGCGTTCACGTCGCCCACCTGCCCGGCGCGCTCAGTGAAACCAGCCGCAAAGCTCGTCCAATCACCCAGGCTGCGTACAGCACCCGCTGCATAATCTCGGCTCGCTGCTGCCGCCTTGTAGTCCATACCTCCGGCCACCAGCGCCTGTATCTCGCCCTGTGCCCAGTCCGTTATGCGCTCCGCAATCGTTCGGTTAATGCTGCCGTTCGCGCGTATCATGCGCCCAATGCTCTCCGGCACCTGCTTCGCCACCTCTTCTACATGAAACCGCCCCTGCTCCTGTGTGCGGCGGGCCATCGCCTCGCCCGCAATCGTTGCCACATTCTCCTGCAAGGCACCTCGCAAGTTCGGCATCTCCGCTTTTTTGCCTAGCTCCTGTTGGCGCATTTTCAATTCTCTGTCCTCAAACTGGCGGATGGCATCCGCCACAAAAGCATCCGCCGCATCAGCCGTCAGCGTCATGTCCAGGTCCTTCGCGCCATAGCGTCCCTTCTGCACCACATGGAATGTCCCGTCCTCGTTCTCTGTCACACTCGGCAAAATCCCCTTGTCTGTAAACTCCTGCCATGCAGCTGCATAAGCCAACTGCAATTCCGGCACCTCAGCCTGTGCCACGGCCCCGGTCAGGAACAACACCTTGCCCTCCTCTTTCAGCTGCTGGCTCTGCTTCGCGCGCCTCTCCCACAACCCTTCCGGGTCTGTTTCCATCTCGCGCTCCAAAATGCTGTTAGCCGTCTCAATAGGGCGGTCAGACTCCATCACCTGCTCCACCTGCTCCTCCGTCAGCCAGCCGCTGTTGTAGGCTTCCAAAAAGCCCTTCAGCGCCCCGCGGCGGTAGACGTACATATCAAAGGAGGAGTCGTAAGCAAACCTGCGATTTGCAAC
>CALCHQ010000114.1 GCA_937901085.1 uncultured Verrucomicrobiales bacterium | reverse complement strand
AACTGAGCTACCGAGCCATTCTGCAAGCCCGCCATGGACGGGGTGCGGGAGAAGTTTACACCAGAAGCGGGAGGATTGCAAGCCAAAATTTGTATTTTTCCCTATTTTTTTATTCGTTTTTTGTTCCTGCAGGCGCAAGGTGCTGATGCGAGTGCAGTTAACGAAGTGCGGCGAGCTGGTTGAGCAGGGAGCGCAGGGAGTCGCAGCGGTATGCAGCGCGGGAGAAATCGCTGGCGGCGGTCATGCGGTTCGGTATGGCGACACAGGGGATGCCGGCGTTCTGCGCGGCGATGGTGCCATTTTCAGAGTCCTCAATAATCAGGCATTCTGCGGGTTGGAGCCCCATGCATGCGCGGGCGGCATCGAAAAGCGCAGGATTGGGCTTGACGGGGTAGCCATCGGTCCGGGTGAATACGCCGTCGAAGCATGAATAGATGCCCAGTTTCTCCAGCCAGCCTTGCACCCAGCGGCGGGAGGAGGAGGAGGCAACGGTAAGGCCTATGCCCTGCTCTCTGCACCAGTCGAGCAGCTCCAGGGCGCCATCCATGAGGCCCAAGCGCTCGAGGTCTGCCTCGAGCATGGCCTGGCGGGCGGGAGTTTCCGCTTCCCAATCGTAGTGTTTGCCGGTGAGTTTTTCGAGATGCGCGGCGGGGTCCCAGTGGGAGTAGCCGGCGCCCAGGCAGGGGGCGTAGGTGGCTATGGAGATTTCCTGGCCTTCGCGGGCATAGAGGTGCACCCACGATTGGTAGATGGCCCACTCGGTATCCACGAGCACGCCGTCGAAGTCAAAGATAATCCCCTTTGGCAGGTTCATGCCGTTTGCGGTAGATGAGGAATCAGGGTTCGCCGTTCATGCGGGCGCGCAGCCATTCCTTGAAGGAGCGGTGCGCCAGGTTCACGCGGAACAGGTAGATGGCGATGCCGATGTAGAGGAAATTGGGAATCCACGCGCTGAGCCATGCCTGCATGAGCCCTGCTTCGCCCAGCGCCGGGAAGACGCGGTAGAAGAAAAGCATGAGCGCGGCCAGCAGCACGGCTATGCCGATGCCTTTCATGGTGCCGCGGCGCTGGAAGGTTAC
>CALCHQ010000113.1 GCA_937901085.1 uncultured Verrucomicrobiales bacterium | reverse complement strand
CGGTGGAGGTGTTGGCAGCGGTCAGCACCAGCGCGCCGGTGCCGCTCTGCTTCACGTTGGCAGCTCCGCCAATCACGCCGCCCACGGTCAGCGTACCGGTGCCTGCCTGTTCCAGGGTCAGGGTATCCGTATCAGCCGTGCCTACCGCTCCACTCAGGGTGGTGGCGTTGTTGTACTGCACCTTAATTGTGCCAGCCCTGCCTTTCAATGTTGCCTGAATGGCGCCTCCGGCATCGGCGATACCCTCGCCGCCCAGCAGCCAGGTATTCTTGTTTCCTGCCGTAATCGTTCCGGTAAATCCGCTGATATTGCCGGAAAGCTGATTCGTCATTGTTCTGTCATTATAACTTTCCAAGACACCTGAACCCGTCAGAAGCGCATTGATGTTGTAGGTCTCACCATTATCGCCATGGAAGTAGTTGACCGTACCCTCATTCACCTTGACTTCCTTAAGGGTGAAGGTTGCATTATTGGCATCTTGGAACCATACCTGGCGGCCGTTAAGCTCAAGAGTTGTATTCTGACCGCCAAGAGCGTTGCTGTTAGACACACGAACAGAGTTCGCCGCAGCGGTACTTGAAACAGGAACTCCAGTCAGTTTAAGCGTCCCTTCAAATGCAGAATTATCTCCGCGTAATTCTATGTAGCCACGGGTGAATTCCGTATTCCCCAGCTGTATTACACCCTTACCTTCAATATTGCCAGTCAGATTTGCCTGATCAACGCTAAATTGAAGTTCAGCACCTTGGGCGACAGAAATAGCACCCGCGAAAGTCAGACTAGGAATTCCATTTTTAGTTCCCGTGTAAACCAATATACCAGCATCTACAGTTATATTGCCGGCATGTGTTGTGGTACTGCCAAATTGCCAATTCACATTCATGGTTCCCGCACCGGTCTTGACAATACCGTTGGCAAGAATGGCTGTCACGCCAGAATTGGCTACATTCCATGCTGCCTTGGTCCAGGTCACGCTTTCCACCACATCGGTGGTAGCGGTATTATCCACCACCTCGATCTTGACCGGGCCGGTGTAACCATTAGCCAGGGAGACGTTGCTGCTGATGTCCAGCGTGGAGCCGTCATACTTGAGGAGACCGCCGCCCAGCACAACGTTGCCGCCGGTAGTACCCTCGCCGCTCAATACCAGAGTACCACCTTTCAGGTTGGTCGTGCCAATGGTGTTGGCGTTCTCAATGGTGACGCTGGTATCATTGCCACGGATGGTCATGCTGTTGGCCGTGATGCCGCCCGTCGTGCCTTCCTTCTGGGTGAAGGTGTACTCGCCTTCGGTCACATAGATATCCTTGGCGACCACAGTGCCGTCAATCTGTACTTCACCAGCACCCTCTGCGGTGAAGGAAACATCCGTGGAGGAGGAGGTTGCACCTGTGTCAGAAGCCCAGTTGTCGGGATTGCTACCCCAGACACCGCCGCCACCGGTAGTACCTTCCCAGGTCCAGTCTGTTTCGGGAACGAAAGGCGCAGTATGAACCAGAATGAGGTTATTCCCCTCAACCTTCAGCTCATATTCATCCAGCATGCTGGAGCCGTTGATGGAGGCAAAATAGTTGCTAGCCGCTGTCGAAGCAAGCTCCGAAGTAACACCACTCATCAAGACATAATCGCCTGGCGTGGTGATTTCCTCGGCCGTCAGCGTCATGCCTGTCCCCAGCGTCAGCGTACCGTTCATGGTCACCGGGGCAGTTGTACCCAGAGTTGCGAATTCCAGCGCAGCATTATCAGCCAGAGTCAGAGCCCCGCTTACATTAAAGGCAGAACCTGCGCCCAGCGTCAACGCGCTTACCTGGGTATGGGCAATCGTGGTACTCACGCTCATGGCATCAGCCGCGGTAACAGCCCCGATGCTCACAGCTGCATCTGCCGTTGCATTCACAACGGAAATATTGCCGTCTTCCGCCGTCACCGCAGTCAGGGTGTTACCATTGTTATTCACGGTCAGCAATCCCTCGCCCGTGTTAGTAACAGAGCTATTGACCAGCAGGTTACTAAGCGTGCGGCCATTTGCTACGGTATCAACACTAATGCTGACATTGCTCAGCTTGATACTGGAGTGGTTTACCCGGTACTGCGTGTTGTCGTTGCTAATATTGGTTAGCGAGGAGTCTGCACCATTCGCTACGATGGTGACATCCTCACCCGTTATCGAGTTCTCACTCTTATATGCCGGAAGAATGAGGGTGGCACCGCCTTCCATGTAAAGTGTTGCGCTATTATTTCCCGCGGTACCCAGCCACAAAGCATTATCCCGGTAATCATTACCTCGCAAGGTAGTGGTCCCACCTGCCAGAACCAGCTTTTTGTTCGGCGTACCGCTCATATCGACACGCCTCAGAGCATTCGTTCCACCCTTGAGTGTCACCACGGTCATCTCGTCAGCGCTGGCTCCTTCCGCCAGCTTCAACATAGCGCCCCCGTGCGACATGATCAAACTGCCTTCAACCGTCGTCGATTTCAGAGTAATTTCGGCTTGAGTCAACGTCAAATCACCCTTGATATGCAGATTGGAATTGGCCGTCAGGGTCGCACCAGACTTGAATTCCACACCACCCTGGCCGAAAGCATGTTCGTGGTCCGCGGTAACCGACCCGGCATACACAATAGTGCCACCTGTGTAACTGTTGTCACCCCGCACCGTCACAGAGCCGCCGGTAACTTTGAGTGCCAGATTACCGCTGATAGTCGAGGAAAGGAACCACCCGTTCGTCTTACCCGGTTCATTCGTCAGGGTCAACGTACCGTCGCCCGTCACCGTACCACGCACATCTGCGTAGGAATACTGGTACGAGCCCGCCAGCGAACCTTCACCGGCCACGGTAATGTCGGCATGGATAAATGCACCATTGTTACCGTTGCGGAAAGCCAGGGTTGAAGCGCCGCTGAGGCTCACCTCCAGAGGATTCTCAGCTGTACCAAGCTTTGCATTGCCGGCGGTCAAAACGGCTTTGGCGGCATTGGTCAGCGACAACGAGGCAATGTTACTGATGACATCACTCTGAGAAATGGTCAGCTCACCGCCATCCACCTCGTAATTCACGGCTCCACCTTCTGCAACAACCACCTTGCTGGTATCCAGAACATCCTTCACCACCAGGGTTGTACCATCGGACATGATGATGGAGTTAGCCGAAACAAGGCCGGTAGCTATGCTGTATTCTGCGCTGGTCTCCGTATCCTGCACATAATAATTATAACCGCTCTGAGCATTGTAGATTGTGAATCCATCTACTGTTTCGGTTGAGACTGTCGCCTCGCTTCCACCTGCGTCCAGCACGCTGTCCAAACCGGAAATCTGGGCTGATGCGGCGGCCTTCAGGAAAGAAACAGTCTTGTAATCCCAGCCATTCTGACCAGCCGCAGGGCCGCCAGTTGCCTCATCTTCCCCTGAGCCAGCGATGTTACCAATGCGAAGCGCCCCACCATCGGCAAGAGACAGAGAACCTTCCACCGTATGCATGCTGTTGAGTACGAGGACACCGCCGTTCTCCACCGTGAGCGCACCAGACCAGGTAAGTGTTCCGCCCATGTTCAGCGTGCCGCCAGATGATACTGTGGTCGTACCGCCCATCGTGGCTGTGCCGGTCATGTTCAGCGTGCCGCCAGACACTACCGAAAGTGTTGTACCGGCATCAAAACTGCTTGTACCCTGCAGGTCGACCGTACCCGCCACCTGCACTACACCTTCCGCATGAACCAAGCCGCTATTCAAAGTCGTGCCAGTCAGCTTCATGGTACCGGCACCCGTCTTCTTCAACACGCCGGAGCCCGTCGTGGTAACCTCGCCAATGGTCAGAGTACCACTCTCAACCTGCATGGTCGTCACGTTGCTCGCATTACCACGAAGCTTGATGGGAGCTGATATCTCACTAGTGCCATTGGAAACCACTACGGCGCCATTTTCGATAAAATCCAAGGCTCCTTGGTCGTCCCCCGTGCCGGTAATCTTACCATTTGTCAGGATGATTTCATCTACACTCTGTAAAGAGATACGATGGTTGGACAAAGCAAGCTCAGAGTTCAGAATCTCAATCTTATTCGCATCTCCCCAATGGAAAGAGTCTGCGCCACCGGAAATCTCAAGACGTGCATTATTCTGCAGCGTCATATCCCCGGCCAGATAAATCGTGTTAGCAGTATTACTATTAGTCTTCGTCAGTTTGAGCGTCGCACCATCCACGATAATATTGGCCGCATTCAAACGCGTCTCCGTGGCAGATACACTCACCTTGGTGCCCGAACCACTCACCTTCACGGTAGAGCCCTCCGGCGCGGACAAGGAAGCCACCATATCACCCAATGCCTTTTCTGCACCCGGTGCGAGATTCAGCGTAGCACCCTGGCTCAGTGTCACCGTCCCGGCCTGCTGGCCGGCACCTATCGTCAGCGTACGCCCGCTGGCCACGTCGTAGTTCGTGTCCGCACCCGTACCAGCCACGCCAGCGGTAACATCAGCGTTGATGATGTAGTAGAGCGATGTATCTGCAGTACCCTCGAATAAAGTCTCACCTGCGTCATTCGTTGTCAGCGTGGTCATCACGCCCATCACCTCTGCCTGCGTTACTGTGAACGTCGTGTTGCCCGTCGCTAAAATATAGTCACCTGCTGTTCTGAAGCCCTGGCTGTTAGCCTCATCTGACCAGGCCCCCTTTGAGTTGAAGCCCTGCAGGGAATCAATGATGATGGTGCCATTCACCTTCAAGGTACCTGTGTTGGAAAGGGTTCCGGAAATGCGGGTGGTACCTTCAGCGGTGCCGATAGTCAATGAGCCCGCATTGGTCACCGAGCTGAGGGAGCCGCTGACCTGGTTGATGGTGACTGACGACTCCGCATCTGTCAGGCCAAAGCCACCTGCTCCCGTTCCTCCACCGAACTCCAAATTCTCAATGGTAAGGCTGGTATAATACTTCCATTCCTGCCAGGGGTTGGCAGCCACCGTCAGAGAAACACCATTCCCGGCCACAACTTTACCAATGGTAGAAGTCTGCCCTGCATAACCAGCGGGCTGATTACCTTCACCATCATCATACCCCGAACACATGAACAGGTTGGTGTATTTATCCGCTGCCGTTGCATATTGCCCAGCCCAGCCAACCTCCACACCATTCTCCGCGGTCGGCAGCACCAGCTCGTCCACCTGGCTCTCACTTGTCTCAGAATTGTCGTAGAAGTATATGTAACCCTTGGTAGAGCTATCGGCACTCCACCCGGCCTGAGCCTGCTGGGCGATACTGACCGCTACAACACCGCCGGTAAAGGCAGCTGTACCCACGGTGGTGGAGACACTCGCTATGGCAGCCATGCAAGCCAGCACGGCATTACGAAGCAATTTCGGGAGATGTAATTTCATAAGTATTTTTTTGGTAAAGTAAAATCCTTGTAGACAGGAGGGTATAGTCCTCCCACTATAATACCCTATCATCATACCCAAATCCCTCGGCCACCGCAAGCTGGAAATTCATTTTTGGCGGAAAAATCGCCGGAAATTTCAAGAAAATGGCGATTTCACGCCGATTTTACGCGTCCCCATCTGGCGAAAGCCAAATTACGCTCAGCCCGCCAAAGGGGCAGAATATCGTTACGGCGCAGCCGTAATATCGTCCCCCCCGGCGGGAGGTGAAGAGTGAAAGGCGAAAACACCCGCTGGCGCGGGTGTGAGAAGACGCAAACGGAAAGCCCCGGAGGGGTGACGGAATGCGACGCCGTAAGTTAGTATCCTGCTTTCTGCCGCCCCTCCGGGGCTCCGATTTGATTGTGTTGGGAACCGGGGGCTGCGCGGGCTGATGCCCGCTTACCCCCGGCTATTATTCTATCGCCCCTGCCGGGGCTGGGTTAGTGTTCTGCCTCGGCTCATGCGCTACCATTTGGCGCGGGATGATTTTGCGGAGCGGGTTCGGGGGAGGTGAAAACTCGCTGCGCTCGCGTGAAGGGTGAAAAGTGAAAACACCCGCCGGAGCGGGTGTGAGGAGACGCAAACGAAAAGCCCCGGTAGGGGCGACGGAAAGCGACGCCGTAAGTTAGCATCCTGCTTTCTGCCGCCCCTCCGGGGCTCCGATTTGATTGTGTTGGGAACCGGGGGCTGCGCGGGCTGATGCCCGCTTACCCCCGGCTATTATTCTATCGCCCCTGCCGGGGCTGGGTTAGTGTTCTGCCTCGGCTCATGCGCTACCATTTGGCGCGGGATGATTTTGCGGAGCGGGTTCGGGGGAGGTGAAAACTCGCTGCGCTCGCGTGAAGGGTGAAAAGTGAAAACACCCGCCGGAGCGGGTGTGAGGAAAGGGCGGTAACCCCGGCGCACACTTGCGTGTGCGCCGGGAGACTGATTCATCAGAAGTTAACCCGGTAGCCCACGGTGCCGTTCACGTTGACATAATCTGCACGGAGTTCCACAGAGGCATCCGCAAAGATGCTGCTACCCGCATCTCCCAGGGGGATGGTGATCCCGGCACCGGCTTCCATACCAAAGGCCCCGACCTCGGTGCTTTCAACCTCAGCCGTAGCTCCGGCCAGACTCACCTCACTGGTTCCCTTGCGGTCACCGGCATCGAACTTGGCCAGCACGCGGGCTTCGAGAATGGAGGTCCGGTTGTACATATCCTCACCCACCACGGATTGATAACGCGCACCAACACCGACGGTAACAACATCGAAGGTCTGTTCCCCGACCTCCAGAGCCAGGCCGCTGCCATCTTCTTCATATCCGTCGATGGCGGTATGGCGCCAGGTCACGTTGAAGATGGGTTGCAGGCAGGAAGTGCCATCTTCATTGAGCGCAAAGACACGGCCTGCTTCGTACATCACACCGAAACTGGTACCTTCGGTGTTACCCTCCAGCTCGCTTCCGGCCACGGTGCGGCTCAGGCTCAGATCTGCCTTACCTGCGGTGGCCACAAAGGTGTGGGTCCACGCACTGGCGCAGTAGCGCACAAAGGCACTCACGTATGTAGTATCCAGGTCTCCCTTGGCTTCATCTGCTCCGGTGACGGTAAGGTCGCCATACATAGCGGTCAGCGCAAGACCTGCGGTCAGCGTCGGCGTGAAGTCCACGTCGAAGCCCACGGTACCGCCCCAGTTGTTGAGTCTGTAGCCGCCCTCGGTGCCATTATTGGCCATTTCGGCGTAGTCACCCTCGGCGTTGATCCAGGCGTTCAGATAAGGCATCGAGTGGTTCACCACGCTCTGGTCTACACCCATGGTGGTGGTGCGGTTGCGGATAGCCTTCAACTGGCGCTCCACATCGCCGCTCACGGCCATGCCCAGCACCGCCGTGCTGGCACCGGCCACAGAGGCCAGCAGCTCGTCCTGGAATTCTCCACGGTCGGCCGCTTCCGTCAACAGGGCATCCAGCTCGCTCAATGCAGGGCTGGCCGCAATGGCAGCGGTATCCGCATTCCACATCAGCTCTGCACCAGCCTTGCCGTTGGTGGTTTCAGCCATGCCCATGTACTTATTTTCCTTGGAAACAGCCAGCTGCAGCTTCAGTTCGTTACCGTCCTTAATCAGCGTGGCCGTCTTTTCCACACGGCCAAATGCCATACCCTGCAGCGTCACCACCTGGTTGACATCCTCAATATCCAGCGAATCCACCGTGCCGAGAACACACATTCCTTCCGAATCCACGGCAATGGTCTTTTCGCCGGTAGCGGTCAGCGTCAGTGCAGCTCCCTGCTCCACAATGAGCGATTTGAGGCTCAGGCCGTCGGAATCATCCGTGTTCACAAGGAACTCGGTGCTGGAACCGCCGGCCAGCGTCAGCGTCTGAGCGCCGAAGGAGCCGGCCTTCTTATCACTACCCGTCATATCCACCACCATCTTGCCTTCGTTGGTGATGTTCCAGGCGGAGGTCGAGGCATTCTTCAGGGTGAAGGTCTTGCCTCCATTTTCCACCTTCAGCGTACCAGCGCCGGTCAGGGCGCCGCCGTAAGTGGTATCGGTCGCGTTATCCAGGGAAAGCACGGTGCCGGTCACGCCAGCCACGGTGCCACTACCGGTGAGGGACACCACATCATTGGTGTTCCCGGCCAGAGCCAGCGTCTTGCCGGTGGCCACCTCCAGCGCCACACCGTTCAGAACCGTCGAGCCGGTAAGGGCCAGGTCGCCATTCACCTTCAGTTCGGGAGCGCTGGTGGCATTAGATTCCACCGTCAGCGCCACATTCTCCAGCTCGCCGCCGCCCACGCTCAGCTTGCTGCCGCTACCCAGCTGGATTGCGCCGCCTGTACTTTCGAGCGTCGTGATGGTATTGGTGCTGCCGCTGCCCAGCTGAACTGTGCCGCCTGTATTATCGAGCGTCGCGATAGTATTGGTGCTGTCAGCACCCAGTTGCAGCGTACTGTTTGCAGCAACATTCAGCGTCGTGACGTTATTGGACGAGCCATCCAGCTGGAGTTTGCCGGCGTTCACCTTCAGCACATCAGCCACCACCTGGCCATTCACCACCAGCGTGCCGGCTCCGGTCTTGACAAGTTCCGTGCCGGCGTTACCGGTAATGCTGCCCTCCATGGTCGTGGTGGTGCCAA
>CALCHQ010000112.1 GCA_937901085.1 uncultured Verrucomicrobiales bacterium | reverse complement strand
CTGCAGGAGAGCAGCCGAGGGTGGGATACCGAAGGCAACAACTATCTCCCGTTCTTGCAATATTTGCTGGGTATTATCCTGAAAGCTTACCGCGAGTTTGAGCGCCGGGTGGAGTATGTTGCTTCCGTAAAACTTAACAAGATGGAACGCATCAGAATGATGTTTGAACAAAAACCGGGTACAATCCGCAAAGCTGACATCATGGCTACTTGCCCGGATATCAGCGTCTCCCTCATCGAGCGCACCTTGAAACAGATGCTTGATAACGGAGAAATTCGAAAAATCGGAGCCTCCCGCACAACAGCTTACATTAAAATATAACCCAATTCTATTGCATGGAATCGAACACTGCATATGGGGATACCACATGCCGCCGGCCCGGCTTGAGCTTGCCACGCTCAGCCCAAGTGCGGAAACGGGCGAAAATATGAAACAGCCCCAATGGTGGCATTATGCAGTGATTCGTGTTTGAGTCGTGGCGGCAAATGGGTTAGAATAGCGGCGCATGCTGAATTCATTGCGTCAGATTTTTATTTTAGCGGTGGCTGTTCTGCCCTGGGCAGCAGCTGATTCCTTGTCATATTGGGAGCGGCAGGGTATCATCAATATCAATTTCTCGGAGCCGGTGGTGACCCGCACGGTGGGGGAGAACCAGTATCTGAGCGGCGTGAGCGCGGCAGATAAGGGGCAGGATTTATTCAATATCAGTGGGGATGATGCCCACACACCCCGTGTGGTGTGGGTGGACCAGGACTGCCTGCGTATCGAACCCGCACCCGGCACCAGCATCCGCACAGAGTTCTGCCTGCAGTTCAAGCCCGGCACCCGCTACCAGAGCGGCCGCCAGCTGGAGACGCGGGAATACCGTTTCCGCGCGCCTTCCACCCCGTTGGTGAATGAGGAGCTGCGTTCGTATCCGAATGGTGCAGCATTAGTATCTGCCCGCCACCAGAATACGGAAGAAGCCCGGCAGCTGAGCCCGGAAAGCAAGGTGAGTTACACCTTCTCCCGCGTGAAGATGGATGACAAGGGAGATTTCTTTGAAGTGGGCGAAACGGCGCGGGGTGTGGTGGAGCCCGCCCAGCTGCGCCATGGTAACAGCTACAGCGTGCTGCGTTCGCTGGCTCTGCGCGGTCTGAAGTGGGAGGAACTGCAGCAGGATATGCCCCTGCAGGGCTATGTGCTGGTGCGCCCGGAGCGTGAATTGCCCGCCGGCAGTATCTGGCGGCTCACAGCCAAAGCTGCCGATGGCAGTGGCTTTACAGATAGTCATCTGGGTGATATTCACATCAGCCGCACGCTGCATGCAAGTCTGGAGCAGAGCGCTGGGCAGGACCCCCAGGGCAAAGCGACCAATATACTTGAAGTGCGTTTCAACTCGCTGGTGGAGAAAGAGAAAATCGCACAGGCATTCCGCGAGATGCGTCTGGCGGTGGACGGTGTGGAAACCAGCCTGGCAGAGGATGGTGTCACCCGCAGCGCTGTGGTGAATGGCCGCGAGGTGAAGGTACGATACCTCGGGGTAATTGAATCGCCCGAATTCACCCTGAAGGCAGCCAGCCCCGATGCCCGCGATGAAGATGAAGAGTGGGTGGACGAGAACAGCACCACCGGGCTGGTGGTGAAATACCGCCACCCTTCGGCTGCGCTCGGTATGCGCCTGGCGGTCACCCACAACCGGTACTTCTACAACAACCTCACCCGCAAGATCCGCGAGGCTCTGGAGGGGGGCTACTTTGAGAGCTTCTACCAGAAGTACCGCGTGATCCTCGGCGAGCGTTGCCCCGACTAAGTAAGATACAAAGATACAAGATACAAAGATATAAGATAAGCTG
>CALCHQ010000111.1 GCA_937901085.1 uncultured Verrucomicrobiales bacterium | reverse complement strand
ACCGGGGCATCCTCGGCAAAGCCCAGCGGCATGGTCAAATCCGACGGGTGTTTCCATGTGAGGCCCTGTGCAGAGCCATCGTCATCGCAGCCGCTGAACAACAGTACCCCCAGCGCAGCAAGCAGTACCGGCCGCAGGCGACTCATCAGGGGCTGGAGACGGGAAATCATGGTCTTTATTCGTAATAGGAATGGCGGCGGGGGTCTGAGGCTTCGCGCACCGATTCCCCGATGAAGGTTACAATGAGCAGTGTGCCGGCCAGCGCGAGGAATGCGCTGGTGACAATCCACGGAGAGGACAATTTTGACAGGCCATCGTTGAGCAGACGGCCCCAGCTGGCGTAGGTGTCAGGCAGGCCGAAGCCCAGATAATCCAGCGAGGCGAGCGACAAAATGACACCAGCCACGCTGAAGGGCACCAGAGTGACCACAATGCCACGCAGGTTCGGCAGGATGTGCTGCCAGAGGATATGAGCAGTGCCAGCCCCCATCACCTTGGCGGCGGCCACATAGTCACGCGTCTTTTCCTTCATGGTGGCGGTACGCACCAGATAGGTCATGTGCATCCACCCGAACATGGCCAGCAGGCTCAGAATCAGGAACAGGCCGCGCAGCTGCAGGGGCACGAAATCGGATACAATCATGACCACGAACAGGAAAGGCAGCTGCGAGATGATTTCGATGATGCGCTGGGTCACCAGGTCGAAGCGGCCACCAAAATAGCCCATGAGCATGCCCATGGTCAGGCCGATGAAATAGATGACCGGCAGATACAGCAGGGCAGCCTTGATATTGACCTGCAGGCCACCGTACAGATAGGCCAGAATGTCTGCACCCTGGCTGTTGGTGCCCAGCAGGTGCCCGCCTGTGAAGGGCGGCGCAGGGTGGTAGTACACGCGCTGTTCAGAGCCCGCAGGGGTGAGGGCCAGGAATTCCTCTGCACTGCCGGGGCCGCGGTAATGCTCGCTCACTTTCTCGCCCTGCTTGTATGTGGCGGTGTAT
>CALCHQ010000110.1 GCA_937901085.1 uncultured Verrucomicrobiales bacterium | reverse complement strand
ACTTCGTCCGACATATCCGAAAACCTCGATCTTAAGACGGTAGCAACCCTCTTTGGACAAGCCAAAGACTTGGAGCAATTTGAGCAGTTGCTCAATAATCCTGATTCGGCATTCTCCAACCTCGACCTCAATGGCGATGGAGAAGTGGACTATTTGCGCGTCATCGAGACAGCCGATAACAACCGCCACCTCGTGGTTATTCAAGCTGTATTGGCTAAGGATATTTACCAAGATGTGGCCTCTATCTTCGTAGAGAAGGATGCCAATGACCAAATCACCGTACAGGTGGTAGGCGACGAGTATATCTATGGTGCCGACTATATCATCGAACCAGTGTATATCTACCGACCATTGATTTATGATTGGTTCTGGGGAACATCGTGGGTATGCTGGCCCTCGCCATATTATTGGGGATATTGGCCAGGTTGGTGGCATTCGGGTTGGCAATGCAGGGGAAAAGGGGCAGCAGGAAACAGGCCACTACCATGAGCAGCAGAAACACCAGCGAAGCCATGGCGGCACGGTTACGCAGCAGCCGGCGGCGTGCATCTTTCCAGAGGGAATTTCCTTGTTCGAATCGGGGGGGCATCTCAGGCAGCACCCTGCGAGCGCAGGCGGGGGTTGAGGGCGACCAGAACCAGGTCAACCGCAAGGTTAGCAATGACAATGAGCACACCGTAGCAGAACACGAGCCCCTGGATGAGGAAGTAATCGCGGTCTGTGGTGGCATTCACAAAGTGAAGGCCCATGCCCGGCACCTGGAAACAGGTTTCCACCACAAAGGAGCCGGTGATGAGCGCAGCAAAGGCCGGGCCCAGATACGAAACCGCCGGCAGCAGGCCGCTGCGCAGCGCATGCACGAACAGCAGACGCCCTGCCCCCACGCCCTTGGCTCGCGCCGTGCGGATGAAATCTGCACTGAGCACTTCCACCATGCCGCCGCGGGTAAGGCGGGCAATATAGGCAGCGTTGATAAGCCCCAGGGTGAGCGCCGGCAGCACGGCACAGAGCGGGTCATCCCACCCGGCAACACTGAGCCCCGGCACGTGCATGCCCAGACTCAGCCCGAACAATGGGGCAATCACAAATGCCGGAATGCAGATACCCGCCATGGCCAGCAGCATGAAAAGGGTATCGGGCCAGCGGTTGCGCCAGTAGGCCGCCAGCATGCCGGCCGGTATGCCCAGCACAATGGCGATGCTCATTCCCAGCACACCCAGCCAGAGGGATACGGGAAATGCCTGGGCTATGATATCTGCCACCTGCACGCCTTCTCTCACCAGCGAGGGGCCGAAATCGCCCTGGCAGAGGATGCCTTTCCAGTAGTTGAAATACTGCACAAGCGGGCTCTGGTCCAGCCCGTAAAGGGAATTGAGCTGCGCCATGATATGCTCCGGCAGCTTGCGCTCGCCCAGGAACGGATTGCCGGGCAGCAGGCGCACCAGAAAGAAGGTGATGGTCTGGAGCACAAAAATCACCAGGGCACCCTGCCCGAGTCGTTTGAGCAATAATCTCAACATATAATTATTGACGATTGACTATTGACGATTGACTATTGATAAAACATGCAACCCACGAATCATTAATCACTCACTCTGATTTCCTCCATCGGGTGGTTATCGAGCAGCAGCGGATGCCAGCCACTCACTGCGGGAGATTTAAGATAGGTGCGTTCGCTCCAGTACAGAGGTATGACCGGCTGGGCTTCGAGCATCAGCTGCTCTGCCAGGCGCAGCTGCGCGCGGCGTTCATCTGCATTGCCGCCGGCGCTGCCCCAGCCGGTGCAGTTGTTGCCGCCACCGCTGCGCCAGAGCTCCACAAAGGTGGCGGGGTCCAGGTAGTCCCCGCTCCAGGAGGAGGAGGACATATCGTAATCCCCATTCTGCTGGGCGGCCTTGTAGGCGGTCCATTCGCAGGCGCGGATTTCCACATGAATGCCGAGCTCTTTCTGCCACATGGCCTGTATGGTT
>CALCHQ010000109.1 GCA_937901085.1 uncultured Verrucomicrobiales bacterium | reverse complement strand
TCACTGCGCGCGACGACCGCGGCTGAACTCCCTGTCATAATGCTTTTACCCGCTTGCTTTTCTGCAGCCGGGGTGATATACCATTGTGCATGATGTCCGATGGCGAGCTGAGCAATGAAACACTGGTGTGGGTGCGGGAGGAAGAACTGCCTGCCGGGCAGAGCCATGTGGAGCTGGTTCGTCTCCTTGCCGATGAACTTGCCGGGCTTACCGGCTGGCGCAAGCGCACGCTGGTGAATACCGCCCTGGACCGCGAGGCGCAGGACAGCACCTATCTGGGCTATGGCCTGGCTATTCCCCATGCCCGCGTGTTCGAAATCTCCCAGCCTGCTGTGTATATTGCCCGCAGCACCGCCGGGGTGGACTGGCAGGGGTGCCCGGCTCGCCTGGTGTTTCTGGTGGTAGTGCCCGAGGAATGCCCCGAATGGCACCTCCAGCTGCTCAGCCGCATTGTGCGCTGGCGCCAGAAAAGCGGCCTCACCGAGGATGAAATGGTGGCCATGCCCGCAGCAGAGCTGACCGCAGCCATGCGGAAATTGCTCGTATTGTAAGCTTTTGGCTTTTTTCCCGCTTGTAACGCACAGGGAAATTTGCTAGACTTACCCCATGTTCAGAAAATACATCTATGCCGTGCTGGCCTGCGGGGTCGCATTCGGCGCTGAAAATTTTGAGAAATTCGAACCCGGCGCAGTAACCGGCGGTGCCACGGAATATGGCAAGCTGAGTGCTGAAAATGCCGAGATTATGAAAAACGGTCGCAGCGGCGAGCAATCGCTCTGCCTCAAGGGCGGTGCCAGCTCTGCCACGGTCACGCTGAAATCCGCGCTCGAAAAGGCTTCTAAATTCTGCTTCTACCTGGAGCGCCGCTCGGGCAAGGAACCTTTCGTCGTGACGGTGAAAGCCATCACCTCCAAGGGCGAGGAAACAGTGCTCACGCTCGATAAACCGCACAACGGCGGCGGCTTCCCCAATAAGGTGGCGGGCGACCTCCCCGCCGGTACCAAGGGTATCAAGATTGAGACCGATACCCCCGAAGGTACGGGTGCTCTGGTGGATGACCTGATGGTGATTTCCGGCCCCATGAAGG
>CALCHQ010000108.1 GCA_937901085.1 uncultured Verrucomicrobiales bacterium | reverse complement strand
CCGCTCTGCTACGAGAAGAATGAGCGTGAGATTGCGCCCCAGCAGGTGATTGAGGAGCTGTATAACCAGCTGAAGGACGAAGATGCCATCATCTGCACAGGCGTGGGCCAGCACCAGATGTTTGCTGCTCAGTTCTACAAGTTCAACCAGCCTCGCCGCTTGTCTACCTCTGGCGGTCTGGGGTCCATGGGTTATGGCCTTCCCGCAGCAATGGGCGCTCATGTGGCATATCCGGATAAGCCCGTTGTGAATATTGACGGTGATGGCTCCTTCCTCATGAATGTGCAGGAACTGGGTACGATTCACATTGAGAAGATGCCCGTCAAGTGCATTATCCTGGATAACCAGCACCTGGGCATGGTGGGGCAGTGGGAAGACCTGAAGTATGATTCCAACCGCGCTCAGACTTTCCTTGCAGACCCTGCGGATGAGTATGACCGTACGCACCGTACGGAGGAGATTCTCTACCCGAATTTCCCGGTGCTTTGCGCTGGCTTCGGTATCAAGTGTGAGCGTGTGGTGGACCCTGCTGATCTCCCTGGTGCCATTAAGCGCATGCTGGAGTCCAAGGAGGCATATGTGCTGGATGTCATGGTGCCTTATGATGTGCACGTGCTGCCGATGATTCCCGGCGGTATGGGCTACCGCGATGTGCTTCTTGAGCGTATTGCCGGCGATGGCAAGGGCCGCAAAGCTTCTGAGCTGGGTAAGGAAATACCCTCGGCTCTCTGATGATTCTATTATCCGGCACTTGTCAGCCGCGACAGGTGCCGGATAAAGCTACATACTATGGGAAACGCCCTGGTCAGGAATGTTATTGCCAGTATCGTATTAGTGATACTGTGTATAGTCATTGGCGTTGAGGCTGCAGAAAGCGCTAAAAGTTCCGTTGTTATCATTGGTGCGTTGGTGGGGATTTCTTTCCTGATATGGATAGGTCCCAGGGTGTGGGTTCTTTTGTATTTGCTCCCACCCATTATGGAGTATCTTCCTTTACCTGGTAAGTTAGCGGCATTGCCGATACCTTTTCTCGTGGCTCTGGTTGTGCTGGGATACTGGATTGTGATGTGGGGGATGGGGTATGTCAGAATCCAGTG
>CALCHQ010000107.1 GCA_937901085.1 uncultured Verrucomicrobiales bacterium | reverse complement strand
GGCAAGCATGCGGCGGCTGAGTTTGGAGACGGTGGGCGCCGTGGGCATGCGCACCATTCCCACGCGGCCGGGCAGTGCCGGGCGGCTCTTGTACTGTTCCAGCGCTTCCGTTTTACCAATCTGCGTGCGACCCACCACCCAAGTGAGAGAGGCGTCACGTTGAGCCATTTTGCAAGCGGTCATAATACGGCGGGCAATTTCGGTTTCAATGAATCCGATTCGCTTACCGCTCAGCACGGCTTCAAGATAGCGCTGGCGCGCCTCTTCCACCTTGGCCATGGCACTGGCCATGCTGCCTTCAAAATTGCCGTTTTTGAGTTTCAGCACCGTGGTGGTGCTGAGCCCGGTCTGCTCTGCTACCTTGGCGGCGCTGGTGGTTTTGAGCTGGTCTTTGAGCCAAGCCAGATTTACTTCCCTGAGCAAGATTTCTTCCTGCTGCTCTTTGGTGATTATTTCGTTTTTCATTATGTTTGTTTGTGTGGGTTAGAGGTGTTAAAAATCGAAGGGGTTTGCACCGTAGCTGCCAAGGTTTCGGCGGGGTGTTTCGGTGGTGATTCGTTTTGCAATTTTGCGGGTGCTGCGCTCTGTGATTTCCACCACTTCACGGCGTGCGATGCTGAGCGGGTCTGCCGGTTCGCCTTCCATGATTCGGCGGTTGTACTCATTAAGCCCGGCGAGCTCGCGCTCCATGGGTGACATATCGGTGCGCAGCTCTTCCAGCATATCGGCATTGCGCTTTTTATTGCGTGCCCACTGGCGGCGTATAGCTTCCTCATCGTGGCGGGGTGCGGCCTGAATCTGGCGGGCTATACCAAGCAGCTTGTTGCCGGAGTCAAACACGAACAACTTGTCAGCGTCAAAGGGGTTCACCACACCGGTGAGGCCGGCCTCTTTATAGCGCAGCTCGCGCTCATAGCCGCGGGAGTCAATCACGCGGGTTTCATACCACAAATCCTGCCCGCAGAGCTCGCCGTCCTTGTCGCGCCAGATGAACTTTGCGCCGTCACGGCGCAGCGGTCTGCGCAGGCGTTTGGAGGTAGTAAGCAGCATGGCGCATTGCTCTGCGGTGAACTTGCGGGGAGTGTTGCCCGGCAGCTGCATGGCGGTGGCCCAAGCTTCATCCGGCGAGAGGCGGCGCAGGCGGCGGCAAAGCTGAAAAAGCTTATCGATAAATATAACGTTACCACCATTGCCATCGGAAACGGAACGGCATCCAAGGAAAGTGAAATCTTTATCGCGGAATTGATTAAGGAAATCAAGGCGGAAACGGGTAGAGAGGTCGGCTACGTTATCGTGAATGAAGCAGGGGCGTCCGTGTATTCGGCTAG
>CALCHQ010000106.1 GCA_937901085.1 uncultured Verrucomicrobiales bacterium | reverse complement strand
CAGACTTTACTGACGTTATGAGTACTCCTCCTCTTCCTCCGACTCCTCCGCGCCCTGTTCCTCCCTCGGCTCCTGTTCCTCCCGTAGCCCCGCGTCCGGCTGTGCCTGCAGCCCCCACGGCTCCTGTTGCTCCTGCTGCGCCTGTGCCTCCGCGTCCGGCTGCCGCCACCGTGCCGCTGGCTCCTGCTGCGCCCGCCCGTCCGGCTGCCCCTGTTGCTCCGGCTCGCCCTGTCGCTCCCGCAGCCCCTGCAGTCCCGGCCGCTCCTGCCGCTCCCGTTCCTCCCACCGCGCCGCGCATGACTCCGACCATGCCGCTGCAGGTTCCTGCCCGTCCGGCTGCTCCGGCCGCTCCCGCTGCTCCGGCCGCTCCCGCTGCTCCTGCAGCCGTTCCCGCTTCTGCTCCCGCTGCTCCGGCTCCGTCTCCTGCTCCCACGGCTGCCATGCCCACGGCTACGGCACCGATGCCCAAGCCGGGTGCCAAGCCCTCTAAGCCCGGCGTGAAGGCCGGCGCCAAGACGGGGGCTGCCAAGCCCGGAGCCAAGACCAAGAAGAAGCCCGTCGAGGTCATCGAGGAAGAAGATGAAGTGAAGCCCACGCACCCGACCATCCTCGTGGTTGCCGTTATCGCTGTTCTGGCCGCACTTTTCTTTGCCTACCAGCAGTACGGTGTAGACACCACCTTCGGCCGCGTATCCGAACCCACTTTCGGCTGGCCGGCTGACGGCTCCGAAGGCGGCGATGCAGCCATTGAGGAAGAAGCCGCCGCAGATGAAGAGGCTGTTGAAGAAGCCGCCGATGAAGAAGGTGGTGAAGAGGAAGCTGCCGACGAAGAAGAATAATATTTCAACGGAAGAGCGTTCCCGGGTTTCAAATCCCACACCATGGCATTACAGATTACAGACAGCAGCTTTGCTACGGAGGTTCTCGAAAGCTCCGTGCCGGTTCTGGTGGACTTCTGGGCTCCCTGGTGTGGTCCCTGCAAGATGATTTCCCCCATTGTGGATCAGATTGCGGTGGAGCTTGCCGGGCAGGCCAAGGTCTGCAAGGTGAATGTGGATGAAGATACCACCCAGGGACTCTGCAACCGCTACAACATCCGCTCCATTCCCACGCTCATGTTCTTCCGTGGGGGGGAATTGGTGGATACCATCGTGGGTGCGACTTCCAAGGAAAACCTGGTGGCTCGGCTGCGGGCCTGCATGTAACGCCGCCGCCACCGCATGTACATCTGAACAAGACAGCACCGCCGGTGGGTGACTCCCCTGGCGGTGCTTTTTAATACATTACAACCAACATAATAAACATATATGGCACTCAAGGAAGTAACTGAGAGTACGTTTGAGGCAGAAGTCCTCAAATCCCCCGTTCCCGTTTTGGTAGACTTCTGGGCTACCTGGTGCGGCACCTGCAAGATGATGATGCCTGCCGTCGAGCAGGTAGGTGTTGCCCTGGCCGCAGAAGCCAAAGTGGTCAAGGTCGATGCCGGGCAGCCTGCCGGGCAGGCCATTGCCGTACGCTATGGTGTGCGTTCTCTGCCAACCTTCATCATCTTCAAGGGTGGCGAAGTGGTGAACACCATCACCGGCATGACCACCAAGGATAAGCTTATTGCCGCCGTCAAGGCAGCCTGATGCTCTTCTGCCGAATTTTTTGTAGCTCCTTGCTGCACAGTCAGCAAGGAGCTTTTTCTTGCCTCCGGGGGCGGAATCTGGTAGAATCTGCCGCATGAAGACAACGACATTGATTGCCGCTGTAAGCATGCTGCTCCCGGTGGTACAGGCTGCCGTGCCTGCCCATTTTTCTGACCGAGCCAAGGAAATCCTGGCCGATTCCGTGCCGGTGCAGCCTGCAGAATATCCGCTTAACATCGTCTATTTCCTGGGCAATGACAATGAGCCCGTGGCCGATTATGAACGCCGCCTGAGCGAAATCATGCATTTCGTGCAGCAATTCTACGCTAAGGAAATGACCCGCAATGGCTTCCCGAACCGCAGCTTCGGCATGCAGATGCTGGAGAATGGCAACGTGAAATTCCACCTGGTGCGCGGCAAGCGTTCCCACCGCGAATACGCCTACGGTACCGGCCATAATGCCTGTCTGGAAGAAATCCGCGAATACGCGGCGGCTCATGCCAACAGTATCTGCAGCGAACACATCCTCGTGATTATGCCCACCTTCCACGATGCCGAGTACAACGACCTGCAGCCCGGTGGCGTGCCGTTCTACGGCCTGGGTCGCAACTGCTTTGCCCTCGACTACGCCCACTTCGACCTGCGCCACCTGGGGCAGAACACGCACGAAGGCCGCCTGCTCACCAAGTGGCTCGGCGGTTTGGCGCACGAGCTGGGCCACGGACTCAACCTGCCGCACAACGAAGGCACGGTGACCGATATGGCCGCCATGGGCACCCCGCTCATGGGTGCGGGCAACTATACTCTGGGCATGAAACCCACCTACCTCACGCCCAATTCTGCGCGCCTGCTGGACTGCTGCCAGGTCTTTGCCCCTGCTGGCGACAAGACAGAGTTTTACGCCCCGTGCCCCCGCCCGGAGGTGCAGCAGGCTGCCCTGCAATACACCGGCAAGGAGCTTGTCCTCACCGTGCGTTGCAATAACACCACCTATGTGAACGCCCTGGTGCAGGCGCCGCCCTACGCGGTGAACCAGGACTACGAAGCCGTGGCTTTCTGCGCCACCCCGGAGGGCGAGGCTGATGCCGCAGGCTTCCGCACGCACCGCATTGCCATGCCCCTCAGCGAACTTACAGCCCGCCAGAACACCGGCAAGGGAGAGCAGGGTATCGATGTGCTGTTTGCCCAGCCCAATGGGTTGCGCTACCGCTGGCGCACCACCTATGATTCTGCCACGCTGAAACCTGGTGATGAGATTCCGCTCTCCAAGCCGGAATCCATGTGGCAGGGATATTAAACAGAAGGGCTCCGGAAGGAGCCCTCTTTAATTAATCACTAATCATTAATCATTTTGCCATTCCTCTGGGTTGCTGCTGCGTGATGCAGTGAATCGCACCGCCCTCAATCACCAGGCGGCGGGCATCAATACCCACCACGCGGCGGCCGGGGAACGCCTCGCGCAGAATACCCAGCGCGCGGTCATCCTCACGCTCCTGCATGAAAATGGGCACAATCACGCTGCCGTTGCATATCAGGAAATTGGCATAACTAGCCGGCAACTGCTCCAGACGCCAATCCTGCGCTACTAGCGGCTGCGGCATGGGCAGCGGAATCACCTCCACCCGGTGCCCGGAAGGCGTGCGTAAATCCTGCAGGCGTTCATTGTTCTCCGCCAGCGCGCGGTAGTGCGGCGAGCGGGCGTCCGGCTCCACAATCGAAACCACCGCTTCCGGGTTCACAAAACGCACCATGTCGTCAATGTGACCATCCGTATCATCGCCTTCAATACCGCTGCCCAGCCAGAAAACATGCGTCGTGCCCAGCAGGCGGTGCATTTCCGCCTCAATATCCGACTTGGAGCAGCCGGGGTTGCGGTTCGGATTCAGGAGAACAGCCTCGGTGGTCAGCACCAGCCCTTCGCCATTGCCCTCAATAGCGCCGCCCTCCAGAATAATGTCGCTGCACAGCTGGGGCATGCCCAGGCTCTCTGCAATGCGCGCAGGAACCTCATTGTCCAGATCCCACGGCGCAAACTTGCCGCCCCAGGCATTGAAGGTCCAGTTGGCCAGCTGCATGCCGCCATCCGCCCGCTTCGTAAAAATCGGGCCGTGGTCGCGGCACCACACATCATTCGTCGGGTGGTCAAACAAGCGGAAACGCTGCACGCCGCGTGCGCGCAGCATCTTCTCAATACCCGCATGCAGCGGTGCTGCCGCGTTGATTCGTACCTCTGCCTCGGCCGCAATGGCCGCTGCCAGCTCGGCATAGCGGCCGTGCAGCTCCTGCAGCCCCCCCTGCCACAAATCATCCCGGTGCGGCCAGGAAAGCCACACCGCCACCTGATTTTCCCATTCGGCGGGCCAGCGGAGCTGCCCGCCCTGCATTGCAGATCCATTCATCGCATCAGACATCGGCTTGAATCGTTTCGTAAGGAGTGTTCAGGAGCGTACTGACCGGAGTCAGACCATCAAACTGTTCGCGCTTATCGCCCTCCTGCTTGCCGAATACCCCCACCTCAATCAGGTTATACACTAAATCCCCCACATGGGTCGATTCTGTGATCCCCCATTGCTCCATCACCGCCAGCGCCAGCGGGCCATATTCCTCCAACGCATACGCGCAGAAACCGAAATACAACTCCTCGGCACTCAGATGCGGATTTTCTGCCGGCTTGCGGCATTTCTCCACCGTGGCATCCAGCGCCGCGCGGATAAAGAAATACGCATCAGCCGGATACTCATCCGATTTCTTCAGAATCAGCTCCACTGCATCCTCAAAACTCTGTGCCATGCCCGCATGCTACCATGTTCTACCTGTCAGCGCAATAGCAAATAGCTGCATATTCGCTTGATACTGGCGGCCAATTGGTATAGAATACGCCGCGTATGAACGTGCAGCCCCGCCTTTCCCTCGCCCTCCCGCTGGTGGTGGGCTCAGTCTCCACCGCCGAAGCCTGGAACGACGCCTGCGCTGCTGACACGCTGCCCTGCGATGTCGTAGAACTGCGCGCCGACGGTCTGCCGGCGGAAACCGACTGGGCTGCCCTGGCGCAGATGCGCTGCTGCCGCCCGGTGCTGGTCACCGTGCGTCACGAAAGCGAAGGCGGCCTGCGCCCCATGAGCGCGACTGAGCGTGTGGGCATTGCCCGCGCCCTGCTGCCCCTGGCCTCTGCGCTCGACTGGGAAATCGCCCGGCTCGATGAAGCCGCCGGCCTCCTGACCGCCGCCCGCGCCGCCGGGGTGGTCACCATAGCCTCTGCCCACGACTTTGAACAGACCCCCAGCCTGGGCTCCCTGCTGGAAAAAGAACAGCGCGCCCGTATCCTGGGGGCAGACGTGGCCAAATTCGCCTTCCACCTGCACAGCGCCGAGGACATGATGGTGGGAGTGGAACTGCTGCGCCGCGCCACCGGCACCACCACCGTCATGGGCATGGGCGACCTGGGTGCCGTCAGCCGCCTCCTCTACGCCCAGCACGGCGCCTGCCTGGTCTACGGCTACCTGGGCGATACTCCCACCGCCCCCGGCCAGTGGTCTGCCGCCCTCTGCCGCCAGAGCCTCGACGCGATGGGTAATTGACAATTGCAGGCTTCAAAAATGCAGCCCCGCGCGAGCTTACATCACCGTAAGCACCAGCATGAGGCTCACCACAATGATTTTGCCCAGCACCCCGGCCAGCAGCCCCAGCGTGGCGCCCAGCCCGGACTTGGCAGAATCTCTGGCATTCTTCCTCTGGAAATACAACTCAGCCACAAAAGCCCCCAGAAACGGCCCCAGGATAATACCGAAAGGAAAGGCCAGCAAAGCCCCGGCAAAAAGCCCCAGCAGACTCCCCCACAAGGCCTGCCTGCTGCCGCCGAACTTGCGGGCACCCAGCGCCGTTGTCAGATTATCCACCAGCGTGCCGCCCACAGCCAGCAGCACCATCACACACCAGAACCACCAGGAAGGATAAGGCTCACCCGCCGCAAAAGCATAGCATACACTGCCCCCCAGCGCCACAAAACAGCCCGGATACGGCAGCACTGCTCCTGCAAAACCTGCAACGAACAAAACCGTCGCCGCCACATACAGACAAGCCGCCGTGAAATCCAGACCCGCAAACCAATTACCCAACTCCCCCAGCATAATTAACCATTAATCACTAATCATTAATCCCTATTCACTGTCCCAGGTTCGCCTCTCGGATGCCGGCGCGCTTGCGGGCGGTGGCTTCCAGAATGCGCTTGCGCATGCGGATGAAGTGGGGTGTGGCCTCCACCAGCTCATCCGGCTCAATGTATTCAATAGCGCGCTCCAGCGAGAAGACGCGGGGCGGGGTGAGCTGGATGGAGTCGTTCTTGGTGGCCGAGCGGTGGTTGGTGAGGTGCTTCTCACGGGTGGGATTCACCGGAATGTCGATATCCTTCGGGTTTTCGCCCACAATCATGCCTTCGTACACCTCATCACCGGGGGCAATGAATAGCGTGCCGCGTTCCTCCATGGCCTGCAGGGCGTAGGGACGGGCAATACCGTTTTCCATGGAGATGAGGGTGCTGGTCTGGCGGGTGGTGATTTCTCCAGCGTAGGGGGCGTATTCCTTGAAAAGGTGGGAGAAGATGCCGTGACCACTCGTCAGGTTCACCAGCTCGAACTCGAAACCGATGAGGCCGCGGGTGGGAATGGTGGCCTGAATCGTCGTGCGACCATTACCGCTCGCTTCCATATTCTCCAGAATGCCGCGGCGGTTGCCCAGGATGCGCACCGTTCCATTGGCGCACTCATCCGGCACTTCAATGAACACCGTCTCAAACGGCTCGCAATTCACACCGTCAATCTCGCGCACAATCACCTTGGGGCGGGAAACCAGCACCTCGTAATTCTCGCGGCGCATCTGCTCCACCAGAATCGCAATCTGCATCGTACCGCGGGCAGATACGCTGAACACACCCGCCAGGTCTGTATCTTCCACCTTGATGGAAATATTCGTGCGCATCTCGCGCATCAGGCGGTCGCGAATCACGCGGCTGGTCACGTTCTTGCCATCGCGGCCACCCAGCGGACCATCATTGATGCTGAACTCCATCTGCACCGTCGGCGGCTCAATCGTCACAAAGGGCAGGGGCTCACCCTCCGGGTCTGCCGTCAGCGTCTGGCCGATGTCGACATCCTCGAAACCGGAAAGCCCGATGATGTTGCCCGCTTCGCCCACGGTGGAGTCGGTGGTCTGCAGACCGCTGTATTCAAAAAGCTTCGTCACCTTGGCCTGCACACGCGAGCCATCCTGGCGCAGCAGATAAAGCGTATCCCCCTTCTGCACGCGGCCGCTCGTAATGCGACCCACCGCCACACGACCCACATAATCATCCCAATCAATATTGGAAATCAGCATCTTGAACGGCTTATCCGGGTCGGCATCCTGTGGGGCGGGAATGTGCTTCACAATCTGGTGCAGCAGCGGCGTGCAATCCACCGGCGCCTCACCCTCCGGACTGTTCATGAAATAACCATCGCGGGCAGAACCATACACAAACGGCGCCTCAAACTGCTCCTCCGTTGCATTCAAATCCAGCAGCAGCTCCAGCACCTGGTCATGCACCTTCATGGGGTCAGCATGCGGGCGGTCAATCTTATTGATGACTACGATGGGGAGGAGCCCCTCCTCCAGCGCCTTGCGCAGCACAAAACGCGTCTGCGCCTGCGGCCCTTCGTAAGCATCCACCACCAGAATCACACCATCCACCATCTTCATCACACGCTCCACCTCAGCACCGAAATCCGCGTGCCCCGGCGTATCCACAATGTTAATCGTGTAATCGTTCCAGTGAATCGACGTATTCTTCGCCTTGATTGTGATACCCTTCTCGCGCTCCAGATCCATGGAGTCCATGGCGCGTTCCTGCACCTCCTGGTTCTCGCGGTATGTGCCGCCAGCCTTAAGCAGCTGGTCCACCAGCGTCGTCTTACCATGGTCAACGTGGGCGATAATAGCCAGATTGCGGAATTTGCTCGGGTCACTCATAACAATAAATATACCAAACCGCCACATACTGCGGCTGCGCCGCAGAGTCTAGCACACTCATCCTCACTTGAAAAGCCCAAAGTGCGGGATTTGCAGGTATAGAGCCAAAAATGAGCAACAAAAACGACGCTCCCTGGAGCCACAGAGAGTGCCTGCCTCGGCGTAGGCGTGAGACGAAGACGGGAAAAGAGAAAACTGCGAGGGAGACGAGAGGAGGAATGTAACAATTAAAAGCCTCCTGATTGCTATGAACACAGGTGGTGTAAGGCGAATTCTTGAAGTTCTAGTCGGCGAATATTCAACTATCCTGCTCTTCTTTGAGACGTGAATGGGCGTACGGGGGATTTGGCCTGGGTATTGCATTTTGTGTGGTGTTCTGGTATGATTGCCGCATGCCGAAGGTCGACCTCAAGGAGAAGTGGAGGCGGACGCCGCATTGCCCCGGTGTGTATCTGATGAAGGGGGAAGGCGGTGGCGTGATTTATGTGGGCAAGGCGAAGGATTTGCACCGGCGTCTGGCCAATTATTTTTCGCCGTCGCGCGCGACGCTGGAGAATGGCAAGACGCGGGCGCTGATTGCGGCGATTGTGGACTTTGATTATTATGAGGTGAGGAATGAGCAGGAGTCTCTCATCTTGGAGCAGAAGCTCATCAAGGAGTACCGTCCGCATTATAATGTGCAGCTGCGCGATGATAAGCGGTATTATCTGCTGCGCGCGAGCCGCCAGGAGACGTTTCCACGCTTTTCGCTGGTGCGTTTGCGTAAGGATGACGGCGCGCGCTATATAGGGCCGTTTGTGCATGCTACGGCGCTGAAGGAGACGGTGGAGTGGCTGAATCACCGTTTCCGGCTGCGTACCTGTACCTGCCGTCAGCCGGGGGAGGAGCAGTACCGGCATTGTCACGATGATGAGATTCGCCATTGCTCTGCGCCGTGTGTGGGGCGTATTTCGCCGGAGGCGTACCGGGAGCAGTTTGAGGCGGCGCTGGGGCTGCTGGAGGGGCGCGGGAGGCAGGCGCATCTGGACGCGCTGACTCAGGAGATGATGGAGGCTTCCGACAGGCTGGATTTTGAGCAGGCTGCGCGTCTGCGCGATGTGCGCGAGAATATTCTCAAAACATTGGAGCCGGCTCGGCGCTTTGCCCGCCGGTCGCCGGATTTGCCGGGTACTGTGGACCCGGACCGAGACTTGGCGGAGCTGGCGGAGGCGCTGGGTATGCCCCAGCCGCCGGCGGTGATGGAGTGTTTTGATATTTCGAATTTATCGAGCAATCATATTGTGGCGAGTATGGTGCGGTTTACGCAGGGACGCCCGGATAATGCGGCCTACCGTCGCTACCGCATCAAGGGTGTGGACGGGCAGAATGATTTTGCGTCGATGCTGGAGGTGGTGCGCCGCCGTTATTCGCGTATTGTGAATGAGAGCAGCGCGCTGTTTGATAAGCCGGAGGGGCAGGATTTGTATGCCTGGCTTCAGGAGCTGGGCGCACAGGGCAAAGCTCCTATCAAGGTGCCGGATCTGGTGGTGGTGGACGGCGGCAAGGGGCAGCTGGCTATTGCGGTGCAGGTGCTGGCGGAGATTGGCTTGCAGAATATGCCGGTGGTGGGCCTGGCGAAGCGCGATGAGGAGATTTATTTACCGGGACAGAGCGAGCCGCTGGTGCTGAGCCACGAGTGCGGGGCGCTGCGCCTGTTGCAGCGTTTGCGCGATGAGGCGCACCGTTTTGCCAACAACTACAACGAGCTGCTGGTTCGTAAGCGTGTGCGCGAGAGTAAGCTGGATGCCTACCCGACGATGACTCCGCGCCGTAAGGAGCTGCTGCTGGCTCGTTTCCATACGGTGCCGGGCATCCGCTCCCGCAGTCCGGAGGAACTGGCGGAGTTGCCGGGTATTTCGCTGAAGTGGGCGGAAGCCTTCAGCCGGTGGCTGAGGGAGAATTGACTATTGACTATTGGGCGCGGGGACGGTCAGAAGGGGTAGACGACTTTCATTACGTTGGGTGGTTTGAGTATGTTAATGCTCGGCTTTTCTTGTGTTGAAATTGGGGGTGGAAAAGCTGGCATCGAAGCTGCAGGCGCTCAGGCCGAGCATCACGGCGGTAAGGATGAGGATTCGCAGGGTGTTCATAACGCTCATTATCTTACGCAGCTGGTGTGGTTAGGCAAGAGGTTAGTTTAACTGTTTCCTTATTCATGGGATCAGATTCGTTTTCTGTTACAGCAAAAAACGAAATCCACGCCCTGGCGGGAGGGAATGAAATTACGCTGTGACGACACCCTGCCCTTGCGGGGCAGGGTGTCGCCTTTGGGTGAGTGGGGGAGATGGGGTAAAAGGAAAACCACCGGCTTGCGGGGCGCAGGCCGGTGGTGAAATTGTCGGGGTAAGGAGCGGGGTTTTACTTCTCGCTCAGGGAGCCGATGCCGGGAAGCACCTTGCCTTCGAGCAGTTCCAGGGAGGCGCCGCCACCCGTGGAGCAGAAGGAGAGTTTGTCGGCTACCTTGAACTTCTTGGCGGCGGTCACGGAGTCGCCACCACCCACGATGGAGGTGCAGCCGCTCTCGGCGAGGCATTCGGCGATGGCCTTGGTGCCCTTAGCGAAGGAGTCCAGCTCGAACACGCCCAGCGGGCCGTTCCAGAGGACGGTCTTGGCGCCCTTGAGGATGCCGCAGAATTCTTCGATGGCCTTGTCGCCGATGTCGATGCCCATGCCTTCAGCGGGTACGGAGCCGCCTTCAGCCCAGGGAGCGGTGCAGAAAGTTTCGGCGCCTTCTTCGAACTTGAAGGTGTAGCGGGTGTCGGCGGGCAGCACGAAGGTCACGCCCTTGGCCTTGGCATCGGCCAGAATCTGGTTGGCGAGGTCGAGCTTGTCGGCTTCAATCTTGGAGTTGCCTACGTCGTGGCCCTGGGCAGCCAGGAATGTGTTGGCCATGGCGCCGCCGATGATGAAGGTCTGGCTCTTTTCCATGAGCTTGGAGAGTACCTGAATCTTGTCGGACACCTTGGCGCCGCCCATGATGACGACGAAGGGTTGTTCGGGGGCGCTCAGCTTGCCTTCGAGGTATTCGAGTTCGCGCTCGATGAGGAAGCCCATGGCGGACTTCTCGGCGAAGTGGGTCACACCTTCGGTGGAGGCGTGGGCGCGGTGGGCAGAGCCGAATGCGTCGTTCACGTACAGGGTGGCATCACCCAGCAGAGCCTTGGCAAATTCGGGGTCGTTCTTCTTTTCCTTCTTGTCGAAGCGCACGTTGTCGAGCAGCATTACGTCGCCATCCTTGAGCGCAGCGCGGGCGGCGGTGGCAGCTTCGCCGATGGTTTCGGGAACGAAAGCAACGGGCTTGCCCAAGTGCTGGGAAAGGCATTCGGCGGCGGCAGCCAGGGAGAATTCAGCCTGGTAACCAGTACCCTCGGGGCGACCCAGGTGAGAGCAGAGAACAAGGCGGGCGCCGTTCTCAAGCAGGTACTTGATGGTGGGCAGAGCAGCTACGATACGGGCATCGTTCGTGATTTTACCATCTTTCATGGGGACGTTGAAGTCAACGCGCATGAGTACTTCCTTGCCGGCGACGTCGAGGTCGCGTACAGTGAGTTTAGCCATAGTTACTTTGATTTATTGGGTTGAAGTTTGGGGAAGCGTTGCGTCATGCAATTGTTCCGTGCGGCGTATTTTAGCGGAAAATCCCCGATTTTCAAGGCAAAATGCAGGCATTTTGGCGAAAAATGGGCGAAATTAGCTTGCTAAAGATGGTGATTGTGGTAGAGTTATGGAAGATTATGGGTGGTAAGTACCGTAAGAATAAGAATGTGGAAATGCCGCTGCGCCGGCGTTCCCGGCCGCAGCAGCGCGTGGCTCGCCGTATGGCCGTGGCGGGAATGTGGTGTGTGCTGGCGGTAGTGGTGGCGGTGCTGCCTCTGGCTTCGTGGGTGCGTCTGTTGCAGGCGGGGGACCAGGTGAACTGGGTGCCGGCTCTGCTGGGAACGGCGTTCATGCTGCTGGTGAGCTTGCTGTGCATGCGGACGGCGTTCCGACGCTTGCAGAGCCCGCGTTGAGCGGGGCTTTTTCTATTTGCTATCGAATGGCATGGGGGGCGTTAGTGTCTGCCCTGCATGCGTAGTTTTTTCGGTCTTGCTGGTCAGGCGCTGAAGGGGGCTTTCGAGTCGCTTTGGAATTACCTGGGCAGTCTGGCGGCGGTGAGTTTGTTTGCGGCGGTGCTGGGGTTGGGGATTTTTCATGCCGTGGTGCAGGATGGGGCGCCTCGCGTGCATTGTTATGCCGGAGTGTGCAATACGCCGGGGGCTGAGCCTCCGGAGGGGATTATGCCGCTGGGGCAGGGGGATGTATCCGGCGTGCCGCATGTGCGGCTGGAGTATGGCGAACAGGGCTTGCTGCAGCGGATGCGCTATGTGAATGCGGAGGGAAGCCGGACGCTTTTTCCGGGGAGCCGGGTGGCTGATCAGCGGTTTTACTATACGCCGGGGGCGCTTCCCCGCCTCAGCCGCAAGGAGAATCGAGGGCTGGGCGGGCAGCTGGCAGAGGATGCACAGGGGGTGGCGGTGCGCGCTTTTGATTATGATGCGGGTGGGCGGCTGGTGCGGACGCGCTTCCTGAATGCGGAGGAAAAGCCGGTGCAGCCGCGTTTTCCGGGGTATGCCGAGTGCCGACGGAAGTACGATGGGCAGGGGCGGCTGGTGGAGGTGCTGTATCTTGGGGAGGATGGCCGTCCGGTGGTGAATGCGGAGGGCGAGCAGCAGGTATCGTATGTGTATGCGGATGACGGCGGATGGACGCGCCGTAATTATGTAAATGGACAGCTGGCGGCAGGTGCCTGTGGTGTGGCGGTGGAGGTGCTGCGTCCTTGTGGTGAGGGTATGTGCCGGAGTTGGTATGATGCCGGGGAAAAGGCGGTGATGAACCAGCGCGTGGGGGCGGCGTCCATGCACTCGGAGCAGGTGGACGGTGCAGGGGTACGCTGTTGCCGTTATCTGGATACCGGGGGGATGCTGCGGCATTGTGGGCGTGTTTGTGCCGAGCAGTTGATGCGTTGTAACCCGGCGGGGCTGCCGGAGTGGGAGTGTTTTGCGGCGGCTGACGGGATGCCTGTGGTGCATCCGGTGCTGGGCTATGCCGAGCGGGTGTGCGAGTATACTCCGTCCGGGGAGCTGGAGCGCGAGTATTTCTGGGATGCTGCCGGGCATCCGGCTCCTGTGAGCGAGGCGCGTCATGTACCCACGGCGGCGGGGATGTATACCCTGCGCCTGCATAGCGATGGCAGTAGTTCGGTGCAGCCGCAGGAGGGGTGATGGGGCGGCTTTGTTATTGAACGCCGGGCGGAATTAGTGTAGAATCTGGGGCATGAAATGCTCCCTGACGATGCTGGGTACGGGTAATGCCGCGGTGACGCGCTGTTATAACACATGTTTTGCGCTGCAGAACGGGGAACACTGCCTGCTCACGGATGGCGGCGGTGGCAATGGTATTCTGGCGCGGCTGGAGCAGGCTGGGATTCCGCTGTCGGCGATTCATGATATTTTCCTGACGCACACGCATACCGACCACATTTTCGGGGTGGTGTGGGTGGTGCGTATGATTGCCCAGGGAATGAATGCCGGCAAGTACGCGGGCGAGCTTCGTGTGTATGGGCATGCAGAGGGGCTGCAGACGCTGGAGATGATTTGCCGCGCAACGCTGCCGGGTAAGGTGACGGGGCATTTCGGTAAGGATATTCTTTTTGTTCCGTTGCAGGATGGGGAGTCGTTCTCGGCAGCAGGACTGCAGGCGGTGGCTTTCGACATCGGTTCTACCAAGGCGCGGCAGTTCGGCTATTGCCTGAACCTGCCGGAGGGGCAGCGGTTCGTCTGCCTGGGGGATGAGCCATATCAGGAACGGAACGAGGCGCTGGCACGCGGGGCGGATTGGTTGCTCTGTGAGGCGTTCTGCCTTTCTGCCGATGCGGAGCGTTTCAAACCTTACGAGAAGCATCACAGCACCGCTCGCGATGCCGGCCGCCTGGCTGCTGGTCTGGGTGTGAAGAATCTGCTCCTCTACCATACGGAGGACGTGACGCTGGAGCAACGGCGTGCTGCTTACTCTGCCGAGGCGGCAGAGTTCTTTTCGGGCGCGATTTATGTGCCGGATGACGGCGAAGTGCTGGTTTTGACCTGATGGAGTGATTTTGCTCTATTTTTTACAAAAGTCGTAAATGGTTTATTTGTAAATACATGCGACGAAAAATGTCCTGAAAATGGCCATTCTGGCGGGCGTGTGGCTGGTTTCTCCGTACTCCTGGAGGGGAATTTTGCATTCTGGCGGGGCTTTTCGGACTGAAAAACTGAGGTTGGGTGTTTAACCACCTGCGCTGCTGAGGGATGTTGTTTGTCGTGAATCGGGGAGGAAGGGGCGGTTGCCCGGCTGTGGTGTTTGAAAAAGCGGGTGATGGTTGCCCTGAGGACTGCAAAGAAAGCGTAAAACGGGTAGTAATGCAAACAGCAGTAATATACAGCGAAGATTTGAACACCGGGTGTAATGCCACCTAATCCGGGCATGGATTTCTGCCCGAAATAGGGGAGGAAATGCTGGATTCTAGGTGTTAAAACACCAGGAAAGATGTGTGTCAGCAGGGGTGTTTGAGATTGAAGCGCAGCGGCCTATATGCTACTGTGCAACAGCACACCCGATAGATACAATTATGGCTCCCGTGAAGAGAGATGCAAGCAAGCGCCCGGTGACATTCTGGCTGAATGCCGAATTACACGCGAAGTTTTCGCACCTGGTGAAAGAGCGTGGCGACAGCATGTCTGAGCTGTTGACGCGCTTCATTGAAGAGGTGACGAAGACGGTGAAGCTGGACCCGAAGGAACAGGCCGAGCTGGATGCCTGGTTCTGCAGCAAGGGGCTGCGTTAAGGGGTGCGGCAGTAGAGAACAGTACAGAGGATTTTTACCGCCATGTCAGAGCAACAGAATCAAAGTGCCCGCAAACCTTCGTGGCTGAAAGTGAAATTGCCCAAAGGCAGGGTATTCAAGGAGGTGCAGCACCTCATCAAGGACAACGGCCTGGTGACCGTCTGCGAGGAGGCTATGTGCCCGAACCGCAGCGAGTGCTGGAGCCACGGCACGGCTACGTTCATGGCCTGTGGCGATGTCTGCACCCGCGCCTGCGGTTTCTGCGCCACTCGCACCGCGAAGCCCAAGCCGCTTGACCCGGAGGAGCCACGCAAGATTGCCGAGAGTGTGGCACACATGAAGCTGAACCACGCCGTGGTCACGATGGTAACCCGCGATGACCTGGCCGATGGCGGCGCAGCCCATATTGCGGAAATCATCTGCCGTATCCGCGCGCTGAGCCCGCAGACGGTGCTGGAGGTTCTGACTTCTGATTTCCGTGGCAATGAAGAGGCTCTGGCCATGGTCATGGATGCCGCTCCGCATATTTTCAACCACAATCTGGAGACGGTGGAGCGTCTTTCGCCCATGGTGCGTTTCCGCGCCAAGTACCAGCTTTCCCTGCACATGCTGAAGCGTGCGCTGGAGATGGCCCCGGGACGGGTCGTGACCAAGAGCGGCATCATGCTGGGGCTGGGTGAAACGCGCGAGGAAATCGAGCGCACCATGGATGATCTGCGCGAGCATGGCGTGACTGTGCTGACGATGGGGCAGTACCTGCGTCCCTCTCCCCGCCACCTGCCGGTCATCGATTACATCCGCCCGGAGGTGTTTGACGAACTGCGTGAGGTTGCGCTCGGCAAAGGTTTCCGTCATGTGGCCAGCGGTCCGCTCATTCGTTCCTCGCACCACGATGCCGCTTTCCGCCCGGAGCTGGATATCATGGAGGCGCACAGCGCCTATCTGGCCAGCCGCTCCTGATGGGAGAAAATGTTTTATCTGCCGCGCAGCTTCCACGGAGCTGCGCGGCTTTTGTCTGGAGGGATGCGAGAGTAGCGTAGAAAAATCCGGCGAGCCGGGGTACTCCCGGAAATTTTGCTGTACAAGCGTGCGGAAAATAAGTAAAATCAGCGCGTGACGGCGTATAGAGACCGTTGCACCGAAGATACAACCTGTGTACCACAATGGCTGAAGAAAGCACGAATACCCCCATGGAAGCCCTTGAGGCTTTGTACGGAAGCGATACCTTTGGTATCAAGACCATGGAGAAGTACCTCTCCAAGAGCGCTTTCAAGAAAATGATGCAAACCATCCAGAAGGGTGGTAAGCTTGACATGAGCATCGCCGATGAGGTGGCTCAGGCCATGAAGGTGTGGGCGCTTTCCAAGGGCGCTACGCACTACACGCACTGGTTCCAGCCTCTTTCTGATGCTACGGCTGAGAAGCACGATTCCTTTGTGGAGCCGGATGGCAAGGGTGGTATGATGTTCGAGTTCACCGGCAAGAACCTCATCCAGGCCGAGCCGGACGCATCCTCTTTCCCCAGCGGCGGTATCCGCGCCACCTTTGAAGCCCGCGGCTACACCGCCTGGGATCCCACCAGCCCGGCTTTCATCAAGCGCACGGCCAACACGGTAACGCTCTGCATTCCCACCGCGTTCTGTTCCTACACGGGTGAAGCGCTGGATAAGAAGACCCCGCTGCTGCGCTCCATGGCCGCCGTGGCACAGCAGACCAAGCGTGTGCTGGCTTGCTTCGGTATCCAGCCCACCACAGTAGAGACCAACCTGGGTGCAGAGCAGGAGTATTTCCTCATCGACCGCGATTTGTACATTCAGCGTCCCGACCTCATTGAGACCGGCCGCACGCTCTTCGGCTGTCTGCCGCCCAAGCACCAGCAGATGGAGGACCACTATTTCGGTTCCATCAAGGAACGCGTGCTGGAGTTCATGACCTCGGTTGACCATGCGCTGTGGGCGCTGGGCGTTCCCTCCAAGACGCGTCACAACGAGGCAGCCCCCGGTCAGTTCGAAATCTGCCCTCTCTTTGAACCCTGCAACGTGGCTGTGGACCACAATGTCCTCATCATGGATATTCTGGAGCGCCAGGCTCTCAAGTTCAACCTCGTGTGCCTGCTGCATGAAAAGCCGTACAGTTCGGTGAACGGTAGCGGTAAGCACAACAACTGGTCACTCTCCACGCCGGAGCTGGGTTCCCTGTTCTCTCCGGGCAAGACCCCGCACAGCAATGTACTCTTCCTTACCTTCCTGGCCAGCGTGATTCAGTGCATCGACCGCCACGCCGACCTGCTGCGCGCCTCCATTTCCAAGGCGGGCAATGACCACCGCCTGGGCGCGGCAGAAGCTCCGCCCGCCATCATGAGCATCTTCCTGGGCGATGAGCTGACCGACATCGTGGAGCAGATTATGCACGGTGGCGCCAAGAGTTCCTGCGCCAAGACCACTATGGAGCTGGGCGTAGATACCCTGCCGGAGCTTCCCAAGGATACCACCGACCGCAACCGCACCTCTCCCTTTGCCTTCACAGGTAACAAGTTCGAGTTCCGCGGCGTCGGTTCTTCGCAGACTTGTGCATGGCCGATGACGGTGCTGAACACCATCATGGCCGAATCGCTGGATGAAGTGGCTACCCGCCTTGAACCCGTGGCCGGCACGCCTGCCTTCAAGGATGAGGTGAAGAAGCTCATTGCCGAGATGATTACCGCCCACAGCCGTATCATCTTCAACGGTAACGGTTATTCCGAGGAATGGGTGGAAGAGGCCGAGCGCCGTGGCCTGCCGAACATCAAGTCCACGCCGGAGGCTCTGGAAGTGCTGTCCCGCCCGGATACGCTGGAACTCATGCAGAAGTATGGCGTACTTTCCAATGCCGAGCTGCTGGCCCGCAAGGAAATCCAGATTGAAAACTACGAGAAGCTCATTGACATTGAGGCCAAGACCTGCCTCAACATGCTGCAGACCATCTACATGCCTGCCGTGGCAGAGCAGATGACCCAGATTTGCAACACCGTGGCGGCTATTCAGGCTTCCGGCATTTCGGCCGGCCTCAAGGCTGCTACCGGCAAGGCCGAGGCGGTGGGCGTTCTCTACGACCAGCTGCCTGACCGCATTGCTGCTCTGGAAACCGCCATTGCCGAAGGCGACCCCGCTCACATGCGCGCCGCCATGGTGGCCGCCCGCGAGGTGGTGGATAAACTCGAAACCATGGTGGATGCCGACCTCTGGCCTGTGCCCACCTACGCTGAGATGCTCAACATCCACAGCAAGTAAGGCCGAAGCAGAAAATTCATGCTGCCCCTCCCGGTTGATGCCGGGCGGGGCATTTGTTTGTGCAGGATGCTCATGCGCTGCGCTTTCCTGCTTGCCATGGGGGCAAAAATGAGTTAGAATGAGTGAGCGTAGCAATAAGACTCTCATGGCACACGAAACTGCATTCCTGGGTGCAAGCACGGTTTTCGGCAAGTATTGGACGAAACGTCGCTTCTTTGATTATCTGATAGACAAGGATAATTTCAAGCTCACCTTTGGCCGTTCGTTCGGCATGATGGTGTATCTGGATAATGCCGTTGCCAATGGCCCGGCTGCCGTCCGGGCGGATGTGGAGGCCGATACTCGCGCCACGAATTACCTCATCAACCACCTGGCCGACATCAAGCCGGAGCTGACGGTATTTGTGACCACCTGCGATATGCTGCCTGAAACGGCCGATGAGAATACCCCGGCGCTGGAGAGCAGCGATGACCCCTATGTACAGAACCGCATCAACCTGTACCGCGAGTTGAACCGCCAGTATGGCCGCGTGCTCAACGTGCATCTCCCCGAGATTGCCAGCACAGACCCCGCTTTCAACCCGCTGATGGCTGCGTTGCTGAATCCGGATTCATCTGAAAAGCCGCTTCCCTTTGCTCCGCTGGAATACCACCAGCTATACTTGCCGCAGCGTATCATGGGCGATGTGGACCGCTGCATTCCGCTGGGGATTCCGGCGATTATTCCTGCCATGCCGCCGCTGACCACCACTGAGCTGGTGAACCTGCTTAACCCTGCCCTGGACAGTCGCCTGCGTGCTCCTGAGCAGACTGACCCTCGTGGTTCTGACCGTAAGTCGATTCATTCCTTCCAGTGGCTGGACCCGAAGGATGGCTATCTGCTGACCAAGGAAGACCAGATGGAACTGCTGAAATTCTACTTTGCACCGGGACTGCTGTGATGTCGACTACTGCTGCGAAACAGACCGGGGGAGAGTTTGCCCGCTTTTTGTGGTGGGTGTGGGGACTACCCTGGTGCATCTGGGTGTGTACCTGCTGCTTAACTGGTGGTTGAAACTGAAAGAGACGGATGCCTGGGGCATCACTGCCACTTACGCCGTGGGGTATGTGGTGAGTTTCATTGCTAATTATGTTGCCACGCTTCGCTGGACCTTCAAGACGCAGGGAAGCGTGTGCAAGGGGCTTGGTTTTGCCCTGTCGCATCTGGTTAATGCGTTCATGCATCTGATATTGCTGAACTTTTTCCGTGCGGTGGAGGCAGGGGATGCGTTGAGCATGCTGCTCATCTGGCTGACCCCATGGCTGGTGGACTGGCTGCCGGTGCTGGGGCGCCCGGAATCGCTGCTGCCGCTGCCCATCTACGTCATCGTGGTGCCGTTGAATTTCATCATGGTGCGCTATTTCGTGAAGGGCTGAAAGGCGCTTCCTGTTTTCTTTTCCGCCTGACGAGTGGATGCTAATGTATATTCTAACTCCTTGATGTCACGGGGCTAACTGCGATAATTTCTGGCGCAGCGGCTGTGCAGATGAACAGCCCTGTGTAACTATGAAGATTAGGAATAAACGAATTCTGGCTCTGCTGAGCACAGCCGCCTTTGTGGTGGTGGCCGGCACGATGAGTAGTAAGGCAGACGATACAAGTGATAAGCAGGCGTATCTGGATGGTACCCGCCGTGAATTAGTGGGCGGATACCAGATGCCCCCGGATGAAACCGGGGTGACTCGCCAGGCCACGCTGGTGAGAGGTACTGGCGCACAGGCCGTGTTTGATATCAATACCACCATTACCGCCGCCACTGATGCGGCGTATGTGGCGGGGCCGTACTCCGTTCCCTTTGTGAATTCCGGGGTGGATGAGGTTCCGTATCTCGATGGTGTGGCCGACACCCGGGATATTGTCATTGATATGAGTGGTGGCAATGTAGGCAGCCTCCTGGGTACATACCTGTATTCCGATGTCACGAGTGGCCATATCACCTTCAATATTTCCGGCGGTACGGTCGGGACCCTGGTGGGCGGTGCCAACATGACGGATTCCACCAACGCCCGCCCGGGCTACACGCCCGCACAGGTGCAGGGGGTGGAAATCAATATGACCGGCGGTTCCGTGGGGCAGATCCGCGGTGGAAATACCACCAGTGAGGGCGCAGCCGGGGCATCGCATAATATCGGGGCAGATGGGGTGACCATCAGCATTTCGGGCGGCACGGTCGGCCAGGCCGGGCAGCAGGATGCCATCCGTGGTGCGGGTGGCTCGTTCGATGGGGTGGATGGCAAGGTGAGTATCAATATCACCGGCGATGCCGCCATTCTGGGAGATGTGTATGCGGGGGGCCGCCAGGCTACTGTGGATTCCACAGAAATCAGCATATCCGGCGGTGAAATCACCGGCAATGTCTACGGCGGTGGTTCGTATGATGAGTCCGCTGCAACCGTGACCAACGATACCCGCATCCAAATTTCCGGCGGTGTGATTAACGGCGATGTCTATGCCGCTGGTATGAATGACCAGGTGGGCGGCAGCACCTCCATTGTCATGACGGGGGATTCCGCCACCGTGACGGGCGCGCTTCACGGCGGTTCCAATAATGCGGCGGCAGTTACTCCCGGCGCGGTTGCCGGATCGAAGAGCATTGATTTCGGTACGGCAGATGAGGCTTACAACGGCGCTGTGCGCCTGGCTGATTTTACGGAGGTGAACGTGAATAACGGCAGCGCCACCATAGAATCCCTGACGAATGCCGCGGAGGGTACTTCTGTGACCGTGGAATTGAACGGTACGCTGAATACCAGTGCGGGCGTGATGGAAGATGTGGAATCCCTCTACGTGTTGGGCGGCACGCTTAACATTGACATGGAGGGAAGCAAAGATTCCGGGGTGACGGGAAAGAGCCTGACACTGGCGGCGGGCTCTACCGTGAACGTGACCAACGCGGCTGATGATTCCGGCCTCATAGCCGTGTTCGGCTTTGATGAGGTGGAAAACGTGGGGGATGTAGCCATCACCCTGAATGGCGAGACCGTTTCCTCGAATCTTTGGAATCTGGAAAACGGCACCCTGGTTATCCGGGAGCTGAATGCCGCCACGCTTTCGCTGAACAACAACCAGCGCCGGTTCTATTCCGTGCTGCAGGCCATGGTGGCCGATGGAACTGCCCCGGAAGCTGTCTCGGCGCTGGTGAACTCGCGCGATGAAGCCGCGGTGAAAGCGCAGATTGATGCCATGAGCGGGCATGAATTTGCCACAGCCATGAGCAGCCAGCTGGACGGTAACATGGCGCACCTGCGCCGCCTGCGCTCCAGCATGGGCAAGGGAGCCTCGCTGGGGGCTTTCTCTATGCATGTGCCTGGCTGTCTGGATAGCAAGGGCCGTGAACTTTCTGCGCCTGGTACGATTACCGATATGCGCCGCTGGCGTGTGGGGGTTCAGGGCTTTTACGATAACAACAAGGTGGATGCCGATTACCATGGCGCGGGGTACAACCGCACCGAGGCCGGCGCCATGATGCTGCTGGAATATATGGCCAGTAAGGATGCCACCATGGGCGTGGCCGTTTCGTACGGACACACCAGCCTGGGCACAGACTACGCCCGCCGCCGCCACGAGGATAATACCCGCTTCGATGTGTACAGCATGTACGGCATGGACCGCTGGAGCTTTGTCACCTCGCTGGGCATGGGGCTGCATACCCACCACATGAAGCATGGCCGGAAATCCATGGATGCCGATGGCTATGCCATTAACTTCATGCAGGAAGTAGCCTGCGATGTGCTGAAGACCGAAAGCTCCACCATGCAGTTATTCGGAGCGGTGGACAGCTCCTGGAACAAGCTCGACAGCTTCCGCGACGGCGCGCTCACCGTGCGCAGACAGGATGCCTGGGCTACCGATGTGCTTCTGGGCGTGCGCTACAACGTGGCGCTGACTCCCCTGTGGAATGCCCCCGCGGGTATGTTCACCGTGCAGACCGGGGCCATTGGCTCCGTGGGTGATGTGAACCCGGCGGTGAAGATGCGTTTCGAGGGCTATGATTACCGCCAGGAATGCGCCCAGCGCGACCGCTGGGGCTGGGAACTGGGCGCCGGACTGGAGGTGCCGGTGAGCAACAGCGTCTCGATCTTCGGCACGGCGGAAGGCATCATCCGCGGCGATTCACACAGCTTCGATGCGCAGGTCGGTATGCGCGTGGCTTTCTGATGATACGCCGACAAGACGGCGCCGGTATCCGCTGGCGCCGTCTTTTTTTTTGAATCAACGGGGCTCGGCAAGAGAAAAAGCTTGACTATGAGGGAGTCCTCTGCTACTCTCCGCGCGTTATGGCAAAAGTTCCCGTTATTCAGCTCCGCAAAGGTCACGCCGTGAACTACAACGGCGATATCTGCGTTGTGCGTGAGAGCCAGCTCAAGACTCCCCCCCGCATGGCCTCCTATGTGCAGATGACCATCCGCAGCATCGCTTCCGGCAAGGACTACAATCTGCGCCTTACCTCCAACGACTTCCTTGAGGGCGTGATGCTCAGCCGCGAGGAGATGGAATTCTCCTACGTGGACGGCATGGGCTACCACTTCCTCAACACCGAGACCTACGAAGACGTGTGCGTGGGCGAGGATATTGTGGAACCGGTCAAGGACTACCTTATCGAAGGTGGTGTGTATGTGCTGCTCTTCACCGATGAAATCGTATGCTCCATCGAACTCCCCGCTGCCATCACGATGGAAGTGGCCGAAGCTCCTGAGGGCGTGAAGGGCAACTCCGCCAACAACGTGTACAAGAGCGCCACCATGACCACGGGCCTCGTGGTGCAGGTGCCCCTGTTCATCACCGCTGGTCAGCGTATCTCCGTCAAGACGGAAGATGGTACCTACCTGGGTCGTGTGAATAACTGATACCTTGCAGGTAAATAACTCTTTTCTACCGCCGTGGAGGCATTCCACGGCGGTTTTTTATTGCAGTAGCCTGCGTCGTATGGTAGAATGCCATCACTAAAACGGTTTTTGAACAACTATGATCAGCCACATCATTCGCGGTAAAAAGGTATTCGAAGATGAAATTGATGCGCTCAAAGTCATTTGCGACGAGCTGGACAATTCTTTCGATGAAGCAGTAGAGGCTATGCGTAAGGCCATCAACTCCGGCCACAAAATCATCATCGTGGGCGTGGGTAAGAGCGGTCTCATCGGCGACAAGATTGCCGCTACCCTCACTTCCACCGGCGCCCCCTCCGTTGTGCTGGACACCATGAATGCCCTGCATGGCGACCTCGGCATCGTACAGGACGGCGACGCCTGCATCGCTATGTCCTACTCCGGCGAAACGGCCGAGTTGCTTACGCTCATGCCCTTCCTGAAGCGTTTCGATATCTCCATCATCGGCATGACCGGCAAGCCCGGTTCCACGCTTGCCCAGCTTTCCGACGTGGTACTCAACACCCATGTGGAGCGCGAAGCCGACCCCCTGAACCTTGCTCCCACTTCCTCCTCTACCGCCATGCTCGTCATGGGCGATGCCCTGGCTATGGCGCTGCTGGAAGCCCAGAACTTCACCAAGGAAGACTTTGCCCGCAGCCATCCCGGTGGTTCGCTGGGGCGCGCGCTGCTCACCCGTATTGGTGACATCATGCGTACTGAGTTTGCCAAGTTGCCCGAATCCTCCTCCATCATGGACTGCATCATTGCCATGTCCACCGCCCGCGTGGGTGCCTGCATCCTGGTACACGAGGACGGCTCGCTGGCTGGTGTATTCACCCATGGCGACTTTGCCCGCGCTTACCAGAAGGACCCGGCCTGCGGCACCAAGCCCGTGCGCGACATCATGACCCAGAACCCGGTCTATGTGGAAGCCGACAAGCTGGCCATCGTGGCAGTCAAGACGCTGCGCGACCGCCGTATCGACGACCTGGTTGTGCTTGATGCCGACAACAAACCCGTGGGCCTCATCGATACTCAGGACCTCGTACGCCTCAAACTCATCTGATTTAAGGCACTGAATGCAGAAATTTTAGCCTTAAACACACTTTAGGCTTGATTTCTTTGCAGAAAAGGTGCATCATCTGCCACCGCATTTGCGAAAGCAAGAGATCTTACATTAAAAAAAGCTATGAGAAAGTACGAAGCACTGATCGTTCTGAACATGAAGGGTTCTGCCACCCTCGATGAGCTGACCGCCGCTATGACGGAGAAGCTTGAGGCCGCAGGCGCCAAGGTGACCGGCACCACGAATGTGGGTCGTCGTGAATTCGCTTATGAGTCTAACCACCTGACGCACGGTCAGTACATGCTGTTCCAGTTCGACGCTGAGCCCAGCGTGATTCGTACTGCCCGCGAGGCTCTCGCCATCGACGAGCGCGTACACTACCAGTACTACCGCGCCAAGTAAGGCTTGCGGCGTCCATTCGGGCGCAATACACCTTTTCATCAAAAAACTGCTGCGTTCCGCAGCAGTTTTTTTTGTTTTGGGTGAGTTGATGGGGGAGGCATCAGGGCAGGGAGCGCAGCAGCTCGTCGCGTCCGGCGGGCAGGTGCTGGAAATGCCGCAGCAATGCATGGTGCGGTGCTTCAGCCGGGCTGAACAGCCCGTGCAGTTCTGCCAGCCGTTTCTCGAAATGAAGCAGCACCGCGCGGCGCGGAGTGCTGCCTGCTACATAATTCAGAGCGCCGGAAATGAGCGTGTGCCAGGCTTCTTCGGCCACGCCGCCCTCAACCGTAGCCAGCAGCATGCGTGCCATATAACTGGCCAGCTGGAGCTTTTGCAGACTGCTGCGAAGCTCCAGACGGGCCGAGAGCAGCGACACCGCCGACAAGGTATGCAAATCGCCTTGCGTGGCCGGACGGTACAGCAATTCGCACTCGTGAAACAAATCCACCTGGCCGCTCAATTCGCTGCCGGGCTTGCGGGCCAGGCGCGCTGCGGTGCGGACAATGCCGTGTTCTGCGGTACACCAGGTGATGATGAGGCCGTGTTCCCCCAGCGGCTGCTGGCGCAGGATAGTGCCTGTATCCTTCTCCATGCTTCAGCTCTGCAGACGCTTGAGTACCGACTCGGCCATGGCTTGCGGAGTAAGCCCGTATTTCTCGCGCAGAATAGGTTCGGTACCGTGTTCGATGAACTGGTTGGGCCAGCCCAGGCGCAGGACTGGCGTGCTGCAATGGTGTTCATTAAGCATTTCCATGACGGCAGAACCAAAGCCGCCGGCAATCACATGATCCTCCAGCGTCACCAGCAGGCGGGTGGCTGCGGCCTCCTGCAGAATGCAGCCGGTATCCAGAGGGCAGACAAAGCGGGCATTCACATGAGCGCATGAAACGCCCTGTGCCTCCAGTAGTTCGCGCACCTTGGCGGCGTAACCGTTCATGTTGCCCAGAGCCAGCAGGCACACATCTGAGCCGTCTGCCAGCTTCTCTGCCTTGCCCACGGGCAGGGGAACAAGCTCGGAGGGCATCTCCACACCTTCGCCTGCGCCCCGGGGGTAGCGGATAAGGCTGGGACAATCGTGAATCGTGTTCATGGTGGCCAGCATGTGGCCAAGCTCGGCTTCATCCTTGGGCTGCATCATGACCAGTCCGGGAATGGCGCGCATCATGGCAATATCAAACAAGCCGTGGTGGGTAGGGCCGTCATCCGGCGAAAGCCCGGCGCGGTCCATGCAGAAACGCACCGGCAGCTTCTGCAGCGCGGCATCGTGCTGAATCATGTCTACACAGCGCTGCATGAAGGTGGAATAAATGGCCAGATAGGGCTTGAGGCCCTGCGTGGCCTGCCCGCAGGCAAAGAGCGCGGCATGTTCCTCGGCAATGCCCACATCATAATAGCGCTTCGGGAAACGGGCGCGGAAAATATCCAGGCGTGTGCCGGTGGGCATGGCGGCGGTTATGGCGGTGATGTCCGGGTCCTCAGCCGCCAGAGTGGTCAGGTGTGAACCGAAGGCTTCGGAATAGGAAATGATGCCACCCTTGCTCGTGCTGCCGTCCTCCACGTTGTACTGGCCAATGCCGTGGAACTTGGTGGGGTTGCTGGCCGCCGGGGCATAGCCGCGCCCCTTTTCGGTGATGACATGGATGATGACCGGCCCTTCATTGCGGGCGGCAATGCGGAGAATCTTCTCCAGCCGGGTTGTGTCGTGCCCGTCAACCGGACCATAATAGCTCAGCCCCAGTTCCTGGAAGAAACTCAGCGGCGTAATCACACCGTGCGCGGCGCGCACCAGCTTGGAAACCTGTTTGCGAGCCCCCTCACCGGCAATCATTTCGATGATGGCGCGCGTGTTGCGGCGCAGCCAGGCGTAGGTGTCAGTCTGCTGCAGGGAGGCAAAGTAAGAGGAAAGAGCCCCCACATTGCGGTCAATGCTCCACTCGTTATCGTTGAGGATGAGAATGAATTTGCGGGTGGTCGTAGCAATGTTGTTGAGTCCCTCCAGCGTTGTGCCGCAGGTAAAGGCACCATCACCCACGACGGAAATGACATGGTAGTCATCGCGGGCCAGGTCGCGGGCTGCTGCCATGCCCAGACCGGCAGAAAGCGCCGTGCCGGCATGCCCGGCACCGTAGGCATCGTGGGCTGATTCGCTGCGCTTGCTGAAACCCGAAATGCCGCCGTGCTGGCGAATCGTGTGAATCTGCGGGGCTCGCCCCGTCAGCAGTTTGTGGATATAGCACTGGTGGGAAACATCGAAGAGAATCTTATCCTGCGGGGTGTTGAACACGCGGTGCAGGGCAATGCTCAGCTCCACCAGCCCCAGGTTCGGAGCCAGGTGTCCGCCCGTTTCGGCCAGCGTGTGGATAAGGGTCTCCCGGATTTCGGCAGCCAGCGCATCCAGCTTATCTGCCGGCAGCGCCTTGACATCCTGCGGAGACTGAATCGAGGCCAGCAGGGGGGGCAACTCAGATGAGGGAGAACTCGGCATGGTCGTCATCAGAAGCGTTATCAACGGCAGCAGCCTGGGCGGCAGCCTGCTCAAGATTCTGGATTTTCAGCTCAGCCGCTGCCAGCAATTGTTCGCTGCTGCGGATGAGGGTGAGCCCTTCAGCAGCCAGACTGATCATGTCCTCCAGCCCGGTTTCCGGGTTGTTGACCAGGGCAACAATCTCCTCCAGGCGGGCGGTGGCCTCTTCGAAGTTCAGACTTTTGGCTTTGGTGCGCGGGGGCATGGCAGGGAGGCGGGGTTATTTGTTCTTAGCGCTTACATCTTCGCGGCTGTAATAAATCATCTCTGCGCCGAGAATGAAGTTGCGGTGGCGGTAAATGCCCTGTGAGGAAACCAGCGATGCAAGCGGGCGGGCGGTCGATTTTTCATTGGCATTGCTCGTAAACAGCTCGGCAAAGGCCATATTGTGCTTGGGGGTGAGCAACAGCAGCTTACCCTCCAGAGCCAGCGGCGCAAAATCACCAGCCGCACGAATCACCCCGCTGATGCCGCTCCCCTGCACGGAGTGTGAGCTGGGCGTGATGAGGAACCCCTGAACCCCCTGGCCGTATTTGTTGAACACCGGCTCCAGGTTGCGGGTGTATTCTGTGAGGCTGAGCGGCATCCACAGCGCCTTGCGGTCGGCATACCAGGCCACAGCCCAGGGCTGGTCAGTCACCACCAGCTCCTTTTCGTTGGTCATGTCATGCAGCTTGCCGTTGAGCGCGGCAGGGTAGTATGGGGGGAAATGGGGAATGCCGCGGGCGCTCGTCCAGATGCCCATGTAGAGCTGCTTGGGGAGCTGGAACAGGAACAGACCGGAAGAAACAAGCAGCATGCCCGCAATGGCCATGGCTCGCACGGCATTGAACATGGTACCCAGCTGCAGGCGGGCCAGCAGGACAAAGACCATGGCTGTGCCGTAAGCAGCAAAGAAAGGCGTGAACAAGGTGGACAGCTGGCCTTCGCTGATGGATTTGGACTCGCCGAACAGAGCCATGCCCAGGCAGGCGCAGATCCACATCAGCAGAACAGCCCACTTAGCCCGCTCCACCGTGCCGATGCGGAACTTGTTGAACAGCGCCAGCAGGAAGAAAGGCACGGTGAAGATAGCACCCATGTTGATGTACATGCTGTTGAACTGGGCAAAGGTGTAGCCCAGCAGGCGCAGGAAGAAGTTGGCCGAATTAAAGGCAATGGCAGAAGTCGAAGCCGTCCGCATGAGGGTTTCTGCCCCGCTGCTGCCGAAACCGTTGAACACACCGTGGATGATATGGCGCTCAATACCGCCTGTGGGTGCCAGGAAAATCATGAGAGGCAGTACCACCAGGAACAGCAGGATGCCTGCGCCCAGCGCTGCGTACAGACCCAGCGGGCGGAAGAACAGACCACAGAACACCAGCAGACCAAGCGCAATCCAGATGGTCATGTAATTCGTCAGGCAGAGCAGCGAAATGAAGACAAAGCATACGCTCAGCCAGATGATGGTGCCCTTGGTATTGGCTCTTCTGTCTGCCCTGATGGCCGATACCAGGCAATGTGCCGCCGACAGCAGCAGGCACATCATGAACGGCTGGGCAAGCCCGCTGAGCGCATATTGCAGCATCAGCTCGCTCAAGCCCATGAACGCCACCGTAGAGGCTGCCACCACCTCATCGAACATGCGGGCGAAGAGGGTGTAGGCCAGCACCATGGCAATGATGAAGAAGAACGAACTGGTGCCGGAAATCACGCGGTCACCTGCGTATATGTTCGTCTTTTCTGTATCCATGCGCTTGGCGGTAAAGTCATCATAGCCTGTCATCTTGATGGCCATGGCCAGCACATAGGGATACAAGGGTGCGTGGTTGGCTTCAGGGAAGTGGTCGAAATCAAGCGTAACGGGTTCTTCCTGCTTGTCCTTTCCGGCCTTATTCTGCTTATCTGTTTCCTGCGAGAAATCCCAGGCATCAATCGGGCGGATGAACTTCGTCGTAAAGCCTTCTCCGCGGGCAATCTGGCGGGCAACCTGAGCCATATCCATGGCATCAGCCTGGTTCAGCCCTCGGTAGGTAAGGCAAAGCTGCATCATGCAGAGACTCACAATCAGGAGTCCCAGAACCCAGCGCAGGGTGGCAAAAAGACTACGCTGATTAAAATCTGTTCCAGTAATATCTTGCATCGGTATAAGGTGCGGTTAAAGGTATTGTTTGAAAACATCAGGAGAACCTGATAACTTGCGTTGCAGCGTGCGGCGGTTAATCCCCAGCAGCTCCGCGGCAGCAGAGCGGTTGCCCCCTGTGCGCTGAAGCGCCAGAAGAATAGCCTGCTGTTCCAGGTATTGTAAATTAAGAGAGGGGGGCGTAGCAAGCTCAAAGTCTGTACTGCCCCGCATCACCCCGGCCTGCGGCACAACAGCCGCCGGAGCCTGTACATATTCAGGCAAATCCCCCGGCATCAGCTCTGCGGTATCACTCATCACCACCGCATGCTCCACCGCCGTGCGTAACTGGCGTACATTGCCGGGCCAGTCAAAGGCGCGCAGCAGCTCCAGGGCAGGGCGGCTCAGCGGCTTCGGCTCCCTGTTGTGCAACTGGCTCAACTCGCGCGCAAACGAATGCGCCATCAGCACAATATCGCCGCGCCGCTCGCGCAGCGGCGGCAAGTGCAGCGAAATCACGTTCAGACGCTGGAACAAATCCAGCCGGAAATCCCCCGACTGAACCATCGCCTCCAGATTCCGGTTTGTCGCGGCAATTACGCGCACATTCACCGGAATACTGGTGTTGCTGCCCACGCGCTCAATGCAGCGCTCGGCCAGCACCCGCAGCAGCTTCACCTGCGTGGGGATATCAATCTCGCCAATCTCGTCCAGGAACAAGGTGCCGCCGTCGGCCTCCTCAAAACGGCCGATGCGGCGCTGCGCCGCCCCCGTAAACGAGCCCTTCTCGTGGCCGAATAACTCACTCTCCATCAGCTGCGGCGAAAGTGCCGCGCAATTCACCGCCACAAACTTACCCTTGCTGCGGGGGGAAAGCGCATGCAGCGCGCGCGCCACCAGCTCTTTACCCGTGCCACTCTCGCCCTCTACGAGTACCGTTGCCTGCGTGGGGGCCACACGGCGGATGCGGTTGAAAATCTCCTGCATCTGCGGACTGTCGCCCAGCATGCGGTCCAGCCCGCCTGTAGGCTCCAGACGCGTGGTCAGCTCCCGGTTTTCTGACTCCAGGCGGCGGGTCTGCGTAGCGCGGCGCAGCAGCAACTCCACCTCATCCAGGTTCAGCGGCTTTGTCAGGAAATAATACGCACCGTGGCGCTTGGCCTCCGCTGCCACATCGGCGCTGCCATACGCCGTCATCATGATGCAGAGCGGCGGCTGCGGCAGTCTCACGGCATCATCAATCAAATCCATGCCGCTCTCTCCGCCCAGGCGCAAATCCGTCAGCAGGATATCCACCGGCTCCGTCTCCAGAATCGCGCGGGCTGCCTTGGCATTCGCCGCCGGAAATACCTCATAATCGTCCTCCAGCGCTGCACAAAGCACAGAGCGGGTGGCCTTTTCATCATCAACTATGAGCAGAACCGGCTTCATGTCATAAACCACGCGTGGGAATAATTAGATTCATTAACTCCGCAAATGGGGAATTGGGCGATTTTGAATGTAGAAAGTAGAATTTTGAATGTGAAAGCTCCCCGCGCCTTTTGCGCGACCGATACACACAGCTGCGCCCGCTGGCGCAGGGAACTCTATACATTCTACATCCAAAATTCAACATTCTACATCTTCGTGTTTCGAACTTGTTCTGGTTTCATAACGATGCCAGCGCGTATGAACCCTTAAATCAGCCAGAGACCCTCCGTCTCATCAAAGCCGAACATAATATTGAACGCATGCACACCCTGGCCGCCAGCGCCCTTGATGACATTATCCTCCGCGCTCATCAGCACCACACGGTTCGTGCGGGTATCGACCGCCCAGCCGATATCCACAAAATTCGTACGCGTCACATTCTTCGTATCCGTCGGCTTGCCGGGACCCTGCAGGCGCACAAACGGAGCCTTTGCATACGCCGCCTCCATGCAGGCAGTAATATCCTCAATCGTCGTACCCTGCTTCAGTTTGGCTACTGTCGTCGTCAGAATACCCGTATTCACCGGCATCAGGTGGGGTGTAAACGTAATCGTCACTTTCACCCCCGCAGCGGCAGAAAGCTCCTGCTCAATCTCCGACAAGTGGCGGTGGCGCGGCACACCGTATGCGCGCATACTCTCATTGCACTCGCAGTACAGCAGGCTTACATCCGCCTTACGGCCAGCGCCGGAAACACCGCTGCCGCTGTTCACCACAATATCCTCCGGCAGCACCAGGCCCGCCTTCAGCAGCGGAACCAGCGGCAGAATGATACTCGTCGGGTAACACCCCGGAGACCCCACGATGCGAGCCTTCTCAATCTCCTCGCGGTGCCATTCCGGCATACCGTAGGGAGCCTCCTGCATCAGCGCCACATCCGCATGCGGCTTACCATAAAACTCCTCATACACCGCAGGGTCATTCAGGCGGAAATCAGCAGACAAATCCACCACGCGGATACCCGCCTCCACCAGGCCTCGGCCATACTCCACCGATACACCATGCGGCAAGGCCAGGAAAGCCGCCTCGGCCCCCGTCGCTGCAATAGCCGCCACATCCGAATCCGTGAAACGCAAATCAGCCCCCGGCACATGGCGGAAGCGGGGGAACAAATCACAAAGCATCTGCCCGGCATACTGACGCGACGTCGCACAAACCAGCTCCACCCCGGGGTGACGCAGCAAAATTCTCAAAAGCTCCTGGCCAGTATATCCACTGGCACCTACAACAGCGGTTTTCACCTTCTTCATGGCAAAAAAAATCATATCACGAAAAAAATGGGTTGACAATCCTAAAAACAGCGTGTATACTCCGCACGTCGCCGCGCTGTAAGGCGCGAGACACCTCAAACAACGGGCAGTAGCGCAGTCTGGTAGCGCACTTGCATGGGGTGCAAGGGGTCGTGGGTTCGAATCCCGCTTGCCCGATGAACAGAAACGCTCAGCAATGGTAACAACCGGTGCTGAGCGTTTTTGCTTTTGCCTTCAAATGGCGGGATTTGAACCCACGACCCCTTGGGTCGAAACCTGCCGACGGCTGTAAGGCAGGTTGGACAAACACGCAGTGTTTGCCCCGCAGGGGTGAGCCGCCGAGGCGTAGCCGGTGGGGCGGCGGCGAATCAATCCCGCTTGCCCGATGAACAGAAACGCTCAGCAATGGTAACAACCGCTGCTGAGCGTTTCATCTTTGTACCCAGATTGCGTGAATCGAACACGCGCCCCCGCAGCAAAAGGGGAATCCGTCTTCGTCTGCTCTGCAGGCTACGCCGAGACAAGGTGGCGGCGCAACCTGCCGACGCCTGATAAAACGCGCTATTCAAAAGCGCATGCCCAGGGAGAGCTGGAGTACCGGGTAAAAGTTCAGATGCTC
>CALCHQ010000105.1 GCA_937901085.1 uncultured Verrucomicrobiales bacterium | reverse complement strand
ATGCGGACGAAACGTCAAGCGTATTTTTGAGTTTTTTTGTGCAGTATTTTTCAATTCCAGCCCTAAGTACCCTGTTTTCGTGCGGGTTAGAGCAGAAAAATAATTTTTGCATCATTTCTGCCCTGCCCGGTTACGCCCACGACACAGACAAACAAGAAACCCGCAGAATACAGAAGCCTGAACTTCCCCTGTATGTATTTATACAACCAAACTAAATAGGAACAGCATGAAAACAGCCCACAAACTCATTAGCGAATTACCGCTCAGTATAAATGACATAGCCCGACTTACCCTGGAAGCAACAGAACAACTGGGAGAACGAGCTGCAAAAACAAACCGACTCGAACTGCTGCAACTTCTGCGGCGCGTCACGGCTGCCGGTGTTCGGGTCCTGCGAGCAGCAGAATATACCGTTTGTTTCGAAGAAGCTGTGCGGAAAAGTGTAGCCTCGCGGCAGCATCTGAGACCAGTCACCTTAAGAGACCTGCGACATTACACCAAACGTATGTTGAGACTTGAAGGAACGGCGGAACTCCCTTTGCGCTGCATGAGTACAGGAGACTGTATCCACATTCTGGAAACAGCATTCGGCGGCAGCGCGCATAGTTACCGCAAAGGACGTGCGATTCTTCACAGCATCTTTTCCTTTGGTAAACGTATGCAGTGGTGTGATGCCAATCCTGTTGATAATATTCAAGCCCCGCGCGTCAAAGAACGTGAAATCACCCCTCTTTCCCTTACCGAGGTAGAACAATTGAAACGTACTGCCGACCTACCCGAACACCGGGCCATGCGGACATCCCTGCACCTGATGCTCTATTGCGGGTTACGCCCCAACGAAGTAGCAAGGCTGAAACCTGAGGATATCCAGCTGCAAGAAAAACGCGTGCTGATTCATCCCCGCACCAGCAAGACAGGAGGAGGGCGCGTCGTACCGCTGCGGAAGGCCTCGCAACTGCGAGGTGTACAATTAAAAATTCCCCGCAACTGGCATAGCCGATGGCAGGCACTGAGGAGGGCTGCCGGATTCACAAACTGGGTACCGGATGTATGCCGCCACACCTTTGCCAGTTACCATGCAGCATATTTCAAAAATCTGCCGGAACTCCAACTCGAAATGGGGCACAGCACACCTGACCTGCTCCGCAGTCGCTACCTGAATCTCCCCAGAACGCAACACGCGCGGGAATACTGGGTGCATTGAGTCTGGCTTCCTGGCTCCCCTCTAGCGCAAATCACACCAGACGGCGCGGTGGTCGGAAGCCTTGGCAGTGGCAGGAATATCAACGATACCGCCCTGCCCGCGCATACGCTCGCGGAGGACGGCATTTACGAAAATCTGGTCGTAAATGCAGTATTCCTTACCGCGCTTGAAATAAAGTGTCCATTCCTCTCCTCGAGAATCTTCGGGCGAAAGACGGCGCAGCGCAGCATCCGCAGACAGCCCTTGCAGCAGAATCTGCGGAGCGTCATCGACAGGGCCGTCATTCCAGTCTCCGAACACGAGGACGGGCAGTCCCTTCTGCGTGCGCGCTATGTGCTGGAGATGCTGAGCCAGCGTGTAGGCTTCCTGTTTACGCAGGGCGGTGGCCGCCCCGGCATTGTCCGACACGCGGGATTTCAGGTGAGCGCCGATAATGCGGTACAGGCGGCCGTCATCCAGCCGCACAGTCACATCCAGGATGCCGCGCAGCATCTTGCGCCGCTTCTGCTGGTGCAGTTTCACATTTTCCTGTGAGTGATCCTGCACAATGGGGAATCGGGAAAGAATCGCCAAGGCCCGGTCTTCACCCTGCCGGGGCAGTACGCGGAAGTAGGGGTATTCCAGTCCCTGCTCTGCCAGGCGCTGCCGTAAATCCAGCAAAGCCACGGGGCCGCCGATTTCGATAAGCCCTACGATAGCCGGATGCGCGGAAGCTATCACCTCCACCACCGCCTCGCGAGCCTCTCTGGATTTGGGTTTCAGCACATAGCGGGAGCGGTATGTCTCACCTTCCACAAAGTAGTTCTGCACATTGTGCATGAGGAAGCGTACCGGCTTGCCCGGCTTAGGAATAGCGGCTATATCCACCTGCTTCTGCAACGGAGCAGTATGCGCCACATCGGCCGAAAGCGCAGGCGCGCCAATCGTCGGCGCATACGCAGCCTGCTCCACCTGCGGGGCAGCCCCCAGCCAGCGCAGCAGCGTATCATCGCCGCCAAAGCGCTCCATAAGCAGCCCGGCTACGAGCAGCACCAGGAAAATAAGCAGCGTATCCTTGCGCGCAAGTTTGCTTCGGCGTGCCATGGAGGGGTGGGAAGTGGGATAAGCAGAGGAATTACAAGCAGCCGCCCTCCAGCCATTCAGCCACCTGCGGCGCGGCATAGGTGAGAATCATATCTGCCCCGGCGCGACGGATGGAAAGCAGCGATTCAAGCATGCATTGTCTCTCATCCAGCCAGCCGGAAGCAGCTGCAGCTTTCACCATGAGGTACTCCCCGCTCACATGGTAGGCAGCAATGGGAAGCGTTGTGGCACGGCGCATTTCAGCAATGACATCCAGATACAGTGTAGCAGGCTTTACCATGAGGAAATCAGCACCCTCAGCAGCATCGAGCATGGCCTCGCGCAGCGCTTCACGCACATTGGCGGGATCCATCTGGTACGTTTTCTTATCCCCGAATTTCGGAGCGCTGCCCAGCGCTCCGCGGAACGGACCATAGAAAGCAGAAGCATACTTGGCGGTGTAACTCATGAGGGAAACCTTCGTGTAGCCTTCGGCATCCAGCGCGGAGCGGAGGGCAGCGATGCGGCCATCCATCATGTCGCTGGGAGAAATAATATCGGCCCCGGCGCGGGCATGGCAAAGAGCCTGGCGGCACAGCGCCTCCACCGTCTCATCGTTCAGAATTTCGTATGAACCATCCGCATATTCGCGCACCAGGCCATCCTGACCGTAGGTATTGAACGGGTCGAGCGCCACATCCGTCATCACGCACATCTCCGGCACGGCAGCCTTGATGGCACGGATGGCACGCGGCACAACGCCCTCCGGATTCCATGCCTCGGTGCCGGCAGCATCCTTCTTCTCCTCCGGCACCACGGCAAACAAGTCCACGCACGAAATTCCCAGCGCATACAGCCGACGGCATTCCCCAGCAATACCCGCCACACTCCAGCGGGTGCAGCCCGGCAGCGACTCGATGGGGGTATCCTCACTCCCCTCCTGCACAAACATGGGGTAAATCAGATTGGCAGCCGAGAGCGTAGTCTCGCGCATGAGACCACGGACAGCGGCAGACTTGCGGTTGCGTCGGGGGCGAATCGGCAGGTTCATCATATCCCCCCCACAGTAGCATATTTTCCTGCACATGTAAAGCCAGCAGCAAGTCCGGTTCCCGAATTGCGCCCTATCAATCCATTGCAGACTGCCGATGCTCGTCTGCCTTATCTCAGCTCAGCCGCGCAAACTGCAGGTGCATCCAGTCATAGTTCCGTTCGCGCCCCAGCGAAACAGCCCCATGCAGTTCCCAGATTTCCCACCAGACCTGGCAGTCCGGGTGCGACAACGTTGCGCGGGGAGAACCGACTTTCAGCCCGTTGGTACGCGGAGCAAAATCGAGTGCAATTCCCCAGGCATGCATGGATAACGCATTCCCGCTCGCCGTGGGGCGGAAATTGTAGCTACCGCCGTACTGATCGAGCCCCAGACGGTGAATTTCCGTCTCGCCGTAATGCGCCAGCACCTCGCGAAGCGCCTGCTGTACATGCGGGGCAATGAGCTGGTGAACCCGGATGCTGCGGACTGCCTTGCCCTCAAAATAGAGCGGATAAGCCGGCAGAATGCTCACCAGCGACGATTCCTGCCCCGGTGCGCCAAAGATGCTCGTACCGCGGCGCACTTCTGCCTGCGTGGGCCAAGCCGGTATTTCCTGAATTCCCAGAGCCGAGCTGATGGCCCGCAGCGTCTGAGGCCCGATGATGCCGTCGGCGCTGATGCCCAGATGCGACTGGATACGGCGTATACTGGTCTTCATAACGCAGGGGTGGCGGTGTGGTGTTCAATGATACCCAGGCGGCCATCCATGGCACGCAGGATTTCGACCGTCTGCGCCGCTGTGGTGGACTGGTCGCGTGCCAGCTGGCGGAAATCGCTATATACAAAGCACATCAGCACGAAGCCGCCAAAGGTGATGATTTCCCGCGTATATTCGCGGGTGAGGGTCAGGTAGTCTCGAAATGGTTTGCACATGACTATGATATAACGCCCCGCCCGGATCTTCTGCAAGCATGATATAAAAGGCGGAACCGCTTTCCGTGCGGAAAGCGGTTCCGGGTGTTCGGTCAAGCTTGACATTCAACCCATCAGATGCCCGCCGGAGCTGCGGCCGGAGCCGGGGCAGCGGCGGCAGGAGCTGCAGCCGGAGCAACAGGCTGAGGATTCGTGGTGATGGGAGCCTCCGGGGGAGTATAGGTGTAGTACACCTGACCATCCAGGCTGGCGTGGTACTGACCACCGGGAACAATGCTGATGCCCAGGGTCTTGCCTGCATAGCTGGCGGGCGGATTCACCTTGTAACGGCGGATTTCCGGGAACCCTTCCTTATCGGGATCGCGCACAATCACCGTAATCGGCCCCTTGATGGGAGCCACCTGCTCGCGGGGGGTGGACTTGCTTTCGCCCCCAGCCATTTCGCCACAGGGGAACTCGACACCGGCGGCATCGCGGGCTTCGACAAGAATCTTGCCGGGGGTGGTGTTGGTGATTTTCACGGTGTAATTCATCACACCTCCGGGAGTCGGCATGGGCGTGGTGGCCATCATGTTCGGTACTGCCACGGGGGGCGGAGCCACAGCCTCGCCGCTGGCATACACGTTGCCATCCACGCTGGCGTGGTACTTACCACCGGGAATAATGCTGATACCCACCGTCTTGCCCACATAGAAAGCAGGAGGATTCACCTTGAAACGGCGGATTTCAGGCGCACCTTCCTTATCCGGGTCACGCACCACAATGGTGATGGGTCCGGCAATGGGGTCTGCCTGTTCGAGCGGAGTGGTCGCGCTGCGGCCACCGTCCAAGAAACCACAGGGATAAATGGCACCGGCGGCATCTTGAGCCTCCACAAAAATCTTACCCGGCGTGCTGTTCGTGATACGCACGGAATAGTTGATGGGCATGGCGTTCATGCCACCCATACCGGGGACACCGGCAACACCAGGCTGAGCGCCGGCATCAGCACCGGGCACCATGCCGACCACAGCCTGACCCGGCATGGCGGTCTGGTGAATGTAGGTGGGAGCAGCGCTGCCGGCAGGCAGCATCGGGCTGGGAGTCTGCTGCAGGGGAGCCAGAGCGCCAGCCACAGAATTAGCGGCGGCCTGCCCCATGGCAGCACCCATGGCAGCCCCTGTCTGCGGCTGTGCGCCGTACTGGGCTACCTGAGAATCAAAAGCATCGTCCACACCGGCAACGGCCACGGCAGCCTGCCCCGGCAATGCCAGATACCTGGCAGGAGCATTGGTCTGCGGCTTGGCGACCACGCTGGCGCGATTGCGCGTAATCGTGTCATTGGTGGAACTACAGGAGGCCACCACCAGGGCAGCGCTGGCAACTAGATATAATTTTACCTTCATGCTGACACAGAAAATACCATAAATGACAAAAAAAAGCAAGCTCAATATTGGAACAGCCCGATAATTTGAATCTCGCAAGCGCGTTCCGGCGAATTCCGCTTGCGGTGGATGCGCGGAGATGATAGAATACAGGGCAAATGGGAATGGTGCTTAACAGAGCCCGCAGAGGCTGGAATCAGCTCCGGCAGTTCATGGCACAGGGCATGATAGACCCGCTGCCGGTGCGGCACGCCCTCAAAGGCTACAACCTGCACAAAGCCGGGAGGGATTTGAAAGCCGCCACCGATGTGGCGCTGGTGGGGCTTCCCCAGGGCATGGCCTTTGCCGCCATGGCCGGGCTGGACAGCATCTACGGCATCATGGCCGCCACCGTAGGTACCTTCATTGCCCCGCTCTTCACCCGCTGCAGCCTGACCGTCAGCGGACCGAGTAACGCCACCGCCTTCATGCTGGCCAGCTTCTTCCTGGCCTCCTCCCCCGCCATCCAGAGCCAGCCGCACATCTTCGTGCCACTCATCGTCTTCATGGCCGGTCTGTTCTGCGTCATCGGAGCCTTTGTCAAAGCGACTGAAATGCTGCAATTCGTGAGCCGCAGCGTGCTGGTCGGCTACGTCACCGGGGCAGCCACCCTCATCATCGCCTCGCAAGCCCGCTATGTTCTCGGCATCAACGACGTGGATGCCGGCAGCTCCTTCTTCACCATGACCAGCGCCATCGCCGGCAACCTGCACATGGTACAATGGCAGCCCATCGTGCTAGGGCTGCTCAGCTTTGCCCTCTTCATCCCTCTCAAGAAATACCTGCGCCGGCTGCCCACCTTCGCCGTCATCCTGGTACTCATGAGCATCCTCAACTGGGTTCTCAGCCAGCCCTGGGCAGGCGGCCACTTTGCCGGGGTACGCATGCTCAAGGACTTCACCATGAGCGACCTCGTCTGCCGCGCCCCCGCGCTGGGAGAACTCGCCGGCCATATCAATGAACTCATTCCGGTCATCATGGGTATCGCCTTCCTCTCCACGCTGGAGCAGACCGTGATGAGCAAAACCCTCTCTGCCAAGACAGGCGAACCCGTCAACCTGAATCAGGACACCTTTGCCGTCGGCATGGCCAACATGGGCTCGGCGCTCACCACCTCACTCCCCTGCTCGGCCTCCCTCACACGCTCCATGCTCAACTACACTGCCGGGGCAGCCACCCGCTTCTCCGGCGTCTTCTGCGGCCTCATCTGCCTGGGCATCACCTTTATTCTGGCCAACTTCCCGCTCATCTCCAAAATCCCGCACTGCGTGCTGGCCGCCCTCGTTCTGGCCAATGCCATTTCGCTGTACGACAAAAAGCTGCTCCGCATCTGCTTCCGCTCCACCAAGGGAGACGCCACCGTCCTGCTCATCACCTTCCTGGCCGCGCTCCTGCTGCCGCTGCACATTGCCATCTTCGTGGGCGTCATCATCTCCGTCTCCATCTTCCTCCGCAAAGCGTCCCGCCCCGAACTGGTGGAATACACCTTCGACGACGCCGGAACCCTGCGCGAACTCGACAAGAGCGAACAGCGCCTGCCCCAGATTTCCATCGTCCACGTGGAAGGCGACCTCTTCTTCGGCGCGGCCGACCTCTTCCGTCGCCAGGTATCACGCATCGCCGAAGACCCCAGCCTGGCCGTCGTCGTACTCCGCATGCGGAATGCCCGCAATCTGGATGCCACCTCCGTCTGTGCGCTGGAAGAACTCATCCGCTTCATCCGCGAAAAAGGCCGCTACATCATCATCTCCGGTGCCAGCCGCAAAGTCTTCCGCATTCTGAAAAAGAGCGGTGTGCTGAACATCCTGCAGGAAAATTGCGGCAAGAACGAAAGCAACATCTTTGTGGTCGAACCCCGCAACCCCAACATGTCCACCCGCAAAGCGCTCATGCGCGCCCAGCAACTGCTCGGCACCCGCCAGGCAGACATCTCCATCTACACCACCCAGACCAGCAAATGAGCCTTCCGCACGCTCAGGAAATTGCCCAGGCGCTGGTCGACTGGTTCAGCATCCACGGACGGGACTACCCCTGGCGGCGCACCACAAACCCCTGGGCCATACTGGTGAGCGAAATCATGCTCCAACAGACCACCATCCCCACCGTCCTGGGGCGGTACGGAGCCTGGATGCAGCAATTCCCCACCCCGGCACACCTGGCCCAAGCCAGCGAGGAAGAAGCACTACGCTCATGGGAGGGGCTGGGCTATTACCGCCGCGTACGCGCCCTGCAGGCCTCCGCCCGCGCCATCGTGCAGCAACACGGCGGTCAGTTTCCCACCGAAGAAAGCGCCATCCGCGCCCTACCCGGCATCGGCGACTACACTGTCGGCGCCCTGCTCAGCTTTGCCTGCAACCGCCCCGCCCCGCTGGTGGATGCCAACGTCTCGCGCGTCTTTTCCCGCCTGTTCAACGACCCCACCCCCATCGATTCCCCCGCCGGGCGCAAACTGCATTGGAAATGGGCGGCCGACCTCGTCCACCCCACCCAGCCCCGCGCCTACAACTCGGCTCTCATGGAACTGGGGCAGACCATCTGCACAAACGGCAGCCCCGACTGCCAGCTCTGCCCGCTGCGCGCATGGTGCAAAGCAGAAAATCCCGCCGCACTCCCCGTCAAGCTTCCCAGAAAGGAAATCACCGCCGTCGAGCATCACGACATCTTCCTGCTCACTCCTGCCGGCCTGCTCATGGAGAAACAGGCAGATGGAAAGCGCCACGAAGGCATGTACCGCCTGCCCAGGCGACCGGCAGATTTCTGCACAGGCCTGCCCCACCTGGCCGACCAGAAATACAGCATCACGCGCTACAAAGTCACCCGGCATCTCTACCGCGCTCCAGCAGACACCGTCCCCCACCCCGGCGAGGAATTCATTCCGCTGCACCGTCTGCCTGCCACCCCCATGGCCTCCCCCGACCGCAAAATCATACAAAACCACCTGCCGCACTGAACAGCAGGTGGTTTTGCTTTGCTCAACAGCCCCGACGGGAATCGAACCCATATCTGCCCTTTAGGAGAGGGCCGTTCTATCCATTGAACTACGGGGCCGGCTCTGTTTGCGCGATTTTTCTGTGTGTTTTACGCCTTGAATGCTTCGCGCACCCGCTGCAGCTGGTCTGCATCCAGATGCGGCTGCAGTTCCGGCAGCATGCGGGCAAAGTACTCAGCAGGCGCCCAACCGTGGAGCGGCTGGGGTGTGGGCTTTTCGAAAGCCCAGGTGGGGACAGGGAGTGCCAGGTCGAGAATCACCGGAGAGAGCGGAGCCATGCGGCAGAGGGCATCGGTTACCGATTCCGCCAGCGCCGGGTACGTTTCCAATGCTCGCAGCACGAAGGTGAGGCTCAGGCGGTTCGGCGTGGTTTCCAGCTCATCAAGGAATTCTTCCATGCGGTCAGCCTCTACTTCGAACAGCGGCTGGAGCAGCGGCAGCACGCGCATGTCGGCCATGCTGAGCATGGCATCGAGCAGCGTGGTGGGGCAGAATTCATCGCGCACCAGGCGGGCGACCAGTTCCTGCACGCCTGCCAGAGGCTCGGCAGGGCCAGGCTGCGCCAGCGTGGCCACATAGGTGGCGGCCTTGCGGCTCAGAGCGATATCGAGTTCGTTGGTGGCGTAGGGCAGCAGGGCTTTCCAGCCCTCACCCTTGCGCCCGGTGATAAAGCGGGAGAGCTGGATGAGGCTGCTCTTGCGGGCGGCCACGCTGGTCCTGGTGACAAAGATGTCGTAGATATCGAAGTTTTCCTCGAGTTTCTCTTCATCGTTGCTGACCATGAGTCCACAGGCCATCATGGTGAGCGGCCACTGGTCCGCGCCGATTTCATGCACACGCACCGGGTCGTGCGCCATGGCGGCAAGGCGCTCCAGCTCGGAAAGACCGGCAAAGTTGTCCTGGTAAAGGCCCATGGTTCCTGCAGATGAATCAGAGTCCTACGTTGAACTTGGTTTCGCCTACTTCGGGAGTTTCGCCGAAGGGATTGCCCAGCGGATTGCCAGCCGGCTGCTGGGATTCCGGCTGGGGAGCGGGCTCCACCTGGGTGGGGGCATCCACATCCAGCAGGGTGAGGCGCATTTCGATGGTCTTGTCGGCCACAAGGGCGCTGGTGGGGCACTTGGCCTTGCACTGCTCGTACCAAGTGCGGGCGGCTTCCTTGTCTCCCTTGTCCTTGGCCAGGTCGCCCAGCATGAGGTAGGCCAGAGCGGTGTAGGGATTGGCTTCCATCTGGGCCAGGCGGGTCCAGGCAGGCACGGAGTCCTTGCCCTGCTGCAACTGGTGGGTGGCCAGGGCAGCGAGGGCGCGGCCACGCAGCGGAGCGGGCGCATGGCTGGAGGCTACGTTCTCCAGAGCGGCTACACCGGCTTCCTCACCCTTGGCCAGAAGGGAAAGGCCGTTCATGAGTTCAGCCGTCACGGCCGAAGGAGTGTTGGCAAACTGTTCCTGCAGCGCAGCAAGGGTGGCAGTATCGTATTCATCGGCCGAGGCGATACCGTCACCGGGAGAGGTGATTTTCAACGCCTGCACCACCTGGGCAGCAGCTTCGTGGCGCTGGTCATTGCGGTGCGAGAAGAAGGCGATGACACAGCCTGCGGCAATGCCGAGGGTGATGCCGCCCCACATGAGTTTCTTGTAGTGGGCGTTCAGGAACTGCTCGTGCTTGGAGGGGCCGATGGCGATTTCGCCGATGGCCTTGATTTCCTCAGGAGAGAGGGGCTGGATGTCCTCGTTGTTCTTGCTGTTGGTATCCATATAGTGATTTATCTGTAAAATATGTTGAGGGAGCGCAGGCGCTCCAGGTCAAAATAATTGTTGAAGCCAAGGTTGTGGTAGATTTCCAGCGTGGCCTTGGAGCGGTTGAGCGTGTAGAAGTGAATGCCGTCCACCTCGGCATCGAGCAGTTCGCTGCACTGGTTGCTGGCGTAATTGATGCCGATGCGCTCAATGGAGTTCTTATCGCCGGCGGCACGCAGCATGGCCTTGAGCAGGCGGGCGGGGAAGTTTGTTCCCGCCGAGAGTTCGGCCATGCGGTTCATGCTGGAGATGGAGGTCACGGGCATGATGCCGGCAATGATGGGCACGTTGATATCCATGAGCCGGCAGCGGTCGCGGAAATCAAAGAAGGCGTGGTTGTCAAAGAACAACTGCGTGCAGATGTAGTCTGCCCCTTCGTCAACCTTGGCTTTCAGGAAATCCATCTCGCGCAGGCGGTTGCGGGAATCGGGATGCCCCTCCGGGAAGCCGGCCACCCCCAGGGTGAGGCGTTCGGACAAGTGCTGCCGTTCTTCCCATCTGCGGATGAAGCGTACCAGGTCTGCAGCGTGGCGGAACGCATCGCGGGAGGCATCGTACGGAGCGTTGCGGGGAGGATCGCCGCGCAGCACCATAATGGCGCGGGCTCCTGCGCCGATGTAATCGTGAAGGATTTGTTCGATTTCGGCCTCCGTATGCCCCACGCAGGTGAGATGCGGCACAGTGGGGATTCCGCGGCTCTGCATATCATGCACCACGGAGCGGGTCAACCCGCGGGAACTGCCGCCGGCTCCGTAGGTCACGCTCACGAAGCTGGGGTGGAATTCCTGCAACTTCACCACCGTTTCCAGCAGGGATTGAGCCCCCTCCGCCGATTTCGGCGGAAAGAACTCGAAGGAGAAACTCGGTGTGCGGTCGAACAGCGCTTTCATGAAGAAAAAAGGAATCAGGGCACGGGGGTCAGCACGGCCTCAATCTCCGGCATGGCCTGCGGGGCCTCCGCAGCAGGCTGGGAGTCTGTATTTTCCAGGCGCAGGTCGCGGCTGCTGAGGAAAGGAGAAATGATGACCTCGTCACCGGGGCGGGGCTGGCGGTTGGCTTCGGCAGCCGGGTCTTCCACGCCGCCGAAATGAGCCTGCTTGATGGCGGCGGTATACTGTCCGGATTCCTCATCGCGGCCATCCACCACCGCTTCGCACACGATGAAGTCACCACGTCGCAGCGCAATCTGCAAACCCTCGTTCACCGGGGTGGTGCCGTCGGCCTTGAACAGAATCACCGCACAGTCATCCAGATAAGCCGTCACCGCCCCCATGGAGGCGGCGGCAGAGGCATCATCCTCTGCGGCAGGGGCAGAAGCCGCTTCCTCAATCTCCTGGCGGCGCTTGGCCGAGGCAATCACGCTGTGTTCCTCGGCGCTGGTGAGGTCCGCGGCATTCTTCTTATCCTCCTCTTCGGCAGCGGCACGGGCGGCTGCCATTTCGGGAGTGTCGGCATCGGCCTTCATACGGGTCATGCGGGCTTCATGCTCCATCTGGCGCTGCTCATACTCATTGATTTTCAGCTGGGTCTGATACATCTGATACTCACCCTGGCGGGCGGGAATCAGCACCACAAAGGCGTAGAACATCAGCCCCACGGTGAGTACCAGCAGAATGAGAATGGTTGCGCGAAAAGCGTTCATGCGGGCAAGTATAGCAAAAACAGTTTCGTATTCAAGCAAAGAATCTGTCAGAAAATCTGCCCGTTTTTGGCATACAGGCTTGATTTCTGCTTGCATGTGAGTGCGCGGCAGGCTATAACACAGGGGATACAATGTTTAATCTGCCGAATTCCATCACGATTTCCCGTATCATCCTCGTCATTGTCTACACCATTGCGCTGGCGTGGGACGGTAGCGTCTCGCCCCACATCAATGAAGTGACAGGCTGCTGGTTCCAGCCGGTTTCCATGACGGCCTGCGTAGCGCTCTGGGCCTTTGTGGTGGCCGCCATCACCGACTTCTTCGATGGCTACCTGGCCCGCAAATACAATCTGGTCACCAACTTCGGCAAACTCATTGACCCGCTGGCAGACAAGATACTGGTGAGCGCCGCCTTCATCTACCTGGCTGCCGCCGGCATCTGTCCCTTCTGGGTGGCTATCCTCATCATCTTCCGCGAATTCCTGGTCACCGGGCTGCGGCAGCTGGCCGTGGCACAGGGGGTGGTCATTGCCGCAGACAAGCTGGGCAAGTGGAAAACAGCTGCCCAGCTGACCTACTGTATCGCCTGCATGGTGCATCTGGCCTACGGCGGCAACCTGTTCGAACCCCTGCGTTCCCTCTCCATCGGCGCTTCCGGCATGTGGTTCCGTGAAATCACCTTGTGGCTCAGCGTTATCCTCACCCTGTGGAGCGGCGCGAACTATTGCATCCACAGCCGCCACCTTGTGCGCGGCTGAAGAATCTCCTGTTTTCCCATTCATCGCCATGAAGCCCCCCTTTCTTGCCTGTTGTTCCCTGGTGGCAGCACTCCTTCTCGGCAGCTGCCAGCAGAAGCAGATTAAAGCCTATTTCCTGACCGAAAGCACCAACCCGGAAGGCGGTGCCGCCTTCAATGTGCGCTACGATGGCCGCATGTACAACCGCATGCCCATCATGAGCCTCAAGCACTTCGAGAAATTCCGCTCCTTCATGGCAGATGACGGTTCCTACGGCGTGGTACTCTACACACCCAAGGAATACCGCCTGCGCCTCTACACCGAGACCCAGCAGAACATCGGCCGGCACATCCTGCCCGTCATCGGCGGGCTGGCCTACCCGCCCATGGAGATTGACTGCGGCATCACCGATGGGCAGCTCATCATCTGGGGCGGTCTGAACGGCTACGACCTCAAGCGCCTGGGCGAAGTACTGAAGGCCGCCACGCCCGAAATCGAAGAAAAGCGTTATCTGGATGAAGACCCCCGCCCTATCCCCGAACTGCCGGAATCGGCCGCTCCTGTCAAGGACGAACACGGGCGCATCATCCCCGAACTCTTCTCCTCCGCTTACCGGAACGCCCCTGAAGCCGCCCGCAAGGCAGCAGCAGAAAAGGAAAAGCAGGAGGCCAAGCCCAAGAACCCCAGTACCTTCACCACCCGTAAAGGGAATCGGCAGTGATACTGGGACGGCTTGCAGCATTGTGTGTAACGCTCTGTGCATGCGCCTGGGCGCAGGTGCAGGACATCGTGTTCCGCCTGCCCACGGACAACACCACCCTTTTCACCACCGGGGGTGACGATTACTTCATGTACGTGGACCGCCTCTTTGAAGGGCAGAAGACCCAGCCCTGGCAAGCCGGCACCTACGGGCTCGTCCGCAATCCCTTCCGACCGCAACCGGGAGCCGAGGTCATGTACAGCCGCATGCACGAAGGCATCGATGTGAAACCCTTGCGGCGCGACGCACGCGGTGTCCCGCTGGATGAAGTGCGCCCCATCGCCCCCGGCCAGGTAGTCCACACCAGCCCCCGACCCGGCATGAGCAACTACGGCCGCTATGTCGTGGTAGCGCACCGTGCGCCAGAGGGCATCATCTATTCCCTGTACGCACACCTCGCCTCGGTAGACTGCCACGTCGGGCAGCGCGTCGGCACCGGCAATGTGCTGGGCCAGCTTGGATACAGCGGTGTGGGGCTGGACAAAACCCGCGCCCACCTGCATCTCGAAATAGGGCTGATGATTAACAGCCGCTTTGCCGAATTTTACCAGGGAGAAAACAAGCACGGCAACTTCAATGGCCTCAACCTCGTCGGCTTTGACCCGGCTGTCGTCCTCAAGGCCTGCCAGCACGGCACCCCCTTTTCCATTTCCCGGTACTTTGCCAGCCTGAAGGAACACTACCGCGTGGCCGTCCCCTGCATTGCCGCGCTGGATATACTGCGCCGCCACCCCTTCCTCTACAAAGGCAGCAGAACCGACAGCACACGCCCGGCCTCCCTGGAAATCGCCTTCACGGCAGAGGGCATTCCCATTGGCATCTACCCCGCCACCCGCACCGTGCAGACACCGCACATCGTCTCCTGCCGCCCCATGCCCACGCTGCAGCAGAACTGTACCGTCAACCGCGTGAAGAACAACAGCGCCAACGCCCAGCTCACCCGCTCCGGGCTGGCCTACATCACCCAGTACCTCTGGCACGGCGAAGCCCCCCCCCCCGCCGCCCCCTGACCCCATTCCTCCTCTCCCCCCCTCTTTCTGCCATGAAACTCCGCCATCTGTTCCCCCTCGCCCTGCTGGCCGCCAGCTGCGCCCATGCCGATACCTCGCAGGCCGCAGCCCTGGTGCGCGACGGCAGACCCGCCGATGCGCTGGATGCACTACGGGGGCAGGCTTCGCCCGAAGCGGCTTTCTGGCAAGGCCGCGCCCTCATTGACCTGGGGCGACTGAGTGAGGCCGCCACCGAGCTGGAAAAAGTACCGGCCGGACACGAACTTTACCCCTATGCCGCCAAGGCGCTGCTGTACTGCGCCTGGAAGAGTGACCGTGTGGACTTTGCAGTGATTGCCACCCCCATGGCCACCTGCAACAATCCGGAAATTGCCACGCTGGCCACCGCCGCCCTGGCCGAATTCTGGCTCCGCCAGCCCAGCAGCCAGGATAATTCAGCCCTTGAACGCCTGCGGCGCATGGCCGCCGACAAACCGGCACTCACCCCGCTGCTCCGGTTGCTGGAAATCGACAACCTGCGCCTTCGGGGCGAATACGACAAGGCCATCGACCTCTGCCGCGAACTGGAAGCAGACAGCAGCCTGCCTGCCATCATGCGCCAGCGCGCCCGCCTCTCCCTCTCTGCCGTATACTACGCCAAGGAAGCCGCCCTCCCCCGGAGCGAAGAACCGGCGACCGAAAGCCGGATTGCCCTGCCACTCATCGGTGAAAGCCATGAAGGCACCGTGGCCGACTACGATGACGGCAAGGGAGAAGAAACCCTGCTGCACTTCATCTCTGCCAACCCGGATTCCCCGCTGCTGGAAGAAGCCTTCCGCCGCCTCCAGCAACGCAAGGCCTTCGAAAAGAGCGAATACGCCCGCACCAAGCTGCGCGAATGGGCAGAAGAACCGCTGAAATCGCGCCGCGCCGCCACCGCGCTGCTCATCCTGCAGCACCTGCTCATCCCGGAAAGCGCCGCATCTGAAATCCCCATCGACGTCACCTGCGCCAACACCGCAGCGGCCACCTGCCCCAATGAAACCGCCACCCGCACCATTCTGCTGGAGCAGACCCGCTGGTTCCTCAACCGCAACCAGACCCACGAAGCCCTCCTCTACCTGGGCATGATCCGCAGCAACGACATCGTCAAGGAATTCATCGACACCCTGCTGCGCGACCCCGCCCTGCCTGCCACCGCCCAGGCCTACCTCGACTGCGCGCGCCTCGCACCCGAAAACCTGCGCCCCGCCGCCCTCCGCAATGCACTGCTCAGCGCCCTCATCTCCGGCAACAGCTCCATCCAGGAAGCCGTGCTGAACATGCCGGATATTTCCCCGGAACTGCACTTTGAGCTGCTGAGCAGCCGCGCTGCCTACCTGCTCGACAAAGACCCGGCCCAGGCACAGGCCGACCTCGAAATCCTGCTCTCTGCCCCAGCCCCCACCCCCGACCAGCGCGCCGATGTGGAAATGGACCGGGCCTACCTGCACATGCAGCAGAACCCCGTTTCTGCCCGCGAGCTGCTGCTCAAGAGCGAAATCAACAACCGCCTCACCCAGCTCACCCCCGAACGCCAGCTGCGCTTCTTTGCCCTGCAGGAAGAAGCCCTGCGACGCATTTCCGGCACCAGCGGCGAACTCAACGCCAGCAAGGAAAGCATCGACCTCATCCGCCAGGCAGCAGGCAAAGTCAACGACCCCCATGTCGTCGCCATACTCACCCTGCACCTTGCCAGCCTGCAGTCTGCCGACGGCCAGTACCCCGAATCCCTCCGCACCCTCAACAACCTGCTGCGTAAGTACCCGCGCACCGACTTTGCCCCGCGCGCCCTCTACATGTCGGCCCGCGTCTCCGAACTCATCGGCACGCTGGATTCGCTGAAACGCGCCGCCGAACTCTACGAAACCTGCGCCGCCCGCAACAGCGAACTCAACATCAAGGCCTCCACCCGCCGCGCCGCCGTGCTGCTGCGCCTGGGCAAGCACGAAGAATCCGAACAAATCATCACCCACATCCTGCGGACCAACCCGGACATGCGCCTCCAGGACAAACTGCTGGCTCATGCCGTTCTGGCCAATAACAAAGCCCTGCTCGGCACAGCCGAAGGCCGGCTCGAAGCTGTGGCCATAGCCGGAGAACTGCTCAACAAGGCCGAACTCCCCGCCAGCTGGCGCTTCCGAGCCCTGCTGCACCACGCCACCCTTGCCTCGCGCGCCGGGCTGCAGGAAGAAGCCCTGCGCGACTACCGCGAAGTCCTCTCCATGCGCCCGGCCACCGGCAAATCCCCCTCCGAAGCCGAATGGTCCATCCTTTACAGCGCCGGTTCGGGAGCCGTCTCCCAGCTACTAGAACTGAAACGCTACAACGAAGCCGCCGAACAGGCAGACCAGATAGCCGGCTGGAACAAGGAAGAAGCCAGCCTGGCCAAACGCCGCCAGTTCTCCGACTGGGCAGACTTCATCCGCCAGACCTACTTTGCCGGCTGAGCCGCCCGCAGGTATCCCATTTCCCCCGCTGCACAGAAGCGCCAGCATTTCCCGGGCGCTTCTGTATGTTTTGGCTTCACATCCGATTAGAAAGATGATAAAATACGCGCATGGCTAATAAACCCGTAGTACTTATCATCCGCGACGGCTGGGGCCGCAACCCGCAGGGCCCGGAAGCCGCCAATCAGACCGGCGATGCTACCGTTCTCGCCAAGACTCCTTTCACCGACAAACTGCTGGCCACCTGCCCGCACATGATGCTGGGTGCCTCCGGCCAGGACGTAGGTCTGCCCGACGGCCAGATGGGCAACTCCGAAGTAGGCCACCTGAACCTGGGCGCTGGCCGCGTCGTCTTCCAGGACCTCTGCCGCATCACCAACGCCATCAACGACGGCAGCCTGGCCAAGAACCCCGTCATCGTGGAAGCATACGCCAAAGCCGCAGCCACCCGCCTGCACCTCATGGGCCTCGTCTCCGACGGCGGCGTACACTCCCACATCGAACACCTCATCGGCCTTGTCAAGATTGCCGCTGAAGCCGGCGTGAAGGACATCTACATCCACGCCATCATGGACGGCCGCGACACCGACCCCAAGAGCGGTGCCGGTTTCCTGCAGCAGCTTGAAGACGCCATCGCCCCCTACGGTGCCAAGATTGCCACCGTTGTCGGCCGCTTCTTCGCCATGGACCGCGACAAGCGCTGGGACCGCGTCCAGATTGGCTGGGATGCCATCGTCCTCGGCAAGGGCGAAGCCTGCAGCTGCAGCCCCGCCGACTACGCCCGCAAGAGCTATGAAGACGGCGTGACGGACGAATTCATGAAACCCGCCGTATTCGTGGATGCCGACACCCAGCGCATACGCGACAACGACGTCGTCTACTTCTTCAACTTCCGTGCCGACCGCGCCCGCGAGCTGTCCCGCGCCTTCATCTACGAAGACTTCGACGGCTTCGACCGCACCGTCCAACCCAAGGTACACTACGTGACCATGTCCGAATACGAAGCCTGCTACCCCACCCCGGTCGTCTTCGAACAGGAACAGCTCACCAACATCCTGGGTGAAGTCATCTCCAAGGCCGGACTCAAGCAACTCCGCATTGCCGAAACCGAGAAATACGCCCACGTCACCTTCTTCTTCAACGGCGGCGTAGAAACCCAGTACGAAGGCGAAGACCGCATCCTCGTCCCCTCCCCCCGCGAAGTCGCCACCTACGACCTCAAGCCCCAGATGAGCGTAGGCGAAGTGGCCGACAAGTTTGTGGAAGCCATCGGCAACTACGACATCGCCATCATGAACTTCGCCAACCCCGACATGGTGGGTCATACCGGTTATCTGGAAGCCGGCATCGCCGCCTGTGAAGCTGTGGACGCTGCCCTGGAAAAGAGCGTGACCAAGATTCTCGAACTGGGCGGCTGCTGCCTCATCTGCGCCGACCACGGCAACTGCGAGAACATGCTCAACCCGGACGGTTCCCCCAACACCGCCCACACCACCAACCTCGTAGACCTCATCTACTGCGGCCCCGACCAGGACAGTATCACCCTGAGCGATGGCATCCTGGCCGACATCTCCCCCACGCTGCTGCACCTGCTCGGCATTGAGCAGCCCGCCGAAATGACCGGCCACAGCCTGGTGAAGTAAGTGCCCCTGGCACCACTCCTTTCCCGCCGCTTTCCACCCCGGAAAGCGGCGGTTTTCTTTTCAAGGTCGCCTGGCTGCTTTTTTCACACTCATCCACTCCCGAAAAAACACCAGCAATGCTTTCCGGGTATTGCTGGTGTTCAGGATGATTTTCTCCAGGAGCTACTCTTCAGACTGCATCAGCTTATCCAGCATCTGCTGAGTGGTGGCGATGCACCCCACCACATGGGAATCGCCCTCTTCCACATACTCACGCGCCAGCCGCTGGTACTCCTGCACCCGCTCCACATCAGGCCCCTTATCTTCATTCTCCAGATAACGGACAGCCAGCAGAGCGCAGCAGAAAGCATCCTTCAACTCCACCCCGCGCTGCCACAACTCCTCCGCTTTTGCCAAATCAGGCCGCACACCCTCGCCATAATAATAACACGAGCCTAGCTGGGGCAACACACGCATCTCACCCATCTCCAGTGCACGCTGGAAATAATCCACCGCCCGCTTGTAATTACGGCGCGTTCCCACACCATCGTAATAAGAAAGGCCCACCATAAACGTCCCCTCGGCATCGCCCAGGTTCGCCGCCTTCTGGAAATAACGCAGCGCAATCTCGTGGTCAATCCGGCTCACCCCTGCCCCGGTGGCATAATGGCGAGCCAGCTCCATGCAGCACTCCGCATCAGCGGGATTCAGCCGGTGCAGCTTCTGGAAACATTTTACGGCCGCGGCATCATCGCCCAGCTCCTGGCACACCGTACCCAGCAGATCATACACCGGCGCACTCGGATTCACCCGCTCCGCGCGCTCCAGAAGCTCACGCACTTCGGCATACGGCGTTTCATCCTCCTCGCGCCCCAGCAGCACGCGGGCCAGATAGAACGCGCAGCCCTCATTGCCTAACTCCAAAGCCTTCCGGTAATGCCCCTCAGCCACCTTATCATCATCAAAGCCCGGCAGTCCCGGCTCGTACAGCATACCCAGCATGCAATAAGCATCCCCCGGTGCCGTCTCCGCCAGCTCCAGCGCCCACTGCTCCAGCTTCAGCCAGTCAAAATTGCCTTCATCCCCGCTCATCGCCCAGGCAAAATAGCACCGGCGCGCCTGTGCATCCCCCTTCTCCGCCAGCGTCACCAGCCACACCTTCGCCTCATCCGGAAGCGGCATATCCGTTTCCATCACATAAAACTGGATATACTCCAGCTGCGCCCCCTCATCCCCCGCCATCCCCCGGCGGTACAACTCATTCAGATAATCCTCTATCGTGTTACGCTTCTTAGCCATGCCCCTACCTTACCCAAGCAGAAAGCATTGGGCAAGCAAAATCGATGGAAATAATGCCTCGTCATCTCTCAACTACACTATGAGGGCGTAAAGACACATCAACAATGCCACAGAAACAGATTGTTTGAACAACAAATAGATGATTAAATGAGAAGAAACTACGCCATGAACGAGACAATTTGTGATATACTCAAAATCACCCCTAGAGAAATCAAGCGGTGGACGGAAGAAAATGCAGTTGATTCTATTTTGCCAGAAATTATTAAAGACCTCGTTTTAGCCAGTTCTTCGCGCCTCACAAGGTGTAATTTCTTGTATGGGAGTTGTAATAATCTTCCCGGCCTCGACGGGCATGTGGAAAATCAACAAGAGCACCCCTTCGTTCCTATAGGGGAATCATATTGGGAGATTGGATGTGAATCAAGTGCAAACAGCAAAGCAAACAAGGATTACGTCAAGCGCACACAAGAAACAGAACCAGAACTTCGAAAACAACTAACCTTTGTTTTTGTTTCTCCTCAGATATGGAAAAATCGACAAAAATGGGAAACAGAAAAAAAGCAGAAAAAGGAATGGCATGATGTACGTGCAATCTCTGCCGTTCAATTGGCAGAATGGATAAATCTTTACCCATCCCAACAACTTAATTTTGCCCAGAGAATCAAACGCTGGTATCCCGGAGCAACGACATTAGCAACCGAGTGGGAAAAATGGACTTATGCTACAAAACCGAGTTTTCCTGCGTCTTTCTTCGACCTTGATATCGCACGACACAAAAAAACGTTTATCGAAAAGATTACCGCTAATGAAGCATCTTCGCTCACAATAGCTGCAGACTCATTCTCGGAAGCATACGCATTCATCTATCAAATGACGCAAACAGATGAATTTTCAAACATTAGAAATCGTTTGGTTGTTTTTCACACAAGTGAGGCAGCTGAATCTATGATGAAAAAGGAGCCGAAAATTATTCCCATTTCTGCAGACGCGGATGTGCTGGCCCACTCTTTTTCAACCTGTGAAGTTCCCATATGTATCCACGTATGTTCACGGAATCACCCCTTACTGCGTCCAGACATTGTCTTAGGCAAACTTCCCTTCTATGCCATCGTTGATTTTGCAAAGTGTTATAAATCCCGGAGAAACGACCTCTATACTTTAGCTCAAAATAGCGGTTTCAATAGAAGTTTATATCATCAAAGGCTTCATTTCCCACCTCTTACACCAACGTGGGTTAAAGACAACTCTGCTCATGACGTTCTACTCCCCTTGGCCATGCTAGGCTACTGGGATAAGACAGACACAGTGCAAAACAAATTATTTCTCGATCTCGTAGGGTCCCAACTCACAACTAGCGATTGTCACGATAAGCTGGCAAAAATCAGCATCCAAGAGAACAGTCCCATATGGTTGCAGAAATCTGCATTCAACCGAGACACTGGAGCCATCTGGGTGGTTCATTCCAAGGAAGAAATACTCCAAATAACAGTACGCAGCACTTTACGAGAAGAACACATCGAACGCTGGTTCATTATTCTCAGAAGCGTCCTGACGCCCAATGCTCAAAGAGCACTCCAAAATCATATTAGTCAGCTTCTCGAAACAACACTCATGCTCATACTGCACGCCAACCAATGGGCTCCGACTCAATCACAACTCATTTCTGACAACGCAACACAGCTCCTTTCCTCCGCATTACATGGTATCCTACGAAATAAAAATTCAATTCTTTGGATGCACATACCGCTTATAGCAGAAATCATACCCGACTCGTTTCTGCGCATTCTTGAAGAAAGGCTAAAAGAAGAGAATCAGAACTTTAGCCTATCCGATACCCAGATTGAATATCTGATAAGTAGTCTTGAAATGTTGGCAATTCCGGCGAATTATTTTAGAAACAGCAGTCAACTACTATGCCTCATGATGGATAAACTACCCGCCGATGACGGTACTCGTGGCCGTATTTCTCAGACCCTTGCCTCGATTTTTAACGTTGCATATCCTGGAACAAATGCAGCTAGTGCACACCGCAAACGTACATTTCAACAACTCAATAAAAGCAACCCGAACCTAGCGTGGGAAATTGCAATAAATCTAGTAAATCCCTACCAAAGCACACAAAGATTCGGACACAATGCTACACAACGAAGCGAAACATGGGAACGACCTCACAACTACCTTGTTCAAGATGCTGAGGAGATGCGGAATGAAGCAATGAAAACCATTTTTTCTATTCCGCGGCTATCAACTCCACAAGCAATAAAACTATGCCAGGTCATTCCTTTCTTTTCAATGCCAGACCAACGTCGTGCTTGGGAAAATCTTATCGATCACTGGCATGCGGATTCACCAATAGAACGAGACGAACTCTACCAAACGATTCATAGGGCGATAGACAGGTACAGTAAAGATAAAAGATTTACTGTTCAAGAAGCTACCGTTTTTCTCCGATTGCTCTCAGCATCTATTCCACATCTTCGAATACGGAACCTTTTTTCACTTACATTGTGGCAAAAATACAGTAAAAGCGGCAACTGGAAAGAACAGCTTCACAAACTCCAACGAATTCAACAAAAATCGCTGATTCGTGAGTTACATCGCGAACCAAAACTGATTCCTTGGCTTCTTGAACAGAATAATACTGACACTCGCGCACTAGCAGTTGCAGCAAGCCAGATATTAACTATCGAAAATATCATTGCTATGATCGATAGCACCCTCAAGAAAACGATCGAAAAACAAGAACGAGAATTTATATCAAGATTTCTTTTATGCGGGGAGGATGAAGAAATCCAAGAGCGGCTAAGCCAAATCCTCCATGCACTGCCCCATAGCCGCCACGTTCCTCTACTAATTATGCTGCCTGTTTTACCGGTGATATGGGAGTTCGTACACAAAAAACACCCAGAATATACAACCGAATACTGGAAAAATTGCCACCCCGATCCAATATTCCGGTACTCGACAGCCCAAGAAAAAATGCTCTATGAGCTTATGAACGTTAATCGAGCAGAGACGGCACTTGAATGCTGCTGCGACGATGTTACGCTAGTTCCGACTTTATTACTGACACGCATGCTTGGACTAATCGCATTACAATGCAACAAAAATGATTCCACAATCAAACGGCACAACCACATTATTACCGCTTTAATCAACCTGCAGCAAAGACCTAATGTTCCCATACGCAAACTAGCACGTCTGGAAGTCTACTTTTCCAGCGATATCGGTATTCATCGAGCACAATTCAAAGCTTTACCGAAACTGCTTCTCGATTATCCGCAACTAGCCGCCGCCTTCGCCCGAAGGTTCGATTGGAACAAGTCCACTCGAACAAAATGTTACCAGTTCCACATGCTGCATACAGCAATAGAAAAAGTCAACATTTTCAGCAGATATCCCATCGAAACAAATAAATTGCGCCAATGGTGTGATGACTTTCTGCTGCACGATGAAATCGCAGATGATGCTCTCATGCACACTCTGGGGAGCCTGCTTGCTAGTGGTAGCGCGTATGAAATGGAAAAATGGCTTACACCTACTCTAATTCAAACGATTGAACACTATCACACTATTGAGTTTCAACACCATTTCTGCATAGCCGTTTTCAATCAAAGTAATGGTCCACATGCACGTTCATTCAATGAAGGCGGCATGCGTGAAGCTCATTGCGCAGCTGAACTTCGTCAACTTGCAACAAAACTACGTTCTAAAAACCACCTCAAAACAGCGGAAGTTGTTGAAACTATCGCTCATGATATGGATTCAACAAGCTTATTTCATGATGTCCAATGTGGGTGCTATACGTAAATTGACAGCAACGTGTTAATACTACCACCACTAGCATAATGATAACTGTCCTCCGCTAAAATCATACTCCACTTGCAACGAATAGCAATTATGGAATAATAATTTTAATCTAAATACGTTTCGGCAGCTACTGCACATTCATTAGCACATCTATACGCGTAACCCCACTGGGACAACAATATATTCGATTCCAAATCGGCAATGTTGTACAAGTGCTGCAACTCATTAAACGTTTCCTCTAAATTGCGTCGAGCTGATACCCAGCCTCCACCATCGGTAAACCAAACAAACTCTACACCAGAGATTTTCTTGGCTTCTTGGGCAATAAGTTTATAACTACGGGCTGTTTCATTGAGCTTGGATCCGCCGGATGTGTAGAAATTCGTCTCTATCAAGTATATGGTACCACCGTGGTTTACTACGAAATCGAAACGCTTGGTACTTGTTCCATCGGCGGAAAGAACACTGAGATCGAGCCCCCATTTTTTCTCGACCTCCTGGAGATACATTTCCTTGTAGTAAGTATAGCCTCCGCGTACCAGATAAGATTCTACCAAATCCTCCATCTGGTGACCTCCGCGATTTTTGCGACCGTTACTATCAAGACCAACCTCTACACCTGTAACATAATCCTTCAGGTTGCTGATGATATGCTTGCTGATAAGGTCAAACAATCCTGTCTTTTCCATGAAATCAGCATACTGTTCCGGTGTACACGCCTGCGGATTAGTAAAGTCATACCACATAGCCCCCTCTTCATCCTGGGCGTAGATTTCCATCTGACGGCATGCAAGAAGAATAGGAACGCATTTCAATGTCTTAGGGTAGTCTTGCAGTAATTTCAGAAACTCCTCGCGTATATTTTCCACACCTATGAGCGAATTGAGAATATTCAACTCAACACGTACAGAGTCAACATTCTCGTACACTTTCTTGAAATCAACGTAATATGAAAAACCGTTGATGCTACTTCTCATAGTAGAAAGCCATTGTGCAAAATCCCGCTTCATGCTGGTAGTATAGCTCACCAGAAGCTCTTATGCAAACTCTATTAATGTACAATCGGAACACAATGGCAAAAAATTCATTCAGGGCACGCCAAAGGCTTGATTGTGGCTTTCTTTCTGGTAAACTGCTCTTACTAGCGTGCTTCATCGTAGCGACAAGAGATAATATATGCCTAACGCCAAGCCATTCATCAAATGGGTAGGAGGTAAGGGGCAGTTGATTAGCCAACTGAACTCTTTGCTTCCCCATGATTTCCAACAATGGGAAGATGTAACTTACATCGAACCCTTTGTGGGAGGCGGAGCCATGCTATTTCACTTGTTGAGCCACTACCCCAATATCAAACGAGCCGTTATCAATGACATCAACAAGGATTTGACCACGTGCTACGAGATTGTACGCGATAAGCCCCGCGATTTGATTCGTGCGCTACATGACATTCAGGCAGAATACGACAGTCTGCTCAAAGATACCTTCCGCCAGGAGTTTTACTATCGCATGCGCGATCGGTTCAACACAAAAGCACTGGATGCATTAGAAAACACTGTGCTGTTTTTCTTCCTGAACAGAACCTGTTTCAATGGTCTCTATCGTGTCAACAAAAAAGGAGGATTTAACGTACCTTTCGGCAAATATGAAAGCCCCTCATTTTTCAATGAAGAAGTCATCTATGCAGACAGCGAACTCTTGCAGAATGTTGAAATCCTGAATGGAGATTTTGAGGAAACTTTCACAAGAATCCAAGGAAATACCCTGTTCTACTTTGACCCGCCCTATCGTCCTTTAAGCAATACCTCCAGCTTCAATAATTACAGCAAAGAGGACTTTAATGACGAAGCGCAAATCCGGCTGAAGCAATTCTGCGACCGCATCCATGAAGCCGGAGCCCACTTCATGCTCAGCAATTCTGATGGTCGAGGAAAAAACATTCACGACACCTTTTTTGATGACTTATACTCTGCATACTGCATTGACAGAGTCTGGGCTTCACGCTGCGTTAATTCCAATGTAACGAAACGTGGTAAGTTAACCGAAATTCTTGTACGGAGCTATCAGACTTCCAGACAGATGTACGCCGAATTGTCTCTTAATTACTAAACCTGCACCATTTCAAATGCTCAACAGCTATTTCAAATCGCACAATAAGGACTTCAACTTACAATACGGCGATTGCATCGAGCTGTTAAAGCAGTTTGACTTCGAGTTTAACTGTATTTTTGCAGACCCTCCCTATTTCTTGAGCAACGGAGGTATCAGCTGCCAGTCGGGCAAAGTTGTTTGCGTAGACAAGGGTGACTGGGACAAAGCATCTTCCCCTGAATACATTAATTCCTTTAATAGAGAATGGCTTTCCCTCTGTCGCGAAAAATTGACAGATAATGGCACCATCTGGGTATCAGGAACCTATCACAATATATTCAGTGTTGCCAACACCCTGAATGGACTGGGATTCAAGATTCTAAATGTCATTACATGGGCAAAAACAAATCCACCGCCCAATATCTCCTGCCGCTTTTTCACCTATTCATCGGAATTTATCATCTGGGCCCGGAAACACCCCAAGAAGCCGCATTACTTCAACTACGATTTAATGCATAAACTGAATGGGAATAAACAAATGACGGATGTCTGGCACTTGCCCGCCATTGCCCGCTGGGAAAAATCCTGCGGCAAACATCCGACACAAAAGCCTCTCGCCCTTCTCGTACGCATTTTACTTGCTTCGACACCTGAAGAAGGGTGGGTCCTTGACCCATTCTGTGGAAGTGGGACAACCGGTATTGCCGCCAATCTCATCAATCGCCGATTCCTGGGCATTGACAACGAATTGCAATACCTTGAAATGGCAAAGGCAAGAAGAACAGAGCTAGACGATGAAACTATCCGAAAATCCTATATTTCGAAAATAAAGGATTTGTCCTGCATATAAAGATTACTCCGGCACGGGTAATCCGAGCTTATTCAGGGGGATATATTCAAAGTAATAGGAACACCCTACTGAAATAATATAGTCCAGCACATCCTTATAGGCGGGCTGCTTGAACCAATCGTTAAGCAGATATACGTACTCAACCTCCATATTCAGCAGAGAAAGCAATTTCTTATACTGCTTCTTCTTGAAATCGCAAGTCTGCAGTTTTTCATCTACAGAACCACCGACCTTCTGATATTTGCACTCAATTACGAAGAATGTATTGTTGACAACCACATAAATGGCATCATCAGGCAACAATTTCTTTGAAAGGATGCTATAATAATCAACGCCGCGATAGGCAAGAAAACGGTAAAAAGCGTGCTTTTTGAAAATCGAAGCGACAAACTCATTCTTATATTGGACATCTACCCATCCCAACTCATTATCAGAGCATGTATATCCCTCCTGCTTACTCAGAAAGGTTCTCAGGTCAGTTTTGCCTTCAAAAACGAGCCCCGTCCTGGTATTAGCTCCTCCTATTCCATTTTCAATCATTGCACTCAATCCAATCTAGCAGTTCGCCCCATATTCTAATGAGTCGAGCAGCCAATATCAAGCTATTTTGTATTATATCTCTGCCTCGAAACAATTTTCAAAGCGCTTTATACCTTCCTCATCCCACAGTCTGGACTCTGTAACCACAGGTATACGCAAATCCATTTTTCCGGAAGCTTCTTCGGGGAGAGGATTTTCCTTGTACCAGTTATCAACCATTTTTGAAGCATCGGCAAATGATTCACCGTCGATGATATACAGCAATCCGGGATTCTCCCAGCATGGTTCAAAGCAATATTCATCGATGCGGTAGGCTGCAGCATCTTCGCCCATATAATCGGCCAGGACATCAAATGCACAAAATTGTCCCTCGCGTATGTCCTGACTAAATTCAAAAGGGCCATCCGGTTCTTCCTGATACACACGCTCGATGGATATGCGTTCTCCATCCTTATACAAGGCGAGCAACATATATCGGCATTCGTTCTCATTCGTGCCGCATTCAACATTTTTCAAGCAATAGTGGTAGTTCATAATTCTTTCTTTACAGACTTTAATTTCCCTTTTAATCCATATTTACAGACATCCAAAGAAAATATACACCATTTTTCAAGATTTATCAACCCTTATATTTCTTCATTGCAAGATTTTTAACATCCAATATAATGGATTTTATCTTGATTCCGTCCACTATAATGGATAGAATCAGACCATGCCGTCATTGGAGGAAATCATCGAGTGGCAAAAAACGCAAGGAATCAGCAAGCGCGCCCTTGCAGACAAGCTGCATGTGAACTACAAAGCACTCTGCCCGGTTCTGGCAGGCACCAAGCCCTTATCCCCTCAACTCGCCGCGCGAATAGGCGAACTCATGGAACAACATAATGGAGGGCTTACGGTCACCCTGCCCGATGAATTTGCTCCGCTGCTCACCACCTGGGCAGCCACTGCCAACATCAGCATCGATGAGCTAGTGGCACAACTGCTAGCAGATGCGCTGAAGATAAAACGCAGCTAACCTGCTCAAATAGTGTTGTAAAACAGAGGCCTATCCGAAATACCAGATAAGCCCCAAAAGTAAAATGTGACTTTTTCACCAAGCTCTTATGGCGCATACTGAATAGTATGAATCACCTTGTAAGGACGATTTAACTACTATGAACGCTGACAGTCAAGACAAGTTTACTATAAAAAACGTCTGTGTTTGCAAACAGAAGCGCAACATTTAACAGCACACTTATATCACCTGCAAAGCACCGAGGAGATAGGAGTAACAAGTTTCTTCATCCTCGAGAAGGAGGTCGTATTGACTGGGGGTCAGAGGGATGGCATCGGCATGTTGCAAGAGAAAGGCGGAAAGACGGAAAAAATCAGGGATAATTTTGAGCGCATCATTTGCATGCATCAGGTCTGACCAGGAACGAGAATATACGTTCTCCATGTCATCAGCCAAATCCTTGAGCCATTGTCCTCGCTTGCTGCAATAGTAATTCCATGCTCCGGCTACATTGAATGTCTGCTTATTATTTACTGAACCGCAGTAGGCTGATAACAGTTCATAAAGGGTATCCGAATCCTGCTGGAGATCGACACGTTGCCACTTATCTGCCCCGGATTCATCCAGATGCCTGAGCAGAAAATTCACCACCATGATACGGTGTGCGACAATGCGCAACAAGTTGCGTTTATGGCACTCTGTCAGTGAGAAAAACCAGGATTTCTTGCGGCACACTTCCAATGCTCGCTTCACCTGAGCATTCTTTTCCGAGCGCGAGCGCCAATAATATTCCAGCACCTCCGGTGCATTCCATTTCAGATTCATAGGGATGATATAGGTCAGTTGAAAACGCAGTTTCTGGTCTTTCAGCTACTGCAAGACCAGTATATTTCTTTCCTATTGATTGTCAACACCAATTTACAAAAACCCAAGGGACTTTTAAGGGATGATAGTACAAAAACCCAAGGGACTTTTTGCCGCAGTTAGGCAAGGAGGCTGACTATTTCCAGAGAGGATGCTCGTGCCAATGTTCATTCGTGAAACCGAGGTGAACATGCATCTCTGGCATGGGAGAATCTTCGCAGGTAAGGAGTTTCTTTAATCTCCCTTTCCACTGGCTTCTAGAAGCAGCAGACCGCAGAAGGATATTGCATACAGTCAAGATAGCTGCAGTACTGCGAACATCCTTCAGAAGGGGCTGTTCCTCCGGTTTATATATTCTACTCCACCTGTTTTTATTGCGATTCCACCGATATTGCCATTCTGGCATACTGGACTTTTTCAACAGGAGCGTTGCCTTTGCGGACAACCACTGGCGGTTCCATATCCGAGCCTGATGGGCACAGCTATTACGTACATCCCCTAGCAGATTGATACAGGATAGAAAAAAGCCCTTATCTGTTATTCCAAAATTATTCGCAACCTCTTCAACTATCGAATCTTCCAAGCCGAAATTCAACAGATTTGTCAAATTACCAAACGTTGCAAACTCCACAAACACCCAAATAGGTAAGTCTCGGACATCTTCAACACCCAAGTTCCGACGATGATGCACAGCAAAATCTTCCTTACTTTTCGTATATGCGCGATTCACCTTTTCCAGCAAATCTGCTCGTTTAGAACTTGGTTCTGACTTATTTTTCTGCGAATAAGATGGTCTGAATCCAGCCGTATCTTTCTGGGGATTGTTTACACCTTTATGCTTGGCCCATATATGTGCAACCTGGGTACGCAAAGCAATTTCAATGCGTGAGATGGCATCAAAAACAAGCCCCCTCAACCTACGATCGAACATATAGAGACCTCGTATTGTCTCCCAGCACGTACCCTCCTGATACACATTCAGGCGTTCATCAGAGTTGTCTTTTGACCAAAACGGATACCAGTAAGCAGAAAAACGATAATAATTAATGAAGCGTAAATCACTCTCTATCCAAGTAACCAGTTCATCATCGTTCATCTTAGCACGACTTTTCATGCCTCGCTTAACAATCTGCTCAGCTTGCTCGCGAAATGTCAAAAAAGGTTTACTGGTCATGAGAGAAAGAAAAGCAACAACCCGCCCGGTTAAGCCGGACGGGTTGAAATAAATAAATTGTGACTTTATTCGCACGTAACCGTCGCGCCTATTGTGTAAATACAACAAGAATCACCTTGCTGCACTTATTCAATCACGAGAAAATTTCAAAGTCAACCCGAAAATCTAAAAAAATTGAGTTCGGTTCATGTTTCCATATAGAATCCGTGACCGGAAATGTGACAAAAATCTGCAAAAATAAGCGGCGGGTTCCTGGTGGGGAACCCGCCGCTGGGTTGTTGGGCGTTATGTTATGAGTAGACTTTACTCTGAATTGGGTAGTCGTGCGTTTTGTGACTTGGCTGATTACATCATGCCGCCCATGCCACCCATGCCGCCCATGTCAGCGCCGCCGTGGGAGCCGCAGGAGCAGGACTTGGGTTCGGGGAGGTCGGTGATGAGGCACTCGGTGGTGAGCATGAGCCCGGCGATGGAGGCGGCGTTCTGCAGGGCGGAACGGGTCACCTTGGTGGGGTCCACCACACCGGAGACGAGGAGGTCCTCGTATTCATCGGACACAACGTTGTAGCCCATGGTGGGAGCTTCGAGGTTCTTGACCTTCTCCACGATGAGGGCGGCTTCGCGGCCGGCGTTGGCCACGAGCTGGCGAAGGGGAGCCTCGACGGCGCGGTACACGATGGCAGCACCGGTGGCTTCGTCGCCGCTGAGGTTCAGGGCGCACACGGCCTTCTGGGCGCGGATGAGGGCCACACCGCCGCCGGGCACAATACCTTCCTCCACAGCAGCGCGGGTGGCGTGCAGGGCGTCGTCCACGCGGTCCTTCTTCTCCTTCATTTCGGTTTCGGTGGCAGCACCCACCTTGATGACGGCTACACCACCGGCGAGCTTGGCCAGGCGCTCCTGGAGCTTCTCGCGGTCGTAGTCAGAAGAAGTTTCCTGAATCTGGTGGCGGATCTGGGACACGCGGGCGGAGATGTCGGCAGACTTGCCAGCGCCTTCGATGATGACGGTGGTGTCCTTGGTGATGACCACGCGCTTGGCAAGGCCGAGCATGTCGACATCCACGTTTTCGAGCTTGAGGCCGAGATCCTCGGAGATGCACTGGCCACCGGTGAGGATGGCGATATCCTGGAGCATGGCCTTGCGGCGGTCGCCGAAGCCGGGGGCCTTCACGGCGGCCACGTTGAGGGTGCCGCGCAGGCGGTTCACCACGAGGGCGGCGAGGGCTTCGCCTTCCACGTCCTCAGCGATGATAAGGAAAGGCTTGCCGCTCTTGGCCACCTTCTCCAGCAGGGGGAGGAAATCCTTGAGGTTGCCGATCTTCTTCTCGAAGATGAGGATGTAGGGGTTCTCGAGAACAGCCTCCATGGTGTCGGCGTTGGTCACGAAGTAGGGGGACAGGTAGCCCTTGTCGAACTGCATGCCTTCCACCACGTCCAGGGAGGTATCGATGCCCTTGGCTTCTTCCACGGTGATGGTGCCGTCCTTGCCCACCTTGTCCATGGCCTCGGCGATGATGTCACCGATTTCGGAGTCCCAGTTGGCGGAAACGGTGGCCACCTGGGCGATTTCCTTGGTGGAGGACACGGGCTTGGAGATATTCTTGAGTTCCTCCACGATGGCGGCGGCGGCCTTGTTGATGCCGCGCTGCAGGGAGATGGGGTTGGCACCAGCGGTCACGTTGCGGAGGCCTTCGCGGTAGATGGCTTCGGCCAGCACGGTGGCGGTGGTGGTGCCGTCGCCGGCGATGTCGTTGGTCTTGCTGGAAACCTCACGCACGAGCTGGGCGCCCATGTTCTCGTAAGCGTCCTCAAGCTCGATTTCCTTAGCCACGGTCACGCCGTCCTTGGTGATGTTGGGGGAACCGAACTTCTTGTCGATGACAACGTTGCGGCCAGCCGGGCCCAGGGTGCTTTTCACAGCCTTGGCGATTTTGGTCACGCCGTTGAGCAGGCTCTGGCGTGCAGATTCGTCGAATGAAAGTTGTTTAGCCATAATATAAATGATTAGTGATTAGTTATGAGTGATTAATGACTGATTAGTCGATGACGGCGAGGATATCGGACTCGCTCAGGATGGTGTAGGTCACGCCGTTGAAGGTAACTTCGGTACCACCGTACTTGGTGATGAGTACCTTGTCGTTAACGGCCACGTTGAAGGGGATGATGTTGCCGTCCTTGTCGCGGCCGCCGGTGCCGATGGCACGGACGATGGCTTCCTGCGGCTTTTCCTTGGCGGTATCGGGCAGGAACAGACCACCTGCGGTCTTGGTTTCAGCTTCTACGCGCTCTACGAGTACTCGGTTTCCTAATGGTTTGATCATAGTAGTGTATTTTGGATTTATTTGTTAAAAATGGGATAAGATGGCAGCGTTCTGAAGTTTCTGCGCGATAGCGGGTACCTTACACTTCGTACTTCGCACCTCGTACTTCGACCCTCAGAACGCTGCGCGTTCTGAAATTTACTCATCGACGACTTCGGCGTCCACCACCTTGCTCTTAGCCTTGCGGGGACCGTTGTCCTCAGGGGCGCAGCCGGCATCGCAACCGGCGCCGGAGCAGCCGCCCTGCTGGGCAGCGGCAGCCTGGGCGGCGGCGTTCAGCTCAGAGAGGGTCTTTTCCAGCTCCTCGGTCAGCTGCTTGGCCTTGGCCACGTCCTTGGCTTCGGCGGCCTTCTTGAGGGCGTCCACCTTTTCCTGGATGGGCTTCACCACCTCAGCCGGGGCCTTGTCGCCCATGTCCTTGATCTGGCGCTCCACGTTGTGGGCCAGGGAATCGGCCTTGTTGATGACCTCGATGTCCTCAGCCTTGCGGCGGTCTTCCTCGGCGTGGGCCTCGGCTTCCTTCTTGGCGCGCTCAATCTCTTCCTTGGAGAGACCGGAGGAACCCTGGATGGAGATATTCTGCTCCTTGCCGGTATTCTTGTCCTTGGCGGTCACCTTGAGGATACCGTTGGCGTCCATGTCGAAGGTCACTTCAATCTGGGGTACACCGCGAGGAGCGGGCTGGATGCCGTCGAGCTTGAAGTTGCCGAGCAGCTTGTTGTCGTTGAACATCTTGCGCTCACCCTGGCAGATGCGGATGTCTACAGCCGGCTGGTTATCAGCGGCGGTGGAGAACACCTGGCTCTTACGCACGGGAATGGTGGTGTTGCGGTCAATCATCGGGGTGGCAATGCCGCCCATGGTCTCGATGGAAAGCGTCAGCGGGGTCACGTCGAGCAGCAGCACGTCGTTCACAGCACCGGTCAGCACGCCGCCCTGGATGGCAGCACCCACGGCCACCACTTCGTCCGGGTTCACACCCTTGTGGGGTTCCTTGCCGGCAAGGCGCTTGGCCATGTCCTGCACGGCGGGCATGCGGGTCATACCACCCACCAGCACCAGTTCGTTGATGTCGCTGGTGCTGAGGCCGGCGGCGGCGATGCACTCACGCACGGGGCGGGCGGTGCGCTCCAGCAGGCTTTCGGTAAGCTGCTCCAGCTTGCTGCGGGTCAGCGTGAGCTGGATATGCTTCGGACCGGTAGCATCCATGGTGATGAACGGAAGGGAGATGTCGTAGCTCTGGGTGGAGGAGAGGGCAATCTTGGCCTTTTCTGCCTCTTCCTTGATGCGCTGCAGGGCATCGGTCTGCTTGGAGATGTCCATACCCTCGCGGCTCTTGAATTCGGCCAGAATCCAGTTAATGACGGCGTTGTCCCAGTCATCACCACCCAGGTGGGTGTCACCGTCGGAGGCCTTCACTTCGAACACGCCGTCGCCGATTTCCAGCACGGAGATATCGAAGGTACCGCCACCGAGGTCATACACGGCAATCTGCTCGTTGCTGTTCTTATCCAGGCCGTAGGCCAGAGCAGCAGCGGTGGGTTCGTTGATGATGCGGCGCACCTTCAGACCGGCGATTTCACCGGCGGCCTTGGTGGCGTTACGTTGGGCATCGTTGAAGTAAGCGGGCACGGTAATCACGGCTTCGGTGATGGTTTCGCCCAGCTTGGCCTCGGCATCGGCCTTGAGCTTACCCAGAATCATGGCGCTGATTTCCTGGGGGGAGTACACCTTGGTCTCGCCACCCACTTCCACCTGAATGTGGGCATCGCCGTTGGCGGCTTCCACGATGGTGTAGGGAACCTTCTTGTCGTCGGCTGTCAGCTCGGCATACTTGCGGCCAATGAGACGCTTGGCGGAGAACACCGTGTTGCGGGGATTGGTCACAGCCTGGCGCTTGGCAGCCTGGCCGACGATACGCTCGCCGCTCTTGGTAAAGGCAACGATGGACGGGGTAGTACGTGCGCCCTCGCTGTTCTCCAGCACAGTGGCCTGACCGCCTTCCATGACGGCCATGCAGGAGTTCGTCGTACCAAGGTCAATACCGAGTATTTTGCTCATGGTGTTGTTTCTTTCTATGTTTTGTTTTTTGTGAAATGATTCGGGCTGCGTCATTGCAATCGCCCTTTACCTTCTACTATTGCAAATTCCGTGCCAACTTTTACAAAAAGGCATTTCAACACTACATAAACGCTTATGTTTAAGCGCTTAATTGCTTGTCATATTATTGTTCGACAAAGCGGCTACTTGCCTACACCTGCGACAATTCGCCGCATTTGGACATTTTGACACAGTGCCACATGCGTCAATTTGCCGCACCCTTAATCAAACTCAACCACCCAATGCAGGTCTGCGGCCGCGGCAAAGCACATGGCAATCTGCCCGGCAGTCTGTTTGCCGGTGTGGAGTTCCGGCAGGGAATCGGGTGCGAACCATGCCACATCGGTGGTTTCAGGGTTGGCATGAATGGCGGCCTCCCCCAGCGGGGAGCAGAGTACAAAAGCCTTGATGATGTGGTAAGGGAACGGGCGGCGGCAATTCCTGCGGCTGTATTCATGCAGCGCCACCAGGCGCCCCACCTGCACCTCCAGCCCGGCTTCCTCGCGCACCTCTTTCACGATATTGGAGGCAATGGTCTGGTCCACATCCACCCAGCCACCCGGCAACGCCCAGAGGCCATCCTTTTCGCGCACCAGCAGGATTTTTCCCTCGCGGATGATAGCAGCGCGCGTATCCAGCTTAGGGGTCTGGAATCCGGTTTCATTGCAGAACAAATCGCGTACTTTCTGCAAGGGCAAATCGGTCATGCAGGAAAGCATTTCAGCTGCTATCTCACGCAGGCGGGCAAAGCGTTCCTGGTCGAAGGGGTCAGGGCTGTACTCCGCTCCCGCCTGGGCAATGAACTGAATCTCCTTTGCCCAACTGAGCCAGCGGGGCTGCATGTCAACATCATCCTGCATGGCAGGGAGTATAACACAACGGGAGGGAATAGTGAATAGGGAATAAGGAAGAATTTAAAGTACGAAGTGCTTCGCTCTTCTATTGGCTTGCTAAATGCAACAGTTTCGGCTACAATGCCGCGCACATGAACGCAACGCAGATTCGGCAGGTACTGGAAGAAACCGGGGTGAGCCCCTCTAAATCCCTGGGGCAGAATTTCCTGGTGGATGAGAACATTGCCCGCTGGATTGTGAGCCAGCTGGAAATTGAACCGACGGATTGCGTAGTGGAAGTAGGCCCCGGCACGGGTGCGCTCACCGAACACATGGCCCCGCTTTGCCGCAAACTGATTCTGGTGGAATTTGACGCCCGCCTGGCCGAATACCAGAAGAAACGCTGGGCCGATACGCCGCATGTGGAGGTGCACCACGCCGATGGCGCCAGCTGGGATCCGCGCCCGCTTTTTGCCGAGCAGCCGGTCAAGTTCATGGGCAACCTGCCCTATTCCGCAGGCGGCGCCATCCTGGCCAATTTCCTCACCTCGCCCTGCGCGGTTTCACGAGCGGTGGTCATGCTGCAGAAAGAATTTATTGACCGCATTCTGGCTCAGCCGGGGGATGAGGCCTACGGTCTGCTCTCGCTGCGTATCCAGATGGACTGGGTGCCTCGTGCGCTCAAGACCGTGCCGCCGGAAGCCTTTAACCCGCGCCCGAAGATTGATTCCACGGTAATGCTGCTCACGCCGCGCGACCCGCGCAGCCTGCCGCCCTATGACCACCGGCTCATGGATGAACTGATGCGCCGCTGCTTTGCCCAGCGCCGCAAGCAGATGCACAAGCAACTGCCGGAAACACCCGCCTGGAGCGAGGTTTCATCTGCGCTTGGCATCTCGCCCACCGCCCGCCCGGAAGAACTGGGGCTGGAGCAATGGGTGCGCCTCACCAATGCCTACGACCCGCACCCGCTGGCTGCCGTGGCGCAGAAGGACGATGAGCTTTTTGATGTGGTGGACGAACAGGACCAGGTGCTGCGCCAGGCCACCCGCAAGGAAGTGCATGACAACGGCCTGATTCACCGCGCGGTGCATGTGCTGGTATTCAACAAGAAGCACGACTGCCTGCTGCAGCAGCGCTCGCTGCTCAAAGACCGCCACCCCGGCGTGTGGGATTCCAGCGCAGCGGGGCATCTGGACGCAGGCGAGGACTACGACACCGCCGCCCGCCGCGAGCTGGAGGAGGAACTCGGCATCACCGATACGAAAATCATCCGCCTGGGCACCCTGCCCCCCAGCGAGGAAACCGGCATGGAACACGTGGCGCTCTACGCCGCGCTCTACAATGGCCGGGTGCATTTCCCCGCGGCCGAAATCAGCGGTGTCGTCCCCTTCCCCGCTGCGCTCATTGACCGCTGGCTTGCAGCCCGCCCGCAGGATTTTGCCAACTCATTTGCTGCCTGCTGGCAGATTGCCCGCACCATGCTGGGGGAATAAACGACTTTCCCTGCGTATTCCGACATGAACAAAAAGCATCTGATTGCTGCATTGGCCGCATTGGTGATACTGCCAACCTTGGTTGTCTGCAGAGGAGATGCCGGTTTTAAGCATCTGGCCGGATTCTCGCCAGAGGATTTCGGAGCGCAGCACTATGTCACCTGGAAGGAAGTAAGTACCCTGCAGGGATATTATGAATACGCAATGGAGCCCACGGCCTTTCACGCCATGAAACAAGAACTTTCGGGCTCAGCCATCTGGGAATTCAGCACCCAGACAACCTTCAGCTTCCCCCAGTTCGATTTCACGGACAGCAGGAATTGCGACTGGTTCAGCACCGAAATGCAAGGCGCTTCGACCTGCCATTTATGGATGGCCTACGATGAGCAGAAACGCATCCTCTATGCAGGATTCTTCGACCACTGAGCCGCCTCTCCCCCTATTGGTGCAATGAGGAGCATTCATTTTTCTTGCTAAAGCCATTCATACTTGTTATAGTGTAGAACATGAGTAAATTCTACGCTCTCCTGTTCCTGCTGATGGCGTTACTGCTGGGCAACTGCACTTATGTGAACACCCACCGCGCCTGTGCCGACCGGGGACGGCAATGCAAGGCCATCATCCTGCCCGACCAGGAGAATCTGGTTCTGTACCGCCATAAAGGAAAACTTTATCTCGAAGGCGTGCTGACCGAGGTACGGCGCGTGGGGCGCGACAAGGTGAGCAATTACAGCGTAAATGAATTTTCAAGCGGTCAGTACATTCCCATAGCCAACGCTCCCCGGCGCTTCGTATACCGCGAACTCCAGCCCTCAGACATCGTGCCGGATGACACCTTTGCGCTGAAACCCGGCAAGAGCATTCCCAAGGGTGCAACGCCCACCCGGCACCGCCGCCAGATAACAGGTTACAGCATTGATTCGCTGAATTGCAACCCGGTTACCACCGCACTGCAGCACGGCTGGCTGGAACAACTGCCCCGCCACGCCCGGCGGGTGCAACGCCATATGGTGACCAGCGAACACCAGACACCGGGGCACCACCTCTGCAACACGCACCGTGGCTTCATCATCCCCGTGACCAGCATGCGGAGCAATGCCCACGCCTGGTACGCGTATCCGCTGGCCGGGCTTTCCTTCATCGTCATTGACGTACCCGGCACGGTACTGGCCAGCACAGTAGTTCCGCTTAGCTACGGCATAGCCGCCATTCCCTGCAGCATCTACCAGAAAACACGGCAGCTCATCGTCCGGCCAGACAAATAAGAACTCCGGCTCAGATTTTGCGCGTCAGGCAATACCAGATGAAGCGGGTATTGTGTACCAGGTAGCGCTTGAACAGGCGGCGGGGTTCCTTGCAGATACGGTAAAACCACTCCAGGCCATGAGAACGCATCCACTCAGGAGCCTGCTGCACCAGCCCGGCGTGGAAATTGAACGCAGCCCCCACGCCGAAATACAAGCCGGCAGGCAGCTGCTCCCTGTGTTCGAACAGCCAGCGTTCCTGCCGCGGGCAGCCCAGCCCCACCCACACGCAATGCGCCCCGCTCTCGCGGATGGCTTCCAGCATGCGCTCGTCCTCACCCTCCGGCCAGGGAGGCATGGGCGGGCAATAATGGCCTGCCACCTCGGCACCGGGATAGCGGGCTTCAAGATTCTCCTTCAGACGGGCGATGGCATCCTCGCTGCCGCCGAGTAAAAAATGCTTCAGCCCGGCAGCGCGACCCATCTTCCACATGTGTTCCATCACCCCCGGACCATAAAGACGCCCGGCGTCCGCCCCTTTACGGCGCATCAGCCACACGATGGGCATACCATCCGGGCAGATGTAGTCAAAGGTGCGGAGTCCGGCTCCATAATCAGCCTCATGCAGCGCACGGGTCAGCAGATGCACATCTGAATGCGCCAGCAGCACCGGCTGCTGTGTTTCCCTGGCCTGCTGCACCCAGACGGTGCAGGCTTCCTCCATGCTGGCTGCTACATACGGAATACCGAAAACATCTGTGGTCGAGAGAGAACTCATGCGCGCAGCAAGAATACATCACTTTGCCCTCAGGGTCAACATCAAAACCATTACTCCCCGGAATGAGGTTTGACGGAGTTTACCACGTCCTTAAGGCCGCTTTCTGACTCATGCACATAAATTCTATCCTTGAACGAGCCATCCTCGACCCACCACGCACTACGTGGGGTGTCTTTAGTAGCCCCCTCCAACCACTCTGTCTGCGTCATGTCCGGCAACCTGCGCCAGCCGGCCTCGATTTTGAGCGTACGGGCATCCACCTGATGCCAGCAGAAACAGCGGAAGGCGCCATTTTCCACCTTGCCCACAGCTAACCAGCTGCAGAGTGAATGGTAGAAATCTTTTACTGCAATTTCCTGCTGTCGGGATTCATCATGACGAAGGGCGCACCAGACCTTGTCTTTCATTTCCTTCAGGATGTTCCATCTTTCCACAGCGAGCTGCAGACAACGCGGAACGCAATCCCCCGAACCAAAATCATTAATCTTCTTGACCAGATCAGCAAGTTTCAATTCACTCCACAATTTCTGAACCATCGCCCCGAAACGCTGATTCACCACCCACTTGTAGTCATCAAGTTTTTTGACATATTCCGGACGCACATCGTCCCGCTTCTTGGTTCTGAGCGCACCCGGGCGAGGCTTAAATGGTTTCACTTCGCCTAACCCGGCTTCAGGATAACAGAAATCCTCCACAGGTTTTGTACTTGCATCTTCCGGCACCCCGATAAAGGCGTTGCTTTTGGAGCGGTTATGGCGGTAGTACAGCATTTGTATATTTGCCAGGCATCCCTGGAAAAACTGCTCCTCTGGCTCCAGACGCCACCACAGGGACTTAGGCACGATGTGGTCATCATCCCACGGGCGGTTCATCAACTCTCCCCAGGTTGCAGGTTCATGGGGATAAAAACCGCATTTTTCCTGCAACAAACGGTTCATGTAGGGAGTCTGCAGGAAATGCAGCACCCCCTTATTGTCCTCTTCCAGGCAGGCCATGAGCCACTCATCATCGTAATCATAGGAGGATCGCACCTCGACATTCACTGGTTCACGCAAGGGGTACATGCCGGTTACCTGAGAATAACAAGCCGCATAGGCCACCCCGATAGCTATTAACTCAAGCAGATTCGTATCCTTCAACTCCTCAGCGTTCAAGGCTTCATAAAAACGCTCACAAAAGTGCTTGTGATACTCCGGATCCCAGCAGACCACATAGGGCAACATGCACAGCAATTTCTTATCAGAAAGACTCCCGTCCAATGCTTTATCTTTATATTTCCACATGCACCAGCAGATGACCGTGAGCCACTCATCCTCAGAGGCGGACAAATAAATGGAAGCCGGGATGCAGGCATCACATAACAACGTTTTTGCTGCATCAATAGCCGCAACAATATTGTCATCTTTGTCTTTATTCTGCCAATAAGAATAATGAGAAGGTTCGACCAGCAAACCGGAGCGCTTGCGATGCGAATCCTCCGTGTACTTCAAGCGGGCATACAGGCGAGCCACCCGGCTGGGAGGAAGAAAACCTTCCGCTACTGTATTGATTGCCTGTTTGAAGCCGCTCCCCATATACGAACACAAGGTGGAGTAGGTGAGGTCCGTGTTGGAAATAGGTGTGCCTCCTTTGTTAATTCGGGTAAAAAGCTCCTGAATCCTGTTTCGTTCCCGGGAAGAATCACCTGGTTTCAAATCATTTTGTTCCCGGGAATCACCTTGTTTCAAATCAAAGCGGATCAAAGGCAACGAGGGAACATTCACCCTTTCTCGCCATTCTTTTGCCAATTCCCAGATATCGGCATCATCATCATCCATCAAACCTGCATCATCCTCTGAGAGCAATTGATGCAAGGGTATCATCTTGCACGATTTTGCCATATAAGACGCAGCCTGTTGCAATGTCGGAAGGATGAAAGAGTCTGAAATGGACTCTTTCTTCATAATTCCATTCCACATCGCAACCATTTTATCATGATCAAGCCTTTTCAGCTTATCACCATCCCACCGGAATCCCCATGGATGGCGGCGCGTGTAGACCATCAGACAATCGAACTCCCAGGAATTGTCTTCATTCCTTTTCCAGATAGTCCCGATACTTGTCATCGCTTCATGGTATGCGGGCGACAAGCCAAGCTTGATAGCATGCCAGCGTTGCTGACCATCAATCAGCTGCCAGTTTTCCCCCTGTTTGTAAAGAGTCAAAGCGCCAATGGGATAACCGGCAAAAATAGATTTCCAGAGATTGGCAATCTGCGTAGGATTCCAGACTAGCCCACGCTGCACATCCGGTATGTCAATTTCTTTCGATTCAGCAAGCTCCCGCAGCGAAACCACACAGGCTACGGAGGACTTGAATCTTTTGCTCAATTTCATTGTCGTCATTGTCTTCAGATTAGCTCAATATTCGTTTCAATTCAAGTGCAAAACAAGCATTGCCCTAGAGAAGTTTGCGAAGTTCATCCAGCGTGAACGCACCCGCTGAGGATGCCCCGGAAAGGAACGCATCCACCAGCTGGAGTTTCCGTTTCTTCAGCGTGAGAACCTTTTCCTCTATTGTGTTGCGGCACACGAAGCGGTACACCGTCACCTCGCGCGGCTGCCCGATGCGGTGAGCGCGGTCGGCAGCCTGGTCTTCAGCCGCCGGATTCCACCATGGGTCCAGGATAATCACCGTATCGGCCGCCGTGAGGTTCAGCCCGGTGCCACCGGCCTTCAGTGAAATCAGGAAACAATCTGCCCGTCCCTGCTGAAAATCATCAATCACCGCCGCGCGTCTGGCTGAGGGGGTGGAGCCATCCAGATAACAGAATCTTACCTCCTCCTGCTCGAAACGTTTGCGCACATAAGCCAGCATATCGGTGAACTGGCTGAAAATAAGGATGCGATGATTCTTCTTCCTCAGTTTGTGTACCATCTGCAGCAAACGGTCAAGCTTGGAGGAAGGGACGCCGGAATCCGGGAAGCCCAGCATGGGATGGCAGCACATGCGCCGCAGGCGCTGCATGCCGGGCAGAAGTGCTTTCATCCAATCTGCGGTGTGCATCATCGTCTCAATTTCCCGGCGGCAGACTTCGTACAATTCCTTTTCCCGCTCGGAGAGCGTAATGTAGCATATCTTCTCGTTCTTGCCGGGGAACTCACGAAGCACCTCCTGCTTGGTGCGGCGCAGCACGAAAGGCGCTACCAACCGGCCGCGGGTTTCGGCGTCCATGGAACTGCTGCGAAAGGTCGTATACGCCCCCAGCAACCCGGGATTCAGAAACTGGAACAGGCTCCATAGGTCGCCCATGTTATTCTCCACCGGCGTACCCGTGGCTGCAATGCGGCAAGCAGCTTTCAGCGAGTAAGCCGCCTTGGTCCTTGCAGATAAATGGTTCTTGATAAACTGGGCTTCATCCAGTACTACAATGTTCCATGAGATGGAAGACAAGTGGTGAATTCTGCTTTGCAAAAGCGTGTAACCGACCACGACAACAACACCCGCTTCTGCCCCATGCAAGGTCTGTTCAAGCTCTTTTCCGGAGCCCGGTGCCAACATCCTGAGACCGGGAGCAAAGCGTGCAGCTTCGGCCACCCAGTTCCCCACTACTGAAGCAGGTGCAACCACCAGCGAGGGGCCTTCGTTCGCCCGTGACTGAAGCACGCAGAGAATCTGAAGCGTCTTGCCCAGCCCCATATCATCTGCCAGGCAGGCACCGCAACCGCAGTTGAGCAGATGTTGCATCCACTCATAGCCATCGGCCTGATATGGGCGCAAGGTAGCCATTATCCCCGCCGGCTCAGCGACCGGCAGCTGATATTGCTCCAGCACAGGAGCCACGAGACCGGACAATCCCTGCCAATCATCCTCTGAGGAAGCGGATTCGTCCTGGAAACCGGCCAGAGCCAGCAAAAGCAAACCGGCACGGCTGATTCTGAGAGACATGGCATTCTCCTTTACCCTACAGCTTCCGGTATCAGAGAGCAAGGCGAGTACATGCAGACGCGGTGATATCAGGGTATATGCAGAAGGGCCCTTTAAATAAGAATGGCGGGCTGCGCGCACCTGCGACAGGAATTCATGTAGAGCCGCCATCTTTTGCTCACTTGCAGTGCTGATGGTGACGCCAACCCAATATTTTCTGTCACCCTGCGATTTATCTGCAGCAAATATGGACACTCGGTGTCGCTCAGTCTGTACATGGATTTTCCTGCTCGTCGTTTTCCAGTTGAGCGTCACAAGTTCAGGAGGACAGAGGCTGATTTCCTCAACGATGCGGAGAGATGCATAATCAATAGGGGTACTCCAGTCATTCGCATCAGGGACCAGCAGCGAGGCCAGAGTGGGACACAGCTCCAGCAGCCTGGCACGCTGTGCCAGTTCCATCTCAAAATGGCGCTCCACGATACAGGATTTATCCCCGTTGCTGCGGATTATCCGCGCACCCTTACCCGGTTCTGGTGTCTCATGACAGAAAAGGGTGGGTGCCACCCTGAGCATGCCGCTTATCTGCTCATTTTCCACAGCAAGAGTCACAACCAGCCGGATAGAAGGAGTCAGCGTCCCATCTATCCGCATACTACGCCGCAACCACGAGGTGTTCCACTCACCGAAACGGAACAAATCCATAAAACGCACCAGCAAGGAAAGATTCTCTTTAGAAACATACAGCATTCCCCCGATGCCGAACGTGCGGAAAAAATGCAGTAGACGCAAATTGCGTTCTGAATAGCACACCATAGAACACCCCTGCGTTTTACCGCGACAGGATCTGTCCAGACGGATAACCGGCACACCTTCGTAATCCTCCATGCTCACACCTACAATCAACTCATCATAATAGGTATGATACAGCTCCGGTTCTCTTCTCGAAAGAAAAATTGCTGATTGACGCTCAGAATCAGAACCTTCCTTATCAGCACGACCGGACAGGTAGAGATTGGGATGACCACAGAGGTGCTGCAACATTTCTGCTGTCACCGGAAACTGCCCTGCAAGCATCTCTCCACGCTTCTCGTGGCTCAGAATCAGCTTCACCACAGAAGCATCGGCACCCGACATATAGTCTGCATACATCCCGTTCTCCAAGCTCTGCAAGGAAATCACAACTCTGCATTCCTGTTTATCAGCTACGGATTCCAGAGTAAGGAATGCAGACAGATGCGAAATAAATACATCATTCGCAAAATACTGCATATTGGGCCGCGGGGGAGCCTCCTGCCGGTAGCCATAATACAGCACCCACCCTATCCTGCCGGGGTTAACTTCCTCTCGCTCTGCCTTTGGAAAAAGATAACGAGCATAGGCACGAATATCAGCCTCCGGGACCAGAGAATCAGCACTTTCCATAATAACTCTCCAGCATGGTATTCAACACAAATTCTACCGATGGATGCAGAGGAACGGCCTGAATAGGCGCATGATATCCACCGTACAATCCCAGAGCTTTGCAGCAAAGTATCCAGCTGCTGCCGTGACCGCCGTTGCCGAACAATTCATATTCGAGAGCGTGAGCGATTTCGTGCAGCACGACCTTCCAGATGGCCGGATAGTCCTTCCGCTTCAGGCAGCAGTCAATGTGTGGGCGGGTAAGAGCTACATGACTATTCTGCAGACAGTGACCGGCTTCCTGCCGGGCGCTTGACCAGCGGACATCATATTGTTTCAGTCCCAGTATCGCCATGATGCTCAAGGTGTATTTCCTCACATCGTCAACAGAAGGGCAAGAAGGAGGGCTGGGAAGAAAAAGCTGTGGCAGCGACCCATCCGGTCGCAACAGTTCCCGGGGATGGTTAACAGACATGGCAATGTCAGGATTGCGTGAGAAGTTCAATGCAGGTAGAGGATTGTCCGAACAGGCGGGCCACATCCAGCGGCGTGTAACCGCTGTTATTCCGGCATTGGGGATTTGCCCCTGCTGCCAGCAGCAGACGAACATTCTGAGGAATGCCTGTCAAGGCAGCTTCATGCAGCGGGGTTTCTCCTTCATCATCGGTGGCGTTCACCTCTGCCCCGTTATCCAGCAACAGTTGAAGCAGTTCCGGGGAATCACCCGCAGCTGCAACATGCAGAGGAGTATTTCCCCGGCGGTTGCGGGCGTTTACCTCCATTCCTGGACCGATGAGTCTCTCTACCGTTTCAAGGCTGGTATACATAGCAGCCAGATGCAGCGGAGTATTCCCCATGCGGTCACCCTGACAGGATTTATCGGAGTGCATCTTCAACCATGCACAGCATTTCCATGAATCGTACTGGGCGGCATAGTGCAGCGGTATCCGCCCCTCCATATCAGGCAAATCAGCCAAGGCCCCGGCCCGGGTAAGCAAAGTGCACAACTTCCTGTCATTGTGACGGGCAGCCATGTGCATCGGGGTCTCTCCCTTATATGTTGCCATGTTCGGGTTCGCACCATGAGCCAGCAGCAAGCGGGCGCAATCCCCCTGTCCCTGCTCAGCAGCTACCAGCAGCGCTGTGCGCTCCTGATAATCTGCGGCATTCACATCTGCGCCGGAAAGCAGAAGCAAACGACAACACTCCGTCTGCCCATGCTTTGCCGCCAGATGGAGAGGGGTTTCGTCCCAGTTATTAAGCGAACCGACAACCTGAGGCAGCAGCGCCGACAAAGCATCTGTGTCCCCCACAGCCGCGTAAGCGTGGGCCGGATAGGCATTTTCTTTTACCATGGCTCAGGCTTCTGTGAGTTTCTGACCTTCCGCCATGCGTTCGCTCAAAATCGCAACACATGCCGGGTATTCCCAATTCTGCGCAAGCTCCAGCGCAGTATACCCCCGGATGTTACGAATAGCGGGGTCTGCACCAGCATTCAGCAGGAGCTTTACATTCAGGGCTATGCCTGCAGATGCAGCGGCATGCAACGGGGTCTCACCCACGCGGTTCACCGCATGCACATCAGCGCCATATTTCAGCAGGCGCTTGATGAGGCCTTTGGCCTTGCAGGCAGCCGCATAGTGCAGCGGGGTCTCATTCATGTGATTGCGCGCATTGATATCCTTGACCGCATGTGCAAGGGACATGATGCCCTCCCAGTTTTCCTGCTGATAGCATGCCAGATGCAGCGGCGTTTCTCCTTCAAGATTCGGAGCGTCGATATCTGCCCCCTGAATCTGCAGGTAATGCGCCAGATAGGCCCGGTGTTCCAGCAGCGCCAGATGCAAGGGCGTGTTGCCATCCCGGTCAGACAGAAAACGCCTGTCTGCCATACAGCACAGACAACCCACGCACTCCAGGCTGCCGCTTTTGACGGCGTGGTGCAACGCCGTGCGCATGTTGCGGTCACGCAGATTTACATCTGCTCCGGCGGAGAGTAATTCCTTGCAGATTTCCTCATTTCCTCTGGCTGCCGCCAGGTGCAACGAAGTATCGGCATTCGCTCGGCCTTGAAGATTCGGAGCGGCGCCGTGCTTCAGCAGGAGTTTCACGCATTCAGCATGTCCCTCGTGTGCGGCACGGTGCAAAGCGGTATACAGCTGGTAATCCAAGGCATTCGCATCCGCTCCGTTCTCCAGCAACAGGAGGCAGCACTCCATGTGACCATTCTGAGCAGCCACATGCAGTGGCGTTTCATCCCAATTGTTGCGTTCCCTGGCCGCTGCCGGCAGCATGGACGCGAGTTTTTCAGCATCTCCGCACTCTGCTGCTGCATGAGCCGGGTATTGTTTTGTGTATTCTGGTATGTTGTATTCCATCATAAGGCAATGTGGGCTATCGGTTGACAAATTATCAATTTGCTCACGTTTTGTCAACCTTTATTTTAAATTTCCATCACTTTTTACATGATGAAATATTTACAGAACACTTTCGTAACGCTGCATATCAAGCTTGAAGCCAAAGAGTTGCACGGCTCTTTCGGCTTTCAGCAAGCCGGTTGACACAGCGACCCCGAGTAGCGAGTGCAGGCGCGGAGAGATATCAGGAATTTCGTAGGGAGCGCCCGGCTCAACATCGGAAAGCTGCCTGTCTGCCGGGAGCGCAAACAATCGCTTGTAAAAGCGGTTACAGTAGTCCCGATACTGCTCCCATTCAATGATGTTCAACTGCATGGCGCGTGCGATAAGCCCCATGATACTGATACCGAAGTATTGCTTGAGTTCCTGCAGAAGATACAGGGGTAACTCGTTGCGTAATTCACGTCCCAAAGCGGAAATCACCTCATCACGAGGCACCAGAAGAGCCCCGGCAAAGCGCATGATGCAATACTCCTTGTCGGATGGCAAATCGGCATCTACCTCAGGAAAAAGAATATGCCCGAGTTCGTGAGCAAGAGTCATTCGCTTACGGGCGGGATTCTGATTCAACCAATCGGCTATACAGATGACAGGCTTTCCCTTGTGAACGAAGGAAAAAGCATCCAGTCGCTTGTCGCTGAATGGGATTTCACAGATGAGAATACCTTTGCGCTCCAGCAGAATGCTCAGACAAGGCAAGGGGCCACTCCCCAACTGCCAGCGCTTGCGTAACTCTTCCGCCATATCTTCCATCAGGGCTGTCTTTTCCTCAGTCTCCCCTATACGGCGGTTCAGCTTACGCTGTTCGGCCCTGGTGAAAGGAGATGACCAGGGTACGCTCCGCCCGGTAAGAGCTTCCAGCTCAAGATAGCGATTGCAACGCTCCATAGCCAACGCTTTAGCGGCCTCCCACTCTTTCAGAGGCAATTCGTGACGGCTGCGCCGAAACTTCACCTCTTCCAGGGAGAGCAGCGGTGCATACGCCGCAGTATCCTGAATACCCAGCAGCTCGCTCAAAGCAGCCCGTACCTCCTCCCTTGGCTCTGCTGTGCCCTTTTCATAGCGCGAAAGCATCTCATGTGAAACCACGCCACCTAAAGCAGCACTGAGTTCCCTCAGCGAAAGCTTCTTCAATCGCCTGAGCATCTGCAACTGCGTGGAAAAAGAACTTTTGGTGACTCGAAGCATCGACATGTTGACAATATGCAAAATAACGCAGGGAAAGTCAACATTATAATCATTCTCGCCCGTCCACAAAAAAACCGCTGCGGTTGCCCGCAGCGGTTTTTGAAGTAATCAGGTGCTAATCGGTTGATTAGTTCTGGGAGGGGCTCCACTCCTCGGACTGCAGGGCAGCGAGGTTGAAGGCCTGTTCCAGACCCACCATGTCGCCGGCGCGAACGGTCTCGAAAGCGGCGGTCTCGCGACGCAGCTGCTCGGGATCGTAGTTCACAGCCTTGATGGAAAGACCGATGCGGCGTTCCACCTTGTCGACCTTGATGACGCGGGCCTTGATTTCGTCGCCCACCTTGATGACGTCCTTGACGCGCTCCACGTGCTCCTCGGAAAGCTGGGAGATGTGGATGAGGCCGTCGATGTCGCCGTCGAGGTTCACGAAAGCACCGAAGGAGGCAATCTTGGCCACGGTACCGGAAACGAGGTCGCCCACCTTGAAGCGGCTGTCGATGGCTTCCCACGGGTCGGTCTCAAGCTGCTTGATGCCGAGGGACACACGCTGGTTTTCCTTATCGATGTTCAGCACGCGGGCTTCCACCACGTCGCCCTTCTTGAGGACTTCGGAGGGGTGGTTGATCTTGCGGGTCCAGCTCATGTCGGACACGTGAATCATGCCGTCAATGCCTTCCTCCAGAGCCACGAAGGCACCGTAGGGGGTAAGGTTACGCACAGCGCCGGAGATAACGGTACCCACGGGGAAACGCTGCTCGATGGCTTCCCAGGGGTTCTCGTCGAGCTGACGGATACCGAGGGAAATCTTCTGCTCTTCCACGGAAATGTTGAGTACGATGGCTTCGATTTCCTGATCCAGGGACAGAACGTCGCTGGGGCGGGTGATGCGCTTGGTCCAGCTCAGCTCGGAAACGTGTACCAGACCTTCCACGCCCTTCTCCAGCTCCACGAAGGCGCCGTAGGCGAGAAGCTTGGTCACGCGGCCCTTGACCTGGGAACCGATGGGGTACTTGGCTTCGATGTCTGCCCAGGGATTGTCGGACAGCTGCTTGAGGCCCAGGGATACGCGCTCCTTGTCGCGGTCCACGTCGAGGATGAGGACTTCCAGCTCCTGGCCGATGTGAAGCAGCTCGGAGGGGTGGTTCACGCGGCCCCAGCTCATGTCGGTGATGTGCAGCAGACCATCCATACCGGAGAGGTCCACGAAAGCACCGAAGTCGGTGATGTTCTTCACCAGACCCTTCACGCGGTCGCCTGCAGCCACCGTCTCCAGGAAGCGCTGGCGCTGCTCGCTGCGCTCGGCCTCAATGACCTCGCGGCGGGAAAGGACGATGTTCTTGCGCTCATCGTTCACCTTCACAATCTTGAACTCATAGACGTTGCCCACGAATTCGTTGAGATCCTTGGGCGGGATGATGTCCACCTGGGAACCGGGAAGGAAGGCTTCCACGCCGACGTTGACCATGAGGCCACCCTTGACGACGCTCTTGACCTTGCCCTTGACCAGACCGCCGTCCTTGTAAACGGCCACAATCTTGTCCCAGTTCTGCTTGTGGGCAGCCTTTTCTTTGGAAAGGACGACGAGACCCTCGTCGTTTTCGAGGCTTTCAAGAAGAACCTCGATCTGATCGCCCACCTCGATTTCCTCGTCCTCAAACTCGGAAACGGGGATGACACCCTCAGACTTGTAACCAATGTCCACGAGGACGACCTGCGGGCGGATTTCAAGGATGGTACCGTTCACGATGTCACCCTTGCGGAAGTTCGGAAGCTTGGCGTTAATCAAGGCTTCCAGTTCAGTATTGCTCATTATAATGATTGTTTGTAGGTTAATGTTTTACGCATCTCCACCAAGGCCCCTACCCGGCGGCTCATGAGGCACCTGTATGCCACCGGGGGAGAATGCGGTGCGGGATTGTACTAAATCCCCCCGGCACTGACAAGCCTTTTTTCCTGAATTTGTGTGCTTTTCTGCGTCTTTGCGTCTTGCCGATGCCCCTGCACAAAGCGGCGCACGGGGTGTTCCCATGCGCCGCGGAAAGGACTCTGGTCTCTGAGGGCGATTACTTCACCACATTGAGGCTTTCGGCCTGTTCGCGGGTGAGTTCGATGCAGTTCCAGGGCAGACCGTACTTGTTGAGGGCCTCCATGAAGGGATCGGGGTCGTTCTGCTCCATGTTGAACACGCCCTCGCCGCTCCAGGTGCCGGTGAGAATCATGCGGCCGCCGATGGCGGCAGGCACGCCGGTGGTGTAGGAGATAGCCTGGGAACCGACTTCCTTGAAGCATTCCTCGTGATCGCAGATGTTGTAGATGTACACAGCCTTGTACTGACCATCCTTCTTGCCCTGAATCACGCAGCCGATGCAGGTGCGGCCGTGGGTGGTCTTGCCCAGGTCGCCGGGGTCGGGCAGAACAGCCTTCAGGAACTGCAAGGGGATGATTTCCACACCGTTGTACATGACGGGGTCAATGCGGGTCATACCGACATTCTTGAGAACGGTGAGGTGGTTGATGTAGTTCGGGGAGAAGCTCATCCAGAACTGGGCGCGCTTGATGGTGGGGATGTGCTTCACGAGGGATTCCATCTCCTCGTGGTACATGCGGTAAATCTCATAAGTTCCCACGCCGTCCGGGCAGGCAAAGGGCTGGTGCAGGCTCATGGCGCCTGTTTCCTGGAAATCGCCGTTCTCCCAGTGGCGGCAGGGAGCGCTCACTTCGCGGATGTTGATTTCGGGGTTGAAGTTGGTGGCAAAGGCCTGGCCGTGGTCACCGCCGTTCACGTCGATGATGTCAAGGTATTCAATCACGTCAAAATGGTGCTTGAGCGCCCAGGCGGTATACACATTGGTCACACCGGGGTCAAAGCCCGACCCCAGCAGCGCATACAGCCCAGCCTGCTTGAAGCGTTCCTGGTAGGCCCACTGCCAGCTGTACTCGAACTTGGCTACATCGCGGGGCTCGTAGTTGGCAGTATCCATGTAGTTCACGCCGGCTTCAAGGCAGGCATCCATGAGGGGGAGGTCCTGGTAAGGCAAGGCCACATTCAGCACGAGGTCTGCCCCGACTTCCTTGATGAGAGCCACCGTGGCAGCCACATCATCAGCATCGACGGCATGCGTCGTAATCGTCACACCCTCGCGGGCAAGCACGTCTGCTGCAATGGCATCACACTTGCTCTTGGTACGCGAGGCCAGATGGATGTTCGCATACACATCCGACATCTGGGCGCACTTGTGGGCCACCACGTGCCCCACACCACCGGCTCCGATAATGAGTACTGTCTTCATTGCAGGCGCAGAATGCACCATACACCCTCATAAGTCAAGGATAAATCATGCCGCAGGGACTTGATGACACACCCATGCAAAAAGGCATCTGCCGCAAAGGGGCAGATGCCGGAAAAGTTTCTATTCTGACCGGGGGCGTTTCTTAACCACGGCGGCGGCGCGTAGAAGTGCGGCGCTTGGCAACGGCGCGCTTGCGCGTGGCCTTGACTCGCTTCTTCGCCACAGCCTTGCGCCCGGCCGAAGCCTTGCGCTTGGCAACAGCATAACGGCTTGCCCCGCGGCGAGCCGTGCGCTTCCGCATCACCTTGCTGCTGGAAGCCATGGCCGAACGCGGCACATAGGCGGGAACAGGCGTGCGGGAAGTCCGGATAGCAGCAGCCAGAGCCTTGCGCTGGTCATCAGCGCTGTAATTGCGGCCCTGCTGGCTGGCAAAGTACTTACGGTATGCCGGGTCTACCTGATTGATATTGGTGACAGCATCCGGGAAATTGGCATACTTGACGCCACCACCGGTCTGGCAAGCCGTGAACAGGCATGCCACCAAGGCAAGCAGACAAAGCATAAGCTGACGTGTGCTGGACATATAAGTAAGACTTTCAGGGACAGATTTGACGGCGGCAGACGGGAAATCCACGCGATTACCGTGCCATAAACCGTGTTCCCCACCCCGCCGAAGCTATACTACCATACAGTACTCCCCATGCCAATACTAAACTTTTCTTTACAATCTTTTTTTTGCAGGTATGACTTGATTTTCCTCCAGATGAGGCTAAAATCAACCCGAAATGACCGCCGAGACAAACACTTTCCGTGAAAAGCTGTACCGTGAGCTGCAATTATTTGCCAACTCCCACCCGGAACAGCAGGAAACGGCCGACGCCATATGCGCGTTTATCTCCAGCACCCCGGATTGCTTTAAGCGAAGCCACCAGGCGGGCCACATCACCGGCTCTGCCTGGCTGCTCAATCCGGCGGGGGATAAGGTTCTGATGACGCTGCACCACAAGCTGCAGCGCTGGATGCAGACCGGCGGGCATGCCGATGGCGACCCGGAACCGCTCCGCGTTGCCCTGCGAGAGGCAGAGGAAGAAAGCGGCATCAGAGGCATTCGCCCCGTACACCACCGCATCTTTGATATCGACATCCACCTCATCCCGGAACACAAGGCCAAGAAAGAGCCAGCCCACCTGCACTATGACATCCGCTACCTGCTGCAGGCTCCGCACGAAAACTGTTCCCTTTCAGAGGAATCCGATGACCTGGCCTGGTGGAGCCGCGAGGATTTCCACCGGCACGCTGCACAGCTGGATGCCAGTGTTCTCCGCATGGCAGCCCGCTATTTCGGGTAAATAACAGATTTTTATACTGGCAAAAAACACCAGAACCATTACAATAGCGTAAGACACGCTCACCAACCATGAACTCATCTTCTTCCCGCTCCGTCTTCCTGGGACTGCTCCGCCAGTTCATCTACCTGATTATCCTGGTGCTGATTGTGGTGAGCTTCTGGAAAGTCGGTGATGCTTTCAAATCGGCCACCGTGCAGGAATACGGCATCTTTGAAAGCGCCCAGAGCATCGTACTGCTGCTGATTGCGCTGAATTTTCTGCTGCAGGCGGCCTTCAACCGGGGTTACTGCAGCCTGCTGATCTGCATGGGGCTGCTGGCTCTCACCGCTCTCGTGCGCGAGCAGGATGCCTACTTCGATGACCTGATACCCCTCATCGGCTGGGGGTGGTGCTGGTTGTTCCCTCTGGCGGGGCTCGGCATTCTGCTGCGCGACCAACGGCAGCTGGGCACGACACTCCTTCCGTTCCTGCGCTCCAATGCGTTCCACATGATGATGACCGCCGTTGTCATCATCATCCCTGTGGCTCAATGCCTGGGGCATCGCAGCTTCCTAGCCGACCTGATGGGCGATGCCCACCTCAACGCCTTCCTCATGCGCCGCATTCTGGAAGAACCCATCGAGCTGCTGGGCTACATCCAGATTCTGCTGGCTTCGCTGGAATGCCTGTTTGAAATGAGAGACGGCAGCAAAGCATGAGGGAGACTCCGGCCGGAGTCCCCCTCATCAGAAAAAAGTGATACGCCCGCTTAATCTATTTCCCAGGCAATAGTCCGGGCGTAGCGCTCGCCAGGGCGCAGCTCGATGGAGGGAAAATGCGGATGATGGGGCGAATCCGGGAAGTTCTGAGCTTCCAGCGCCACGCCGCCGCGTTTGAGCGGCAGATAATCACCTGTGTAGACCTGCAGGCCGGGGGCATCAGTCAGCACACGCAGCGTCCGGCGGCCGTTGGTCAGCACAGCAGCCAGCTTCACACCGGGTGTCGTGGGCAGCACATAGTTGTCATCATAGCCTCCGGCAATGGTTTCCGGCGCGTTGCGTTCCCCCAGAGCAGCCGGGCGGCGCAAATCATACAAGGTTCCCTCCACCGGCGCAATGACACCCGTGGGGATATTGGACACCATAGGAGTGTACGCCGAAGCGTTCACCTGCAGGCAATGAGCATCCACCGTACCGTCACCGGAAAGATTCCAGTAGGCGTGGTTCGTGAGATTCAGAAGCGTGGGAGCATCTGTCGTCCCTTCCATGAGCAGAGACAGACGGCGGCCCTCCACCTCATAGGTAGCCCGCACCGTTACCGTGCCGGGGTAATTTTCCTGCCCGTCGGGAGAAACCAGGGAAAGCACCAGCCGGGTATCGGAAACAGACTCCACCGTCCAGGGCAAGTCGGAAAAGCCCGCCAGCCCGCCATGCAGATGATTCGGGCCGTTGTTCACCGCCAGCTGGTACGCAGTACCATCGAGTTCGAACACCCCCCCGGCAATGCGGTTGGCAACGCGGCCGCAGATACTGCCGCAGTAGCAGGTATCGGCCGCAAGCTCTGCTGCCGTCTTCGGGCCGTACAGGCAATCAACTCCCTGGTATTCAAAGGAAAGAACCCGTGCGCCGAAGTTCGTAATCTGCACCTTCAGTTCGGGCGTGACAAGTGTATATATTTCCATATCCATCATATAAATCAGCGGGAAGATTCCCATGAGGTTACAACATTATTCTGAAACATCACCCATGCAGCCTCCTTCGGCACAAAGGCGGTGGAGGTCCCCATGCCGCCGCACCAATGCGGGCCATTCCAGCAGCCTGTCCCCATGGAAAAGGAATCAACCATGACCGGCTGGTAGACATTGTAGACCCATTTCTCATAGGCCACACCATTCTGCTGACCGGTGACAGGAGGCGTGTTGGGGTTCCCCCAGGCAAGGTAAACGGCATCCTTGGTCATCCCCTCGCAGATACGCCCTTGCTGCACCAGCAGCTGCTGCGCGGGGGGAAGCTGCCGGAACATGACCGGATTCTGGTCAATACGGGTCATCGGCGTGGCCGTCTGGCACGATTCCAGAAACAAAGCTGCTGCGCTCAACGCCAGCAGATGCAAGGCATGAAACAGTCTCATGGTTGCATGACAATACCACCGAATTTCATGCTTGCCAAGCAAAAAAAACGGTGCTAGAGTAATCGTTGTAAGATATGAATCTGTCTCGTTTCCTCATCACTCTGCTGGCTGCACCCATTGCCCTGTGCAGCGCCGTGCTTGCTGACAATACCCCTGAAGCCCTTGCGGGCTATCTTCCCTGTAACGGCACACCCATTCCCGGCACAGTTATCCGCCCGGTGCGGGATAAATCCTTCATCGAACTGCACCAGGCTGCGCTGAAGCGCTTTGCCCAGCTGCCCAAGGATAAACAGAAGGCCATCAATGACAAAAGTGCCGCAGACCGGCTCATGGAATACGATGCCGATCTCTGGCCGGAGAAAAAGGAATACGAGATGTACGCCGAAGCATGGAAAAAGACCCAGCTGGCCCGTCTGGCCGATGTGCATGTGGGCATGAAGAGCGAGGGCAATGGCCTCTACAGCGTCCTTTCGGCCACGCGCGTTGCCAATGGTGAATCCATGCCGCTCACCATCGGTTCACTCCGCTACGACGGCAACCGGAATGTATGGATTTCCAACAACGGCGAGCTGAGCGGCGCCACCTTTACGGCCGACGAAAAGTTCGACTACGGTCCCCAGACGGGCAATGAATGGAAGCTGGAGAAGAAGGATTCCCTCTCCACGTTGAGAGAAATGATTCGCCTGACCAAGGCAACGGACGGCAAGGCCGTTTTCCTCTATTACAGCCTGACGGAGCGTTCCGCCATCAGCGGCAATGTGATTGCCAACCACGGTTACACCATCATCTTCCCCATTGCTACTGCTAGCGCCCGCGCCACACGTCCCGGTCGGAAGTAAGAGCCAAACCCATCTTCACCTCTGAAACGGGAGCCGGGCCACACCGTGTCACAGGCTCCCGTTTCGTTCTCATTCAGCACCATGCGTATCATTGCCGGAGCAGCCAAGGGACTTCCCATCCGTGTACCCCAGGGTGAAGTCCGCCCCACCCAGGATCGCGTGCGCGAAGCCCTGTTCAACATCCTGGGCCCCACGATTCAGGGCGCAAGAGTCCTCGACCTCTTCTGCGGGTCGGGCTCCGTGGGCATCGAAGCGCTGAGCCGGGGCGCCGCCAGCGCCCGCATGGTGGATGCCGCCCGCCCCTCCTGCGCCATGGCCAGGCAGAATCTGGAGCGTTCCCGCCTGAGCGGAGGCAGCGTAGTGCAGAGCGACTGCCTGCAGTTCGTGAAACGCGATATGGGCTGCTATGACTATATCTTTGCAGACCCGCCCTATGCCAAAGCCATTGGCGACCGCGACATGATTGCCGAGCTGATGACCGACCGCCTGCACGAATTGCTGGCGGAGGGTGGCTACTTCATTGCCGAAGCACAGGAAGGCTACGGCGTGGGCGATTCCCACAGCCGTGAGTTTCCGGGCTGGAAACTTGTTGATACCCGCCACTACGGCAAGAACGTGATTCTCTTCTACCAGGCTGAACCCGTATGAAACGCTTTATCTTTCTCCTGCTCTACAACTTATTGCTGCCGGTATTCCTGATTCTCTCCATTCCCGGCTACCTCATCAAGATGAAGAAGCGCGGTGGCTTCGGCACCGGGCTTTCCGAGCGTTTCGGCCTTTACAAGAAGCCCGCAGAGGCCGAACCCAAGGGAGGTTTGTATGTCCACGCCGTCAGCGTGGGCGAAACTTTCATTGCCCTCAAATTCATCCGCGAGTGGTGCAAGACGCATAACGAACCGGTCGTTCTTGCCACAAGCACCGCCACCGGGCACCAGGTGGCGCGCGATGCTGCGCTGCCCCATGTGCGCCCGCTATACTCCCCGCTCGATGTACCAGGGCTGCCGGGGCGTTGTCTGAAGCGCTTTGCTCCCAGGGCGGTTGTCCTGATTGAGGCCGAACTCTGGCCCAATTTTGCAGAAGCCTGCCATCGTCGCCACATCCCCATGATTATGGTAAATGCCCGCCTCTCCCCCCGCAGCGAAGGACGCTACGCGAAGGTTCGAGGCATCACCCGCCTGCTCTTCGAGCGGCTGAGCGCTCTGGGGGCACAGAACGAGAACGACAAAGGACGCTTCGCCCGCATCGGCGTGAACCCGGACATCATCACCGCTCCCGGCAGCATCAAGTTCGATGTCATAGGGGATACCCCGCAGAAACAGAGGGAGGACTTCCGCAGCATCCTCGACACCCTGCGGCAGGAAAAGCCCGTTGTACTGGCCGCCAGCACCCATGCTGGCGAAGAATCTCTCATTGCCTCGGCCATCCGCGAGGCCGGTGCATTCCCGCTCATTGTACCCCGCCACGCCGAACGCCGCGAGCAGGTCGTGGCCGACCTGAGCCAGGCCGGCTTCACCCCCCTGCTCCGCACCGCAGGACAACTTCCTGCCGAGATGCCGGAACATGTCTGCTATGTGGCTGATACAACGGGCGAGCTGCGCGACTGGACAGCGCTGGCAGATGCCGTTGTCATCGGCAAGAGTTTCCTGGCAAAAGGCGGACAGAACCCGGTGGAAGCCATCGCCGCCCGCAAGCCGGTCATCATAGGCCCCGACATGACCAACTTTGCCGACCTTGTCACCCTCCTGAAGAATGAAGATGCCATCCTGAGTTGCAATGCGCCGGAACTGGCCGATACCATCCGGCTGGCGCTGGACGGCAGCGAGGCCACCCAGGCGCGCACCGCGCGCGCCTACCAGGCCCTGCACGTTCACTCCGGTGCCACCCGGCGCAGCGTGCAGCTGGTCGACGCCTTTTACCAGAACGCATGAAGTTCGACTATAACAAACTGGTGCAAAAGGTAGATACCTACCTGCGCCGGAAGCGCGCCGACAGTCGTCTCTGGGCCGTTCTGCTGCCGGAAAGTCTGTTCCGCCCCGACTTGTGGCTCTGGGAACGGCGCAGCGTTGCCCGCGGAGCCGCCTGGGGAACCAGCTGGGCGCTTGCCCCGGTTCCCATGCAGACCATCTTTGCAGTTCTCTGCAGCATGCGTACTCAGGGCAACATTCCCATGGCCGTACTTTCCTGCTTCATTTCCTTTCCCGGCTACCAGCTGATTGCCTGGCCGCTGCAATGGTATGCGGGCTCTCTGCTGCTGGGGTGGATGGGGCTGAGCAGCGGCGTCGATATGGAACTGATGCGGAACTGCTCGGCCGCAGTTCTTTCCGAGGGATGGAGAGCGGCCTTCCAACTCCTCAGCCATGTCAGTATCCCGCGGCTCTGCCTGGAACTGCTGGCAGGCTGCGTCCTCACATGCACCCTCATAGCGGCGCTTGCCTACGCTCTGGTCAATCTGCTCTGGCGCAAATCATAAGGTGAATCCTGCTTATTTGATGTTATACAGCCAGCAGGCGTGTTTTCAGCTTGCATTAGGAAATGGGGGAAATTATACTAGCCCACATGGAATGGAATGACCACTTCATGTCGCTTTTCCGGGAAGCCGTAGAACGCTATCTGCTTAATCCCCAGACCCCGGCAGAACGCTTCTACCTTCCTGAAGAACAGGATTTCCTCAAGAGCATCGGCTACCAGCCTGCTGAAATGCACGGCTATGTGCGCGAATACGCAGAAAAAGGCGCTCCCAGCCCCAGCACCACCCTGCTCATCGCTGCTGTACGCCGCCACTACTTCCTCAATGCCATGCGCGGCATGTCCGGCAACGCACGCCCCATCACCGCAGCAGACCTCCCGGCCGAAACAGAAGAATTCCAGGAAATCCCCTATCTTCCCCGCATCATCCGCAAAGCCGAAGCCAAACTCTTCGGCACCCTGGCGGCAGACCTCATGTACGGCGACGAAAAAGACCGTGAATTCCTGCGTACGCATGGCAACTTCCACCTTGCAGACTTCCTGCAGCTGGCCGCTGCCGCCCGCAGCGACCGCCAGCGCCTGGTCAGCGCCGTCCTCAACGCCATGCGCCAGCAAGGCGAACCGCAACCCGGCATTCAGCAGACTCCCTGATTTCACGCCAACGGCCTCGGACCGGGAATGCTTATTTTCCCCGCAGAGCAGCGTTCAGCCCCCCCCGCTCCTGCACCAGAACCCTTAAAAACCAGAATTCATCCCTATATGAACCGCAACTCCATACTGGCTCTCGCGCTGGGTAGCTGCACGCTCTGCGTATTGCCCGCCTGCAAGCCCGGCGACACCTCAGGAGCCGCAGTCCAGGAAAGCACCCCCGCCATCAAGGTTTTCCAACTGCGCCACCAGGACGTGACCAACTACGGCGAATGGTTCGGCTACCTGCGTGGTGAGCAGGACACCGACATCCACCCCCGCATCTCCGGCTTCCTTATCTCCCAGGACTACCGGGAAGGCACCACCGTCAAGGCCGGCGACATCCTCTTCCGCATCGACCCCAAGCTCTATGAAGCTGAGCTGGAACGCAGCAAAGCCAATCTGCAGGCCGCCCAGGCCACGCTGACCTCTGCCCAGGCCACCGCCGATAAAGCCGCTCTGGATGTCAAGCGCTACGCGCAACTGGTGCAATCCGGCTCGGTTTCCGAAAAAGACCTGTCTGACGCCCAGCAGACCCTCAAGGCCGCGCAGGCACAGGTAGAAGCGGCCCGTGCCCAGATTGGGCAGCAGGAAGCCGCGGTAAGCAAGGCTCAGATCAACCTCGACTACACCATCATCCGCGCCCCCTACGATGGCATCATCGGCACCGCCAATGTCTCCATCGGTGATCTGGTCAGCCCGGCAACCAAACTGACCAACATCACCTCTATCGACCCCATCCGGGTTGATTTCTCCGTCAACGGAGACCACCTGCTCAACATCTTCAGCAAGTACGGCAACATCGGCACCAACAGCAATGCCGACAGCCCGCCAGCACCCCGCTTCCAGCTGCTCATGGAAGACGGCACCATGCTCCCGCACCAGGGTACCCTCATCGCCATGGACAGCGTGCTGACCTCCTCCGGGCTGGTCAATATCGAAGGCATCATCCCCAACCCCGACAATGTCCTGCGCGGGGGCATGCCCGTGCGCGTGCGCATCCCGCTCAGCACCGGCAAAGCCATGCTGGTGCCCAAGGCCGCCATCCGAAACGTACTGCTCAACAATTTCATCGTAGTTGTCGACAAGGAAAGCGTGCCGCACATGATACCCGTCACCATCGGCGGTGAATACCAGCTGAAGGTGGAGGAAAGCAACGGCTACCACTCCATACAGACCATGGTTTCCGTCAAGGATTACGCCAGCATCTCCCTTTCAGAAACCCTCAAGCAGCTGGGCTACAACGACCCGTCCGATGCCCAGGTAGTGTGTGATACCGAAAACGCGGTGCTGGCCGTCAACATTTCCTCTGCCAACAGCCGCCTGCCCAAGGGCGAAAAGCCTGCCACCATCAAAACAACAGACTTCACGTTCAAGCCGGCCCCCAACCCGGCGCTGGCAGCAGCAGCAGAGAATACCGGCAAGACAGAACAAGCCCCGCCCCCGGAAGTCAAAGCCACCCTGCCTCCCTTCCCGGTCAAAATCAGCAACATGCTGCAGCAGGATGTCGCAGAAACCGGCACATGGTTCGGCAAACTGCGTGGCATTGACGAGGCCGATATCCGCCCGCAGGTGAGCGGTTTCCTGCTTCAGCAGCACTTCAAGGACGGCTCAATGGTGAAAAAGGGAGATTTGCTCTTCACCATTGACCCTGCCCCCTACCAGGCCGCGCTGGACGAAGCTCGCGCCAACCTGGTGGCTGCCCGGGCAGCACGCGAGCAGGCGCAGGCACAGCTCACCATGAGCCGCCAGACCCTGGAACGCTACATCAAACTGAGGGAAACAACGCCGGGGGCTGTGTCCGACAAGGTCGTGACCGACAGCGAAACCATGGTTGCCACCAACGAAGCCGCCGTTCGCAAAGCCGACGCCGCCATCGCGCAGATGCAGGCAGCCGTACACCAGGCCGAAATCAATCTGGATTACACCACCATTGAAGCCCCCTTCGATGGCCGCATCGGCATTCACAAGCCCTCCGTCGGCTCGCTCGTCAGCTCCTCTGACCCGGAACCGCTGGTCACGCTCTCCTCGGTGAATCCCATCCGCGTGGACTTCGGCATGAGCGGGCGAGGAGCCATGCAGGGCTTCAACAACCACCGCATCCGCAAGGCCAACCCGGACAAAGCAGCCCCGCAGGAATTTGAACTCGTGCTGGACGACAACAGCCTTTATCCCCGCAAAGGCCACATTGTCACCGCCAACAACACGCTGAGTACCAGCACAGGCACGCTCGATGTCGTCGGCCACATTGACAACGAGGACTCCATCCTCCGCAGCGGCATGGCCGTGACCGTGCGGGCGAAAATGCACACCATCCCCCATGCCTGTCTGGTACCGGCGCGCGCGCCGCTCAACGCCAAGGGCATGGACCTCATCATCATCCTCAAGCCCGACAACACCCCCCAGATGCTGCCCATTACCAAGGGGCCCATCATCAACCTCAAGCTGGACAACGGTGCAGGCAAGGAATACCTGCAGCCCATGCAGGTCATTGAACCGAACCGCTCCGTCGTCACCGGCATGATGCTGGCCAAGACCCAGGCCCCGAACCTGGAAGCCATCATTCTGGGCGGAGCCAAGGTGCAGAACTGGGGCGAGCTGCTGCTCAAGCAGGCGGGCGTCAGCAGCTTCCGCGAACTACTTGAAAAGCAGGACGGCCATCCCTTGCCCGACTCTGCCCCGGCAGAAGCAGGCGTGGCCGACTGGGGCGAATTGCTGCTCCGCCGCAAAGCAGCCCCGGATTTCCGGGCGCTTGTGCTGCGCGAAGCAGGTGCCAAGGATGAACTCGACCTCATTGCCCTGCAGCAGGGATTCAACTCCCTCATGGCCATGTGCATGAAGAACATGGGCTTCGACAACGTGACCGATGTACCCGTCATCGTGGAAGGCTCCATCATGGCTGCGCAGACATACGCAGCCAACGAAGCAGCCAAGGCCCCCGTAAACAAGCTCACCCCCCAGCCCTTCATCTATGTACCGACCAAGACGGTAACGCCCTCTGTCACCGCAGAACCGGTTAAGGAAGTATCCCAATTTGAATAAATTCCACTTCATCCCCTCCTGAATTATGTCTCCGTTTTTCATCAAGCACCCCATCATTGCCGGTGTCATTGCGGTGGTGACCACCCTGCTGGGCCTCATCAGCATGATGGCACTGCCCATTTCCCAGTACCCGGACATCGCCCCGGTCACCATCCAGATGGCGGCGACCTATCCGGGTGCCAACGCCACCGAAGTGGCAGAATCCGTGGCCACCCCCATTGAATTGCAGCTCTCCGGTGTGGAAAAGATGGACTACATGAACTCCACCTCTTCCAACAACGGTGCATGCAGTATCAACGTGATTTTCGAGCCCGGCTCCAACCCGAATACCGACCAGCAGAATACCTACATGCGTTACAGCCAGGCCACCAGCCAGCTGCCCAGCATGGTATCGCAGATGGGCATCACCATCAAGCAGTCCTCCGGCCTGCCGCTCATGCTCTATGCGCTGGATTCCCCCCAGGGCTTCTTCGAACCCGTCAGCCTCACCGGCTACGCCTTCCTGAACCTGGTCGACCCGCTCAAGCGAGTGGAAGGCGTGGGCGACGTGCAGGTATTCGGCGCGCGCTTTGCCGTCCGTATCTGGCTCGACACCGATAAAATGGCCCAGAAAGGCATTTCGGTGAGTGAGGTATACAATGCCGTCAGCACCCAGAACGCCATCAACCCCGGCGGTGCCGTAGGCGCTGAACCCATGCCCGACGGCCAGGAATTCACCTACACCATCCGCAACCAGGGGCGCATGACTTCCGTCGAGGAGTTCAACTCCATCATCATCCGCCAGCAAGGTACGCAGGCGGTCTACCTCAAGGACATCGCGCAAATTGAGCTGGGTTCCCAGACCTACTCCCTCGCCAGCCGCATCAACGGACGCCCCGGCACCGCCCTGGCCGTATACCAGGCCGCCGGCTCCAATGCCATCGAGACGGTGAACAAAGTCAAAGCCCTCATGGCTGAAAAGGAAAAGGTCATGCCGGAGGGCATGCGCGGCTTCGTCGCGCTCGATACCACCACCACCGTGCGCGACTCCATCTCGGAAATTGCCCACACCCTCTTTGAAGCCATGGTGCTGGTAGCCCTGGTGGTATTCGTGTTCCTGCAGGGCTGGCGCGCCACCCTCATCCCGCTCATTGCCGTTCCGGTATCGCTCATCACCACCTTCATCTTCTTCCCCATGCTGGGCTTCTCGCTCAACACCATCTGCCTGCTCGGCATGGTGCTGGCCATCGGCCTGGTGGTGGACGACGCCATCGTGGTGGTGGAAGCGGTGGAGGCCCACATGGAAAACGGCATGACCCCGCGCCAGGCCACCTTTGCTGCCATGAAGGAAGTAAGCGGGCCGGTAGTGGCCATTGCCCTGGTGCTGGCCGCCGTCTTCCTGCCCACCGCTCTGCTTCCGGGCATCACCGGCACGCTGTTCCAGCAATTCGCCGTCACCATTGCGGTGTCCATGCTCATCTCTGCCTTCAACGCTCTGACCCTCTCCCCGGCATTGTCGGCCCTCATGCTGCAGCCCAAGAAAGAACACCGCTCGCTGCTCACGCCGTTCTACAACGCCTTCAACCGGTTCTATGATGCCCTGGCAGACAAATTCTCTGCAGCCTGCGGCTGGCTCTGCCACCGCCTTACCCTGGCCATGGTGCTGCTGGCCGGCATCACCGCCTGCATCATCCCGGTCTCGCAGCGAGTTCCCGGCGGTTTCCTGCCCGCTGAAGACCAGGGGTTCCTCATCGGAGGCGTCATCATGAAACCCGGTGTCTCCCTGCAGCGTCTCACCGAGCAGGTTGTTCCCGTAGAAAAAGTGCTGCTGGAAGAACCCACCACCGACTTCGCCGTCTCCATCATCGGCATGAACCTCGTCATCGGCGTGCAGACCACCAACGCCCTCTCCTTCTTTGCCTGTCTCAAGCCCTACGCAGAACGCCCCGTCATGGAGAACGGCGAAATCCCCACCGCCGATGATGTGCAGAAACGCGTGCAGGCCAAACTCGCCATGTGCGGGGTCGACGGCGTGAGCTTCCTCGTCAGCCCGCCCGCCATTCCCGGCGTGGGCGTGGGTAACGACATCTCCGTGGCCCTGGAAGACCTCGACGGCCAGGGTGTTTCCGTCCTCTATGAGCAGGCGCAGAAACTGGAAGCCGCGCTCATGAAGAACCCGGCCATCGCCAAGGCTTCAGACATGATGCTGCCACAGGTACCGCAGAAGAGCATCTCCATCGACAAGGAAAAATGTCTGGCACAGGGCGTGAACTACGCCGCCGCCAACCAGCTGCTGCAGTGTTTCAACGGCTCCAGTTTCGTGAACTACTACACCCAGTTCGGCCAGCAGTGGCAGGTTTACCTGCAGGCCGCAGGTGTGAGCCGCACCAACACCGAGCAGATTGCCAACTTCTACGTCAGCAACGCCAAGGGTGATTCCGTGCCGCTCAGCACCCTGGTCACCATCAAGGACATTGCCGATACGGAATTCGTGTGGCGCAACAACAACTACAACGCTGCCAAGATTTCCGTCACTCCGGCCGAAGGATACTCCACCGCCCAGGCCATGGCCGCCGTGGAAAAAGTCTTTGCAGAAGTCATGGACACCACTAAATTCGCCATGGAATATGTTGACATGAGCTTCCAGGAAAAGAAAGTCCAGGATGGTCTGGGGCTGGGTTCCATCTTCGCCCTCTCGGCCGTGTTTGCCTTCCTCATCATGGCTGCTCTGTACGAGAAATGGACGCTGCCTCTTTCCATCTTCATGACCGTTCCCATTGCTGTGCTGGGTGCCTTCCTGGGTCTGTGGATGACGGGTATAGACCTCAATATGTACGCCCAGATTGGCCTGGTGATGCTGGTAGGTCTGGCCGCCAAGAACGCCATCCTCATCGTTGAATTCGCCGTCCTGCAGATGGAGCGCGGGCAGGAACTCATCGAAGCCGCCGTCACCGCCGCCCGCATGCGTCTGCGACCGATTCTGATGACCTCCTTCGCCTTCATCCTGGGCTGTGTACCGCTGATGACAGCCACCGGCTCCGGCGCTCTGGCGCGCAACGCCATCGGCGTGGTGGTCGTCATCGGCATGACCATTGCCACCCTCCTCGGCATCTTCTTCATTCCCTGCTCCTTCGTGTTCATCATGAAGCTCTTCCGCACGCGAATCACCAAGGGACACCACGGCGAAGACCCGGATGAAGTCACCGCCTATGCCCTGCTCGAAGCACAGGAGAAGGACGCATAAAGAACACTCGTCCCGACAACAGACTCCCCGATATGGCGGACTCACCGAGTCCGCCATAATCGTCTACCGAGAGCGGAACAGGAGACGCGAGAGGAGTAGATACAGAACCACCCCGCCAGCATTACTGGCGGGGTGGTTCTGGTTGTTCTTTCAGGAAAAGAGCCAGAATGGCTTAATAAGTGCCATCGGGTTCGAAGCGGCAGTTATTCGTGCCGTGGTAGTACATACCGTGCGTACCGACGGGGATGTAACCCACCTGTTCCGACACAGGCTGCACCACAGAATAAAGCTGGTTAGTACCATCAATCTTCACCGTGATGGACTGACCCTGCGTGTTACCGGCAGCATCGGTCAGGTAACGGCCAGCCAGCGCGCCCAGCACACCGAAACCAGCAGCAGACACCACGCGACCGGAACCACCGCCGAGCATCTGGCCGGCACCGGCACCCAGTACGGCGCCCACGCCCGTGCCCAGATTCTTGGCCGTGCTGGTCGTCTCAATGGTCACATTCTTGGCAGCCACAACCGTGGCGGGGAACGCCTGAGCGCCGTAGCCTACCTTATTGGCAGCCACATTGTTGCCATTCACCATCGTGGTGCAGGAAGTGGTGAGTACGGCGCAGCCGGTCACCAACGCAGCAAGGATGTATTTCTTCTTCATATGCTTGTGGAATACTATGTTAGAGTTAATTGTTCCCAAGGTTCCGACTCATGATACCCCATGCGGGCAACACGCGTCAAGCGTAATCACCTGGTGTGACATACTCACCTCTACCAGTCAGGCGCACCATCGCCGGGCTTTTGTGTAAAAAAATAAAGCGGGAACATAAAAAGTCAGAAATTTGGCTTGCAATTCAACTGCTTCTGCTGTATAAGAAGCGACCACATTTCCGCAGTGATGCGGAGCTAACCTTTACCAAACACAAAAATATGTCTAAGCACTCCACACTCAAGGCTACTGGTACCGTCGGCGGCAAGCGTTCTGTTCTCAAGCGTTTCGAGCGCGTGAAGCTCATGAAGGAACGCGGTCAGTGGAAGGAAGGTCAGAGCCCCATCGGCCTGCCCAAGACCAAGTTCGAAGCCTGATGGCCCCTCTCGAGAGGGTATTCACATTTTCTGGAGCCCCCGGTTGTGGCGACCGAGGGGCTTCTTTTATCACAAAAGCTTAGAAAAAATCCACTATGTCTGAAGATAATGGCTACCCCGCCGCGCCAGAAGGCAGCGTGCGCCTCAACAAATTTCTGGCCATGTGCGGTTACGAGAGCCGCCGCGCCGCAGACCGCCTCATTGCAGAAGGGCGCGTCGAAGTCAACGGCAAAGCCGTAGATACCCCTGGCCTGCGCGTCATGCCCACTGACTTTGTGAAAGTGGACGGCAGCCGCGCCATCCCGCAGGAGGAAGTTGTCATCCTGCTTAACAAACCGCGCGGCTACGTCTGCAGCCGCGATGCCCAGGGTGCCATCGGCACCGTCTACGACCTGCTGCCGGCCAAATACCGCCACGCCAACTACGTCGGCCGTCTGGATGCCGACAGCGAAGGCCTGCTCATCTTCACCAACAACGGCAGCATGTGCCAGAGCCTCGCCCACCCCAGCGGTGGTGTAGAAAAGGAATACTGGGTCACGCTCGACCAGGCATTCGACAGCAGCGTCCTTATCCAGCTGCTCAAGGGAGTCCGCATCCCCGAAGGGCAAGCCAAGGCCAAATATGTCTCCCGCCTCTCGGCCCGCCGCGCCTGCGTCGTGCTGGAACAGGGGCTGAAGCGCCAGGTGCGCCAGATGTTTGCCTGCCTCGGCCTACGCGTCAAGAAGCTGGTGCGCGTGCGCATCGGCTCCCTCTGGGGTGGCGACCTGGAACCGGGGCATTGCCAGCTCATGAGCGCCGAGCAGATTGAACAAGCCGGCACCAACCCGCGCCGCCGCAAGGGGCTCGTGGGTGCCAAGCAGGTGTTCAAACCGCGTCCCACACCGATTGCCGGCAAGCAGGTAGAGGAAGATAACGATGACAACTATGTCTTCAACCCCGCCGACTTTGAAACGGAGGAAGAAGCCCTGGGCATTGCCACCAAGTTCACCGAGGGTGAAGCCTATGAACCTGATCGCGAAGACAGCCGCCGACCCTTTGGACGCGCCCCGCGCAACCGCCGCGAAGACAGCCGCAGCTTTGGCGAGCGCCGCAGCTTTGGCGACCGTGACCGCAAGTCTTTCGGCGAACGCCGCTCCTTCGGTGACCGCGACCGCAAGCCCTTCGGCGAGCGCCGCCCCTTTGGCGACCGTGACCGCAAGCCTTTCGGCGAGCGCCGCGCCTTTGGCGACCGTGACCGCAAGCCTTTCGGCGAGCGCCGCTCCTTCGGTGACCGCGACCGCAAGTCCTTCGGCGAGCGCCGCTCTTTCGGCGATAACGAGCGCAAGCCCTTCGGCGAGCGCCGCTCCTTTGGCGACCGTGACCGCAAGCCCTTCGGCGAGCGCCGCTCCTTCGGTGACCGCGACCGCAAGCCCTTTGGCGAACGCCGCAGCTTCAATGGCGACCGCAAGCCGTTCAACCGCAACGGTGGTGGCCGCAAGTTCGGCGGATTCCGCCGCGGCGAGTAAGCCATATTCCCTCACCACCGGTGCTGATTTTACCAGGTCAGCACCGGTTTTTCATTCAACGCAAAAGCCCAGTCCTCTGTCTCCCATATCATACCCACCATGAAACACACCTGGATTCTCGCAGCCCTGCTTGCCCTGCCCCTGCTGGCAGCAGACAACCTTTCCTGCGCCGATGAACGCATGGAAAACAGCGTAGCACAGCTCAAAACCGAAGCTGAAAAAGGAGATGCCTATTCCCAACGCCAGCTCTACCTGCGCTATGCGCTCAAAGGGCACAGCGTACAGGCTGCCGCCTGGGCCGATAAGCTCATTGCCAATCTCACCGAAAAAGGCAACGCCGGCGACCAGAAAGCCATGTGGATGCTCGCGCGCCTGTTCATGACCGGGGATGAGGTCATCCCCGCCGATGCGCAGCGCAGCATCGACTGGTACAACCGCCTCTCTGCGGCGGGCGAACCCTCCGCCGCCTACATCCTCGGAGACCTGTACACCAGGCAGAACAGCCATGAGGCCGCCCGCTCTGCCTACGCAAAAGCCTATGCGGCCTACTCCACGATGGCAGCCGGTGGGGATAACGAAGCCCTCTACTGGCAGGGGTTCATGGAACTCAACGCTCTCGGCTGCCCCCAGAACACTGCCGCAGGCATAGCCAATCTGGAAAAAGCCGCCGCCGCAGGCACGCTGCCCGCCGCTTACCAGCTCTTCAAGGTATACACCCAGGGCCTCGGCACGGCGGCAGATGAAGCAAAAGCTCTGACCTACGCCGAACAGCTGGCCACCCAGGGCAAGGACGCCCAGATGGCCTATGTGGCGGCAGATGCCTATTTGAAAGGCAAAGGCATTCCCAAAAATGAAGCAAAGGGGCAGCAATACCTAAACCAGGCCGTAGCTGCCCAGGTGCCTGCCGCCCTCTACCACCACGCCTGGATGCTGCAGGAAGCAGGCAAGCACGAAGAAGCACTGGCAGCTTACCGCTCCGCAGCCCTGCAAGGGCACGCCGATGCCGCCGTAAAAGCCGGTTCCATGCTCATTTTCGGTGAAGGTGTGGAAGAGGATTCGGCAGAAGGCCTCAAGATTCTGCAATATGCCGATTCCATGCTCGAAAGCCCCTTTGCTCCCTACGAACTGGGACGTTACTATGACAGCGTGGGCGAAGGTGCCCTGGCAGATGAATACTACATCACCGCCAGCAACCGCGGCTACCCCGCCGCCATGGCGCGCCGAGGACTGCTGCATCTTGACCCCACCTCCTCCCTCACCTGGAATCCCACCGCCACTTACCATTGGTGGAAGCTGGGTGCAGATGCCGGGGATGAAACCTGCACGCTCTACCTGCGCCTGTATCTCTACGTCTTCACCCCCCTGCTCCTCATTCTACTCTTCGGCCTGCCCCTCTACTTCGTTCGCCAGCTCGCCCTGCACCGCAAGGAACAGGAGTAAAATAAGCGGCATCGTCCCCTCTGTCGGCAGACAAAATTGTTATCAAACAATAACAAATAAGCGTCAACCGTTAAGAACATCGCGACGCTTATTTCAGGAAGGCTGCTTATCAAAATAAAATTTTACTTTTCAAATTTTAAGCTTGACCATACTCTAGATTTACTGTATGTTCCGGGTAGAGCCTACTCTAGCTTTTGTAGGTCAACCAACATAAACCAATAGAAATAGAACTCTCATGAAGAAACTCATTCTGACTGCTTTCGTGGGGCTCTGTGCCCTTGTGACCCAGGCCACAGCCAACATCACCGGCTACTGGACCACCATCGATGACGAGACCAAGGAAGCCAAGAGCGTGGTGCAGGTGTACGAGTACCAGGGCAAATACTACGGCCGTGTGGTCAAGCTGCTCAAAGATCCTTCTGCCAAGGCCAAAATCAAGGGCAACCCTGCTGTGAAGGGCCTCACCATTATCTGGGATCTGGAGAAAGACGGCGACACCTACAGCGGAGGTGAGATTCTCGACCCCACCAAGGGCAAGGTCTATGGCTGTGAGATGTGGCGCGAGGGCAAGAAGCTCATCGTGCGCGGCAAAATTGCATTCCTGGGCCGCAACCAGACCTGGCTGCCCGCTACTGATTTCAAGGGCGAGGGAGATGTCCCCACCCCGAAAATTCCTGCTCTGTAACAGGAGCAAGAACATAAGAGAGACGAACAAACGGAAGCGCATCCTGTAAAGGATGCGCTTTCCATGTTTCAGAGGGGCAGTTCGTACATATGGAACAGCTGCCAGCTGACTTCCGGGTAGTAGAGGCTGATTTCGCCGCATTTGCGGAAACCCAGCTTCTGGTAAACGCGTTCGGCAGGTTTGTTGAGGTCTATGAGATCGAGGCGCAGCGCTTTCTGCCCGGCGGAACGCACACGGTCGATGATGAAGTGCATCATGGCCGAGCCCAGACCGATACCCCGGTGCCGGGTCGATACGCCAAAGGCATGCACGATGCTGTATTCGCCTTCTGCCGCCACCACCTTCCAGCTGACAGCGCGGTAGCCCTCATTGGCAGCATGATTCACGATGAGAACACCGGCTATGTCACCATCCTTTTCGGCCAACCAGAGTTCACCGCGCTCCATCGCGTCGCGGATATAGGCATCAGAGGGATGCCCGCCCCTTTCCCACATGGGGTGGTGGGGCAAAGACGCCATGTCATCAATCAACTGGTCATAAAATGCCCGCACGGCCGGAAATTCGGCACTCTGGGCTAACCGCATGCTGTATCCGGCAGGCAACATGGCGCGGGATTAGTCGAGCATGAGCATCATCGAGGCCACCATGCCGCCGATGAAGAGAAGGCTGCACAGCAGCATCACGAGCGGGCGGACAAAGAGGAAGAGAGAACTGCGCTCAACACCGGCATCGGGGCGTTCATCGGCATAAACAGGGGGACGGTGCGCCTGCAAGGCCTCGGCCTCGGTGGCATAGCTTTCCTCACCCATGATATCGAGTACTTCACCGTGTGCGCCGCTGTACGAGAACACCGGCAGGTAGTAAGCTTCACCGTTCATCTTGTGGCGCAGCACGGCAGAGGAAGCATGAAGCCCCTCGTGTCGCATGTGATAGCGCTTCCGGATCATACGCACACAGCGCAGGAACAAGCCCAGGGCCATGCCGAAGCACACGTAGGTGAGCAGGAGGGGAATGACATCCAGGATTTTGCTCTGTATCGTTGCGGCCAGCATCATCATGCTCGCATTATAGGATAACATGCACGGCAGGTCAAGAACTCAGGCCGCAGATTTACGAGAAATCGCCCAGACACCGGCCGCAATCAGCACCACGGCGGCGACTTTCTGCCAGTTGAGCGCGTCTACCCCCAGCAGAATCCCGACCAAGGCGGCAATAGCAGGCTGAATGTAATTGTAGGCGGTCACGACAGGTGGTTCAAGATACCGCTGCCCGACAATCATGAGCAGGTAGCTGACAAAGGAGCCGAAGAACACCACATAGGCGGTGCCGAGAATTTCCGGCGAGCCGAGCTGCCCCCAGGGCATGCCGAGGATTTCCACCGCCCAGAAAGGTGCGGTCAGCACGGCAGAGATGAGAAAGAGCCAGCGCATGAGTATCAGAGGATGGTATTTCTTGATGACGCCGCTGAAAAAGACAAAGTAGAATGAGACAGAGAACTGGGAGAAGAGGCAGATAGCATCGCCCAGGGGAGAGCCGCCGCGCCCCCCATGCTGCTGAGAACCCAGAATCAGAATCAACGCACCCGTGGCGGCAATGGCCAGCCCGGTCACGCGCCGCAGCGTAACGGCGGCTCCCAGAAAGAGGGCCGACAGGACAAAGGTGAAAACCGGGGTACTGGTGGTTACGACACAGGCATTGGTGGGCGAGGTATACTGCACACCCAGCACATAACAGAACTGGTTGATACCCATACCACAGAGCGACATGATGACCAGAGACTTCCAGTCGCGGCGCTCAATCGGCTGCCGGGGCACACTCAGGGAGGCCAGCCAGAAAAGAGCGGCTGCCCCGCAGAGCCGGAAGGCGGCCATGCTCACGCCGCTGATAAGTCCGCCCTCCATCGCCCATTTGCACAGCGGGCTCATGAGCCCGAAGCACAGGAAGGCAGCCAGGGTGACCAGATGGGCTCGATGCCGAGTCATGAGAATTGCCGAGCTGTAGGGATGGCAGCTGCCGACAAGGCGGACATGCAACTGCGCCCTTGCATTCATGGGCAAAGCCAGCTATTTACTGCTTGTGCAGAATGAACGTGCCTTTCTGCACCTGCTTGCCCAGCAACGCAGCAGAGGGAGTAGGCTCCACACGGTAGGTACCCTTGTAGACACCATCCTTCATCTTGCCTGTCCAGGTAATGTTCACAAACGTCTGGGTATCGCCCTCGGAACGGATGGTCACATCCTTGCCATTGACGTAGCCGACAAAATGGCCGCTGCCATAAAGCTCATCCTGCAGCACCAGCACACCCTCCACCTTGTCTTCTTTCTGCTTCATGCTCATCTTGATACCGGACTTGCTGCCGCCAATGGTATCGTTACAGCATTCGCCCTGCCACACACCCTCTGCCGAATCGGAACAGGCCGGAAGCAGACTGGCCAGCGCCACCACACTCATCATGTTGAAAAGAGATTTCATCGTAAGCACGACTTCCATTCTACACCCGGCGGGCTGAATAGCAAGAAAAAGTTAGCGCAAATTGTGTGTGCGGCAGGAATAGCAAGAAACCGGCAGGTTCCTGAGAACCTGCCGGCCTTGTCAAATAGGCTTTGGCGATACCTGAGCTATTAGATGCTGTCACCCAGCTTCTTCATAGCCTCGGCGGCGCGGTTGGAGTAACCCCATTCGTTGTCGTACCAGCCGCAAACCTTCACCATGTTGCCGCCCACCACATAGGTGAAGCCGGCGTCAAAGATGCAGGAGTGGGGGTTGGAAACGATGTCCTGGAGAACGAGGTCCTCTTCAGAGTACTCGAGGATGCCCTTAAGCGGACCCTCGGCAGCTTCCTTCATGGCAGCGTTCACTTCTTCCACGGTCACGTCGCTCTTCAGCACGGCCACGAAGTCGGTCAGAGAACCGGTCGGGGTGGGTACGCGGAAGGAAGCACCGTTGAGCAGGCCCTTGAGCTGGGGAATCACCTCACCGATAGCCTTGGCAGCGCCAGTGGTGGTGGGGATGATGTTGATGGCAGCGGCGCGCATGCGGCGGGGGTCGCTGTGCGGCAGGTCAAGGATGCGCTGGTCGTTGGTGTAGGAGTGGATGGTGCTCATCATGCCCTTCTCGATGCCCCACTTGTCGTTGAGGACCTTCACCATGGGGGAAAGGCAGTTGGTGGTGCAGGAAGCGTTGGACACGATGTTGTGCTTGGCAGCATCGTACTCGTCGTCGTTGATGCCGATGCAGAAAGTCAGGTCGGGGTTCTTGGCGGGAGCGGAGATGAGAACCTTCTTGGCACCAGCCTTGATGTGACCCTCAGCCTTCTCGCGGGCGGTGAAGAGGCCAGTGGACTCAAGCACCACGTCAACACCCAGCTCAGCCCAGGGGAGCTGATCCGGACCCAGCATACCGCCAACAATCTTGATGGGGTGGCCGTTCACAATCAGGTTGTCACCATCAACCTCGATGGTGCCGTTGAACTTGCCCTGCGTGGAGTCATACTTAAGCAGGTGAGCAGTGGTAGCGATGGGGGTAAGGTCGTGAATAGCAACAACCTTCTCGAGCTCGGCCTGGGACATGGCGCGAAGCACATTGCGACCAATGCGACCGAAACCGTTAATAGCGTATTTAGCCATAGTTGTGTTTTATATGGTTTTTTAAGTTTAGACCCGCCCGGCCAACCGGGCCTGGCAAGGCAAGAGTAAGTATATAGATTCATGGCCTGAGAGTCAACACAAATTTCCTCTCACCTACCAAAAAACGCCCGCTGGTCAAAGTGTCCTCATCATGTCAGACTTCATCTCTTGACACCTGTTCCAGACTATGGCATCATGGAGCGCGTTACGAGGCTCCGTCGTTCAATGGATAGGACGAAGGTTTCCGGTACCTTAGATGTGGGTTCGATTCCCGCCGGGGCTATACAGACAACAGAATAAAAAAACCGCCGCCTAGGGCGGTTTTTTGATTTTCAGAGTCTACAAATACGCGTACTGAAGCCATTTTACCTTGACGCAGCGGCGCCTATTGCCTAAAATGGTCAGGTCATGAAAGCATTGGCTATTCTCTCCCGCGTTGTTTTCAGCGCTGTCATTCTACTGGCCCTCGCGCTCTACCTGCAGGCTTCCCCCACCATCACACTCGCCCAGTTCTGTGATTCGGTGACACCCGGTGCCCTCTGCGGATTGCTCTGCGGAGTCAATACGGTTACGGTTCTGCTGGCCCTCATCGTGCTGCTCGGCATTTTTTCCTGCACCCGCATTCTCGAAGCTGCCTGGAATGTGCTGTTCGGCGCTTCCATCATCCTCCTGCTGGCGTGTGGTCTGTATGCAGCTTTCGGGCCGTCCATCGCCCTGCCCCACGCCATCTACCACAATGCCACCGTCAATGAGTTCTGCCAGGCCATGCCCGATTACCCGGTCCTCATTGCCATCATCACCCTCATCTTCATTGTTGGCTGGCTCTGCGCCTCCGCCTGCGTACGCGTGGCCATCACTACCGTTGTCAGCTACGGGCTGTGGTACGCCATCACGGAATTCTTCACCTACATTGTGCAGCTCTGGGCAGACAGCACCGACCCCGCGCTGCCGGAAGCCCTGAACATGGTTCAGAGTACACCCTGGGTCATTGCTGCCGTTCCCGCCGCCTTCTTCCTGATTTACGCCTTGCTCATGGCCTTCTTTGAAACCTTCATCAGCCACGCTCCGACCAGCAAGGCCAAGGAAACAAAGGAGGAAATACCGGCAGAAAAGCCTCAGACTGAGGAAAAACCCGCAAGCGCAGACAAGCCTGTCCTCAAGGTAAAGCCCGCAGCGAAACAGGCTGAAACAAAGCCTGCCGTCAAGACTAAGCCCGAAGAGAAGCCCGCCAGCGAAGCCAAGGCAGAGGAAGCAACCAAGCCCGAAGAGAAGCCCGCCGGCGAAGCCAAGGCAGAGGAAGCCCCCAAGCCCGAAGAGAAGCCCGCCGGTGAAGCCAAGGCGGAAAACACACCCAAGGCTGAAGAAAAGACTGAAACAACCTGAGGATTATCTGCCCCACCATGAAAGACTACGCCAACCCACTGCTCCTGCTCATCGTCATTGCCCTGCTTTCCTGGAAAGTAAGCATGGGCATTGAAACACCCTCTGCCGTCGAAGTCTGGCTGCTGACCCTGTGTGTCACCGGTTTTGTGGTGAACGGTCTGCTCAGCATCGCCCGCGCCATGGCACGCCGGAAGGCTCTCATGGCGGTGGTCTGGTCCACCACCTACCTCATTTTCTGCAGCTGCGCATGGGTCTGCGTGCGTCAGGAAAAGGATTACCGCGCCGAGATTGACGCCTATAACAAGCTCAACGCCCAATGGCAGCAGGGAGGTCAGAATCCCTACACCCTCACCGATGCCGAAGGCCGCACGCTGCTGGAGCTGGCCGCCATTCTCGGCAAGAAGATGGAGCTTCGCGGCCTGCTGGCGCAGCCCGAATCCGCCCTGGCACAGGAAGTCGTACTCCGCGCAGCCATCTATGCCGCAGAAAATGGCCGCCACGAACTGCTCCGCATCATGGCACAACAGGAAGGCGGCTTCGATTTCAACCGCATCTACGACGACCGCACACCGCTGATTGCCGCCGTTCTCGGCAACCAGCGCAAGAGTGTCGAAGTCATCCTCGAACTGGGCGCATCGCCAGACATGGCCGATACAAGCGGCGTCACGCCGCTCATGCACGCCGTCATTGATGACAACCGCGGCATGGCCCGGCTGCTGATGCAGTTTGAGGCCGACCCCACCGTCAAGGACAATACAGGACGCAATGCCGCCAGCTGCTCGCGTTCCGAGAGCATGGACGAAGTCCTGTCTGCCTCCGCGGAATGACGAAGTAGCCTCTTGCATTTCCACCCGGCTTCGCTTAGGCTTCTCGCATGAAGCAAGAGGCATTCATCGTCACGGGCATGAGCTGTGCAGCATGCTCGGCACGCGTTGAAAAGGTCGTTTCTGCCCTGCCCGGCATCAGCGACGTCCAAGCCGACTGCAAGAGTGGCACCGTCACGCTGACCACTATCGCCCCGGTCGATGAAGAACGCATCGCCGTCACCGTGCGGCAGGCAGGCTATGAATACAAAGGGCGTTGCTAAGAAGCATCAGCCTTCCTCATAGTCCTGAATCAGCTCCACAAAAGCACGCAGGCCGTGTGTGCGGAGCCATGGTCCCACACCCTTGAGCCTCCCGGCAGCCTCCATGGTGGTCGGCTTGACGGTAGCCATGGCGCGCAGCGTCTCATTATGCATCACGCGGTATGCAGGCATGTTATACTCATCCGCCAGGTCACGTCTCAATTCGGCCAGATGCTCATACAGCACCTTATCCAGCCGCCCCAGCCCCATGCTCTGCAGGAGGTCACGGGTCTTATCCTTCCGGGCGGCAGGCGTTCTCGTCTGCACGCCGCTTCCCCACACGCGGCGGGAGAGACGCGGCACAGCCCGGCTCTGCATCACCTCTTCTCCCTGCGGGGTAAGCGTGATGAGCGGCATATCGCCCCCGGTACTCTGCAACAGCCCACCCTCCAGCATGGCACGGAAAAGAGCTTTCATCTTCGCGTCTGTCAGACTTTTCAAGATGCCGTAGGTGGAAAGCCCGGTAAGATACTGGTGCATGGAAGCATTCCTCGCGCCACGAAGCATATCCATCACCTTGCCACGGCCGTAAACGGCCACCCATTCACCCTCCGGCCCGCGTCTGGAGGCACGGGCCACACCGGCCAGCGCTTTCCTGACGGTGAGCAGGTCATCCCCGCTCAGTTCCTCTCGCTCCTCCTCACCAGATGCCGCGCACACATCACAATGCCCGCAGGGGGCAGCATCAGGCTCACCGAAATACTCCAGAATCCATTGCTGACGGCAGCCAACGGAATAGGCCAGCTTCGTCATGGACTCAATCTTAAGATGGTCACGGCGGGCTTTTTCCTCTAACTGGTTGCGGTCAATATCCAGGCATTCGAAATTCACCTCCGGCTTAAGCAGGCGCGTACCTTTAGCCAACTGGCCCGGCACATCAAAGCGCTGAATAGCCCCGGCGTGAATCAGGCAGGAAAGCGCCGTTCCCACCGCCATGGGATTCACCTCCTTGCCGAGTTTTCCGGCCATGGCCTCTACTGTGAGGTGTAATTCATGCGTGAGCGGTTCACTCTCGAAGCGCAGCATATTGTACAAAGAACGAATCAGGGAAATAGGCGGATTGCTCCCCTCGAAGAAAAACTCCTGCGTTTTCAGGTCGGCATGGTTGAACAGGAGTTCACAGACCGCAGCCTCGCCATCGCGCCCGGCACGTCCGGCCTCCTGATAGTAGGCCTCCACGCTGCCCGGAATCTCGAAATGCACCACGAAACGCACGTCCGGGCGGTCAATACCCATGCCGAAGGCGTTGGTGGCAACCACCACATCCGCCCTCCCGGAAACAAAGGCCTCCTGCGAGAACTCGCGCTCCTCATCACTCATGCCGGCATGATAAGCCACCGCATTGACCTGCTGTGCTGCCAGTTCATCAAAGACCAGCATTACATTCTTGCGGGTGGAGCAGTAGATAATCCCCTTTTTCCAGCGGGCAATCACCTTGCGGATACGCTCGAACTTCGCCTTGCGGTTCTCGCAGTGCGTAATGGCAAAATCCAGATTATCGCGCCCGAAACCGCTGATGATGACGGCGGGGTCCTGCAACTTCAGCGTGGCAAGAATGTCCTCGCGCACATACGCCGTAGCCGTAGCCGTGAGCGCCACTGTCTGCGGATAGCCGAGCGCCTCGCGCACACGCCCCAGACGCAAGTAATCAGGGCGGAAATCATGTCCCCATTGGCTCAGGCAATGTGCCTCATCCACCGCCAGCAGCGCCACCTGAAGCCCGCGCAGCAACTCCAGAAAGGACTCCTGGGCAAAACGCTCCGGAGCCACATAAAGAATCTTCAATTCTCCCCGGCGCAGCGCTTGCATCACCTGGCGGTATTCCTCTGCTCCCAGCGACGAATTCACCGCAGCCGCAGGAATTCCCCGTGCCTGCAGCGCATCCACCTGGTCCTTCATCAGGGCAATAAGGGGGGAAACAACCAGGGTCAGACCGGGGCGGCAAAGGGCGGGCAGCTGGTAGCAGAGCGATTTACCGCCACCCGTGGGCATAATGCCCATGGCATCGCGCCCCGCGAGAATCGCCTGCACCACTTCGGACTGACCAGGACGCAGCGCCTCAAAACCGAAATAGGTTCTGAGCGCTTCACCTGCATCTGCCATTTCCCGGAAAGTTGCCATTCGCGCCTATTCTAGCGGATTGACTTCCGGCAGGCAAGCCCTAATCAGGCCTTGCACATCAGCAGGGCCAGCAGGAGGGGCATGACGCTGCTCCACAACGTATGGCTGCGGCGTATGGGTTTCTGCGGCAGCAATTCGTTCAATCGGGCATTCTGCCTGAAGCTATAGGTACGGCGGCGCAGCGCAAGGTGCAGATTACGACGCAGAGCAGACACAACAGTATTCTCGTTTTCGATGTCAGGTATCATAGGGATAGGGGGGAGGGTTTGGGTTACTTGCTGACCCCTGCCCCGACAATCCACCCCGGCACAACGCGACAATGCGGCTGCATTCGCTGGCTCGGTTCAGGGTAGTCAGGGAGCGTCAACGCCATCATACTAACAAATCCCCCGCACTAGCGCAAGCCTGTTTTTCAACTTTCTCCACCATAATAAAACACCGCCGGAGCCATGCTCCGGCGGTGTAAAATCACAGGCAGCGCGCATCAGTAATCGCGCTTCAGGAGGTAATCATTGATGGCCAGAAGATTCTCGCGTCGACGTTCGGAGAACACATCGAGAGCAGCGCAGGCGGCAGCCGTCAGTTCGCGGGCTTCGGCGCGAGCGTTATCCATGCCCACCAGCGCGGGATAGGTGGCTTTCTGCACCTTGGCATCCTTGCCGATGCTCTTGCCCAGAACCTCCGGGGTGGAAGTCACATCCAGAATATCATCAATAATCTGGAATGCCAGGCCGAGGCATCGGCCATATTCGGTAAGAGCTTCAAGCTGCTCCGGCGTGCAACCGGCCGCCATACCACCCAGACGGACGGAGGCAATGATGAGCGCCGAGGTCTTGCCATGGTGAATGGCGCGCAGTTCCTCCACCGTCAGCTCACGACCCTCGCCCTCCAGATCGAGTACCTGCCCGCCCACCAGATGCTGGCTGCCGGTGCGGTAGGCCATTTCGGCCACGTAATCTGCCACATCGTAGCGGTCATTGGACGGCACGCGGGCCAGCATGGCAAACACCTCGGTGAGCAGCGCGTCACCTGCCAGCACGGCAATCCCCTCACCAAACACCTTGTGGCTGGTAGGACGCCCGCGGCGCAGGTCATCATTATCCATGCAAGGCAGGTCATCGTGAATCAGCGTATAGGTGTGCAGCGTTTCCAGGGCGCAGGCGGCATTGAGCGCTGCCTCCTCGCTGCCGCCACAGGCCTTGGCAGCCTCCAGACACAGCAGCGGGCGGATGCGCTTACCACCGGCAAAGATGCTGTATCGCATTGCCTTGTGAATCGTGGAGGGCGCGGTGTCCTCACACGGCAGCAACTCGTTGAGACGAGCCTCCACCTTGGCAGCCGTTTCCTTGATGAGAGCCTTGATATCCATGGTCAGGAAATATCGTTTACTTACCCTTCACCAGCAGCTCGGCAATCTGCACGGCGTTGAGGGCGGCACCCTTGCGTACCTGGTCACCCACCACCCAGAGATTGAGCGCATTGTCGATGGCGATATCCTTGCGGATACGGCCCACATAGCAGGTGTCGCCATTGGTGGAATCCAGCGGAGTGGGCCACACGTTGTTGGCCACATCATCCATCAGCGCCACGCCGGGCATACCGTCGAAGCAGCTGCGGGCACCTTCCACATCCACCGGCTTCTCGAACTGGGCAATGCAGGAGATGGAGTGACTGCGGTACACGGGAACACGCACGCAGGTACAGGTCACATTCAGCTCAGGCAGGCCCATAATCTTGCGTCCTTCGTTGAGCATCTTGAGTTCTTCCTTGGTGTAACCGTTATCGGCAAACTTGTCAATCTGCGGCAGCACGTTGAAGGCAATCTGGCGGGGATAGGTCTTGATTTCCACCGGGTGACCGTCGACAATGGCGCGCACCTGGTTCTCCAGCTCAGTGATACCGTGCTGGCCGCTGCCGGAAACAGCCTGGTAGCTGCTGGCCACAATGGTCTTGAGCCCATACTTGAGGTGCAGCGGGTACAGGGCCATCAGGGTGATGATGGTGGTGCAGTTCGGATTGGCAATGATGTTGCGGGGATGATTGAAAGCAGCCTCAGCGTTGATTTCGGGCACAACCAGCGGCACATCGGCATCCTGACGGAAAGCAGAGGAATTATCCACCACCACGCAGCCAGCCGCACCGGCAATGGGAGCGTACTCGCGGGAAATATCACCACCGGCAGCAAAGAGCGCAATGTCCACATCGCCGAAGGAATCGGCCGTAAGCTCCTGCACGGTCAGCATCTCACCGCGGAATGCCACCTGTTTACCAGCAGAACGATGAGAAGCCAGAAGTTTGAGCGAGGCCAGCGGGAAATTGCGGGTCTCAAGGCAGGAAAGAATCTCGACGCCCACCGCACCGGTGGCGCCCACGATAGCGACTCTGGGATGATTCATAGTCATGAATGGTGTGTTGACAGGATATTACATGTGCCGTGGCACGCGGCTATTCTAACGCATTTGGCGTGATTATCAAGCCAAAACAGCAAAAACTTGCGCGCGTGCATACATGCTTTTTGTTTGCAAAAGCCCCCGCAGAAGCGTAAAATGACCGCGTGAAGTGGACTTCTGCCAAAATCTATGTTCTGAAAGCGGCCATCATCGGCACGACGCTGGGCTACATGTGCCTGGACCTCTGGCTGCTGCACGGGCCGATGTACGGTTTCCTGCACAAGGACAAACAGGCCGCCGAGGCTGCCGCCGTGGTATACGGTGAGCGCATTCCGCACGGCCAGCTGGCCCGGCACAAGGCCGAACAGGAAGCCATTTCCGGACGGCAGAAGCCCGATGTCTCCATGGTGATGGACCTGGTACGCAGTTCCCTGCTGCGCATGCGCGCCCGCTACAACGACAACCAGCTGCAGCACAACCGGGCAGCGGCCGAAGCCCACGTCAGCGCCCTGGCCCGCCGCGCCGGCAGCATGGCTGTCTTCGAGCAGCAGCTGGCCTCCCAGGGATACACCCGCCGCCAGTTCACAGACAAGATTGAAGCCCGCCTCATGGAACTGGCACTACTGAACCGCAATCTCGCTCCCCACACGCAGGTGGACAACGCGGCCATCATGGCGCATTACAAGCAGGTCCGGGATGAACTGACCATCCCCGCCAGCCGCCCGGTGAAACACATTTTCATTGCCTCCCTCCACCGCAGCACCGAAGATGCCCGCCGCGCCGCCGGACTGGTGCTGGAACGCCTCAATGCCGGGGAGGAATTTGCGGATCTCGCCGCAGAAGTGAGCGAGGATGCCGCTACCTCCACCCGCGGTGGAAACCTGGGTGTGGTGTATGATGACGGCCTGCTTCCGCTGCCTGAGCTGAACATCTTCGGAGAAAACGCCCTGCCGGCCGGCACACCGTCGCTGGTGCAGAGCAAGTGGGGATGGCACATCATCCTGCCCGGTCCGATTACCCCGGCCTACACGCCCTCTCTCGACGAGTGTCGTGAGACACTCCGCACCGCCATCATCAGCGCCCAGCGGGAACTGGGTGTCAACAGCTTCTTCGACACCCTCCTTAAAGAGGGCTTCCAACAGAAACGCATTCAGATACATGTCAAGTAACAGCATTACTGTTTCCCATGCCTCGCAGGGACTGCGCGGCGTCATCACCGTGCCGGGGGATAAGAGCATCTCCCACCGCGTTGCCATTCTGGGAGCGCTGGGCAGCGGCTCCATGCGCGTGAGCAACTACCTCTGCAGCGAAGACTGCATCAACACTCTGCGCGCCATGCAGCAACTGGGGGCACAGGTGACACCCGGTGATTGCCCGCAGGATTTCACCCTCATCGGCACCGGCATGAACCCCACCGCCCCGGAACAGGATATTGACTGCGGCAACAGCGGCACCGGCATGCGCCTCATGGCCGGCGTACTCGCCTCCCTGCCTTTCCGCAGCCGCATGTTCGGCGACGCCTCGCTGAGCAGCCGCCCCATGAAGCGCATCATCGACCCGCTGGCAGCCATGGGAGCCTGCATTACCGCCTGCGGCGAAAAGCCCGGCTGCGCCCCGCTGGAAATAACAGGTGGAACGCTGAACCCGATTCACTACGAACTTCCCATGGCCAGCGCACAAGTGAAGAGCGCCGTGCTGCTGGCCGGTATGCTGGCCAGCGGGCGCACTTCCGTACACCAACCCGCCATCACCCGCGACCACACCGAACGCCTGTTTGAGCATTTCGGCATCCCCTGCACCGTATCGGCAGACGGGCTGGACATGGCCGTGGAAGGGCCGGTAGTTCCCGTCAACAAAGACATCACCGTGCCGGGAGACATCTCCAGCGCCGCATTCTGGCTGGTGGCAGCCTCCATTGTACCGGGCAGCGAAATCACCCTGCTCAACGTGGGGCTGAATCCCACGCGCGATGCCATCATCACCGTGCTGCGCCGCATGGGAGCCGATATCCGCATCACCAACCGCACGGAAGGAGGCGAACCCTATGGCGACCTCACCGTGCGAGCCCCGCAGAAACTGACGGCCACCGAGGTACAGAAGCAGGAAATCCCGAACCTCATCGACGAAATTCCCGTGCTGGCCGTAGCTGCCGCCTTTGCGCAGGGTACCACCCGCATCCGCAACGCTGCTGAACTCCGCGTCAAGGAAAGCGACCGCATTGCCACCGTAGTGGGCAACCTGCGCGCCATGGGCGCGGTGGTGGAGGAATTCCCCGATGGCATGGAAATCACAGGCGGCATCCCACTGCATGGAGCTGTCATGGATTGCTACGGCGACCACCGCATCGCCATGAGCTTCCTCATGGCCGGACTGAATGCAGAGGGTGATACCACCCTGCTCAACTGCCACAGCATCAACACCTCCTATCCCGGCTTCGAGGAACATCTCCGCACCCTTACCCAGGCTTGACCCCATGGCCAGAATCACCCAGGAATGCGTGGCGCGCATCAAGGACTCGGCAGATATCGTCGAGTTGCTTGGCAAATACCTGCAACTGCGCCGCGCCGGCAACTCCTGGAAAGCCTGCTGCCCCTTCCACAGCGAGAAAACGCCCTCCTTCCATGTGAATCCGGCGCGCCAGACCTTCCATTGCTTCGGCTGCGGTGTGGGAGGAGATGCGCTCAAGTTCATCATGATGTTCGAGAACCTCGATTACCCCACAGCGCTGCGCCGTCTGGCCGACATGAACGGCATCCCGGTCATTGAGGAGGAGGAAAACCCGGAAATGGCACGCCAGCGCCGCATGCGTGCCCGTGTGGTGGAGGCCAACACCCTGGCTACGGAATACTACCACCGCAAACTCTGCCGCGATGCAGGTGCCGCCCACGTGCGCGAATACCTCAGACAACGCGGCTTCGGCATCGAAATCGCCCGCGCCTGGCAGCTGGGCTGGGCGCCTCCTGATTTCCGCGAGTTCGACCAGCTTGCCCGCAGTCACAACATGGATGACCGCCTGCTCACCGAAGCCTACCTGCTGGGCCGGGGACAACGCGGGCTCTACCCCGTCTTCCGGGACAGACTCATGTTCCCCATCCACAACGTGCGCGGAGAAGTCGTCGGTTTTTCCGGGCGCGTCATCCGCGCCGCCCAGGACCCGCGCAAATACGTGAACACGGCCGATACCGCCGCCTTCCACAAGGGCGAGCTGCTGTTCGGCCTCTACAAAGCCACCGGCGCCATCGGCAAAGCCGGCATGTGTGTGGTGGTCTGCGAAGGGCAGCTCGATGTCATTGCCTGCCATGAGAAAGCCGACATCCGCAACGCGGTGGCCGGTCTGGGTACGGCCTTTACCGATGAGCATGCCCGCATCCTCCGAAAGTACGCGAAGAAGGCCATTCTCTGCTACGATGGCGACAACGCCGGAATCAAGGCCAGTGAAAAGACCTTCCGCAAACTGGCTGCCGCCGGGCTGGAAGTGTACCACGCCAGCCTCCCTCCCGGCGAAGACCCGGATTCCCTCATCGGCAGCAAAGGGCCGGAAGCCCTGCGCGAAGCCATCGATTCCGCCCGCCCCTACCTCGAAGTGCGCGTAGGTCAGGAGCTGGCGCTCATCCAGGGCGATGCCAATGCCCGCGCGGCCCTCATCCCCCGCATGGCAGATTTAGCCGCCGAAATCACCGACCGCAACCGCCGCGATGTGGCCGTGGCCGATATGGCCACACGTCTGAATACTGGGCTGGAATCGCTGCGCGAAAGCGTCGACGCCATCATCCGCGCCCGGAAAGACGCACCGCAGACACCCCCGGCAGAGCCGGACTGGAAACCAGGAGAGGAAGAATGCTTCAGCGAATCTCCGGCACAGGAACAAACGGCCCGCATCATTCCCCTTACCCTGCACCGCGCCATTTACGACACCCTGTTCCTGGCCGCCGTGAATGCCCAGGCCCAGGGCATGCTGCTGGAACGCATTGAAGAACTCCAGGAACCCATCCGCTGGCTTTCCGGCGGCGTGGTATTGCAGCGCTTCATGGAATCCCTGCCGCCCCCCGGCGACGAAGAAGCCTGGCAGGCATTCCTCGCCAAATTACCCCCGGAGCAAGCCGCTGCGCTGCAACACATGGAACACAAGCCCATCGACATCCCCGATGTGGCGCACACCGTGGAATCCACCTGCTCCAATGCGGCGCTGGCCGCCATCAAGGCCAATGTCGACCTGCTGCGTTCGCGCGTCAATACCCCCGGTATCTCCTGGCAGGAAGCTGCTGCCCTCATGCAGGAAATGAACGAACTGCAGAAACTCCTCAACTCTGCCGAATAAAAGAAACACCCCTGGTGAATCCACCGGAGGGCGCTTCAGCTCCAGCGAAATGAGGAATCTCCCTCGTGCCGGCATCAATTCCGGAAAATTCAGGAGCGGCGGTTGTGAGCCAGAGGTGGTTGCTTCTGCACCTTTTTATCCAACCGCTTCACAGCCGGTTTCTGCTGTGCTACTGGCTGCTGTGGCCTGGCTGCAGGTTTGTGCTGTGCAACTGGCTTCTGCGGCTTGGCGGCGGGTTTGTGCTGCACAACTGGCTTCTGCGGCTTGGCGGCGGGTTTGTGCTGAACAACAGGCTTCTGCGGCTTGGCGGCGGGTTTGTACTGTGCTACGGGCCGAGGCTTGGGCGCAGGAGCATGATGCACCACCACATGCTGTGCAACCGGTTGGTTTACAACTACCGGCCGTGAATCAGGCAGCGGGCAGACCTGGGGGCGGGCTGCATAGCAGCTGTTCAGGTTATGGACAAAACTCACATGGTCGCAACTGCTGAAGCATACACTCACGACTGCGGACAATAACATCATCTGAAAAAACTTCTTGTTCATGATTTCGGAAACAGGGGGTTGAGCCTGTACATCAAGGTAGCGTCCGGCGAGAAGATATTTATTTTACTTTTTCAACTTTTTTATTTCGTCACCTCATTGGCAATATATAAAATTAGTCACTCAACAAAATTAGAATCCCTCTAACAAGTTCATTTTGCACAACTTCACAACATAAGTAAAAATAATTCTACTTTTTCCTACTGTTTTACTTGACTTTTCAAGATGGTGTAGTAAACTGGCGCAAGAAGTACAACATGTAGTAGAGCCATGAAGATTCGCAAACGGAACGGACAGACCGCAACCTACGAGCGGAAGAAGATAGAGAGGGTAATAAGCCTGGCCTTTGCCAGCGTAGGCAAGGGACAGAACGCAGACGAGGTGCAGCATCTGGCCACAGGCATCGAAGCTCAACTGCACAGCCTCGGAGAGGAGCAGATTGCCGTGGAACACATCCAGGACATTGTGGAAGCCAGCCTCATGCTGGCCGGGCATTACGAGGCCGCCAAAAATTTCATTCTCTACCGCAACGAGCGCAGCCGTGCCCGCACAGCCCGCGAGCAGCTGCTCGCCAGCCTAGACCCTGATGAAGCGCTGGAAGCAAGCCTGCGTGACTTGCAGCGCGAATTCCCCGGCGAGGAATATGCCCTGCCCCAGCTGACCGCGCGTTTCCGCAGTTACAGCAAGGAAGGACAGAACCACGATGCCGCACTAGCCAGCCTGACCAAAGCCGCTGCCGAGCTGACCACCCGCGATGCTCCAGGCTGGGAAATGATTGCTGCGCGCTTCTGGCTGCTGCGATTCCGGGCGCAGCTGGCAAAGCACGAGGCCGAGGCCGGCATCACCTGCCTGCACGACAAAATCACCCACCTGACCAAGAATGGCGTATACGGCAGCTACATCCTGGCGCACTACACCAAAGCCGAAATTGACCAGTTTGCCGGGCTGCTGCGCCCCGAACGAGACCATCTCCTCAACTACTCCGGGCTGGAACTGCTGCACAGCCGCTACCTCATCCGCACCCATGCCGATACTGTGCTGGAAAGTCCACAGGAAATGTTCCTGGGCATTGCGCTGCACCTGGCCATGAAAGAGCAGCAGGACCGCCACCTGTGGGTGCAACGCTTCTACGACATGCTCAGCACGTTGAAAGTCACCGTGGCCACACCCACGCTGGCCAATGCCCGCAAACCCTTTCACCAGCTCTCCTCCTGCTTCATTGACACCGTGCCAGACAGCCTGGACGGCATCTACCGCAGCATCGATAACTTTGCCCAGGTGAGCAAATACGGCGGTGGCATGGGGCTCTACTTCGGCAAAGTACGCGCCAGCGGCAGCGCTATCCGTGGTTTTCCCGGAGCGGCAGGTGGCGTCATCCGTTGGATACGCCTGGCCAACGACACCGCCGTGGCGGTAGACCAGCTGGGTGTACGCCAGGGAGCGGTGGCGGTCTACCTCGATGCCTGGCACCGCGACCTGCCCGAATTCCTCGCCCTCCGCACCAACAATGGGGACGACCGGCTGAAAGCGCACGATGTTTTTCCCGCCGTATGCTACCCGGATTATTTCTGGCAGCAGGCGCGCGACAACATCGAAGGCGACTGGTACATGATGTGCCCGCACGAAATCAGGAGCGTGAAAGGCTATTCTCTGGAAGACAGCTACGGCGCAGAATGGGAGGAACGCTACCACAGCTGCGTGGCCGACAACCGCATCCACAAACGCGTCGTCCCCATCAAGGATATTGTACGCCTCATCCTCAAGAGCGCCGTGGAAACCGGTACCCCCTTTGCCTTCAACCGAGACCTCGTCAACCGGGCAAACCCGAACAAGCACCGCGGCATCATCTACTGTAGCAACCTCTGCACCGAGATTGCCCAGAACATGAGCGCCATCAAATCCCTGACACAGGAGGTACGCACGGTGGACGGCGAAACGGTGGTAGTCACCACCACAGAACCGGGAGATTTTGTGGTCTGCAATCTCGCCAGCCTCTCGCTGGGGCGAATCGATGTGAACAACCCGCAGGAAGTGGCAGACATCACCCGCTACGCGGTGCGAGCGCTGGATAATGTCATCGACTTGAACTTCTACCCCCTGCCCTATGCCGCGCTCACCAACCGCTCCATGCGTCCCATCGGTCTGGGCGTGAGTGGCTACCACCACATGCTCGCCCGGCAGGGACTGCATTGGGAAACACAGGAACACCTCGACTTTGCGGATAAACTCTTTGATCAGATTAACCACGCCGCCATCTCTGCCAGCTGCGACATTGCCTGCGAAAAAGGAGCCTACGCCTATTTCGATGGCAGCGAGTGGCAGACCGGCGCCTATTTCGACCGCCGCGGCTACACCGCCCCGCACTGGCAGAAACTGCGCCAGCGGGTGGCCACCCACGGGCTTCGGAATGCCTGGCTGCTCGCCGTTGCCCCCACCAGCAGCACCAGCGTCATCGCCGGCACCACCGCCGGCATCGACCCGGTCATGAAACTCTTCTTCCTGGAAGAAAAAAAGAGCGGCCTGATGCCCCGCGTAGCCCCCGACCTGTGCCTCCGCACCCTCTGGCTGTATAAAGCAGCCCACCACATCGACCAGAGCTGGTCCGTGCGCGCTGCCGGTATCCGCCAGCGCCACATCGACCAGGCGCAGAGCATGAACCTCTACATCACCCACGAATACACCCTCCGCCAAATCCTCAACCTCTACGTCCTCGCATGGGAATGCGGGGTGAAGACCATCTATTACATCCGCTCCAAAAGCTTAGAAGTAGAAGAATGTGAATTATGTGCCAGTTAACCCGCAGACCCCTGTTTAACCCGCAGGGCGACTCCGACACCGCCGCCCGCCGCATCATCAACGGCAACACCACCAACCTCAACGATTTCAACAACATGAAATACGCCTGGGTGAGCCAGTGGTACCGCCAGGCAATGAACAACTTCTGGATTCCGGAGGAAATCAACCTCGCGGCCGATGTGAAGGACTATCCGCGCCTCAGCCCCGCCGAACGCCGCGCCTTCGACAAAATCCTCTCCTTCCTCGTATTTCTGGACAGCATCCAGACCGCCAACCTCCCCTCTGTAGGCGAATACATCACCGCCAATGAAGTAAACCTCTGCCTCTGCATCCAGGCCTTTCAGGAAGCCGTCCACAGCCAGAGCTACAGCTACATGCTCGACACCATCTGCGAACCGCAACAACGCCAGGAGGTTCTTTACCAATGGAGGAACGACGAACACCTGCTGCGCCGCAACACCTTCATAGGCAACCTGTACAACGAATTCCAGCAGAACCGCACGCCGGAGAACTTTGCCCGCACCCTCGTAGCCAACTTCATACTGGAAGGCGTATATTTCTACAGCGGATTCATGTTCTTCTACAACCTGGGGCGCAACCACAAGATGCCCGGAAGCGCGCAGGAAATCCGCTACATCAACCGTGACGAAAGCACCCACCTCTGGCTTTTCCGCAACATCATCCGCGAACTCCAGCGAGAAGAACCCCGGCTCTTCACCCCGGAAAAGGTGGATGAATACCGCGCCATGATTCACGAAGGCGCCGAGCAGGAAATCGCATGGGGCTGCTATGTCATCGGCGACGACATCCCCGGTCTCAGCACCACCATGGTACGCGACTACATCCGCTACCTGGCCAACCGACGCTGCCAGGAACTGGGCTTCGCCCCGGTGTATGAAGGCTATGAGAATGAGCCACCCGCCTGCACCTGGGTATCCCAGTTCAGCAACGCCAACCTCATCAAGACCGACTTCTTCGAGGCACGTTCCACCGCCTACGCCAAAAGCACATCCCTGGTAGATGACCTGTGAGGAATGCATTCCCTTATGCCGCGAAGCAGGCTTGCATGCGCAGCGCCATTCTGATACAACTCCGGCAGGATGAGCAACGCAGGAATGCAACAAGGCATGAAGCAGAGCATGGTGGCCACCGCCACCATGCAGCAGTTCATGCGCACCCTGCAAGCCACCAACATGGAACTGCGGACGTTGGCCACCCAGGCCATGGCCTCCAACCCGGCGCTGGAAGAATTATCCCCTGCGGGCGACGAGGAAGCCGCCGCCTCACCTGATTACGCCGCCACCCGGCGCCATGACTACCTGCTCGACTCCCTCTCCGAAGCACCGAGTCTGGCGACTCACCTGGAGGAACAAGTGCGCCGCAGCGCCTTGCCCGCCCGCGAAGAAGAAGCCGCCCTGGTGCTGGTCCAGCATCTGGATGAACGCGGCTACTTCACCGAAGCACCGGCCGACATAGCCACCCGGCATGGGTGGTCTGCCTCCCTCCTGAAAAAAGCGCTGCAAGCCGTGCAGGATCTCGACCCCGCCGGCGTGGGTGCTGCCGACCTGCGTGAAAGCCTGATGCTGCAACTGCAACGCGAGGGCGAGGAAGATACGCTGGCCATGCAGCTGCTGCGTGTGCAATGGAACGAGCTGGTGCAGCACCGCTATGCCGATGCCGCCCGCGCCCTTGGCGAAAGTGAACTGGCCGTAGCCGGAGCCGCCCGCCGCATTGCCCAGCTGAACCCCGACCCCGGCAGCGCTTTTTCCCGCGAACCCGACACCGAAATCCAGCCGGATATCATCGTTACCCGCAAAGACGGCGAACTGGAGGTAACGCTCACCCATGCCAACATCCCCCGCCTGGCACTCTCTGCCGAATACCGCGAAATGATGGCCGAGCAGGCCGACAAGCCCGAAGTGCGCCGCTACCTCTCCCGCTGCTTCAGCGAGGGGCGTGCACTCATTAAGGCCATTGCCGACCGCCAGCAGACTATCCTGCAGGTAGCCAGAGCCATCGTACAGCACCAGCGCGCCTTCTTCACCGAAAGCACCTCCACGCTGCAACCGCTGAAAATGGAACAGATTGCCGATGCCACCGGGTTGCACACCTCAACTATCTCGCGCGCCGTCAACGGTAAATACCTGCAATGCCCGCGCGGCGTACTGGAACTGCGCCAATTCTTCACCAGCGCCCTGTCTGCCGCCGACGGGCAGCAGGCCATCTCCCCGGAAGCCGTGCAGGCGCGCATACGCGCCCTGATTGCGGAGGAAGACCCCCGCCACCCGCTCTCCGATGCCCGGCTGGAGCAACTGCTGGCGGATGCCGGCATCACCATCGCCCGCCGCACCATCGCCAAATACCGCGATGCGCTCCGCATCCTCCCTGCCAGCCAGCGCCGTCGCTAATGCTCACCCGCGCTCCAGCGCGGGTTTTCACTCAGGCGCAGCCTGTTTTCACCTTTCACACGGACAGCGCGTTTTCATCCGCTCGACAGTATAAAAAGGCTCCCCGAATCTTTACATATTTCCATCCTCCATGCGAGAACGTTCACGGTAAATGCAACGCTTCGTCATTTCTATCCCCATTGCCACCAGCAATACAAACATGGATAATAGCGACAACATGATTGACGGCGTAAGATACCTGGCATTGGGAGTAGGAGTAACAATACAGAAACTACTGGCATAAATGATTGATAGCAATCCTGAAACAATCACAAACAAACCAGCATACGAAGTTACCAATTTTCGACGCCTCAACATGCATGCCATCCATACAACTAAAGGGGTTAGAGCCAAAACTATTCGATTAGCTATAAATCTTTTTCCCCACATACCGGGAAACAAATTATTCCATGCCTTGTTATTGTTTTTAACAGCCGGATATCGATTCTCTATCACACTTCTTATCCAGCTCCTACCATAATCACCCAAATAGAAATGCACTCGCTGAATAATGCATGCTGCTACCATTGTATCATAATTCTTTCTCCACTCCTCTATATACACATCCTTAAAATAATCCCATTCAACACCGGGTCTCATTCCTACCCAGTATGCGCACATAACCCCCTCAGCATCAGCCCGTCCCTTCTGTCCCACCAAATTCATCTGCCATAACACGCTTTCTTCGCCCCTGAGAATTGAGGCTATGCGCACATCTGACTCCATCATCGGTATAAGAGGATGTTTCTCATAAACAGGTAAAACGTAATCTACAAATTTTATGGACAACAAACTGAACAGAACTACAGAAACACCCCATATCAATATCTTATGCCATTTCAAAAAATGTGACACATAACTTGATGTCCACATAAGATACCCCATAACAACAGGCACATACAATATTGCATTTCTTCGATACGAAACTAAGTGAAAAAGCACCAATAGCATCAGGCAGGCATATACTGTCTTTTTCCATTCGACTTTCGTATGATAATGCAGCAAAATTACGATAATTTCACACCACAAGAAGGATAAAAAATAATAGTCCAAACCTATTGCTATATGCCGCATACCATAGCATGAGAGCGCAGAAAAAGCAGGAATAAACAATATCCACATCCTACTTTCGCTAAGCAGACGGAGTAATAATATAACCATGGAAGAGCATATCAGGATGGAGAACAGCCAAAAAAACGCGTACAGGACGTTTACACCACTGACAGATACCCCAACAAAATGCCGAAGAACCCATTTTAAAACGATGCCCTCGTACATAAATAATGAGCTATGCCAATTAGTAACCATTTCTGTTTCGATTATCTTAGCATATATAGTCGTAGCATCATAAGTCATTCCCTCACCCGTAGGAGAGGGAATAAACCTCACAAAAAAGGTTCCAAACACGCAGAGAAACAGCAAGATAGCGACCGCTCTCAGCAAAAACTCCTTATTACTTGGCTTCATGGTATTCCTTCTCTGTGTTAATCTCCCAGATGCTGGATTTTTGTCTTCGCCCATTGATTATGCATCTTGCGGCTTCCATGGCTGACAGCATGGAATGGTCCATATTGTTATAACGGTGCATGCCATTTCGCCCAACAAGATAAAGATTAGGAACAGCATCCACCCAATCACGAATAACCCCAAACTCTTTGTAACTCCCCAAATAAGCAGGATATGCCTTCTGAATACGAAAGACAACATGATCCTTAACATCCGCCCGGTCTATTACCCCTATCTTTTCTAATTCCCCCTCTGCAAATGCACAGAAGGCATTATCATCCATATTCCATAACTCGTCCCCCTCATTGACAAAATATTCCATACCTATCCACGCCATGCTGCGATCAGCCACCAGATAAGGACTCCAGTTGTTAAATATCTGCAGACGCCCCACCTTAACATCATTCTCCTGCACGTAAATCCAATTATCAGGAACCACTCCATGCTCACCCACGGTTGTATTCATCTTCCGGCTCTTAAGCTTCAATTTATCCAATAGCACACCTACTGTCATGAAATCACGGTATACTAAGCGCTCTGCAACGTCCTTCACATCTGCAGGAACAACTGCCCCCATCTTTCGTATCAACTCCTGAACAGAGGTAGTAGAAATAACATAGTCAGCTTCCTCCTCGCGCTCCTCACCTGTTTTTACGTCCCTGACCCTCAGGACACTTACTTCTCCTTTATTCATGCAGACAGCCGTTACATCCTGTTCTCTCAAAATGCGCCCCCCCAACTTTTCCACTTCCGTTCCTACGATTTCCCACAACTGTCCAGGTCCATATTTGGGATACCAAAATTCCTCAATAAGAGAGGTCTCCCCTCCCTGTTTGTCACGCTCTTTCCAGAACATTAATTTTCCAAAAGCATGAGCAAGCACCTTTGATACAGAAAGACCCTTCACTCGCTGTGCTCCCCAATCTGCTCCTATTTGATTACACGGCACGCCCCATACCTTTTCTGTATAATCACGGAAAAATGTTTTGTACAGTTCAACGCCAAAACGGTTAATGAAGAAATCCTCCAAGCTTTTCTCCTCTCGCTTGTAAATAAGGCTCCTAATATAGCTTACCCCCATCCTGACAACACGAATAAAGCCAAGATTCAGCAGCGTATCAACACTTAGCGAAACAGGATAGTTGAAAAACTTCCGCAGGAACAAGATACGACTCAATCTCGAACGTACCAACATCGCCCTATCCTCCAGTTCCGGATTAGGGCCACCGGGAGAGAGCGTTACAGGGCGGGCTAATTCCGCATCATCACATGATGGGCTTCCCTGTAAGGGCATCATATCACGCCACCACTGCATAACAGTATCAGACTTAGAGAAAAAACGATGTCCTCCTATATCGATATGATTTCCCTTATACTCTAGAGTGCGAGAAATGCCGCCTAGCGAGGATTCCCTTTCAAGCACAGTAACATTGTACCCCCCCTGACGAGCAAGCTCATACGCAGCAGTAAGGCCTGCAGGACCGCCACCTATAATGATAACCTTCTTATTCATGAGTATAAAACGTTTTTTCGAGCTAAAAAATTCCAGAACAACACCAAAGCCGTAGTGAATAATTTTGAAATCAACGGATGTATATGGCACACATCCACAAAAAACCACATAAACAGCATGGTAAGGCCTATTCCCACAACACCAATAACTGCAAATATGGTGAATTCCAGCCACCTCTTTTGTTCCATCCGACGAGTAGAAAACACCCATTTATTACTGGTTATGTAAACAAAAATCAAACCAGCTATGAATCCCGCTGCAGAAGACACCAAGTAATGACTTCCCAGCATCTCGTAGCATACAATTAAGACAGCATAATCAATAATAAACCCCAGTCCACCTGCCAGCATGTAACGTACAAAAGATGTAACAAAACTCCTTACGCCTGCAGTCATTATCTTGCTAAATCCCATATACAACGGCATTCTACCCATTCGGAATCCGTAAAATCGTTTTTCTCATTGTATAGCTAAAGAAAGGATTAGGAAAGGAT
>CALCHQ010000104.1 GCA_937901085.1 uncultured Verrucomicrobiales bacterium | reverse complement strand
CTTTGGCAAAAACGATATTGCCCTTCGGGCAACGATATTCACGCTGCGCGTGAACTGTAAATCTGCGCTTCGGAGAACGGGATTAAGTCCCGGTCTGCGACTTATGTATTATTTGCCATGGCTTTGATGGCATAGGTCACAACGCCGAAGATGTCGGCCATTTCTTCCTGGGAGATTTCTACGGGGGCGTAGTCGGGATTGGCGGGGACGAGCCAGTGTTTGCCGTTGCGTTGTTCGAGTCGCTTGACGGTGAATTCGCCGGCGATGGCGGCGATGACGATGTTCCCGTGGGTCGGCGTGAGGCTGCGGTCTACAACGAGGATGTCGCCATCATCGATGCTGGCTCCTGTCATGCTGTTGCCGCGGACCCGCACAAAATAGGTGGCGGCGGGATGCCGCACGCAGAGCTGGTTGAGGTCGAGCGTTCCGTTGATTTCTCCTGTGGTGGGGCTGGGAAAGCCTGCGGCTACGCTTTCGGAGAAGAAGGGGGGATGCTCGGGTTCTGCCATGCTGCTACTTTAGCACAGGCGAGCGGTGGACTCAATGCAAAACCGCGCCAGCGGATGAGGCGTGGCGCGGTTTTGTTCAGGGCTGGTTATGGCTGATTTCAGAAGCTTTCTTCGGCAGACATCTGGCCTTCGGGGGTGTCGATGCCTTCGGGTGCCGGGGTGGAAGCGGGGGCGATATCGGCAGGGAGCTGGGCTTTTTCTCCCGGCTGTACGACGGGGTTGTCGTTGTGTTCGACGATGGTGTCATTTTCTTCGTCGTTGGCGGCTTCCTGCTGTGCCTGCTGTTCGCTTACGGGCGCGGGTGCCGGGGTGGCTTCGGGCTGCACCGGGGCAAGGGCGGGGGCAAGCGGCTGGCGGGTTTCGGGATCAACTTCCACGCCATTAATCAGCATGCGGGTCTTGACCTGGCCTGTTGCGGGGTCGTAGACGCGGCTGGTCTGCACGGTCTGCATCTGCCCGCTGGCATCGGTGGTCATGGAGAAGCTGCGGCTGCTCATCTGCAGGCTCATGCCGGAAGTCTGCTGGGGCATGGCTCCAGGAATGGGCAGGGGTGCCGGGGCGGCTGCGGGAGCAGCAGGAGCTGCTGAATTGGCCTGGGCAAGGCGGGCGCAGGCGCGGATGGATTCGCCTTCCTGGCCGGCTCGGAGGTAGAGATGGTCAACGCGCATGATGACTTCGGCTCCCGGTTGCAGGGTGGAGATGGTGTCCACGTTGGCAGCGGGTTGTCCGGGGAGTTCTTTGTTCATGGCGATGGTGAACTGGGTACCGGGGGTGAGCTGGCCGTCACCAAAGCGGTTGAATCTGCGGTAGCCCAGGGAATCAATGACCTGGAAAACAGCCACCTGGACGGTGGAGGGGGCCTCTTCATCGACTCGCTGGACGGCCAGATTCCGCATGCCGACAAAGCCGGCGCGTACGGTGTTGGCGGCCATGAGGTCGCAGTTTCCTTCGGTGGGCGCTGTGGTCAGGCTGGTGGGCATGGCTCGCAGGGCGGGTGCGTCACTAGCCTGCAGCACGGGGGTGCTGAGGGCCAGCGCTACAACGGAGCTGAGGGTGATGATTCTGCTCATGATGATGTTGTTGACACTATTGATACGGATTTTGTTCAGCTTTTCTATCAGATGGTATAGTAAAGGTCGGCGCCGCGGAGTTCGAGTTTTTCGGGGCTGTCGTCGAGAAAGAGTTGGCCGGTTCCCAGGCCGTGCAGCGTGCCGGGGGCGGCATAGGCGCTCCATTCGGCCAGGGCTGTGAGGCCGATATGGCTTTCGAGTGCGGAGTTCACCCACCAGCGGATGCCCCGTTGCTCTGCCAGTTGCGCCCAGTTCTGGGCGGCGAGCAGGCCGCCATGCAGGCTGGGTTTGATGACAATGGCCTGGGGCTGCACGGTATCGAGCAGGGGGTGTGGGGCGTTGCCGATGAGTTCCTCATCCAGAGCAATGGGCAGGGGGGAGAGTCGGCAGAGTTGTGCCATTTGCTCCCATTGCCCGGGGCGCAGGGGTTGCTCGATGAGGGAAACGCCCGCAGCGGCCAGCATTTCGAGTTTTTGTTGCGCTTCCTGCGGGAGGAAGGCGCCATTGGCATCCACCCGGATTTCGGCTTGCGGAAAGGCCGCGTGGGCTTCTCTGAGCATGTCGCATTCCTGGTGAAAGGGTAGCGCGCCGACTTTTAGTTTCAGGCAGGTGAAACCGCGGGTGATTCCCTCTTGCATGGATTTGAGCATTGTGTCGATGCTGTCCATCCAGATGAGGTGGTGGATGGGGATGCCTTTTTCGCCTCGTGTAAAGGGGGTGTTCCAGCGGGGTTGCTGCGGGTGCAGGGCGCCCTGCAGGGCGCATTCCAGTCCGAACTGGATGGGGGAGGGGGCGTGTATGCCCTGCAAGCCCTGCCGTTCTTCCACTTGCCGGCACCAGTAGACGAGTTCATCCATTCCGGGTTCCGGCACCAGCCCCGGCATGGTGCAGCATTCGCCCATGCCGCAGCCGTTGGCTTCGATGATGCAGGTGTGGCGCTCGCTCAGCGCGCCGCGGGAGGTGGCTGCTGGCTTTTTGAAATGCAGCACGCGCTCGTGCCACCGCAGTTTCAGCGGCTGCGGGAAGTGCATGAGCGGTGCTGTATCGATGAGCTGCATCAGGGCAGTTTCGGGTATTTCGAGTAATCGGGCTTGCGCTTTTCCAGGAAAGCGCGGGAGCCTTCGTGGGCTTCATCACACATGTAGAAGAGCATGGTGGCATCGCCCGCGAGTTCCTGAATACCGGCCTGTCCATCCAGTTCGGCATTGAGGCCGGCTTTGATGAGGCGGAGGGCAATGGGGGAGTGCTGCATCATTTCCTCAGCCCATTGCATGTATTCGTCTTCCAGTTGTTCCAGCGGTACGACTTTGTTGACCAGCCCCATTTCCAGAGCTTCCTGGGCGTTGTACTTGCGGCAGAGGAACCAGATTTCGCGTGTTTTCTTCTGGCCGATGCAGCGCGCCATGTAGGAAGAACCGAATCCGGCATCGAAGCTGCCTACGCGCGGCCCGGTCTGCCCGAAGATGGCATTTTCAGAGGCGATGGAGAGATCGCAGACGACATGCAGCACATGGCCGCCGCCGATGGCAAAGCCATTCACCGCCGCAATGACCGGCTTGGGTAGCGATCGGATCTGCTTCTGCACATCCAGCACCGAGAGACGCGGGATGCCCTCGGTGTCCACATAGCCGCCGCGACCTTTCACATTCATATCGCCCCCGGCGCAGAATGCGGTGTTGCCTGCCCCGGTGAGTACCACTACGGAAATATCCTGCATTTCGCGGCAGAGGCGCAGGGCGTCGCTCATTTCAGCCGTGGTGAGCGGGGTGAAGGCGTTGCGGTAGCGCTCGCGGTTGATGGTGATGCGGGCAATGCCGTTGTATTGCTCAAAAATGATGTCTTTGTATTCCTTGATGATAGTCCACTCGCGTTTCATAATCAATTGTTCTTGTAAAATTCTTTCAGAATGGCGGCATCCTGCCCGGCCTCGGTATAGGCCTCTACCAGTACGGGCTTCGTTTTGTCAGACAGCAGCAGCTCCAGCGCCTGAGGCCAATGCGATGCACAGGACACCTGGGCGCATTCAAACAGGCTGCCTGCCCATCCCATGATGCTTTCGCTGTGCGGCGCGCGGATGGCCGGGCAATCGGACATGCCAGGCAGGATGTGGAAGATTCCTCCTTCGTTGTTGTTCAGCAGGAGGATACGCAGGTTGGGGCATTGCTGCGCTTGAAGCAGGCCGTTCAAATCGTAGAACATGCTCAAATCTCCGATGATGAGGAAGTGCAGGCGCTCTGGCTCGGCCATGGCATAGCCCGCAGCGGTGGAAACGCTGCCCTCAATGCCGTTCACGCCCCGGTTGCAGGTGACCCGGATTCCCTGGGGCAGCGGGAAGAGCTGGGCATAGCGCACTGCCGAGCTGTTGCCCAGATGCAGCACGCTGCCCTCAGGAAGTCTGGCCAGAAGCCCGCCCACGAATTTCATGCCGCTGTATTCATGATCAGGCAGGGGGATGGGGGCTGACTGCCAGCGGGAGCGATAATCGGCATCGCCCTCCTCGGCAAAGGCTTCGATCAAATCCCAGAATTCATCGGCATCGCCCTCCAGTACGCGGGTGAGCGCGCCAAAGGAATCCACCACTTCGCCATCTGCTGAGATGTGCCAATGAGACTTGGGCGGGTGGGTTCTCAGGAGTTTCTTCAGGCGTTTGGAAATCACGTCGCCACCGCAGGTGATGAGCAGATCCGGACTCCAGGCGGCATCGGGAGTAGCGCTCAGCAGGGTATCCGGGCAATTGCAGTCGGCAAAGGGGGCGTTGGCAATATGCTCGCCCACCACGGCAAATTGTTTTTCTGCTGCCAGCTTTGCCAGCAGGGGACTCGGCGTTTCCTGCTGCCCCAGCAGGATGAGACGGCGGGGCAGGACGGCAATCTCATCCAGCAAGGCTTCCTCTTCTTCGGCATTCATGCGGGTGGCTTCGGTGCGCTGGATGACGCGTGCCGGCGGCAGTTCTTCATTCGCCATGCCGAAGAAGGGTTCGGAGAGCGGCAGGTTCAGATGCACCGGGCCACCGCTGTGGTGGCGCAGTTCCAGCAACGCTTCGTTGATAAGGCGGTTGGCATGCCAGGCATCGTCTTCTGGTACCTGGGCAGAGAAACGAGCCAGGGTATTGAATACCCCTGGCTGGGGAAGGGTCTGGCCATCATTCTGACCAATCCATGCCGCCGGACGGTCAGCTGAAATGACGAGCAGGGGTGTCTTGCGGTAAAAGGCTTCGGCCACGGCAGGATGCAGGTTCAGCACCGCGCTGCCGGAGGTGACCACCACCGCTACGGGGGCCTGTGCCTGCTGCGCCCAGCCCAGCGCTACGAAACCGGCGCTACGTTCATCGGTCACGCTGCGGCATTCTATGCCCGGATGTTCCGCCAGGGTGGCTACAATGGGCGAATTGCGGCTGCCGGGACACAGCACCGCCCGCGTCACCCCATGCGCCAGCATCAGCGCCACCAGTTCCTGCACCACAGGCTTTTCACTTATCATGCGCTTATTCTAACATAGTTGCTGCGGTAAATACAAGTGTGTATCCCGGCATTTGCTTATGTTCAGGCGTGATTTGTGTAAAGGGTCGGGTCGGGGATGCCGGCGGCGGTAAAGGATTCCTTGCGCTCGCGGCAGGTGGCGCATTGGCCGCAGTGGTGTTCGCCGCCGCAGTAGCAGGAATAGGTGTGGGCAAAGTCAACGCCGAGTTCTGTACCGATGGCGGTGATTTCAGCCTTGGTGTTGGCGATGAAGGGGCGGAGTATCTGCAGCCGGGCGTAGGTGCCGAGCGAAATGGCTGCCGACATGGCCGACATGAATTCCTCGCGGCAGTCGGGGTAGAGGGCGTGGTCTCCTCCGTGGGCGGCGATAACGAGTCCTTCCGCACCTTTGCTTTCGGCAATGCCTGCGGCAATGGAAAGGAAGATGCCGTTGCGGAAGGGGACAACGGTTTGTTTCAGGTTCTCCTCTGCATAATCCCCGGTGGGAATGGCATCGGCACCGCTGAGCAGGGCGCTTTCGAGGTGGGTGGAGATGGAGCGGATGTCAATCTCGTGGTAGGGTACGCCGGAGTGCTCTGCCTGCCATCGGGCGCAGGCAAGTTCGCGTGCGGCGTGGTTGCTGCCGTAGTCGAAGGAAAGGGCGCAGACCACCTGGTGGTGGCGCAGCGCCCAATGCAGAGCTGTGGTGGAATCCAGCCCGCCGGAGAGGAGAACGGCTACTTTCATGCAGGGCGGTTTTCAGGATTATGCTCGGCTTCGCATGTGAGCTGGATGCCGCCGCGTGCGCCGAAACGCCCGGTGACCTTCATCCAGACGGGGTCAACGGCGGCCACGAGGTCATCCAGGATGCGGTTCACCACCTGTTCGTTGAATGCGGCGTAGTTGCGGAAGGATACAAGGTAGTATTTGAGGCTCTTGGTCTCCACTACTTTTTCTGCCGGACAGTAGGTGATGGTGAGGTGGCAGCTGTCGGGCTGGCCTGTCACCGGGCAGAGTGAGGAGAATTCGTGCGTGTCGAGCGTCACGACATAGCGGCGCTGCGGGCTGCGGTTCGGGAAAGCTTCGAGCTTGGCATCTTCCGGGCTGCGGAAGAATTCGCTGTGCTTACCGAGCAGGGAAAGGTCTTTGTTGTCCATAATCTTATGCCTTGGTGAGTTTGTAGCCGTCCTTGCCGTCCTTCATGGCCCAGCCGAGTTCGGCGAGCTTGCCGCGCAGGGTGTCGGCCGTGGCCCAGTCCTTAGCCAGGCGGGCGGCCCAGCGTTCATCGGCAATGGCCTTGATGTCCTCCGGCACTTCAATGTCGGCATCGGGGTCGGGCAGTTGCAGACCGAGAGCCTCCATGATGAAGCGGAAAGCTTTCCATACCTTTTCGGCTTCGGTTGCTTCCATTTCCGCCGGCTTGATGCCCTTGATGGCGCTAAACACGTGCCCAAGCGCTTCCGGACCGTTCAGGTCGTCTTCGAGACTGTCCCAGGCGGGCTGGAAAGCACCCAGAGCAGGGGCTTTCTTTACGAAATCGCGGTAGGTGGGTTCCTTGGCGCCGCTGGCCTTGGCGAGTTCCTTGTCGAAACGTCCCAGCTTGTTGAGGGCGCTGGTGGCGTCCTTCATGCCGGTGAGGGTGAAGTTGAGCGGGCGGCGGTAGTAGGCACCGGCCAGCACATAGCGCAGGGCGGCGGGGGTGTAGCCCATTTCCTGCAACTGGTCCAGGGTGTACATGTTGCCCAGACTCTTGCTCATCTTTGCTCCATCTACCAGCAGGTGGGTTACATGGAACCAATGGCGGGCGAATTCACCGCCGCAGGCGCAGCGGCTCTGGGCAATCTCATTCTCGTGGTGAGGGAATACGAGGTCCACGCCGCCGGAGTGCAGGTCAAAGGTGTCGCCGAGGTACTTGTGGCTCATGGCAGAGCATTCCAGATGCCAGCCGGGGCGGCCTTCACCCCAGGGCGAGTCCCAGAAGTTGGGACCATCCTCCGGGCGGCGGGCTTTCCACAGTACAAAGTCTGCCACGCTGTCTTTTTCGTACTCGTCCGTGTCGGCGCGGGTCTGTGCAGTTTTGCCGAGGTCGAGTTCCTGGCGGTCGAGGTGAGCCAGTTTACCGTAATCGGCATAGGAAGAGATGCGGAAGTAGACGGAGCCGTCATCGCTCTGGTAGGCGTGGCCTTTATCCATGAGGTTCTGCACGATGTCGAGCTGTTCCTTGATATGGCCCACTGCGCTGGGTTCCACATGCGGGGTCAGGCAGTTAAGTGCCTTGCAGTCATCGTGGAACTTGGCTGTCCATTTGGCTGTGTATTCGCCCAGCGGCATACCCTGGGCCTGTGAGTTGCGGATGGTCTTGTCATCTACATCGGTGAGGTTACGCACATGCTTGGTACGCAGACCGCCCAGTTCCACCACGCGGCGGAAGACATCCTGCACCACGAAGGTGCGGAAATTGCCGATATGGGCAGCGGCATACACGGTGGGGCCGCAACAGTAGAAGCGCAGCTGCTTGCCGTCTTCCGCCTGTACGGGCTGCATAGCCCCCGACTGTGTATCGTATAGATGTAACATAACGCGGGGAGTATGCCTTTCTTTGCCCGGATTGTCAAGCCTGCGGCTTGTCAGGCGTGGGTTCTGGCGTGTTTTCCATACCTGCCGGGGGGTCGTATGCCTGCACTTTGTAGCACCGGCGTATCAGCTGGCGGCGGTTGCGGCGTACATCGGAGGGTTTGAACCATATTTCAAATGCCACGCCGAAATACTGGCGCTGCGCTCCGTATTTGATGGCGAAGAGAGGGGAGTTGTGCGGAAATACCTGGGTGGATTTGTCCTCGGTGGTGCTGCGAATCCAATGGGCAACGGAGCCGGGGATGTCGTGCCGGAAGAGTTCCTGCGGATTGTCGGAATACTGGGCAGGGAAGCTCAGCAGCCGGAGGGTGGAGTTGTCTGCCAGGTCTTTGATGTAGATGAGGATGACGCCGGGTTCGCCGGGGTTGGCGTAGAGTTCGCCCTGGTAGGTGCCGTCCTGGGACAGGGGTTCGCAGAGTCGGAATTCGGGAGCTTCTCCCGGGTATGAGCTGCGACCCAGCAGCAGGCTCTGGACGGTTTCCTGACTGGGGGATTCGCGCAGCTTCTGCATGCGTTCATCGGTAGCGGCAATGGCGGCATTGATGGCGCGGAGCGCTGTTTCCCTGTGCGAGCTGCCGCGCCAGGCCAGCAGCAGGTAGTGGTTGCGCCCCAGATCCAGCGCGATATCGGGTATGGGGGCGCTGCCGTTGATTTCCGGGAAGTCACCACCCGGTGTGACCACAGCGTATCCCTGCGGGAGCGGGTCGCCCTCCACCAGACGGCGGAAGCATACATGCACCAAGGCGGGGGTGCCGCCCGATGAGGGGGGCACCATGACGAGGTGCCCGGGTTTGGTGTAGAAGGTATCATCGCCGTCTTGTCCGGACCAGCGGGGGGAATGGTCGAGATAATCCTTGAGCAGTTGTTCGTGCTGTGTTTCCAGATAGCTCAGGTTCGGGGTCTCGGCAACGTGGGCGATGTCGATGCCTTTGGTTTCAATGGGAATGACCAGAGAGGCCGGGCCATTGAGCTGGTCGTGGGCGGGATAGAGGGTGTCGGTGGTCTGGATGAGGGCATTGTCCTCGCTGACCCGGGGCGGCTGGATATCGGCGGCAATGGCCAGCATGACGAAGCACGCGACCCCGATGCCCCAGACGAGCGCCCATTGCAGGAACTGGCTGAAGGCGCGAGTGTTGCTCAGGCGCAGCATGTGGATGACGACGGCCAGCAGCATGAAGGCGCAGGAAATGCCCATTGCGCCGAGAACGGCGATGCCAGCCGAACTGATGATGTCTTCAGCCTGCTGCGGGGGGCATGATTCGGGAAAGAGGATGGGGACACAGGCACCCAGTCCGATGAGGGTGCAGATGATGTGCAGACGGACAGGAAACAGCAGGGTGCGCCGGAATGAGACGGAAAGCCTGCTCATGGTTGCACCTCCCTGGAGGCTTGCAGCAGTTCCTGGTGTTCCATCAGGTACAACAGCAGGCTGACATGCGGGGCTGTCTCGCGCAGTTCCTCGTAGCGGGTGCGGAAAGCCGGTCTCAGTTCCGGGCGCAGGCTGATGGTGTCTCCTTCCACGATGACTTCCATCATTTCGGCATGATGGGGCATGTTGTGTTTGCGGAGGATGCCAGCGGCTGTGGTGAGCTGCCGGGCGGAGAGTTGTTCCATGCGTCCGTAGCGGATGGCTGCATCCACCAGGATGGCTTCACGGATTTCAACCAGCTCCGGGGTGGTGAACTCGGCAAAGCGTGGTTCTGTGGGCAGGGGAAGCCCCTTGAGCTTCATTTGCAGCGCCAGCGAAGTGTGGACGATTTCCGGGTCGAAAGCGGCGGCATATTGCTGAAGCTCCGGCAGCGCGCGTTCTCCCTCCTGCCTGGTGAGCATTTCCAGAATGCGTGACATGGGGGCAGAGGCAGCGCATTCAATCATGTCGTCCTTGCTTACAGGGAGCATGGTGCCCAGCTTGTGCAGCGCGCTGCGGAGCAGCTCCGGGTCAACCTGCCAATCCATGCTGCGGAGCGTGGCCAGCAGGTGGGCCGGTATTTCTTCCAGGAAGTGTTCGCCATGTTCCCATACAGTCAGAGAGTTCACGAACCTGTTGGCAAATTCGGGGTTGGCCAGGTGCATGAAAGCCAGGCAGTCAGCCAGCGCATCGGCCGGAATGCGGGAGAGGGTGGTGGCTCCCAGATAGCTGCGGACGAGGCGTTCCGTCCGGATCAGTGCAGGGGCGCAATAGCGGCGGGTGAGGTATTCGCGGCTGCCGGGCGCTTTGGCCAGCAGAGCCTGGTTGTTCCGCAGTTTCATGTAGCGGAGCAGGGCGCCTTCTTCATGAGGAATGCGTAGTGCCAGCTCGCGCGGCAGCAGTTCCTGTTCCTGCAGCTGGCGGTACAGGTCGGGGATGCCGGCCAGGTAGAACACGGTGTTGCAACCAGCCTTGTTCTCATGCAGCGGGTCGTGCCCCAGGTGCAGCAGCTGGGTGATGAAAGGGTCGAACAGCTGGGCACGGGCGGCGCCGGGCATGTTATAGGCACCGCGTGCTGCCCGGAGCAGCAGGGTATCTCCCTGAGTGTCCTCGTCCAGCAAGTAGGAGACGGAGTGCAGCAGCTGGGGAACCAGACTGGCCGCGCCAGGGGGGGGGGCTGCGGGAGCAGGCTCCGCCCCTGCGGCGTATCCCGCCGCACAGAAGACCAGCACCCATTTTCGGAAAATACCCATCAGCTCCTATGAATTTAAAGGAAAATGCCGCGCCTGTCAATCTGTAATTTCCGGGGCAGGACGAAGAAAGGCCGCTGCGTTCTCCAGAATGAAGCGCCCGGTGGCGATTTCAAGTTCAAACTTCCAGGTATCGCTGTTTTCGGTGAGCTTGTCGAGCGTATCGGGGTCATCCATGGCCTGTACGATGGCCCGGTAGTGGGAGGCGGCCTCCACAGCCCCGATTTCCTCCATGGCGGTCAGCATCTGCTCCTGTTCACCCGGCAGCATGTCGCCGTACCACAGGCGGGAGAGCGAGGTGAGCAGCAGGGCTTTCTGCACGGCGGGGGAATCGGCCGTCTGGCTGCGGTTGGTGAGCCAGAGTTCCACATCGCCGTCGCGCGGAGTGGGAAGCCCTGCCTGGCGGAGTCTGGCGGCCATAGCCCCGGCGCGGAAACAGAGGGCTTCGTGGCGGGCGTATTGTTCCAGTTCAGCCTGGGCATCCGGGCAGCGAGCCAGTAGCTCGACCAGTTCGGCGGCGGCATCGACGGCGCCTGCCTGCAGGCGGTGTTCTGCAGCTAGGCAGAGAATAGCCTTGGGCAGTACCAGTTGCTCACATTTCACGATTTCCTGCAGCAGGTGTGAACCCGCTCCCTTTTCCCATGCCTCCCGGCTGCTCCATTCTGGCATGGCCGCCACCAGTTGCGAGGTGCGCGCCGGGTTGATGCTGTGCAGCATATCTACCGCCATGGGCAGCACTTCGTGGTACAGGGGGTGCAGGCGCATTTCCGGCGTGGGGGTGAATACCTGGGCGATGGCCTCAAAGGATTCCGGAGGCACCTGCTGTTCCAGCGCGCCTGCTTTGCCGATGGCTTCCAGCAGCTCTACCCCCTGGGTGAAGGCAATGGTGCGGGGGGTAAGCTCCACGCCCCGTTCTTTCAGCGCCGTCAGGGTTGCGGCATCCCTGCTCAGAATATCGGCCGCGCAGAAGGCCACGGATTCTTCCTGCCGGACTTCGGCCAGGTAGGGGTCTGCCCCGCGCTTGATGAGCAGGGCACAGACATCCAGAATCATCGCTTTGTGGGCGGGTTCATCTTCTTCTGCGGGGGAAAGAAGATGCCCGGCAGCCTCCAGCAGCGGGGTGGTGCCGGCAAGCTGTCCCCCATTCACATCGGCCCCGGCATCGAGCAGCAGTTTCACCGTATCGGCATGCAGGTTGGCCGCAGCCATCAGTAGCATGGTTTCTCTGGCGTTGGGAGCATCTCCGGCTCCGGCCTCCAGCATGCGTTTCAGGGCGGTGTTCCAGCCCATCATGGCGGGCGCCTGGCAGCTGGTTTCATCCTGTGGGCAGCCCAGTTCCAGCAAGTGCAGGAACACGTCTTCGCTGAAGCAGTTCAGCCCGGCGTAGTTGAGAAGGGGCATGTCCTCTGCCGTGTTGCGGGTGATATCGGCGCCGCCTGCCACCAGAATGTCAATGAGGCGGATAAGGGTATCGGCGGTGACGGTGTCATCCTCTGCGCCTCGCAGGGCAACAGCAAGCCCCAGCGGGGTATCGCCCTGGGCGCTGACGGCATTGGGGTCTGCCTTGTCCAGTAACAGGCAGCGGGCCAGTTCCGGCTTTTTGAACAGGCAGGCCAGGTGCAGCATGGTGATGCCGGAGGGGGAAGAAGCCAGCCGGGCATCTGCTTGAGCAGCAAAATCGGCCAGCAGGAGGTGAATCTCATCCGCTGCGGGCAGTTCCAGAATCTCATCGATGCCGATTTCCGGCAGCGCCGAACTGATGAGGGCCAGTTCGGCGGCGGCTTCGGGGGTGGCGTGTCCCTTATCCTGCGGCGCACAGGAAAGCAGCATGCTGGCAGCAAGAACGAGGGGCAGGGCTAGGCGGGCACATCTCATGCCTCTGGATTGTAGCATATCGGCGTGGCAGTACAAGCCGGAAGTGCGGAATATGTCCCTGCGTCCGGAAAGGGGAAGTCAGAGAATGAGCTTGACGCTTCGGACTTCATACTCCACAATAGGGCAGTTCTTGTATGAGGTTCCTTTCTGCCACGGCTCTGTTCATGTGTTCCCCCCTGCTTCTTGCTGCGGAGTGGAGCGTAGAGAATTATTCCTCTCTGGACCTGCTGGCCGGTCGAACTGGTATTGCCGACGTGCGCCCTACTAATGACCCTCATGACAATTCCCCCCAGATGGTGGAACAGAATTCGGGTATTTACCGCGGCCAATGGAGCTGGCAGAGCGAAATGCCGGAGCTGCTGTATGGGATGATGAACACAGGGGATGCCGCCAGCATTTCTCCGAGCGGATTCTGTGCCCTGCAGGCTGCTTGTGTATATGCCGATGAATCCCTCTTTGCCAAGCTGATGGAGGAAGGTGTGGCGGTCGATAGCCGCCCCGGAGACTGGCAGCAGCTCGGCTATGTGGGCGATACCCCGCTGGGGCTTCTGGTGCGCTTCATGACACCGCGTTCTGCGGCAGCCCGTGTGCGTATGGCCCGTGTGCTGCTGGAGAAGGGCGCCAACCCGGATGCTCCGATGACGACCTGGAAGGGGAATCGTGTGGTGACGACTACGCCTTTCTGTGAGTTGGGGAATCAGGATTTTAATCACGAAATGCGCCTGCTGCTGCTGCAGTTCGGTGAGCAGAACCTGCCTGCCCGTATGGCGGCGTGGCCACTCAACTGGGAATGGTACAGCGAAGACCTGGTGCAGCATCTCAGCCTGCACGGTGTGACCCGCCGGGAGACCACGGAGGGGACGGATGCGAAAAAGGCGATGGCCGGGCGCGTACCGCTGCTCGACCTCATTCGCAAGGGCGATGTCGAAGGGGTGCGGCTTGCGTTGGAGGCTGGTGCCAGCATTGAGGTATCTCCCCGCGCCCGCCGCTACGGGCAGGAGCCTCTTTTCAATATCCCGGCGCGTCGCAAGGACAGCCCGGAGGCGGCCATCGAGATTGCCCGCCTGCTCATTGATGCCGGTGCTGATGTGAATGCGCTGAATCGCCGTGGTAATTCTCTGCGGATTCATTATGACCGCTATCGTTCCAAGGCATCGCGTGCCTTGTGTGCCTATCTGAAATCCCGTGGGGCTCTGGTACATCCGGATTCCCCCATGCACCGCAAGCCTGTGGCATCGGCAGAAGTTCCTGCCCCCGCCGTGCCTTCTTCCGCATGTGAGACAGCGCCAGCAGAAGCGTCTGCTGATGCGGCCGCTCCTGCCCCTGTGGCCGCCGAAGAGCAGGTCGTGGCGGCGGCAGAAGTGCCGCAGGTGGAGCCTGCGCCTCAGACGGCTGCTGTTGAGGAGGAAAAGACTGTTCCGTCACCGTCGGCAGAAGTGCAACCAGCGCCCATGGCAGCAGAAGCTCCCACCCCGGATGCTGCAGGGGCTGCTCAGGAGCAGTCCGCGCAGATGCAGCTTCTCCTCAACGAGGTGCAGATGCAGTTGCAGCAGCTTCAGCAGCAGTACGAACAGCAGTTGCATGAACAGCAGGAAGCGGAAAAACAGGCGCAGGAACAGCCTGTGGAAACACAGGAATAAGCAAAGTTTTTTTACAACACGAGGTTGATTCTGCCCCGCAGGGAGACAAGCAGGGGATGTGTCAGGATGCGTTCCAGGGGGCTGGATTCTTCTACAGCTGCCGGAATCCTGACTTTCAGTTTATGGGGCAGTCTTTCAATAATCAGTTGTTCGCCCGGTTGCAGCGTACCCGCGTAGTCTCCGTCGAGCTGGTAGGGGAGCGGGTTGTCTGCGGTGATGGTGCAGTTTTTGATGCGGCGCAGGGCGGTGAAGTCTGATATGTTGCGCTGCGTGGCACCGCGGGAGGCCATCAGCCCCAGGACTTCAAACAGAATGGCAATGTTTTCCTGGTTGATGATGGCGGCATCCAGTCTCCCGTCATCGTAGGCGGCTTCGGCAAAGAGATGGGCCTCCCCACCGTAGCGCTTGCCGTTGCCCAGGATAATCTGCGTGCCGCGCAGTTCTTCCCCATCCGGCAGGTTCATGGTAATCATGGGCGGATTTTCCATGGCCACCTTGATGCCGGTGACCACATGTGCTGCTGCCCCCATGCGCTTTTTCAGCAATGGGGTGATAAGTTCAATCACACGGGCATCTGGCCCGAAACCGGCCATCTGCAGAAAGGGTCTGCCGTTGACGGTGAAGATATCCACCTCCTGCGTTTCGCTGCCTTTCATGGCGGCGAGGGCGCGGTCGAACCGCCGCGACCCGATACCCAGTTCGCGGGCAAAGACATTCATGGTGCCGCAGGGCAGCACTCCCAGCGCGGTATCTGTCCCGACGAGTCCCGCCGCTGCGCCCATCAGCGTGCCGTCTCCCCCGGCCGCCGCGACGACGCTGGCTCCTTTCCGGGCGAGTCGGGCGGCTTTTTCGGTTAAATCCGTTGCGCTGCGGGTGGGAACGAGCCGGAACTCGCTGCGGTGCGCTTTGAGCCACTTCTTGAAGCCGGAGCGGAACAGGCTGCCGGCCTTCGGGTTGATGAGAAGTGGAATTCGGGAGGGCATGCAGGAGTCGGAATATCAGAACAGGCTCATCAGCATGGCGATAGCCGGGGCCACGCAGATGCAGGCAGAAACCGTGAAGGCAGGGGAGTCAATCAGGTCGAAGATACCACCGATGCCGGGCAGCAGGGAGCCGCTGTCCTTCACCGCCAGACCACGCTTGATGAGCGAGCCGGCGAGGTCACCCCACACGGAGAGGAAGAAGAGCAGGAGTCCCATCGGAATATACACGAGCAGGAACGAGATGCCGGAGATTTCTTCCCACGTGAAGAGGTTGAGTGTGGGCAGCAGGATGAGACCGACGCTGAGGGTGATGATGATGGAGCCGATGATGCCCTCCCATGTCTTCTTGGGGGAAACGCTGGGGCTGAACTTGCGACTGATGAACTTGCCACCCAGCAGCACGCCGCTCATGTAAGCCCAGATATCGCTCATCTTGGTGAAGAGTACCAGCCAGAGCATGGCACGGATGCTGGCTTCATTCCCCAGGCAGATGAGGGCAAAGCAGAACATCCAAACCGGGTAGACGAAAGAGAGCAGGGTGAGACCCATGCCGTCCATCATTTCAGCCCCGGTGCGGCCGCGGTAATCCATGCGGAAAAGCTGGCCGCAGAACGCCAGCAGCGTGTAGAGAACAAGGATGCCCAGCGCGAAGGAGATGTCGGACATGGGGAAGGATGGTTGCAGGCATACGAAAGCCAGCAGCCAGGGGTAGATGATGCCTGCCACGAGCGCCAGCAGACGGTTGGCATTGGTCCCCTTGAGCATGTTGAACCACTCCCAGCTGGTCAGGTTGCAGAGTACGCAGATAAGCCCGGCATAACCGATGGGTTCGTTCCACGCTACGGCACCGCCGAGCAGGGAAAGCAGGACAATGGTGCTGAAGCCGCGTTCGAGAAAGGTCTTAAGTTTGGGAGACATATGCGTGGGAGGGAACTGGAGAGAAATAATGACAGAGAAAACAGAGTGGAATCGGTGACACTCCACACCCCTATTCTAGGGATGCCGGGGGAGATTGTCAATGATATATTGCCGTCAAGAGAAACGCCCGGGAGTTTTCCGGGCGTTTGCAGTAAAGGCTGAATGCTTATTTAAGCTTCAGGCTGGGCTTCTTGAGCTGGATGCCGGACTCGTTGATTTCGATGGAGGGCTTTTCCAGTTCCACAGAGGGGGTGGAATCACTGGATTCCTTGAGGGCGTCAATCCTGGCCTTGGCATCGCTTACTGTCTTTTTGGCCGCATCGATCTGAGCCTGGGTTTCGGTCACTTTGCTGGTGACGGCAGTGGCCTTTTCAGAAATGGCGTCGCTGATGGCTTTCTGAGCGGCGTCTTTTTTGGCGGTGTCGGCTGCTTTCTGGGCGGCAATCTTTTCAGCCACAGCAGATTTCATTTCAGCCTTGCTGGTGGGCAGGGTAATGGCGGCAGAGGCGCTGCCCACGGCAGCGATGGCAAGAATAAGTGCAATTTTTTTCATATGTCGAATGGGGTTAAATCGGGATTCCCCGATAGTATAAGCGTGCGTGCGCGGAAAATCCAGTTAAAAGAACGGATTTTTTTGCCGGAATCTACACAAAGATTGACGCATTGCGCCCTTGCACGCGCGCGCGGCTGTGGTAGAATGGAGCGCGTGAAGATATTGCCGACCATCTGCGTGACTCTTGCCGCCCTGCTGCTGACAGGCTGCGGTGATTCCCGCAGCTCGGCAGAAAAGGCTGCAGAGCAGGGCATCCTCATCATAGGGAATAACCAGGAACCCCTCAGCCTCGACCCGCACAAGGCCACGGCCGTGGCCGATGGCAAGATAATTGCCACTCTGCTGGAGGGACTGGTGCGCCCGGATGCACAGGACGAAACGCGTATTCACCCCGGCATGGCAGAGTGCTGGGAGCATAATGCCGATGCTACGGAGTGGATCTTTTATCTGCGTGAGGCAGAGTGGAGCGATGGCCGGCCGGTGACGGCGCATGATTTTGAATATGCCTACCAGCGCCTGCTGCACCCGCAGTTTGGTGGCAAATATGCCGAAATGCTCTATCCCCTGCGGCATGCCGAAGCCTATAACCACGGCAGATGCCCCTGGGAACAGGTGGGGGTGAAAGCCTTGGATGCCCGCACATTGAAGCTGCAGCTGGGCGGTCCGACTCCCCACCTGCTGCACCTGTTGCTGCATTTCACCTGGTGCCCGGTACCGGCGCATGCGGTGGAGGCTCACGGCGGCATGCTTGACCGCCGCAGTCTGTGGAGCCGTGTGGGGAATTGGGTGGGGAATGGCGCTTATGTGCTGGAGTCGCACCATTTCAATGACTATCTGTCTGTGGCGGCTAATCCGCGATACTGGCGTGCCGGTGAGGTGAAGAACCGGGGTATCCGTTTCCTGCCCATTGTGAACGGCTATACGGAAACCCGCATGTTCATGGACGGCAAGCTGCATATCACGAACAATGTGCCGCCGGAGCTGCTGCGCGTGGCTCGTGGCAAGCGCCCGGATGCCTACTGTCAGGACGCCTACTACTGCACCATCTTCTACCGCCTGAATACGAAGCGTCCGCCGCTGGATGATGTGCGGGTGCGCCGGGCGCTTTCCATGGCTATCGACCGTGAATCACTCGTGCGGGACGTGGTGCGCGGTGCCGGTTGCCCGGCCTCATCCTTCACCCCACCCGGAGCCGGGTATGCTGTGGAGCAGCCTGCCGCTTTTCACCGGCGGCTGCAGACTGAGCAGGCCCGCCGCCTGCTGGCCGAGGCCGGTTTTCCGGATGGAGCGGGATTCCCGACGCTGGAAATCATGACTACCAGCCGTGATGTGCAGCGCGTCATGGCCGAGACGATTCAGGCCATGTGGCAGAAGGAACTGGGTATCCATGTCGAAATCCGAGCTTGTGAATGGACGGCCTATAAGGCGGCTCAGCAGAATGGCGACTACGACATATCCTCCTCTTCGTGGAGTGGCGACTACCTTGACCCCGCCACCTTTGTGGAGCTGTGGCGCAGCGGTGGAGGCAACAACTGTACCCATTGGGGAAGCCCTGCCTGCGATGCTGCTCTGGCTGCCGCCCGCTCCACCGGTTCGGCAGAGGAACGGCGCGCCCACCTGCGCGAGGCAGAGCGGCTCATGCTCGAAGCGCAGCCTGTCATTCCTCTGTACTGGAGCCAGCGTACCTATCTCAAATCTCCGTCCGTGAGCGGCTGGTATCCGCTGCTGCTGGATAATCACCCCCTCGATGCAGTGAAAGTGAATAAGGAAAAACGGAATAGGGAATAATCATCATCCATCATTCTCAACTCTCAACTCGTAATTCGTAACTCGTAATTCGTAATTTCCACCGTGTTCCGACTTCTTTTCAAGCGACTCGGGCAGGGATGCCTCGTGATATTCGTGCTGCAGACCATCACTTTCTTTCTGGTGCGCCTGCTGCCCGGCAATCCTTTCCTGGGGGAAAGAAAACTGCCGGAGCATGTCGTGGCTCAGCTCAATGCACTCTATGGGCTGGACCAGAGCGCGCTGGTGCAGTATGCCAACTACTGGAAAGGGATTCTGTTCAGCGGCGATTTCGGCCCCTCGCTGGTGCGGGAGGGGGTTCAGGTGAGTGACATCATTGCCCAGGCGTTCCCGGTATCGCTCTATGTGGGCGTGCTGGGCATGGCTGTGGCCATTGTGCTGGGCATACCGATGGGAATGATGGCGGCCTACTGGCGCAACCGCTGGCCCGATGCTCTCTTCATGCTGCTGGCTATGGCAGGTATCTGTATACCGGCTTTTGTCATAGCCCCCCTCTTCGGCCTGAGTCTGGGCATGCATGTCCCCGGACTGAGTGTGGCCGGGTGGGATGACCCGTTCTGCGCTGTGCTGCCGGCTCTCACGCTGGGGCTTATCAATGCAGCCTATCTGGCGCGTCTGACCCGCGGTGGTATGGTCGAGGTGCTTTCGGCCGACTTTATCCGCACCGCCCGCGCCAAGGGGGTGCGGGCAGGGCGTCTGCTCTTTGTGCATGCCTTACGCAGCGGCCTGCTGCCAGCCGTTTCCTATCTGGGGCCTGCCTTTGCTGCTCTCATCACGGGTTCGTTTGTGGTGGAAACCTGTTTTCAGGTGCCCGGCATGGGACTCCACTTCGTCAATGCCACCACCGACCGTGACTACTTCCTCATTCAGGGGCTTGTCTTTTGCTATGGCGTCCTGATTGTTGTGGCTAACCTCGTGGTAGACCTCGTGCTGGTCGCCCTCAACCCACGCCTGCGTTCGCAGGGTGCTGCATGATGAATATGAATTACGAAAAAGGCAATTCCCTGTGGAAGGATGCGCGCAGCCGCCTGTTGCGTAATCGTGCCGCCATGGTTTCACTCGTCTTTCTGCTGCTCATGGCGGGCAGCTGTTTTCTGCTGCCTCTCTTCCCCTGCATTGCTAATCCTAATGCCACCAATCTGGCGGATATCGCGGCAGATTGCAGCTGGGAGCATCCCTTCGGCACAGACCAGCTTGGCCGCGACCTGCTGGCGCGTGTGCTGTACGGGGGGCGCATTTCCCTGCTGGTAGGGCTGGTGGCCACGCTTGTCTCATTCCTCATCGGCCTGAGCTATGGTCTTGTCTCCGGCTATATAGGAGGTCGGACGGATGCGCTCATGATGCGTACGGTGGATGTGCTTTTCGCCCTGCCGTTCATTGTGCTGGTCATTGTGTTCTCGCTGAGCATTGAGACACCCAGCCGCGAGCTGACCAACTGGGTAGTCAGCACCACCGGCTGGAGCCGTGAAAGTGTTGCCCCTGTTCTGGGGCTTGTCCCGCTGTTCATTGCTATCGGCGCGCTGGGCTGGCTGACGCTGGCTCGCATTGTGCGTACCCAGTGCCTCGAAATCAAGTCGCAGGAATATGTGCTGGCGGCCCGCTCGCTCGGTCTGGGGCATTTCCGCATCCTGTTCTGCCACATTGCTCCCAATCTACTCGGTACGGTCGTGGTCTACACGACTCTGGCTGTACCCGGAATCATGCTGACGGAAAGCACCCTTTCCTTTATCGGGCTGGGAGTACGCGCTCCCAATTCCTCCTGGGGAACGCTTATCAAGGAGGGGGCTGACCGCATGGAAGCAACGCCTGAACTCCTGTTCTTCCCGGCGCTCTTCTTCTGCCTCACGCTCCTCGCACTCAATTTCCTGGGTGATGGGTTGCGCGATGCTCTCGACCCCAAATCGGCCAAGGATTGATGGATTCGTAAACCGGGTGTTCAGGGCCGGAGATTCTGCGATGGCCTGAAGGTGAGCTGGCTTCTGGCCGGGATGGTGCGCATGCTGCGGGTATTGATGTCGAATCCCTGGCGGGCAGGGCGTTCCACGCGCTCGAATGTGCCGAAACGTGCAATGTGCAGTTTCGTATCGGGGCTGGCGGTGGCCATCTGGATGGAGGAAAGCACCGCCTCTACGGCTGCAGAGGCGGTGTTGCGGGTTGCACCGGGGCCCATGTAACGCTGAACCCTGGCGATGAGTTGTTTTTTATTCACTTGTTCTTGAGGGCGTCGCGGATTTCACGCAGCAGCAGAATATCCTCCGGGGTGGGAGGAGGCTCCGGAGCCGGAGCGGGGGCTGCGGGTTCTTCCTGCTTCACACGGAGTTTGCAGACCAGACGCACCGCCCAGAAAATGGTGAGGGCGATGATGAGGAAGTCCAGCACGGTCTGGCAGAATACACCGTATTTGATGACCGGGGCGCCTTCTTCTGCGCTGAGGGCATAGGTGAGTTCGGCCAGGTTCTTGGTGTCGCCGGTGAGCATGGAGACGGACGGCATGATGATGTCATTGACAAGGGAGGTGACAATCTTGCCGAAAGCACCGCCGATGATGACACCGACGGCCATATCCACAACATTTCCTTTGAGGGCGAATTTCTTGAATTCGTCAATCCAGGCGGGTTTGAGTTTCTGAATCATAGCTGGTATATCCGGGGTTAGATTTTCTTGAAGGCCTTGGTGCCCCACTCGGTGCAGGTCCAGGTGCTGCCGTCTTCGCTGGTGAAGATGCAGACACCGCCGGTAGCCACCTTGATGTCGTGTTCCGCGCAGAAACCAGCATAATCACCGGTGATGACCGGAGCAAAGCGGATGGTGCCGTTGGAAGAGACGCAGAGCATGATTTCGCCCTCCTTCACTTCGGAGGCCAGGCTCATCCAGTTATCGCGGATCTGCTGCACATCCACCTTCCAGCCGGAGGGGACGGTAGCATCGGCATTCCACTTGTCGATGATGGCGGCGCCTTTTGCCTCTATTTCTGCGGGAGTGAGGGTGGCAGGGTCGATTCCCTCGGCTTTGGCGGCTTCTGCACCCAGACGGGCCATCACCTGTTCCTCGGTCTTGTTTTCATCGGGACCATAATCGACTTCGATGAAGCGGTGGTCGGGCTCCACCGGGCAGGTGCAGCCGGCGGCCTCGGCAGCGAGGGCTGCGGTGCCCAGGGTACGCTTGAGGGGGGCAGCCAGAATACGGGTAGGGACGAGGCCGAGCTTCTTGAGGTACAGGCCTACACCTTTACCGCGATCTTCTTCTACGAGTTCGAGGTCGGTGTGGCAGCCTACGCGGGTGGGAGTTTCTCCTTTGGCAAAAGTGTTGCCGTGGCGGGCAATGATGAGTGTTTTCATGGTAAAAGCGGTATTCTCCGTATACTACACCATGCTTGCTGCGAAGTCAAAGAAAAACGGCACGTTCTTTTCACGTGCCGTGGAATAGAAATCTTATTTCTTCTTTTTCCTGGTTTTTGCCTCAGCTGTTTTCCAGATGGGGGAATCCTTGCTGTAGGCTGGACCCGGCTCTCCTTCCTGGGGAGACACGGGCCAGTCCTCATTTGTACGGAAGAGCATGAGCGGAGCTTTGTTGTCTTTTGTGACTTCCTGGGTCAGGAGGTAGTAGAAACCATGCCGTCCGCACTCGCCGATGATGATTTCGATGGGATAGGTTTCTCCCTGTTTGACACTTACAGGCGTGCCACCCATGAGACCGCCGAAGGAATCATTGAAAAACTTGGTGCTTTTGAGCTGAATCAGGCTGTAATCCTTGTGCTTCGGGTCTTTTCCTGCACGAATGTTCTGTATATACTGCTTATCTGTTCCTTTGGAAAAGGCTTCATCGCTGTTGTTGCCCGTGAAGACGCTGGGCAGCACATAGCCGGATTCCAGCACCACTTTGCCTCCGAATCGCACAATGAGGGTATCATCTGCCGAACCGACAAAGCGGAACTTCATGGTTTTAGGGGCTGTAACCCGGCCTTTGAACAGGCCAATCCACCCACCGGGGATGGCCTGGTTGCTTTCACTCACAAAATCGGAAGCTGCATCTACTGCGTTCGAGCCTTGTGCCAGATCAAGTTCGCCATCCATGTTCACACCATAGCGGCGCTGGAGATAGAGGTGCCCTACGGCGCAAGGAACCTTGTATTCGTAATTGTATTTAATGTCACTATGTCGCCGGGCCATGATGTCTTTCATGGTCTCCATGTAATCGTTGCGTACATGGTTCCACCAGTCTCCGGCGTGCTGTTGCACTTGAGGTTTGAGCTTTCCCTTACGGTCGCGCTTGATGTCGTAGATAGTGCCGCGCAGCAAACCTTCCGGTGTTTTGTCTGCTTCTTCTTCGCCTGTCCATACATAGCCAACCGGGCGTTTCTCCCAGTTTCCATATGTGGGAAGAAGTGCAGCCGTTGCGCTCAGGATGACAGCAATTGAATAAAGGTTCATGTTCAGTTGATTTTACGGAACTTATTTTTTTGTTTCTTGTCCTTAGAGGATTTGCCTGCAATTTTCCAGACCATGGAGTCTGTAGTGTAGGCCACGCCGTCTTCTTTAAAGAATACAGTGCCGTGTTTCCTGCGGTCGAATTGATGGAACGAAAGCGGGCGGGTGGGCTCATCTGTGTTGGTGCGGAATAAGTGCAAGGGTGCATCATTTCCGTCTGTCACTTCCTGGGTGAGCAGGTAGTACCAGGCATGAGCGCTTATGTTGCCGATGATTACTTCAATGGGGTATGCTTTTCCTTTCTCTACAGTGATGGGATGGCCGCCGATAAGACCACCGAATGCAATGTTGCATAAGGGGGCGCTTTTCAGTTGGAGTATCAGGTAATCTTGTTTTTCTTTAATCTTTCCGGCTGCCATATCCTGATAGTATTGCCAAAAGCTTTCTGTATGGCTTTTTTTGCTGTTTTTGCCGTCGCCGTCATATAAAGTGGTTCGAACATAGCCGGATTCCAGGACTAATTTATCGTTGAAACGGACAAGAATCGTATCATCGCCGATGCCAAAAAAGCGGAAAGTCATGCTCCTGGGTGCGATAACACGGCCTTTGAATACGCCGATATACGAATTGTTGAGTTGCTCGACGTTGCCAGAACCTTTCGCCGTTGCCTTTTTGTTGTTATTGGATGAGATGATATCGGAGGAACTCGATTTGGCATTATGTGCGCCGTTCAGTTCTTCATTCAGCGATTCAAAATTGATAGGCGCCAGGTAAAAATGGGGAGCCGCCACCGTGTATGGATATTTGTAGTATGGTTTCAGGTGATTGGAGCGGCCTTTTGCCAATTCTCGCATGATATAAGCAAACTGGCCATAGCTATCCGGGCTGTTGGTGGGATTAACCGCGCCGGATTTTTTTATCCGGGTTGCAGTTTTTAAATCCTTTTTGCCTTGAGTGTATATCCCTGAATAGGAATATAACTCACCATCGGTGGCTCGGTTGAAATCGTAGAACACGCCGGTGAGCATGTCATCTGGTGCTCCACTGGGTGGATTTTCTCCATTCCACACGTAGCAGAAACCACGAGGAACCCACTCAGCAAAGACTCGGGGGATGCCTGCCAGAAGAAGAGCAAGCACTATTAAAAGACATTTTTTCATATTTTATGCCAGGTCTTCTTCAATGCGGAGGTTGTCTACAATGTACTGGCGGCGGTCATCGGTGTTGTCACCCATGTAGAAACGCAGGATGTCCTTGAGGTTGTGGGCGTTTTCCAGCGTGACTTCCTCCAGCCGGATATCTTCACCGATGAATGCCTTGAATTCGGAGGGTGAGATTTCACCCAGTCCCTTGAATCGGGTGATTTCGGGGTTGCGGCCTAGTTGCCTGATGGCGTGATCGCGCTCGGCCTCGGAGTAGCAGTAAATGGTTTTCTGCTTATTGCGCACGCGGAAGAGAGGGGTCTGCAGGATGAAGAGATGCCCCTCGCGGATGAGGTCAGGGAAGTATTGGATGAAGAAGGTGAGCAGCAGCAGGCGGATGTGCATGCCGTCCACATCGGCATCGGTCGCGATGATGACTTTGTTGTAGCGCAGGTCTTCCATGCTGCGGTCGATGTTGAGCGCCAGGTGCAGGAAGTCCAGCTCTTCGTTGCGCTTTTCCTCGAAGAGGGCGGCGCGGTTCATGCCGAAGCTGTTGGCGGGTTTGCCGCGCAGGGAGAAGACGGCCTGGGTTTCGGCATCGCGCGCGGTGGTGATGGAGCCGGAGGCGGAGTCACCCTCGGTGATGAAGAGCATGGTGTCTTTGGCCCGCTTGTGCTTTGTATCGTAGTGTACGCGGCAGTCGCGCAGCTTGCGGGTGTGGATTTTGGCTTTCTTGGCGCGTTCCTTGGCTACTTTGCCGGTGACGCCGGCTACTTCCTTGCGGGTCTTTTCGCTTTCCTTGATTTTCTCCTCCATCGCCTCGCCGATTTCCGGGTGGCGGTGCAGGTAGTTATCCAGTTCGCGGGCGAGGAAGTTCAGCACGAAGGTGCGTATAGTCTCCTTGCCGGGTCCCATGGTGTTGCTGCCCAGCTTGGTCTTGGTCTGGGATTCAAACACCGGTTCGATGACCTTGATGCTGATGGCGGCCTGGATGCCGTTGCGGATGTCGGAACCTTCGTAGCTCTTCTTGAAAAAGCCCTGCAGCGTCTTGACAATGGCTTCGCGGAAAGCAGCCTGGTGCGTGCCACCCATGGTGGTGTGCTGGCCGTTCACAAAGGAATAGTATTCTTCGCCGTAATCATCGCCGTGAGTGATGGCAATTTCAATATCGCTGCCGGAGATGTGGATGGGGGCGTAGAGCGGTTCTTCCTTCATCTCTTCCTTGAGGAGGTCCAGCAGACCGTTCTTCGAGGAGATGTTGCGGCCGTTGAGGTTGATGGTGAGCCCGGTGTTCAGGTAGCAGTAGTAGCGGCACATGCGTTCGACAAAGGCCATGTTGTAGGCGGCATCGGCAGCAAAGATGCTGCGGTCTACCATGAAGGCCACGCGTGTGCCGTCCGGCTGGTCGGTCTGTTCGGTCACATCGCTGCCTTCCACTACATCACCTGCCTGGAACTGGATTCGGCGCGTCTGCCCCTCACGGTAGGCCTGGATTTCAAAGCTTTCGGAAAGTGCGTTCACTGCCTTGATGCCCACGCCGTTCAGACCGACGGATTTCTTGAAGGCTTCGCCGTCGTATTTGCCGCCGGTGTTGATTTTGGCAGCGCATTCGTACAGTTTGCCCAGCGGGATGCCGCGGCCGAAGTCCCGCACCTCGCAGCGGCCGTCCTTGTCGATGCTCACGAGTATCTTCTTGCCGATACCCATCACGAATTCGTCAATCGAGTTGTCGATGACTTCTTTCAACAGTACATACAAACCGTCATCGGGCATCGTGCCATCTCCCAGTTTGCCAATATACATGCCCGGGCGCAGACGGATGTGTTCGCGCCAGTCCAATGTCTGAATGTCGTCCTCTGTGTATTCGGCTTCCATGAATTGCCAATATATTACACTCTTCTTAAGCATTTCGCAAGCATGAATGTGGCTCATACAGGCATAAATTTCCTTGTCATGATGCGGATTATGGCGGCCTGCGGACTTGCGGGGGCTTCCGGCGGGGCATAGAATGAGCGCAATGATACGGTTCACGCTATTCGGAGTGCAGGTAAGCATTCATCCCACATTGTGGCTCACGCTCGCTTTTCTGGGCGGAGCTTTCATGATTGGCAGCGTGATTGAGCTGTTCAGCGTGTTGCTCTTCATCCTGGCGGCCTTCCTGATTCTGCTGGCACATGAAATGGGCCACGCACTGGTAGGGCGCAGGCTGGGCGGTGGTCAGCCCAGCGTTTATCTCGCATGGCTGGGTGGGGATTGCTCCAACGAAATGGCGCGTCTCACCCGCCTGCAGGGTGTGGTCATGACGGCTGCCGGCCCGCTTGCCTCCCTTGCTGTCGGCCTTGTGGCCTACATTGTACTGGGACTCTATATCGGCAGTTTCGGGCTTGCGGCGAGCTACGCATCTGAATTTGCGCTGGGCTACATGCCGGCAGAAGCGGTTATGAATCATCCGCCTCTGGCCATGTTCTTATTCTTTTTCCTCATTGAAGTGAGTTGCTGGTGGACGGTTCTCAATCTTCTCCCTATCTTTCCTCTCGATGGTGGGCAGATGATGCAGGGACTCATGAAATCCCGCACGCAGATGCACAGCATCAGTTTCGCGGCCGCTGTTGTCGCTGCGCTTGCTTCGGCCGTCCTGGGGCTGTGGCTGCTCTCCATCTTCATGGTGCTGCTCGCCGTCCTCAACCACAAGCTCCGGCAGGACCCGCAGCATGGAGGAACTGATTTTCATTGACTTTTTTCTTCACAATCCTTACAATCCCCGCCATGGCACAACAGAACGCTATTTCGCCCACGCGCGCACAGGACTTCCCTGAGTGGTACCAGCAAGTAATCAAGGCAGCCGACCTCGCCGAGAATTCCGAGGTGCGAGGCTGTATGGTCATCAAGCCCTGGGGCTACGCTATCTGGGAACTCATCCAGCAGCAGCTTGATGCCGACTTCAAGCGCACCGGCCATACCAATGCCTACTTCCCCATGCTCATTCCTGTTTCCTATCTGGAAAAGGAAGCCGAACATGCCGAAGGCTTTGCCACCGAATGCGCTGTGGTTACCCACCACCGCCTGGAGGCGGTCAAGGACCCGGAAACCGGTAAGACCCGCATGATTCCCTCCGGCGAACTGACGGACAAATACGTCATCCGCCCCACTTCTGAAACCGTTATCGGTGCGGCGTTCTCCCGCTGGCTCGAATCCTACCGCGAGCTGCCCATCAAGGTGAACCAGTGGTGCAACGTCATGCGTTGGGAAATGCGCCCCCGCATCTTCCTGCGAACCGCCGAGTTCCTGTGGCAGGAAGGCCACACCGCGCACGAAACCCGCGAGGAGGCCGAGGAGGAGACTGCCCTCATGCACAAGGTGTACGAGGAATTCCAGCGCGATGTGCTGGCGGTGGATGTGATTCCCGGCGAAAAGACCGAACATGAACGTTTCCCCGGCGCTGTACGCACCTTCACGGTAGAAGCTATGGTGCAGGACCGCAAAGCCATTCAGGCGGGTACGTCCCACTTCCTGGGGCAGAACTTCGCTAAGGCGCAGAACATTTCCTTTGCTGGCCGCAACAATGAGCGCCAGTATGCCTGGACGACCTCCTGGGGTGTCTCTACCCGCATGATTGGTACGCTCATCATGGCTCATTCCGATGATGACGGCCTTGTCTGCCCGCCCCGTGTGGCTCCGAAGCAGATGGTCATCATCCCTGTGACGCCCAAGGCCGAGACCAAGGATGCCATCATTGCCCATTGCCAGGCTCTGGCCGACAAGCTCAGCGCCCAGAGTTTCCACGGCATGCCTCTGCGTGTGCAGGTTGATACCCGCGACATCAACGGCGGCACCAAGAAGTGGGACTGGATTAAGAAGGGTGTTCCCGTCCGTATCGAAATCGGCCCGCGCGATTTGGAGAAGGGCTCTGTATGCCTCTGCCGCCGCGATCAGGCCAGCAACGAAAAGAGCTTCATCGCCGAAAGCGAACTGGTGGAAAATGCTGTCAGCCTGCTGGAAGATATCCAGAATACCCTGTTGCAGCGCCAGCGTACATTCCGCGACAGCCATATCCGCACCTGCGATAGTCTGGACGAACTGAAGGCCAACTTCAACGGCGAGGGCGATGCCGACTGGCTGCTCTGCCCCTGGGACGGAAGCCCCGATGAGGAAGAAACACTTGCCAAGAGCCTGCGTATCTCTATCCGCTGCATTCCTCAGGGAGAAATGGGTACAGCAGCCGAGGCTGCTCCCTGCATCCTCACCGGGCGACCTACGACTCGTCGCGTTCTCTGGGCCCGCGCTTATTGAGCCGGGGTTCAACCGCTTCATGCCGGCACCTGGATTCTATGTGAATCCGGGTGTTCTGCTTTTCTGCCTTGACCCGCTTTGCGAAAAAGGATAATCTGCCAGTTACTATGTGGATATCTGGTTCCCGGAAAGATTTCTTTGTTTTGCTTGGTTTTCTGTTTGTTGCCGGTTGTTCAGGCTTGAAGCCGGAAGCTCCTGCATCGGTGGCGGGACGGGCGCTGGAGTTTCACTTTGCTAACGGAGAGAAAATCTGTTTCTCCTTTCCTCAGGGAAATGTCTGCACTTTTCCTGAAATTCCTGCCGCTTATGGAAACCGGGTGGAGTATCGCAAGACCAGCCGCAGGACGGCTGTGCTGGAGTGCGAGGTGTGGGAGTCTATAGGGACGTATACGCTGCGGTTCACGTCACCCTGCGGGGGAGAGGCTTCTTATGCCGGTGTGATTGAGGGGATGAAGGAGGAAGAATCCTCTATCCCCTTTCTGATGAAGTAGATTTCCTTGCTTAAGCTCTGGCAGAGGTTGTGGCCTGCCTGCGTTGCAGCGCGGCGGGCAGGGTGGTGGCAAGGGAAATGAAGGCGCAGAGGATGACGGCCCAGTCACCCAGCAGGGCATAGAGGGTGAGGGGGGCGTTCTTGTCTACCGGGAGTACGGCATAGCTGTGGCCCGCCAGGTGAGGGCTGCCATCGGCCTTCTGCAGGGTGTGGATGAAGGCTCCGTTGGGGGCGATGGCGCTGGTGCAGCCCATGTTGGCAGCGCGTACCATGGGACGCCGCAGTTCAATGCAGCGGAACGCAGCGTTGCGGGCCTGCTGCTGCCCACAGGCCGAGTGCCCGAACCAGGCATCGTTGCTGATGTTGACGATGACCTGCGGGCCTTTGCGGGCGTATTTGGTCAGGAGGCGGCCTACGGTGTCTTCGTAGCAGATGGCGGGGATGACGCCGATGCTTTCGCCGCTGCCGGGGAGAACGGTGGGAATAGGCTCATCTCCTGTGCCGGGGCGTATACCTTCGCCTACCTGCGTGCCGGTGAGTTCGCTGTACAGTTTGCCGATCCATTCAATTTCTTCGGCAAAGGGAATGTATTCGCCAAAGGGCATGAGGTGCTGCTTGGAAGCGGTGGTGATGCTGTCGAACCCGCCGGGGATGATGGCCATGCTGTTGTACATGCCCTTGCCGATGTGGGTGCCGGGCTTGTCTCCGGGCGCCCAGATGTTCTGGTCGGTGCCGGTGAAGAGGGTAAAGTCCTGCCCGCCCATTTCATGTATCTGCTGGCGGACGAGTGGCAGTCCCTCTGCGCCGAAGAAAATCTTCGTGGTGCAGTAGTCGGGGATGAGCCGGCCGGTGGCGCTGTCGAGGTGGATGGGGCAGCCCAGGGCGCTTTCCGGCCAGATGACCCAGACCGGAAGTTGCTGGGTGATGGCCAGTTCCGGGTTTTCCATGGCCTGCCGGATGGTCTGTTGCTGCACATCGGTAAAGGCCTGGCGTGTGGCACGCAGGTATTCCCCATACAGGCGGGGCTGCATGCTGCCCCCTTCGATGCGCTCGCTCTGGTCGATGTTGAGCTGCACTCCCACGACGGGCAGCTGCAGCACGTCGTCGCGCTTGAACATAGTGAGCGGCGAGTAAAGCTTGGAGAGCGCCAGCCCGCCTGCGAACATGATGAAGAGAATGACGATGAGGGCGTAGAAGTCCCAGGGGCGGCAGCCCCGGCCTGTGGCGCGGTATTGCAGCCAGGTGCGCCGCGCAGCTCCCCACAGGATGATGCCGGCTGCGGCCGGAATGAAGGAGAGTGCGGCGGTGCCGGTGAATTCCGCCCATTGCACGAGGGAGAGCCCGTTGTAGAGCGCCATGCCCATGCTGTTCCAGCTGAAACCGAGTGTGCCATTGGCCCGCAGCCATTCGATGCAGACCCAGAGAGCGCCGCCGCCTATGGCACAGCGCAGGGTGCTGAGCATGTCGCGGGTGGCCCATGCAGACCATGCCTGCTGCTTCTGTTGGGGTTTGAGCGAGGCGGTGTCGGGAGTCTCTTCCAGCCGCGGTCTCAGCAGTGTGTTGGCCAGGCCTGACCAGAGCGCCACCAGGCAGGAATAGACTGTCATGAGCGGCAGGAAGGCGATGCCGATGAAGACGGCGACAGGAATGCGGAAGACGTGCCCGACCTCATGAATCCACCAGAAGCTCGTGCAGTACCACCCCATGCCGTAAAGCCAGCCGAAACCAGCTCCACGCCAGAATCCCCGGCGGCCGTTCCAGAGAACACAGAGCAGGGGCAGCAGACCGACCCAGACCAGGTTGCCGAGGTCATAGGGAGGAAAGGCGAGCGCCATGAAGGCTCCGCCCAGAAGACAGACCAGAACCTGGATGAACCGGGTTCGCCAGCGCGGGCTGGTGAGGGAATCAGAGGTCATGGGGGATAACGCTCAGGTGACCGAGTTTGATGGGGGTGCCTCCATCCGGGTAGCAGGTGACTTCTACTTTCCAGTAGTCTTCCCGCTCATTAATCTGGTGGAGTTTGTATGAGTCCGCTGTCTTGAATCCGTCCTCCACCCGGATTTTCGCTTCTTTCCCGTCGGACTGGACACTATTGCCCTGGATGGATTCGAATTGCCCATTGTTGTAGCTGATGCGGATGCGGTCGCCAATCTGGGTACCGATGTGGTTGAAAAAGCGTATGGAGAGGTGGCCGCTTCCCTCGGCGCTGTCGAGTTTGATACGGCAGGAAGGGAAGCTGTAGGTGCGGAGTTCCATGCGGGCGTCTCCCTTGGATTGAGCCCAGACGGCCTCTGCCTCATCGATACAGACACCGGCAGCTTCCCAGGGAAAACTGGTGTAGGCGTTGCGCCATTCGGCCTTGGGGGCGCGCCCTACGATGATGGAAAACGCCACGAGGGTCACGAAGAGGATGAGCAGGGCAATTCCTCCCCACAGAGTATCTTTTTTCCGCATGGCTTGCTCTTTTTTCTCCACCTGGTCTTGCATGACCTTATTTTGGACTTAAAAATGCTACGTTGCAACAAAAAAGGATTGCATTCTGGGAAAAATAGGTCATAAATAGTGAAGTACCAACCCTACATACACGACAATGGCCGATATCGATGATAAGACTGAAAAGAATGTTCCCGGCAAGTTCTATGTTGACTGCAACTGCATCGACTGCGATCTGTGCCGCGAGTCCGCCCCTGATTTCTTTGCCCGTGACGATGACGAAGGTCTTTCCTACGTCTCCAAGCAGCCCGTAACCGATGAGGAGATTGCTCTCTGCACCGAGGCTATGGAGGGTTGCCCTGTGCAGGCCATCGGCGATGATGGCGAGTAAAGCCACGGAATCATTCATTTGAAGGGCAGCCCGGCTTGCCGGGCTGCCTGCTTTTTCTTCCTTTATGGCATCACCCCGAAAGAAACGGAATACGCAGGAGCCGCCCTTGGCTGCACCTCCTGTCGGGCGTAAGCCCCGCAAGCGTTTCTTCATGCAGAAAATGCCCGATGGCGTGGGGGAACGAGCGGTGCGTGCCGGCGGACTGCGTAGCGGGGCTCGCGAGCAGACGATGGCTGATTTCTTTGGTAGTGGCAGCTCGCTGCATCCCTCTGCCAACCAGCGCAGCATGGAATCTCTGCTGGGGGAGCTGCTCAGTGAGCTTGATTTGCAGGAAGATACGCTGGCTCCTGAGTTGCTGGCCGAGGCCTGGGTGCATGCCGTGGGGGCAGCGTTGGCTTCTGTTTCCAGCCTGGTGGGGGTGGCAAAGGGACGTGCGCGTATCCGCGTGAACCACCCGACGGTGCGCTACGAGATTACGCGCCTGAAGCCGCAGATTATCCGGGCCTTGAATAAGACTCTGGGTATGGGGAGCGTGCAGGGATTGGTGATTTCCGGCTCCTGAGGAGGAGGGTTGGTTGCCTGTTGAACGAAGAAGCCTCATTCCGGGCAGGAATGAGGCTGTTTTTATCTTCTGTTTGTAGCGTGGCTGCCTTTATGAGGCTTGCTGCAGCATGTTGCCAGCCATGATATTGCCCATGGCCGCAGCATGTTTGAGCGCGATAAGTGCTTTATCGGTATCCTTCTCCATGAGGCGCCCTTCGATGAGGCACATGGCCAGCACGAAGAGGGCAACATGGTCACCGTTCTGCGCGGCTGATTCCAGGGAGATGAGGTCTTCGCGGCTTTTGAGCTGGGCGAAGTAGACGCGCGCCAGCTGGTTCTGCGCTTCGGCGTGTCCGGCAAAGGCTGCGTTGCGCAGATGTTCAGCGCCTTCGGCGGCTTTACCTGCCCTGAATGCCGCGGCTCCGGCTTCGTATTCCTGTTCAGGACTGTTACTCATTTTTTCTTGGGAAGCAGGTTGGGGTCAACCGTGGGGCCTTCGGGTGCGGTATGCCGGGCATGCAGGGAGTATACCTTGCCCTTGAAGCTGCTGCCCAGCACATCGAGCGGCAGAACAAAGGTGTTCACGAGACCCTCGCTTCTGCGGTGGAATCGGGTGAGGGTGCAGGGACCTGCGGGTTGGCCGTTGATGAACAGCTGGGTGCTGCCGGGCTTGCCGATGAGTTTCAGCGTGACTTTCTCGCCGACGGGAAGCTGGGTGTTGAAGCTGAATTCCATGCTGTCGCTGCGGCGGAAACCGATGGTGCCATCGGCCAGGGCGGCGCAGAATACACCGTCGGCAGATTGCAGCAGCACCTGTTCTTCTCCGGGAACGGGGGCTTCCTGGAGCATCAGCTCCATGTTCAACTCGTAATCCGGCCCCATGGAGGGCTGCCCCATGTTGCAGGGAAGCGCGGCCGGGGTGCAGCTGTATTCGCGCTTGCCGGTCCAGAGGAACTGCGGGTTGATGCCCGGAACCTTGCCTACCTTGGCGAGTTCGGTCTGGTGGTCGGCGTAGGTGGTAGTACTGGCATCGCTGCCCCACATCTTGCCGGACAGGACATCGACCGAGCGGCTGAACATGTGCCAGATGTCGTAGGCACTGTAGCCTGCGTATTCCTTGTCAATCATGTCGTTCCAGATGCCGAAGGCTGCACCGAGCAACTGCGGGTGGCCGGAGGGAATGAGCTGGTCGGCAATCTGGTTGATGCGCCAATGCTCGTGTACCCAGCGGTGGCGGGCATCCATGCGGTAGTAGGGGGCAAAGGGAACGATGTAGAGGGCGCCATCATTGGTGTTGATGACGTCGTAGCCCTGCTTGATGGAATCCCATGCCTTGGCCCAGCTGCCATTCCAGAGGTTCATCTGCACACCCTTGGCATGCACGGGGGTGTTGCCCTTCTTCGTGTTGAGACTGCCCCATACGCGCGGTGTATAGCCCTTACCCTGAACCATTTTGAGAAGGCCGTCGGTATAGGCGCGGTAGTGTTCGGCATCGCCGTGGAATTCATCTGCGCCGACGTGCATGACCTCGCAGCCGTCGAATACGGCTTTCTGGCCGTTCCGGGGCAGCAGGTATTCATCGAACACCTGTTCGACGAATTTCAGGGTTTCCGGGTTGGAGGCATCGAGCATTTCGCAACCACGCTTGTTGTGGCTCTTGTAGATGAGGTCGGGCCGCACACGGGTGAAGGAGAGGGCGTGGGCAGGGGTGTCGAACTCTGGCACGATGTTGACGCCGTGTTGCTTGGCAAAGCTGATGAAGTTGCGGAATTCGTCCTTGGTGTAGGAGAGGTCTGCGGCGGTGAGGCGCTGGCCATTCGCTCCAGTCATTTCGGACTCCAGACGGAAAGCGGCGTAGGAAACGTCAAAGGGATTGATGCCGGCATCCACATATTTTTCGTGGAAGATGTAGTTATCGTTCAAATGGATGTGCAGGTCATTCATCTTGAACCAGGACATGTACTTGACGACTTCCTTGACATAGCTCATGGGGATGGGCAGGCGGCCTACATCCAGCAGGAAGCTGCGGACGGGGTAGCGGGGAATGTCCAGAGCACGCCCACAGGGAATGCTGCCTTTGCCGTTCTGCAGCATTTGCAGCAGGGAACGTGAAGCCCAGTACAGGCCGGTATCTGTGGTGGCGGTGGCCCGGATGCCCTGGTTGCTGATATCGAGGGTGTAGCCTTCCTTCCCCAGCATGTCGTCAGAGCATTGAATCAGGCAGATGTCGGCGGCTTCACCAGGGGCAGCCAGTTGAACTTTGCAGCCCAGCATTTCTTCCAATTCGGCTGCAAGATTCTGGGCAAAAGAGGATGGTGCGGAGACGCGGATATCGCTTCCCAGCTGGTAGTTGCCGGTGCTGCCCTCCCAGTTCAGCAGGGCGGGAATGACCAGCGGCTTAGGATTGCTACCGGCGGCAGGAATACGAGCGCCGGGTACGGTGATGCCATAGTCCCTGGAGATGGCTTCCTCTCCATCGCGGGAGACAACGAAGCTGACTTTGACTTCCGTATCTGTGAGCGGGGTGGCGATGCTGCCATCGGGGCGGATAATCTGTTCGTAGTCCGCCCCCAGGAGCCGGACTTCCGCACCGGGAAGCGAGGGGAGTTCCAGCCTGCTGCCTGTGGTGCGGTTGATGACGGGAAGATTATCTGCCAGTTGTTGAAGAGTCTCTGCCATAATCGGAGTTACGGAAAGAGCGGCCAGTACTAGAAAGGTGGTCTTTCTCATGTAGAGTATACTAGCACAGCTGGAAGGCAAAATGCAAGCCGTAATTCCGCGGTTTTACCCGGCCTGGGCAATGGGCTTGCTCAGGAAGAGGGGCTTTGTACCGCTGCATCAGCGCACTTCGAGGCTGTATACCTTGCCGTTGAAACTGCTGCCGAGGTATTCCAGCGGCAGCACAAAGGTACTCATAAGCCCCTCCCGCCGCAGCGGGAAACGCAGGTTTTCCGGCTCTCCGGCGTTGATGCCGTCAATCAGCAGTTCCGTCCGTCCCATGCGTCCGATGAGTTCCAACTTCGCGCGTCTGCCGATGGGCAGTCTTACGTTATAAGCAAACTCGATACTGTCGCTGCGGCGCAGGATGATGCGTCCATCCTTACCCGCTGCAAGCACCTGTCCCTGGCTGGAGGAGAGCAGTACCTGTTCTTCCCCCGGTACCGGAGCTTCAGGCATGAGCAGTTCCATGCTCAGATGATAATCCGGGCCTTTCGACCCCTTACCCAGCCGCATGGGGGTGAGCCCCGGTGTCAGGGAGAAGCTCTCGCCATTCTTGTGCTGCGGGTTACAGTAGGGAATGCGGTTGAGTTTGTCTGCAAGAGCATGGTGTTCTTCATATGGCAGGGAACAGTCGGGCTGCCCCCACATCTTCCGGGAGAGGGTGGCTGTCATGCTGCTGATGGTCTGCCAGAGGTCGCAGGCTCCGTAGCCTCTGTGCAGGCGGTCAATTTCATCGTTCCAGATGGCAAAGGCTGCCCCCAGTAACTGCGGATGCCCGGCGGGCAGGGTTTCATGGACAAACTGGTTGGGTTGCCACTTTTCGTAGAGGTGCTTCAGGCGGAGGTCGGCCCGGTAATAGGAGGCAAAGGGAACGACGTAGAGGTCGCGGTCGCAGGTGGTGATGACATCATAGCCGCTGTTAACGGAATCCCATGCGCTGGCCCAGTCCCGGCTCCAGAGGTTCATCTGCACCCCCTTGGCGCGCACAGGTGTCTTGCCGGGTTTTGCTTTAAGACTGCCCCAGATTCGTGGGGTATGCTTCCGCTCTTGAATGTGCCCGAGCAGCCCATCAGCAAAGCGACGGTAATCTTCCGCTTCGCCAAAGAATTCATCGGAGCCGACATGCACCACAGGGCAATGCTCAAAGGCAGGGGCTGTTCCGGTCAGGTATTCATCCCAGATGCTACCAACAAAGCGGAGGGTCTCCGGATTGGCGGCATCCAGCATCTCGCAGCGGCGCTTTTCGTGCTTCATGGGGCCCTGGTAAATCAAGTCCGGGCGCACGCGGGTGAGCGAAAGGGCATGGCCGGGTGCATCAAATTCCGGCACAATGCTGACTCCTCGCGCCTTGGCAAATTGAACCAGCTCGCGGAACTGGCTTTTTGTATAGAACAAGTCCTGCGCGGTCAGCGGAGTGCCGTCCTTGCCTTTTATGCTGCTTTCCATACGGAACGCAGAGTAGGATTCCCGGAACGGGACTTCCCCTGCATCCACATAGTGTTCGTGAAAGATGTAGTTATCATTCAGATGCAGCTGCAGGTCGTTCATCTTATACCAGGCCATGAGCCGCACCACATCCTTGAGGTAGTCCATGGGAATGGGAAGCCGGCCCACATCCAGCATGAATCCGCGCAAGGTATAACGCGGGGCATCCCACGCCATGCCTTTCGGGAGAGCTGTGGGTGTCTGCGCCAGCATCTGCAGCAGCGTGCGGCTGCCCCAGAAAAGCCCCTTTACCCCAGCCGCTGTAATGCAGACTCCATTCTTGTCAATGGTCAGGCCATAGCATTCATCATCCTCCCCCCTGGAGAGGCGGAAGACAATGTCTGCCCTTTTGGGGGTGCTGCTGCGGCTCACGCTGTATCCCTCCGGCAGCAGTGCGTGGAGTTCCCGCATCAGTTCCGGGATGAAGCCCGCATCTCCATAAACCTGTATTTTCCGGGGCAGCTCCCATTGTCCCACGCCTCCGTTCCAGTTCAGCAGTTCGGGGATGATGCGCGGCTTCGGGTTGGCCTCTTTACTCCCTCCCTTTGCCTTGCCGGGAATGAGGATTTCGTAATCTTTGCTGATGACGCTTTCTGCTCCTTTGGTCAGCTTGAAGCTCAGGCGTACAGACGTGTCTGTCAGCGGTTTGCTGATGTGGCCTTTGCTGTTCACAATCTGCTCATAATCAGCTCCGAGTAATTGGATTTCCGCTCCTTTCACCTCAGGCAGTCTGATTCGCTTATCGGAATCGGCTGGCTGCTGTATAGGCAGGGAATCGGCTGTGTGCTGTAAATCCTGCGCGGAGAGCGGGCCGGACGCACAGAGAAGCAGGGCAATGCAGGAGCGGATATTCATACACTCCCTATCCTAACAGATGCTCTGTTGCGGTCAAGTTAAATCAACAGGAACTCGCTGGGAAGCTTGCGGACTCACCGGTGCTGGCGGTAGGGGGCACCTCCTACCTGGCTGGCGGGTATGGCTTCCACGGAGCTGACTTTGTAGTGGCGGTAGGGGCCATCTGCCACGTTCGTGCAGGAGGCCAGGAGAGAGGTGAACAGGAAGAGGGACAGGGGGCATGCTTTCATGAGGCTGGAGAAGAAAGAGGGATGGTTTCCAGCAGTTCCTTACCGCTGGTGGTGGGGATGATGAACAACCCGTACCTCGCTCGTGTACAGGCGGTGTAGAGTTCCTTCATGTCAAAGCCGCGGCTTTCTCCCAGACCGATGACATCGGTCACGATGATGTAGGTGGCTTCCTGCCCTTTGAAGGATTTGATGGTGGAGGCAAAAATCCGGGAAGCACCGGCCTGGCGGCAGCTGTTGCGGCGGCGGGCGGCTTCATCAGGACTTTCATCCGGCGGGGCGGTGGCCAGGGCTGGTACCAGGTTGAGGCTGCACCGCGGGTGGCTTGTGCGCCAGGGGGAGAGAACCACGATGTCACAGGGGCGCGCGGGCATCGGGCCGCTGGTGAGCTTGCTGATAATGCGGGTGAGTTCAGCGGCTCGTTCCTCCGGCGTATCGGCGGCAGAGGAAATCTGGATGTCAGCCCCGCACATGGGCAGAATGCTGCTCTGCTGACCTGCCGGGGGCAGCATGGAACGGCTGAAACCTGCTATCTGGCGGGCGTTACGCAGGTTAGTACTCAGTTTCAGGCGCGTGGGCAGTTCCGGTAACTGATGATAGCGGTTGTACAAATCCTGGTATTCATCGGCAAAGAGGTACAGTCTTCCCTTTTCTTTCAGCAGACTCCGGATAATCTGCCACCATGCCGCGCGGAAATCCTGCGCTTCATCCACAAAGATGTAGTCGTAATGCGGAAGATGCGGCACGATGCCGCTGATGGCCTCCAGCGCGGCATCCGGCAGGCGCTCACCATCGTTGTCGTAATTGACAAGGTGTTCGAGCTGGTGTGGTGCGAGGATGTGGCAGATGCAGAAGTCGTGAAAGGTGCTGACCAGTATTTGTTCCTCCTGCTCACAGAGCTGGGGATGCTGCCGGAGTTCGGCAGCGAGCGCATGGTTGAAACAGAGCATCAGCACGCGCGGGGCATTGTCGCGCGGCAACCCGGCGGCAAGCCTGGCGGCTTCGGCGCAGGCCATGACAGTTTTGCCGCTGCCGGCACAGCCCTCGATGCGAATACCGCCGGTGCTGGCCTGGAGTGCCGGCAGCAGATCCAGCAGGTTGGCTGCCGCTTTGTCCATTTCCAGCATGTAGGTATCCAGACTCATCCGGAAGTGGACGCTCGGCAGCAGCGCTTCGCTTATCTTCTGCATGCGCTGTGCCGACATGCGCTCCGGCTGTTGCAGCACAAAGACCTGTTCAATATGTTGGCGTAAGTGGGTGAGCGATTCCCGGCCGCAGAGAATCAGCGAGTGGAGGGGCAGGTGGTGGGTGGATTGCTCCTGACCGGGGGAGCAGGTGAGAATGGCCATGTGCCGATGCTCCGGCCAGCGTTGCGGCGCGCGGGGAATGCAGCCGCAGCCTGCCAGACTCCGCATCATTTTCTGCAGGGCAATGTTTGCCTGTTCCAGCGGGCTGTGGTGGTGTACTTTCCAGGGAGAACCGGCACTCTTGCGGCTTTGCCAGCGGCCGTTTTCAAGGCGGACTTCCGGCCAGTCCTTCACTTCGATGACCAGCAGCCCCTTACCGGGGATGAGGACGACAAAATCTGCTTCGTAATGGATGTACCGCCCCTCTTCCAGATAATCTTCCTTGCAGCTGTGGAAAACCACCCAATCTGCGGGTAATTGCGCCATGGCATCATAGACCAGGCGCTCACCGCGCTGCATATTCTGCACAGGTATTCTGGAGTACATCCGGGACATGCGGCAGGCGGGAAATCAGGCTTGTTTCCGTTTACGCGGCGAGCGTTTGCGCGGCGTGGCAGAGCCTGTTTTCTTCCGGCTGCCCTGCCGTCCGCCCCGGCTGCGGGTGGCAGCGGGGGCGGGAGCTGCACTCCGTTCACGCAGAGCGAGCCAGAGTAACATCAGCATAAGGCCGCTGCCGAGCTGCAGGCACTCCCAGCCCCAGATGAATTTCCACTTGTAAATGTGCGCCTGGCTGGGGTCCAGTGCCGGTGTGATGACCTGTACCTGCTGGCCGATGGTGTAGTCGGTATCGTCGGCATCGGTCATGAGGCGGTTGATGACCAGACCATTGGGAACGGTATAGCGCACGATGGGCTGGTAGGAGGGCGTGTCTCCCAGAGCGGCATTGCCATGCCGCAGCGCCTGCAGGGTGGACTCGAAAGGCTGCACGCGCACATCGGTGACGGTGGCGGTGACGATGACGGACTCATGCACATACATGGCGGTTCGCAGCAGCTGGTAGAGCGAAGTGCCAAGGAGCAGGAGACCTGCCAGCAGAAACAGCCTGCTGGCGCGTTTGCCACAGAGTCGGGAGAGGAGAGCCTTCATAAATCCTGATTAATTGACCGCTACACGGTGTTCGTAGGCTTCCACACGGCCGCGGACGGTGCAGCCCTGCGCCCATTGCAGGACTGCAGTGGTGTCGGGCATGGCGGCGGCAGCGCGGGCAGAGAGCGCCCGGTGGCGCGGGCGGGCCAGGGTGGTCTGCGGCAGGCTGGCCAGCAGGGTGCGGGCATCTTCTGTGCTGAGCCGGAAAATCTCATCGGCGCGGGGAAGCGCTTCCAGCGCTTCCTCATCGGCATCCAGGCAGCAGATGCCCACGCCATAGCGCGTGGCCAGGTCGGTCAGCTCCTCTTCATTGGCCGCACCGGGTAGCAGCAGCAGTTCGCATTCCTGCGCCCATTGCCCGCAGGCCAGCGTGCGGAAGAACGCCTGGCGGCAGCTGTCCTCATCATCGGCAAAGCCCACGCATATCGCGCGGAAAGAAAGTTCATCGCCCGCTTCTTCCATGATGTACGCACCTTCATCATCCCAGGCACCGGCGGGCCATTGCACCGCCACTAGATCCGGGTGCCCCCAGCTTTCCTCGCCATCTACCGGGTAGACAAAGACACCCTGTCCGGCGGTGTCGTACAGTCGGACAGCCAGCGCCATGGCCTTGTGCAGCATGGTTTCGCTCTCGGCATTGCCGCCAAAGACATTCTGCAGACTGGGGGAATCCCCCTCACGCCGAAGGTAGTATCCCTGTCCGTTTTCCACGCGGGCAAGGCAAGAATCCGGATCAAGCGCAATGAAGGAGAATTGTGAACGCAGCGAGTGATCGGAGTAGGCATCCCCCAGTACAGCGCGCACACGGGCTATCAGTTCCTTGCCTTTGATGGCATCTTCTGCGCGCTCCGGCAGGAGGGTGGGCAGAATTTCGTTAAGCTTTTCTCTAAGTCCCATGGTTATTTACGGAGCTGCATGCCGGCCAGTTTCATGTTGGGGTCAACGGGGGTATCAAGGGGGGAGAAATCGCCACTTCGGGCGCGGAGCATACCGGCAAAGGCAATCATGGCGGCGTTGTCGGTAGTCAGGCTGTTGGGCGGCAGGATGAGTTCGATGCGGCGGCGCTTGCACATTTCCAGCAGCTGGCGGCGCAGCCCGCTGTTGCAGGAAACTCCGCCGGAAACGGCCAGTACCTTGTGTCCGGTCTGGCGCAGGGCTTTCAAGGCCTTGTGCAGCAGCACATCGATGATGGCCTGGCGCACCCCGGCGCAGAGGTCGCACATGGTCTGATCATCCAGCTCATGAGGATTGCCGCTCGCCACCAGTTTGGGCAGGGTGTAGAGTACGGCCGTCTTCAACCCGGAAAAGGAGAAGTCAAGGTGGTTCTCGTGCATCATCGGGCGCGGAAGCAGGAATCGCTCCGGGTCGCCCTTTTCGGCCAGCTTGTCGATTTCCGGGCCGCCGGGGTAGGGTAAATCCAGCATCTTCGCCACCTTGTCGAAAGCCTCGCCTGCGGCATCGTCGCGCGAGCGCCCCAGCAAGGTGTAGTCGCCCGCTCCCTTGACGTCAATCAAGAGGCTGTGCCCCCCGCTCACGACAAGGCCCAGGTGCGGGACGAGTCCTGCCGGGTGGGTGATGAAGGGGGAGAGCATGTGCCCCTCCAGGTGGTTGACGGCCACAAAGGGTTTGCCTGCGGCCAGAGCCAGGGCTTTGGCTGCGGTGTTGCCCACCAGCAGGGCGGCCACGAGTCCGGGACCTGCCGTGCTGGCAAAGACATCGACCTGGTGAATGCTGCGCCCGGCTTTTTCCAGGGCTTCCTGCAGCACAGCGGGCAGGTTGGCCGAGTGGTTGCGCGAGGCCAGTTCGGGGATGACACCGCCGTACATGCGGTGCAGGGGAATCTGCGTGGAGATGACTGAACTGAGCAGCTGCGGCTGCCCGCTGCCGGTGTCCTCCATGAGGGCAACGGCGGTTTCATCACAGCTCGACTCGATTCCCAGTACCAGCATGAGGGTTACTTACCTGCCTTGCGGCGTTTGATTTTCGGTTCGGCCTTGCCCAGCACCACTTCTTCGGTGAGGGTGACGGTGTCGATGCTCTTGTCGCTGGGTACCTTGTACATGACATCGAGCATAAGGTTCTCGAAGATGCCGCGCAGGGCGCGGGCCCCGGTGCCGCGTTCAATGGCCTGTTTGGCCATGACGCGCAGGGCGCCCTCTTCCACCTTCAGCTTGGCATTGTTCATGGCCATGAGCTTGGTGTACTGCTTGACGAGCGCGTTCTTCGGCTCGGTGAGCAGGTGCATGAGCTGGTCTTCGGTGAGGGTAGTCAGCGGGGTGAAGATGGGGAGACGCCCCATCAGCTCCGGAATCATGCCGAACATGAAGAAATCCTCCGGCATGGCCTTGGAAAGAATCTCCTCTTCGGTGTATTCCTTGGCGTCGCGGTCTTCCTCCACGGCGGCAAAGCCCATGGCAGAGGAACCGAGACGCTTGCGGATAATGCCCTCCAGCCCCACGAAGGCACCGCCGCAGATAAAGAGGATGTTCTCCGTGTTCACTCGGATGTACTGTTCATTCGGGTGCTTGCGGCCGCCCTTGGGGGGGATGTTGCATTCCGTGCCTTCCACAATCTTGAGCAGCGCCTGCTGCACGCCTTCGCCGGAGACATCGCGGGTGATGCTCACATTCTGCGTCTTGCGGCCAATCTTGTCGATTTCGTCCACGTAGATGATACCGCGCTCGGCCTTGGCCACATTCATATCGGCAGCCTGCAGGAGTCGCAGCACGATGTTTTCCACGTCCTCGCCCACGTAGCCGGCCTCCGTCAGCGTGGTGGCGTCCACAATGCAGAAGGGAACATCCAGAATGCGGGCCAGGGTCTTGGCCAGCAGGGTTTTGCCGCTGCCGGTGGAACCTGCCATGAGGATGTTGCTCTTTTCAATTTCCACGCCATCGTCCGTCTTGGGCTGGCGCAGGCGCAGGTAGTGGTTGTACACCGCCACGCAGAGGGTGCGCTTGGCGCGTTCCTGCCCGATGACATAGGCATCGAGCATCTTGTGCATCTGCTCCGGGGTGGGCAGTTCATCCTGGCTCTTCGTCTGAACCTCCAGCACCGGGGAATCATCGGTCTTGTCCTGGGGGACAAGCTCCGGGTGCGTTCCCTTGATGAGGGCAAGAATGCGGTCTGCTGCCACATCGCCCATTTCAGAGCGGAACATGTGGTAGGTCATGCCTTCCACGCATTGGAAACAGATGTGCGTGCCGTCCAGCGAGAGCATGGGGCGGCCTTCACTCTCTGCACCTCCGCAGATGGAACAAATCTTCTTCTGTTTTGCCATGTGGGGCCGGGGTTAGTTCTTCTTCTGCACCGGGGTATGCTCCAGAATGCGGTCTACCAGGCCGTAGGCAAGGGATTCCTCGGCGGTCATGTAGTTATCGCGGTCCTGGTCCTGCTTCACGGTGTCGAAATCCTTGCCGGTGTGCTGGGAGAGGATGCCCGTGAGGCGCTTATCCAGGCTGAACATGAACTTGATGGTGCGCTCCACATCTGCCGCCGTGCCCTGGGCACCACCGCGCACCTGGTGAATCATCACATGGGAATTCGGCAGGCAGAAGCGCTTGCCCTTGGTGCCGGCGGCCAGCAGCACAGAGGCCATACTGGCGGCAATGCCGATGCAGTAGGTGTTGATATCGCAGGAAACGAACTGCATGGTGTCGTAGATGGCCAGCCCTGCCGTTACAGAACCACCGGGGGAGTTGATGTAGATATGGATGTCCTTCTTCGGGTCCGTCATCTGCAGGAAAAGCAGCTGGGCGATGACCGAATTGGCCACGGTATCGTCAATTTCCGTGCCAATGAAAATCACTCGGTCCAGCAGCAGGCGGGAATAGATGTCATAAGCGCGCTCGCCCTGGCTGGTTTTCTCGATAACGGTGGGAATGTAGTAGTTTTTCGGGGTGTCCATAACGTGTCACCGGTAACTCTAGCACATCGCATGTGCGCGGGAAAGTGCGAATTGGGGCATCAGGCCTCGTATGCCACAGATTCGCGAAATAGACAGGCTTTTTCCTTGCCATGGCAGGGCTGTATGGTAGACTTGGCGTATGCGGAAACTCCCCCTCATGCTCTTGTCTCTTGCCCTGGCTCCTCTGGCCGTGGCCCAGGAGGATGCAGCCGGGCGTTTTTATGATGACCGCCTGGTGGAGTTTAATTCGTATCTGGATGCCCGTGCCCGGATGGCCCGCAATGATGCTGAACGCCGTGCGGTGGCAGCTGAACGGACGGCCTGCAGACGCCGCATTGAGGCGGCCCGCATGGGGTATACCGGGCTTTCTCCGGAGGAACAGGGGTTCTGGGATTCGATGAACAAGGAACTGGATGCCGTGCTGAATCTCTGGCAGCATTCGGCTGAAGCCGAGGAGGGCGAAAAGAATGCCATCCGGCAGGCGGCCCATGCTGCTCTGCAGGCCGCGCAGCGTTCCTATGAAGCGCAGATGCGTTTCGGAATGGCCCAGCTGGGCATGGCGGCCTGCATTCTGGATGCTGAGACCGTGGCGGAAAGCGCCTCGCATTTCCGGGCTGAGCTGCAGCGCGAGTACCGGCAGGATTTCCAGGCGGTCATTTATGCCGTGCCCTGGGGGCTGGAGCAGACACCGGATGACGAAGAGGCCAAGGATATGCCCACGCATGAAAGCGGTGAGGCAGAGGAGGGCAATGTCGATTTGGAGGCCGTGGAGGAGGATGCTGCCCTGGAAGCACCGTCCACGCCGTTGATGGTGCAGGAACTCGCCCACGAGGTTTCGCATACCGATGCTGCCCGCGCTGAGTCTGCCGGGCGGGCGTCGGCTCTGTGGCTGGGGTACCTGAAACTTTGCGCCCAGCAGGTCGAGCTTTGCTTTGGTTCAGAGCGTGGCGCGGCGCTGGTGGCGGGGGTACCGCTACCGGGTGCGGTGGAGATGAGCTATTTCCAGGCGGTGCAGGAGCGCTCCAAACGCTTGTTCCAGGAAGCAGAACTGGCCTGGGCTTCCTATGTAGAAGCCGTTGTGGTGGCTCATGACCCCGGCTGGCAGGCATCGGAGGGGGCTATGGCCCACACCCCTGTTTCCGCCGAGGCGCAGCAGATGCGTTTCCCTCTCTATGCCACGCATGAGCAATATCTGGCCTTTGTCTTGTCTCCTCATCTGCAATATGCAGAGCCGGAGCCGATGCCGGATACTACCGTGGCAGATGAATAAGTACGAGGTACGAAGTTGGAGGTACGGGGTGTTATTCTTCCTGCGCTGTGCGCGCAGTAGACAGAAATTGAAATGCAGGGCTTACGGCCCGGCTGCCGCCAGGGTAGTATGCGTTGCTTCATCTCACTTCGCAGGCGCAGCCTGCCTGTCCCCATACTTCGTACCTCCCACCTCGTACTTTGTACCTAAAAATCCCCGGTTTGTAGGAACCGGGGATTTTGAAAATCAACGCATGTCGAGCATGGGGACGAGCAGGGGGTCGTCCGGGCCTTTGTAAGCGGCAAGCGGGCGGTAGAGGGTGTTGTCCTCCAGCTGCTCCAGAATCTGTGCCACCCAGCCGGCCACGCGTGCAATGGCAAAGAGTGTGGTGAACATGCGGGTGGGAATGCCCAGACTGTAGTACACCGTGGCTGAGTAGAAGTCCACGTTGGCATTCAGATTCTTGCGGGCACGCATAATCTTGGCGATACGGTCGCTCATGCGGATCCACTTGGGCTCACCGATGGTCTGGGTGAGGCGGATGGCAATGCGGCGCAGAAGAGGGGCGCGGGGGTCGAGCGTCTTGTAGACGCGGTGGCCGATGCCGAAAATCTTTTCCTTGTTGGCCAGCTTGCGGTTGATGTATTCTTCCACATTCTCCTCCTCGCCGATTTCCTTGAGCATCTCGATGACGGCCTCATTGGCACCGCCGTGCAGCGGGCCTTTCAGGGAACCGATGGCGGAGGTGATGGCCGAATACATATCGGACAGCGTGGAGGCCGTCACGCGTGCCGAGAAGGTGGAGGCATTCATGCCGTGGTCGGCATGCAGAATGTAGGCCACATCCAGAATGTGGGCTTCCGCCGGGTCGGGCTCGGTGCCTTTCAGCAGCCACAGGAAGTGTTCAGCCTCACCCAGGTCGGTGCGGATGGGGGGAAGCTCCAGCCCCTGGCAGATGCGGTAGTAATAGGCCGCCATGACGGGCAGCTTCGCAATGAGGGAAAGACCGATTTCCTTCATCTGGCTGGGGTCCTTGGTGCGGTCGTCATACATGCCCAGCATGGAGACGGCCGTGCGCAGCGCGCTCATGGGACGGGCTGTCTTGGTGGCTGTCTTGAAGAAATCGAGAATCGGCTGCGGCAGTTCGCGGTCGTTGCGCAGACGTTGTTCCAGCCCGGCCAGTTCCTCGCGGTTGGGCAGCCGCTTATTCAGGAGCAGGTAGATGATTTCCGTGAAGCTGCAGAGGTCAACCAGGTCTTCAATCTCGTATCCGCAGTAAAGCAGGTGACCCTGCTCGCCGCGTACATCGCTCAGACCGGTCTCAGTGGCGATAACGCCTTTGAGCCCCTTGGCATAAATGACATCTTTCTTGGGCTGTTGTTCGTTTTCGTTCATGCTGAAAGTTTGAAAAATGAGAGGGGCAGGCTATAAGGCCGCCTGCCGGGGCTCTTGATTGGGAAAAACGGAAATCAGCAGGTGGCGTACCAGGCATCCTGGAGTTCACCGAAGCTCTTGAGTTCCACATCGCTGCGGGCTTCGAGCCATGCCTTCACCGCTTCGCGCTGGGCGTTGCTGGTCTGGGTGGGATCCACCGCCTTAGCGATGATGCTGCAGCCGTCATCGGTGATGCTGCCTTCGCAATCCAGCCCATTGGCTTCGATGCATTCCTCGATGAGAGCGTGCAGGAACTGCTCGCATTCAGCGGCGGCTACATCGCCTTTGTATCCAAAAGAAAATTCAAAGCAGAGTTCCTTGAACTCACCAACGCGATACTTCTTGCGGAGTCTCTTTTTCATGGTGCGGCAATTTTATGCATATTTCCCACGCTTGTCAATCAAAATCACGCGAGCTGACAAGCGTTGTCTGCCCGGCTGCCGCCAGGCAGAGGTACGAGGTACGAAGTTGGAGGTGCGAAGTGTTATTCTTCCTGCGCTGTATTCATACTTCGTACTTCCCACCTCGTACTTCGTACCTCCCTCCACTTCCCACTTCTGTTCGTTTACCACGGAAGTGAGATATAGCCCAGCAGACGCAGCAGCCAGGCATTCAGCGCCAGTAGCGCCAGCAGGTACAGGAAAATAATCCACCCCGCGCTTACCAGCTGGCGGGGCTTATTCACCACGCTGCCGCGCCCCATCACAACCTTGCGGTTCTGCTGGGCGAAGATGACATCCTCATTCGCTGATAATTCCTCCCTCATGCGGCAACAGCGGCACTCTACCACAAACCCGCCCGGCTTGCAATCCTATTCTGGCGCAAACCGGGCGGGGATTGGTTTCTTCTCTAATCTTATTTAACGAAGAAGCCGTTTTACATCAGAGGATGTTGCATGGTCAACGGCTTTCTTTCCGCTACTGTCTTTCATTCCTTTTCTGGCACCGGCTTTAAGCAGCTGCTGAATCACGGTTTTATGATTTCCGCGGGCGGCCAGCATGAGCGCAGTATACTTGGATTTGTTGGTTTCGTTTACCTTGGCTCCAGCGGCCAGCAGTTCGGCTACAACCTCGTTGTATCCCTTCATGGCGGCCATCATCAGCACCGTTGTGCCGTATTGCTGAGATCTGGCATTGACATCTGCTCCTGCCTGTATCAGAAGACGTGCAGAGGTGGAACGGTCTTCCAGTGCTGCCACCATCAATGCGGTGTGGTCTTCTGCATCTCGTATTTCCAGATTGGATGTCTGGGCAAGTGCTGCTTTTACAAGAGATGGTTTTCCTGCCTTAACAGCCTCGTGCAGATTCGTGGAGTCTATATTCTGGGGTGCCGGTGCAGGTGTTTCTGCCGGTTCGGGGGCAGGTGTTACCGCCGGTGTTTCGGCAGGTTCAGCCAAGGGTGCCGGTGTTTGTGTTTCTGCCGGTTCAGGGGCAGGTGTTGCAGCCGGTATTTGTGCCGGAGCAGGGGCTTGTTTCTGGTCCTCTATGGCCTTTTTGATCAGTTTTTTGATGGTCGGATTAGTGATTTCGGGCAGCAGACTTGCCGCGCTTACTCCCTGTGGTGTTTTTAAATGTACATCTGCTCCATTGTTGAGAAGAAACTCCACCGATTCTTCATAATCCTGGGAAATAGCCCTCAGCAGCGGGGTGATATAGAGCACTTTTTCTGATGAGGAATAACCGTATCCTTCCCTTTTGATGACATGTATAGCATTAATATCGCCACCGTGCTTGATAAGGAATGCCATGGTCTCGGGATACGACGTGTGGTACAGCATGGTTTCTGCATCAATGGGCTTTGAGAACTTGGCTCCATGCTCAATAAGCAGTTCCATTTTTTTGACATCTGTGGGTGTAATTTGCAATTCTCTATCCAGCGCGTTTCTGTATACATATCCTCCGTTACCATACTTGCGCATATGGTAATTGACATCTGCTCCTGCCGTTATCAGCAATTTTGCAGTTTCGTAATTGGCACACATCAAGGGACTCTCTCCTTTTTCATATTTCGGAGCATTGACATTTAACCCATGTCTGAGCAGTGCTTCCGTGAGTGCCGGGTTGCTGCTAGCCATCGTAAGAAATGTTTTCTTGTGTTCATCTTTTACACCATAGTCTGGGTACCTGGGGGCTTCTGTTTTTTTCGCATTAACAGAGGCAAGATAATCTATCAGATCGATTCTGCCCCAGATACAAGCAATTTCCCAGGCACTTGCGCTCGATACCTTTTCATTTTTCAGCTCGAAGGAAGAGTACTCTCCATATCTCGCGTTCACATTAGCCCCATTCTCGACTAGGGTTTTAATGATGTCAAGCGGCACATTATCGCACCCGCATGCATAAAGAAGGTGGGGCAGAATGGCATCATGGAACTCGCCTGTGCGAAGATATTGCTTGTAGTGGTAGCGGAGGCTATCTGCGCCATTGTAATTCTGATATCTCAACTCCTTTTCAATGAGTGAGCCCAGATAATCGGTATTAGACAGTGCCGCCGCTCCTGCTGTATACAAGCCTGCGACTCCGGCAACTGTGATGGCTGAATGCACGGGCTTACGGCACAAAAGACTCCACAAGCGGGTGAGCGGCATGATTACCGCTCCTATAAACTTAGGCATTTTTTCGTTCTCTCCAGAGGGGGCTGCAGCTCGTTCTCCATATTGGTTAGCCTCACGAGAGGCCTGTATAAGAAACACCAGAAGAATGATTTGGCCAATGTTGAATGGGATAAGCAGGTAGAGAAGCGATTTCCAACTGCGTCCGGTATCGTGCAGACGCCTGATGAAGACTGCCCAGTATGGAATCATGAACAGTAGTGCATATAGCAGCGTGGCTATTGCACCGGTAATGGTTAACAACCACGCGGGGATAACCAGTGTATAATCGCACACGGTCTCTTCTGTGTAGATGATGAGCCATACGCCTAATCCGGTAATCAGTGAGGTTACAGTGGAAATGATGGCACCGCCCAGATAAGCATACCAGAACTCTGAGCGCGAAGCTCTCCCTCTAAAATCGAAGCAGCGGCAAAGAATACTCATAAGGGCTGCTTTGATTCCCCATGTGACTTGTTTTGTTGTTGTTTCTGTTTCCATAATAATGGCAGTGGTTGGTTGTTCAAATGTTTGACTTTTAATGCTTCGAGAGTTCTTTCTAAGTCTCTTCTGTGACGCGTGGGCCAGATAGAGAAAACGGATTTCGGAGTGTATCCTAGTTGTTCTCTATCTCGTTATTCTAAACCGTGCAGGATGCCATGAGCATGGCTGCATGGGACGGCATCATTTTCTTTGTTGTTCGTTATGAACAGGACTAAGGGGAAATTTGCATCTTCTCCATATGAGAAGTATATTTATAAAGAGAATATGTCAAGCAAAAATTGAAACGGATGAATTGGATTGCGGGGCATGTTTGACACGCTGCCGTGCCCCATCATGGATTGCAATCCTGTTCTGAAGAAAAGAAATGCAGGGTAGAGATATTGATTCTCTACCCTGCATGTGGTGTTGTAGCTTATTTACTTACCACCGCGAGCGCCGTGTTTCTTGAGTAGGTTGATAATCGCTTTGCGGTTATCGCTGCCAACGCAGGTAATCGGGTCGGCGCCTTTAGCTGTCTTCAGGTTCGGATCTGCGCCGTTTTCGAGCAGCCAGGTAGTGATGCTGAGACTACCGAGAGAGCAGGCGTAGTGAATGGCTGCGCTACCCTTGGTTTCTTCGGTTGTCATGTTGATGTCGCCTCCTTCTCGAATGCGATCGAGCAGCATCAGCAGGTTTTTCTGACACAGCGCAGAATATGCCTCCTTGCACTTGAGTCGGGCCAGGCGGTCATACAGAGGCGTGAGCTTCTCAAATGCCTCTGCTGAGATGCTGGAGCTGCCTGAGCTGGAAGCTGTTGCTTCCTCCATCTTTGGCTGCTCAGTAATTTGAGTTTGAGCGGGGGCTGATTTCTTATAACCGAGATTAATCAGAACGCTGCGTATTCTGCTACTGAATGCGTTGGTGCATTCGTATGTATCCTTTCCTTCATTGTTCTTCTTATACATGTCAGCTCCGTTCTTGACAAGAAGTTCGATAATTTCGGAAGGACATAATAAGTTCTGAGAGGCAATATGAAGAGCCGTATTTCCCAAATCGTTTGCCTGATTGATATCGGCTCCGTTCTGCAGGAGGAAATTGATGGCGTTTGCATCTACTTTTTCTACTGCCGCCATCAGCGGGGTAAGCCAGTCATTCTTTGCTTTCGGCTTTTTCTGGATTGTGGCTGCGTTTATGTCAGCACCATATTCCTGCAACAGTTTGAACATTTCCACGTTGCCGCGTTTTGCGGCCAGGTACATGGGGTGGCCTTGTTTTACACTTGCTCCGCTAGCGAGAAGAATGTGGGCGATGTCTGTATGTCCGTTCCAAACGGCGTAGTCAAGTGCATACCACTGGCTATCATTGATGGTGTAATAGAAATTAAGAGAAGATCCTTCAATAATAAATGCAATCAGAGCTTCTTTGGGCAGGTGTTTGCTGCCAGAAACTTCCCAGCATCTATATATGTCCACAGGAAATCCGAAATCCTGGATTTTCTTCTGACCTTCCTTGCACAGTTTATAATTGTACATGAAGTTCTCGGAAATGTCTTTCTGCGTCGTAACGTAAGATGAGTTGCCGAGCCAGTCTGTTACCATTTTGCCTGTAGCAAACTCATCGACAATTTCACATTTTTCCAACAATTCCACAGCTTCTTCGATAGAGAGCTTCTTGACATTGCTGAGGAGTTCTTTCAGCTTGATAGCCTTTTCATCGCCCAGAAGGGCACGGACGTTCAGATTCGATTTGCCTGCGGCAATGGAAAGGGCGCTCTGGTCATTACCTTGGGCATCCTTGGTGGTTGCCTTGGGGTCTGCACCGGCTTCAAGCAGAAGCTTGATTGCCTCTTCATTGCCCCTGTCTGCTGCGAGCATCAGCGGGGTGTAGTTGTCATGAGATGCACTACCATCATTCAACGGAAGACCTGCACCAAGGAGAAGCTTCAATTGGCTGTCATTATTCCTCCTGATGCTCTTGTATAATGTGTCTATAAGGATATCCGGAGTAGTAGCGCCGTTGGCCTTACGGAGGATTTCGACGGACTCTGGTGCGTTTGATACGTAGGCGCAATCCAGCGCCGTACCGCCGGCTGCGTTTGAGTTGATATCAGCTCCCAGCTCCATCAGAAGCTGGACCATATCCGGCTTGTTCTGCACGATGGCATACATGATGATCGAACCCTGTTTTACGGTGGCATTCGGGTTCATGCCATGGCGTACCAGAGCCCGGAGCATTTCTGCGTCTCCCTTTTCAATGGCACGCATGAGTACCGGCTTGCCGGCACTATCGGTTTCATCTTTCTGCGCACCTGCGGCTGCCAGATAATCAAGGATGGCGACATCTCCTTTGATAACGGCTTGAACCCAGGGGGATTCGCTTTTCGACAGTAAGGTGGATTTTGCGTTCAAATCGGCACCTCGGTCTACCAGCTCTTCAATGATTTCAACAGGAACGGTAAAGTCTTTCTGAATGGAAATGGCGAGCAGATTGGCGATATAGGGATGGGTGGTGATATCTGCTTCCTTATCCAGATAGGCACGGACATGTTTGTTGAATTCCTGTTCCGGTTCCGGACTGTTCCAATCGTTATCCAGCTGGGCGAGTTTTCCTTCTTTGTACAGCTCTTTCATCGGGTTTGTGCGCACAAAGATGAAGAAGTACAGCGCGCCTAGTACGGCTAGTGCTGCTGCTGCAATACCGCTGATCTGTGCCGTTTTGACTGGGTTTCGCAAAGGAGCTGCCAGCTTATCGACAAATGTGGGCATTTGTTCATCATCCCCAGGAAGCATATCAGGAGCTTCGCCGAATCGGTTGGCAGGGCCGGAAGGGGAGCAGAGCGCAATAAGCAGGATAATCGGGCCCGCTATGGGGATGAGGTACATGAGCAGGTAGGTCCATGCTTTGCCCGTGTCGTGCAGACGCCGCACGCAGAGAGCAAGCCCTGGTATCGTCATGAATAAATTGTAGAGCATGATAATTACCATGAACAGCGCCATGGGAATCACCGTGCCTGCACCGCCGTAGAAGCAGGCCACGCAGGCAAGCGTCATCAGCACTTCCAACACGGAGACAATGATGAAGTTGGCGAGCGCCATATACCAGAACTCAGAACGAGAAGCGCGACCGTTGAATTTGGTGTATCGCTTCATACATGCCTTGAAGGCGGATCCCATACCCCATTTGCCGGGAATCCCCATTGCCGGGGAAGGCTGTGTCGCAGGGCCGCCCGCAGGGGCTGGAGAGGGCTCAGGTGTTGCTGTGGGGATGGAGGGGGTAGCGGGTGTTGCCGGTGTGGCGGGGGTGGGCGTTTCGTCTGGTGTTGAAGGCTTGGCTGGCGCGGCTACCTTTTCAGCCAGAGCCTTTGCAACTGCTGCGGCAACCATTTTTTCCATTTCTGGAGTCATTTCAGGCTGCGTGGCATCGTTCAGTTGTTCTTGTTTGTTCATGTTGTATAGTGCTAAGTTTTGCGTTAGAGATTTGTTACATCAGGAATAATCAGTTTGTCTTCAACCGATTTAATGCTGCTGATTGACAGAGGCAGTAGCACGGTATTATCCTTGTTAAAGCTGATAAGCGCTTTCTTGAATTTGAGGCTGCTATCCGAAACTTCACTGCTGGGAATATTGAAGAAAAAGATGAATTTGTATGATTCACCTGGGCTGAGTTTTACTCCCAGGATATCATTATCTGAGTCCTTGAAGTGAATGTGAGCTTCCTGCTCGTATGTACAATCGCTGGAGGATTTGAAAACCGGCGTTATAAAGTAGGCTGGCTCATTGCCCGTGTTTTTCGCGTCACCTTGGAAGATGACGAGTACATTGTCGCCGTTCGTATTGTATGAAACGGTGCCGAATGGGCAATCGGGGAGTTCTAATGTACGAGTCAGGGTGATTTCGTTGATTGTGCAGTCAATGTTCCCGATTTTAGTGTTGTGTTTGTCGCTGCATGAATTAAGCAGGAATGCGAAACAACAGAATAACGCGGCTAGTAATAATTTTTTCATTTTGTTGAATTGGATGAGTTTATAAATCCGTTACACCCGGCAAGGAGATGGTGTCCTTGATACCCTGACTGCTGAGACTGGGCAGGGGGACAACTACTTCGTTATCATCGCTCAGACTGAAAAATTCTTTTTCAAAGCGCAGAACACCCTTACGGGCTTCTTTTTCTGGAAGTTCAAAGCAGCTGATGAAGCGGTGAGTTGCACCGGGATTGAGCTTGGCGGTCAGCCAGTCATCTTTTTCTCCCTTGTAGTGCATCAGAAATTCCTGATCATAGCTACGATAGGTTTCGGAGACAAATTCAGGTTGTTGGAACCCGGCCGGTTTCTTACCCTTGTTCTGCACAGAGCCGCATATAATCAGGTATACGTTGCCGGGAGAGGCGTGGTAGTATTCGCTATCGATGGCGGCGTCCGGAAGGTAGAAGGAACGGGTCAGGATAATATTGGAAATGTTACACTGAACCTGACCAATCATGGCGCTGCTGCTGGCAGAAGATGATTCGGCTTCCTGCCTTGCCTGCGGGGCTGGGGTGGTAGTATTTGTTTCCGTAGTTGAGGAGATGCTGGTGTTCTGATTGGTTTGTTCCTCATTCGCGGAATCACCGCAGGAGGTCACCAGCAGAGATGTTGCTGTCAGTAGGAGAAACAGAGGCGTTTTCATGGTTGTTGTGATATGGTCCATCATGAGTATATGCGGTTACTCTATGTTTAAGAGTATCGCAAAATGAGAAAAAATCAAGAACAAAAGTGTAAAAACGACACTTAAAGGGAGCTTGTGGAGATAAAATTAGTGGCAGAACCTCCAAATAAAGAACAGAGGCGGCAAAAGCCACCTCTGTTCTTTAAAATAGGGCTGAAATAAAAGAGTTATTTAAACGGGACGTTGTTGCCATCCTTGTCTACAGCCAGGATTTCGATGAGACACCACAATTCGCTGATAATGGCAAGGAAACCGAAAGAAAGCACTGTGAGCAGAAGCTGTGTAATGCCGCATCCGGTGCGCTTAGCGTAGAAGTTGTGCACACCAAGACAGCCGAAGAATATTGCCAGGAGGATGTAAGTGAGTCGGCTCTTCGGGGGGTAGGGATACGTGAATGTTGCCTGTACCGGCTGAACGGGAGCCTGAGGAGCAGTATTAACAACTACTACAGAGGGTTGAGCCGGGGCTGCGTAGACAGGAGCTGCTACCGGAGCCGGCTGGGGTGCAGGAGCAGCTGCCGCAGCAGGGGTTACAACAGCGGCAGGAGCCGGGGCACCACAGGCCGGGCAAGTAGCTGCACCGGGCTGTATTTCGTTATTGCAGTATTCGCATTTCATAATAGTTTTAGGTGTAGAGATGAGAAAATATCAGAGCACGGCCAGGCGTTCTCTCCTTGCCAGCTGGTTTTCGATTTTTTGCAGCAATGTAGGGAGTTTTTTCGCCAATTCCGCATTGGATGTCTCCCCTTCTGAAAGCTCTTGCAGAGTGAGGATGAGGGCATCGAGCTCTGCATCGCATTTGCTGTCGACCTTGCCGGCAGCGTAGCGTAATTTTTCCGAGAAAAGATGAATCTTGGAAATGTACGGGGTAAGTTCCGGCTGCTGGTGCATTTTCAGGGCGTTGCAGATTTCTCTGAGGGTTTCTGCACGATTAACGGCGACCGCCTTATCCACTTTGTGTTCAACAGCAAAACTGGCACTTTTCTTCCATGCTGAACGCATGACAAAGCCTACGATACAGGCAAAGAGAATGCCGAACAGGTGCAGGATGAACAGGGCTGAATAGGTGTTCAGCAGCAGGGAGATGAAGATGGCAAAGAAGCAGAATACCACATACCCGCTCATGGGATACATAGCCGCCGGATTTTTGCGGTTTTCATCTTTGACCAGCGTGGAGAGCATGATAAGACCTGCAAAGAGTATCAACACCGCAAGGGTGAAGATAATCACGGATGCCCACACCAGAGCAAAGGCTGGCCAGGCTGGAATCAACAGACAAGCTAATGTCCATGTAAGAGCCACCGCTATGCCGGCAAGTATGAGATGGTAAATCATATACAATAAGGTTGTGTGTATTAGATGACTGAACCGCAGCCGCTGCAGAAACGGGCCGTTGCTGCATTCTGTGTGCCGCAGTTGGTGCAGAATTTATTCTGTGCTGGTGTGGGGGTGGAGATGGCTTGTAAATCTGTACCGCAGGAACCGCAGAATCGTGCATTGGCTGCATTTTGCGCCTGGCAACCTGGGCATGTTTTGCCATTGGTAGACATCATGCCGACGGCTTGCTGCATAGGAGCGTTCATGCCTTGCCCCATACCAACGCCCATAGCCATACCCATTCCTGCACCCATGGCGGCAGATTGCATATTCCCAGCCCCTTCGTTGGATGCCGCACTTTGCAGCACATCAAACGAGCGTTTCTGCTGGTAGTTGAAGCCGAGAATTTCCATTTCTGCACGTTCGGCCAGAGCGCGGCGCAGGCGAGCCACCGCAGGATTGGTTTCATCTGTGGAAATGGAGTTGACTGCAAAGTGAGTAATGGTGATGCCGAATTCGGAAAGTCGCTCCACCAGTCGAGCCTCGATGACTTCTGCAATCTGGCCGATATATGGAGCCAGTTTGAGAAGGGAGGTGTTATTTTCTTGAATATATTTGGAAATCTGAACTTTGACTTCCTGAACTAATGTGCCTTTAAAATGCTCTGAAACCGTCTTTTCTGTAAAGGCCGGCAACGTTCCGATTAATTTGTTGAGGAACAGTTCACTGTTGGTGACGCTCAACCCAAAGGCTCCGAATGCCCGCACAGGCATCATCACTCTGTATTCGGGATCTTCAATCTGAATCGGATCCAAAGTTCCCCACTTAAGATTCAGCGCAAAGGACTTGCGGATAAACCAGACCTCGGCAGTAAACGGAGAACGGGAAAATGGCAAACTCAGAAGTTTTGCAAATACCGGATAGTTCTGGCTGTCTAAGGTGTGCTTACCGGGACCAAATGGCCCCACCACCTTGCCTTCCTTGACGAGAAATGCTTCCTGTCCGGTAGAAACAATCAGTTGCGTCCAGGTGGACAGATTGTCCGACGGGTATTTCCATGCTAGAACACCCGGCATAGCATCCCACTTTACTACATCTATTATTGCCATGTTCTAAAGTCTCTTTTATCTGTTATCTTGGTACACGACGGATAGGGTGAGGTTTTCCCACCCTATCCGGATTATCGAGCTGATAAAATGTTATTACTTGCAGAGCTTGATAATCTGCAGGTAATGTGCTTCACGCTCATTAAGCAGTGCGATATATTCGTCATAGTACTGTTGAGCAGTGAAATGTTCGGGGTAAGTCCATTCCTTCTCCTGGATATAGGGGTTCGTGAGGTTGACAAGGGCCTTCGTGGAGTTCTTGAACTCTACAAGGCGGTTCCAGATGCGAAGGACTGCGTTGTAAAGGAAGCCTACTACATAGCAGAGAACGAGCCCCATGGCCACATCGCCTGTGCAGATGGGGATGAGCAGGGAAAGGCAGCAAAGGACTACCTGGGTGATAGCTGTTTTCTTCTTGCCCATTTTGAAATGGCCGAGAGCTGCAAACGGGAGAATCAGGTTCAGGCAGCCGGCAGCAGTACTCTTGACTTCGCTGGCAAGGGCATTTTTTGTCGTGCCGGTCACGCCTACGCCCTTGCCTTCCGCTTTAAATTGTTCATCGAGAGCATCAATCTCTGCCTTGGCAATCTGTCGAACCTGAGATTTCTTCATGGTAGAAGCAATCTCGGGAGTAATCTGGAATATGCTTGTGTATGTACTCATGATTGTGTTTGTAATTTGGGAAAGGTTATTTAGACATTTCTATGATTTCCTCAATAGTCTTGCCATCGATGGCGCTTCGGAGGAATTCTTTCATTTTTTCAGGATCTTTGGATAATTTCAACATGTCCCGAAGAGACAAGTTTTCTTCGTCTATGCGTTTCAGTGTGATCTTCTGAACCGCTATGCCGAATTCAATCTTTTCTTCCTGCGAGAGGTGTTTGAGGCTTTCTTCGGGGTTGTCAATGTCGTAAGTGGCAGGTCCGCAGGCACTAAAGAGGAGTGCTGCAGCTGTTGCCAGGAGAGTCGTGATTTTTTTCATGTTAGCAGATGTGTCTGGTTAGCTTCTTGCGAGTAGATGGAGTTCTTCTTGTGTGTAATTTATCTCAAATAGCGAAAGAAGTCAATTACAAAATATCAAAAAGATAATTTACAGCAAGAAAAAATCGTGCTATATTGAGTGCGCGTGATAAGGAATTAGTGGAGAAATATAGCACAAACGTTTTAATATGAGCGAGGAAGATAAAAATGATGAGATGTCTCAAACTGCGTCGTCTGATGAGATGTGTGAACTGAAAGTGGAGTTGCAGATGGATTTGGTGATTCGATTGACGCAGCAGGCGGCCGCTTCGGGGATGACGCTGGAACAGCTGGTGGCGCAGACGGTACGGAAGCTGGCTGAATAGGCTTTTTCGGAAGTCCTTGACATCGCGCGCGCCTGTGGTAAGATAAACAGCGGTCTATGCAGGGCAAGGAACAGACAGAATTCAAAAGCACGGTGAAGTCATGGCTGAAAAGTCATGGGCTCGATTACCGCTGGATTGCTGAACAATGCGGTGTATCGGAAATTACGGTGCGTAACTGGATGAGTCAGAAGAATATTCCGCCGCTGAAGCGCCAGTTGCTGGAGCGGGTGATGGTTCAGCTGCCGGCGGTTGCTCCTGGTAATGCTTCTTCCACGCTCGGTGGTGTGAGTGTCAATGCTTCGCTGGCGCTGACGATTCAGCTTGCGCCTGAGTTATATAACCGCCTGGCCGAACGCGCCATGGCTGCCGGGATGACAATGGAGGGACTTGTGGCTCAGGCCATAACGGAGTTGCTGGAGTCACCGCCTGCGTTCAAGACGCGCAAGGTGATATTGCCTGATTCCTGATAAGGAGTCGTTCTGATTTTCTGGTATGCCGGAGCCGACGCAGATGGAGGGGGCCTTGCCGCAGGGAACGCTGCTGGGGCATTGTGAAATACGCGAGGTGCTGGGGCGTGGCGGTGGCGGTATCAGCTATCTGGCGTACGAGGCGCATCTCGAACGCGAAGTGGTCATTAAAGAGCATTTTCCGCCTACGCTCTGTTTCCGCGCTCCGGGGACGTCCGGGGTTCAGCCGGTTTCGGCAGAGGGGTATGAGCGCTCGCTGGCGGCATTCTGCCGTGAGGCTCGTATTCTGGCTGGGGTGAATCATCCCGGAGTGGTGCGGGTCCATGATATTTTCCAGGCCTGCGGTACGGCGTATATGGTCATGGAATACGCGGAGGGTGAGCGGCTGACCGACTGGTTGCCGGCGCATGTTGCAGAACCTGCGGCTGTAACCTCTGTATTGCAGCGCTTGCTGGAGGCTCTCGACTGGTTGCACGCGCGTGAGGTGCTGCACCGAGATATCAAACCGTCCAATATCATTATCCGCCCTGATGGTCAGCCCGTGCTGATTGATTTCGGCGCGGCGATGCTGGGTACGCCGCCTACCACGATTACTCTGGTGGGTACGCCGGGGTATGCTGCGCCGGAGCAGTTCCTGCAACACGGACGTGTAGGCCCTTGGTCAGATTTGTATGCGCTGGCGCATAGTTTTGGAAAACTGCTGCCTGTTAAAGCGCTACGCCGTTACCCCCGTGGCTTTGTCCGCGCGCTCAAACGGGCAGGGGAGGATGATATCGACCGCCGCTATGCCTGTGCGGCAGACTGGGAGGGAGAGTTGCGGTATCAGCAGAACGGTGCAGCTCGTGTGTGGCTGCTGGTAGTTGGCTCATTTCTTCTGGGAATGATGAGTGTTTTCGCGTGGGCGTTGCTCGCTCCGCAGGAGTTGCCTGCTGAAGTTATTGAGCAGCAAGTGGGAGCTGAGCGAGCGGTAAGCCCAGCTGCTTCGTATTCAGAAGCAGAAAAGGGGCTCATTATGGAGCGAATGCAGAAGATTCAGCGCTTGCGATATCGCGAAGCGCTGGAAAGGGATGCCGAGAAATATGGCTATACGGGCGAGGGGGATAGACGCGCCTGGATTGATGCTAAGGTGGAAGAGTGGATTAAGCAGATGCAGCAGCATACGCAGGAGAGCCTCGATCTGCATTTTTGAATGTAGAAAGTAGAATTTTGAATGCGAAAGTTCCCTGCGTCTTTTCTTCCGCGATGCTGCCCTGTGAAGTCTGGATATTCAGGCTTGATTCGCGGGCTGGCATTCGTTAGAATGGGCGCAGGATGAAATCTTCATACTCATTTGCGGAATTCGTGGCGCGGTTGTTCTGCCTGCTGTTCGGGTTGTTTGTTCTGGCGCAGGGAATAGCGCTGACGATTCTTGCCAATCTTGGTACAGATGCCATTACGAGCCCGGCTCTGGTGGCGCATCTGCTGCTGGGAACGCAGCCTGGCGGGGCGGGGTATGAGTGGTGTACGGTTGGTAACATGCTTATCTGTGTGCATGTGAGCCTTGTGCTGATGCAGATTCTGCTTCTCCGCAGCCAATACTCCCCCATCCAGTTGCTGCAGATTGTGAATGCCCTCCTCCTGGGAGCGATGCTGGATGCGTGCCTGAGTTATACGGTGCTGCTGCCTGTGCCGAATTATGCGGCAGCGCTGGGGTATACCCTTGCTGGCTGCGGTGTCTCCGCGTTCGGTATCTTCACCTTTGTGAAAGCGAATCTCGTGCCCCTTTCTGCAGAGGGGCTCTGCCTGGCTATCAGCCGCACGTTCAACTGGCGTTTCAGCCGGGTCAAGGTCGGGGTGGATTGCTCGATGCTGGGTATAGCCGTGGCAGCCTCCCTGCTGTTGCTGGGTACGCTGGCCGGAGTGCGCGAGGGGTCGCTTATCTGTGCTGTGAGTACGGGGTTCATCATCGGGTTGCTTTTCCGCTATTGCCCAGTCTGGGATAAGCTCTTTGCCATGGCCGGAAAGGGAGAGATTCCTTCCGGAGTCAATGATACGCTGGCCTGATATCTTAAAAAGCTTGCTTTTCTCTTCCTGCTGTTGTAGCCTTGCGCGCCGCATACTGCAAAACATATAACCGGATAAGGAAATGAACATCAAGACACTTTATTCCGCCGAACAGATTCAGGAGGCTGTGCAGCGCACAGCCCGCGAGATTGAAGCCCGTTTTGGAAATGAGGAGCCCGTGGTGGCGCTCTGCCTGCTGAATGGCGCTATCTGGTACGCCGCAGACCTGCTGCGCTGCCTGCCGGCTAATTTTGAATTGCAGACTATCCGCATTTCCAGTTATGCCGGCACGGAGAGTACGGGCGAACTCTGCTGGCACAATGCCTTGCCGGATTGTGCGGGGAAACGCGTGCTGGTGATTGATGATGTGCTGGATACCGGCCTGACCATGCGCGCCGTGTGCGAGACTCTCCGTAAGGCTGGTGCCACGATGGTACTCTCAACGGTGGCGGTGGATAAGGATGGCCGCCGCAGCCATGATTGCGATGCAGACTTTGCGTCCTTGCATTGCGGGAATCTCTTCCTTGTGGGGTACGGTCTGGATTACAATGGCAAATACCGTAACCTCCCTTACATCGGCTACGTGGAAAACTGATTTTTCTTTCTGTAATCTGAGCGCCGCCGAGGAGCTTTCCCTGGCGGAACGGGCAGGGCGGGCTGCGCTATACCGGCGTTGCCTGCCTTGCTTGTTACCTGAATGCAGCGAAGAATGCCGGAATGGCGAACTTTCTGCCCAAATTCTCTAAATTTCGTGTTGCAAGTTTGCGGGGGATGTGGTATTTTACAAGCACCATGATTACAGGTACTACTCATAAGAAGGCTGCTGAGTGGGTCGAACAGATTCGCCAGCTCTGCAAACCCGATTCCGTCTACTGGTGCGACGGTTCCGAGGAAGAGAACACCAAGCTCTGCGACATGCTCGTGGAGAAAGGCACCTACATCCGCCTGAACCCCGAGAAGCGCCCCGGCTGCTTCCTGGCTCGTTCTACTCCTTCTGACGTGGCCCGCGTAGAGGAACGCACATTCATCTGCTCCGAAAAGGAGGAGGACGCTGGTCCTACCAACAACTGGAAGTCCCCGGCTGAGATGCGCGCCATCCTCAACCCCTACCTCGATGGTTCCATGAAGGGCCGTACCATGTACGTGATTCCTTTCTGCATGGGCCCGCTTGATTCCCCCCTGGCCAAGATCGGTATCGAAATCACCGACTCCGCCTACGTGGTGACCAACATGCGCATCATGACCATCATGGGTGAGAAGGTGCTCAAGCGCCTCGAGGACGAAGTGAACGGCGGTGGCAATCCCAAGCGCGACGGCTACGGCGACTTCGTTCCCTGCCTCCACACCGTGGGTGCTCCCCTTGAGCCCGGTCAGGAAGACGTGACCTGGCCCTGCAACAACGAAGAGAAGTACATCTGCCACTTCCCCGAGACTGGCGAGATTATTTCCTACGGTTCCGGTTACGGTGGTAACGCCCTGCTTGGCAAGAAGTGCCTTGCTCTGCGTATCGCCACTGGCATCGCCCAGAAGAACGGCTGGATGGCTGAACACATGCTCATCCTCGGCATCACCGACCCCGAAGGCCGCAAGTCCTATGTGACCGGCGCATTCCCCTCTGCCTGCGGTAAGACCAACCTGGCCATGGTTGTGCCCCCGCCCGCTCTGGCTGCCAAGGGCTGGAAGACCAGCATCATCGGCGACGACATCGCCTGGATCTGGCCCCACGAGGACGGCACCTTCCACGCCATCAACCCCGAAAACGGTTACTTCGGTGTGGCTCCCGGTACTTCCTACAAGTCCAACCCCATCGCCATGGACACCATCAAGGAGAACATCATCTTCACCAACGTGGGTCTGACCGACGACGGTGACGTATGGTGGGAAGGTATGGACGGCGAGGCTCCTGCCCACGCCATCGACTGGCAGGGCAACGACTGGACTCCCGACTGCGGCCGCAAGTGCGCTCACCCGAACAGCCGCTTCACCGCTCCGGCTTCCCAGTGCCCCACGCTCGACCCCGAATACTACAACCCCGAAGGTGTGTCCATCAGCGCATTCCTCTTCGGTGGCCGCCGCGCTACCACCATGCCGCTCGTATTCCAGTCCAAGGATTGGAACCACGGCGTGTACGTGGGTGCTACCATGGGCTCTGAGATGACCGCCGCTGCCTTCGGCCAGATTGGCCAGGTGCGTCGCGACCCGATGGCCATGAAGCCCTTCATTGGTTACAATGTGGGTGACTACTGGCAGCACTGGCTGGATATGGGCACCAAGACCTGCGCTTGCAAGCTGCCCAAGATCTTCAACGTGAACTGGTTCCGCAAGGACGCCGAGGGCAACTTCGTATGGCCCGGCTTCGGCGACAACATGCGCGTACTCGACTGGGTACTCCGCCGCTGCCGCGGTGAGGTGCAGGGCGTGGAAACCGCTCTGGGTATCTCCCCCACCTTCGAGGAACTCGACACCGAAGGTCTGAAGGACTACGACAAGGCCGCATTTGAGACCAACATGGCCATCTCCGCTTCCGAGTGGAAGGCCGAGCTTGAGTCTCAGACCGAGCTGTTCAACATGGTGGGCGACAAGCTGCCCGCCGAGCTTGAAGCTCAGCGCCAGGCTATGCTTGCTAAGTTCTAATTGACTTAGACAGCAACAAAAGCTGAAACTTCCGCCGCCTTTCCGAATGGGAGGGCGGCGGAATGCTTTCTGCCTCTCCTGGTGAACTGGTAAAATCTGTAGAGCAGGCAGATTATTAACTTGTGATTGCAGGTGAAATGGTGTAGAATTGCGCCCGCAAATGACAGATAAACCGCTTCAACTTGGTCTTGCAGGGCTTGGAACAGTAGGCACGGGTGTGTTTGAGACGCTGTGCCGCAATCATGAACTGCTGGAAGCACGCGCGCAGATGAAATATGCCGTCAAGAAAGTGGCGGTGCGCGATATGACCCGTGTGCGAGAGGTTCAGATGGCTCCCGGTATGCTGACCGATGACTGGCGTGAGCTGGTGAATGATCCTGATATCGACATCATCATTGAATTGATTGGCGGTACGACGGAGGCTTATGAGCTGGTGACCAGCGCGTTGAAGGCGGGCAAGCCTGTGGTGACGGGCAACAAGGCTCTGCTGGCCGAATATGGCAGCGAACTGTTCAAGCTGTCCGCAACGCAGGGCGTGCCGCTGTATTTCGAGGCTTCCTGCGGCGGTGGTATCCCGATTATCCAGAGCCTGCAGAATTCCCTCATCTGCAACAATGTGGAGAGCATTGCCGGTATCATCAACGGCACGAGCAACTACATCCTTTCCTCCATGGAGCGCAAGGGCGTTTCTTTTGAGTCTGCCCTCGCGCGCGCCCAGGCCAAGGGGTTTGCCGAGGCTGATCCCACGCTTGACATCAACGGTTGGGATGCCGCGCACAAAGCGCTCATTCTGGCCATGCTGGCCTACGGCACGCCGATTTCGCCGGAGCTGATTTCGGTATACGGCATCGAGCGCGTGACTGCCACCGATTTCCGCTTTGCCCACCAGATGGGGTACACCATCAAGTTGCTCGTGGTCATCAAGCAGCATGCCGGTACGGACGCTCTTGAATTGCGCGTGCAGCCCAGCTTTGTGCCGCGCGAACACCTGCTGGCTAATGTCAACGGTGTGTTCAATGCCATTGCCGTCAAGGGCGACATCGTGGGTGAGACCATTTTCTACGGCAGAGGGGCTGGTAAGAACCCGACGGCCAGCGCCGTCATCGGCGATATTGTGATGGCGATGCGTGATTTGCGCCACCCCGAATTCCACACAGGCTTCCATCCTTATACCAAGACGCTCGACATCCTGCCGCAGGAAGAGACCGTTACGCCCTACTATGTGCGTTTCCTGGTGCCGAGCCGCCGCTCCGGCGTGATTGCCACCATCGCCCAGGTGCTGGCCAAGCACGACATCAGCATCTCCTCCACATCGTCCACCGCCCATGAGGAGGACGAGGCCGAGAATGTGCAGAACGACCTCGTGTTCACCCTGCATGCCTGCGCCTGGGGGCAGCTCAAGAGCGCCCTCAAGGAAATTGCCGCCACAGGGTGCATTGAACCACACCCCGCTGTGTTCCGTATCGAAACCTTTAACTCCTAATACCGACCAACTATGGCTCTTATCGTTCAGAAATACGGTGGCTCCTCTGTGGGCACCATTGACCGCATCCGCAATGTCGCCCGCCGCCTTATCGAGGTCCAGCAGGCGGGAAACCAGATTATGGCTGTGATTTCCGCCATGAGTGGTGTCACCGACAAGCTGATTGGCCTGGCTCATGAGGTGATGGATAACCCGCCGGAACGCGAGCTGGATATGCTGCTGGCCACCGGCGAACAGCAGAGCATTGCCCTGCTGTGCATGGCCATTGCTGATATGGGCTACAAGGCCGTGAGCTTCACCGGCCAGCAGGCTGGCGTCTGCACCTACGGCTCCCATACCCGCGGCCGCATTCATTCCATTGACCCCGCCCGCGTCATTAAAGCGCTGGAGGAGGGCAACATCGTCGTGTGCGCCGGTTTCCAGGGCGTGAGCCTGGACGGTACAATCCACACGCTCGGCCGCGGTGGTTCGGACTTGTCTGCCATTGCCATGGCCGCTGCGGTACATGCAGACCTGTGCCAGATTTTCACCGATGTGGACGGCGTCTACACCTGCGATCCCCGCGTGGTGAAGGACGCCCGTAAGATTTCCGTACTCTCCTATGAAGAAATGCTGGAGATGGCCTCCAGCGGCTCAAAAGTCATGCAGGCTCGCTCCGTCGAATTTGCCAAGAAATTCGGCGTCGTGTTCGAAGTCCGTAATTCCATGAACAACAACCCAGGTACCATCGTGCAAGAAGAAACTTCCGCTATGGAGTCCCTCGCCGTGCGAGGCGTTTCCATCGAACGCAACCAGGCCCGCGTCACCGTGTCGGGCATTACGGCCCCCGTGGCCTATACCTCCATCATTCTCTCCGCTCTTTCCAATGCCGAGATTAATGTGGATATGATTGTGGCCAACACCGCCCATGACGGCCAGGCCCGCCAGTCCTTCACCATGAATATGAACGACCTCGGCGCTGCTCAGGCTGCGTTGAAGCCCGTGCTGGCCCAGCTGGGCGAATCTGCCCGTCTGGAGACAGAGGCCGGTCTGGCCAAGCTGTCCGTGGTGGGTGTCGGTATGCGCTCGCACACGGGCGTGGCCGCTACTATGTTCCAGGCTCTGGCCGATGCCGGTATCGCTACCGGTATGATTGCCACCTCTGAAATCCGCATCTCCACGACGGTGGAAGCCGGTGACATCGAGCAGGCTGCCCGTGTTGTACACAGCGCCTTCCATCTTGACCAGGTAAATGCCTGACGCAGAACCATCACCGATGGAGGAGGAAGTAAAGGAGAACCACTCTGCCGCTGAGGCAGAGGAGGAACTCGAATTCCGTCCCTGGGTGCTGTGGACCGGAGTCGGGCTGGCTGCCTCCGTGTGCATCGGTTTGTGCATACTGGCATACAGCTACAGTTACAACAAGGGCTACCAGCAGGGGGATCGCTCCGGGTTTGAGCGCGCCATCCAGTCCGGCATGGTGCAGGAAAGGCTCAATACCGCTGCGTCCCAGAATGTCCTCAGCTTCATGCGCCTTGCCTCTGCCAGCGATGAGCATCTGCTCCGGGTGGCGGGGGATGTGGAGGCTGCTTTCGGCTGGATTAAGGATGCCGGAGTGCGGGCAGAAGCCGAATGGTGCCTGGCCGATGCCCTCCTGCAGCGCCGCCTGACAACCCCTGCAATCAGCGTGCTGACATCCCTGTTCGAGGCTGTTCCGAGGACTACGGACTGGGCCTGCCGCGCGCTTCATGCGGGAAATCTGCTGATGGCACAGCAGCAGTATGCGGCGGCCGGGTCTTGTTATCAGCTGGCGTTATCTGTTTTTGAGGAGAAGCATGAGGGGGAATACCGCCTGCTGGCCCTGCGCCAGATGGCGGCTCTGGAAATGTGTACGCCGCGCAGTCTGGAGGAAGCGATGACTTCCTGCGGGAAGTTGCTGGATGATTTGAAGGAGAAGGGGGCTGAAACCCGCCCGCTCTGCGACATGCTGCAGGTTCACATGGGTGAATTGCAGCGTTGCGCCGGGCAGCCTGCTGCGGCTGAGGCCTTGTTCCGTGCTGCGCTGGACGGTGTGGATACCGCCGCCGTGACCCAGCCTGAATATGCGGTCTGCTACGGAACGGCTTTGCTGGAACTGGGCAATGCCGCCGCGGCTGAACCTTTGTTACGCGTGGCCGAACGCAATACCGGCAGCCGCCCGTCTGAAATGACGGCGCGCCTTCAGGCTTTGCGCCAGCTGGCAGTGATAGAGCAGGGACGCTCCCACCTGGTGACGGCGCTTTCGCTGCTGCACCGCGCCCAGGGCGTGGCCGAGGGACGTGTGCATCCGGGAAATGCGTTCTGGCCCTGCCTGTTTGACCAGCGCGGGTGGATGCATTACATGGTGCAGAATTACCAGACTGCCTTGCTCGATTTCAGTTCTGCGTTGACGGCTACCCAGATTCCGGCGCTGCTGGTGCAGCCTCTGGAGGGGGCTGCCCGCTGCCATCTGGAGCTGGGGCAGACCGGACAGGCTCTTCCCCTGCTCGATAAGTGCCTGAAGATACGAAAGGAACTCTTTGCAACCGACCGGGCAGCCATGGGGCGTATTCACCTGCTTCTGGGGCAGATATATGACCAGCAAGGCAAGACGGCGGAGGCCGAAGCGGGCTATGCTGCCGCTGTTGCCCACCTGGAGGGCGATGGCATTGATGAAGTGGATAACCGCCGCCTGGCACTCATGGGGCAGGCTTATGCGCTGACGCAGCTGCAACGCTGGCAGGATGCCTACCACGCATGGGAACAGTTGCTGCCGCTGCTGGGAGACCAGCATGACCGCCGCGAGGAGGCCCGTCATCAGATGCGCCGCCTGAAACCCCATCTGACACCCGCACCCCAGCCCCAGGCTCCGCAGGAAGCTCAGCAGGAGCCGCCGCCTGCCGAAAGTTTACAACAAAATTAACATTTAATTGTCACAAGCTGTATGAACCGCCGTTATCGTCCGCCCCGCAAGAAGAGCAACCACACCGTCCCGCTGGTAGCTGCCTGCCTCACCGTGGGGGCTTTGCTGCTCTGGGGGCTTTTTGCCAAGGGACAGGATATCATCACCTTCTTCAAGGGGCAGACCGTGATTGTAGCCAGCAATGAGGAGGCTAACCAGAATCTGGAACGCCTGCTGGCAGATTTGTCGGGAGACAAGGCACGGCTGCTGGAACTGGCTGAAAATTCCCGCTCCCGACTGGGCTGGATCAAGAATGCTGACACGCAGCGCCAGTTCCGCTGGTTGCTGCTTTCCCGCCTGGTTGATAAGGGCCAATGGGCGGAAGCCGTGAGGATTCTGCCGGAGGTGGAATCTCTGGCTCCGGTGGAGGGGCTGGAACGCCTGGCCCAGGCGGCCACGCTTCATGGCGATTTTGAATTGCAGCTGCGCCTTGACAAGGAGCTGCAGGAACGCCTGGTGAATGAGCCTGAATATACGGCGCTGCTGCTGCGCTCCATCCGCCGCACCGCTGAAACCTGCATCCGCATGCAGCGTAATGATGAGGCTGTGAAGGCGATTGCCCGGCTCGATGCACCCGGCGTGCTGGTGCGCCTGACTTCTCCTGAGCTGGCGGCGGAAGCTGCCTCGCTGCAGATGCTCCGGGCGAGTGTCTGCGCGGTGAAAGACCCGGTGCTGCAGATGACCCGCAACATTCTGGAGCAGGCTAAGTGGCCGCTTTGCCCGGCTACCTCACAGCTGATGCTGGAGGAAGTGACGACCGCCTTGCGTGATAATCCGAACATGCCCCAGCATACGCTCAAGGAGATTGAGGAAAAACTGCTGCGCAGCCGCGATGCTATGCTCGAGTATCCTGACAAGGAGCATCGCCTGCCGCAGTGTTATGTGCTGCTGGGCGAGCTGCGCCACCGCCTCGGCAATCACGAGGGCTGCGCCCAGGCCCTTTCTCTGGCGGCGGCATTCGCCGAGGGCTATGGCGAGATGACTCCGGACTTGCAGACCCGCATTGCCCGTATCCGTTCCCGGGCCAATGAGGCTCGCGGCAATGTTCAGGAAGCGGTGCGCGATTATCGCTACCTGCTTGACCATGAAAAGGATGCTGCCGAGATTATGCGCGTGCTTACCTACCTGGCCACCCATACGGAGGGGGAGGAGAAGATTGAGCTGCTCTCCCGCAGTTGGGAAATGATGCTGCAGAATCCGGCTCTGGTGAAGAAGGATTCCGATTTCCGCTCGGACATTGCTCATGAACTGGCGGCCTACTACACGCAGAAGCAGGAATACACCAATGCCCTCAAGTGGGTGCAGGAATGTACCCGCATGGTGGAGGAAGTGAACCCCGACCTCACTAACGGCAAGACTCTGCGAGCCCGCCTGAATCTGGCGCTGGCACAGCGCAAGGCCAACCAGGATTTGGTCTGTTTCCGCACGCTGCGTTCGATTCAGAGCAGCATTGACCAGATGAGCGAGCAGGACAAGGAACGTCTGGAGAAGGAGGAGCAGGGGATTTACCGCACGACGATGCGTGAGCTTTCCCGCACCTGCCTCCTGCTGGGTGATAAGACGACAGCCAAGGCCTTTGCCCGCAAGATTCGCGAGGAGCTTCCTGAAAAGGTGCGTTAATCAACTGTTGGATTGTCCTTTATGTCCTCCATGCAGAAAAAGAGCCTCATTGCCACCGCAGCGATTTTCTGCTGCCGGTTCACCGGGTTGCTCCGCGAGGTGGTCTACACCTCGCTCTTTGGGGCGACCGGGGCGCTGGATGCGTTCCTGACGGCATTCCGCGTGCCGAACATGCTGCGCGATATGTTTGCAGAGGGTGCGCTCTCGCAGAGCTTCACCAGCGTGATGAGCAAGGTGGAGAAGCAGGAGGGCAGCCAGGCGGCATGGGGACTGGCTCACCGCGTGAGTTCCCAGCTGATTTCGCTGATGGTCTGCATTGTGGCTCTCGGTGTGCTGCTTTCTGGCGTGTTCATGCAGCAGCTTTACCCGGAGCGTGCCAGAGTGGTGCTGCATACGCCGTGGGGCGCTCCCACCATGACTTGTGCAGATGCCGCTTACCGCGGCATCCGGACGAATGCGGATGGCATGAAGGAGGTTCTCTTTGAATCGACCGATAAGATTGCCGGCCTCACGCCCGATTCCTGCCTGCGCCTTTCGGTGGTGGAAAAGCTGGAGCATGGGCAGAAGCTGGCTCTCACCTGCGCCACGGAGAACGTGCCGGCCGGGGTTACCCGCATTGAACCGCGCAGTTTCATGGGGATGGCTACGGACTTGTGCCGCATTATCTGGCCTTTTATCCTGTTGGCCTCTGTTTCGGCGCTGTGCATGGGCGCGCTTAATGTATTCGGTGTTTTTGGCCTGCCGAATCTTGCGAGTGCGGCATTCAACCTGACCACGGTGGGCGTTGGCGCGTTGCTAGGCTGGTTGATTGACCCTTCCTTCGGGCCGGATGCCCTGTATGGCTTTGCTATTGCTGTGGTCTGTGGTGGCGCTGCGCAGGTGCTGGTACAGTTACCCCGAATGCGCCAGAAAGGCTACCGCCTGCATTGGGATATCGGGCTGCGCCGGGAAGGCCGCTGGTTCTGCTTTACCGATGAAGCTGCCCGCCGGGTGTGGCTGCTGATGCTGCCTGGTGTGATTGCAGCCGGCATTACCCAGACCAATATTTTCATCAATACCGCGTTTGCCCTCTACCTCCAGCCGGGGTCGGTGACGGCTCTTTCCAGCGCGTTTCACCTCTGGCAGCTGCCGGTGGCTCTGTTCGGCGTGGCAGTCGGCATGGTGGTGCTGCCTTCTGTCTCGCGGATGACGTTGACATCTGGTGGCTCGGCAGGTCAGGAAATTTCGGTGCATCTGGCCAAGGCGCTCCGCTTTGTGGCTCTCTTTGCTGTACCCTCTGCTGTGTTCCTGAGTATCTGGGGAACGGAGATTGTCAGCGTCTTCTACCAGCGCGGGCGCTTTGATGCCGCTGCTTCGGCTTTCACTGGCAATGTGCTTGCCGCCTATTCGGCCGGTCTGCTGGCCTATGCGGGCATGAAAGTGCTGCAGCCTGTGTTCCTGGCGCTGGAAAAACCCTGGGCTCCCGCCGGGCTGGCTCTGGTGGCCTTCTGCATCTCGGTGGGTTGCAACTACACCTTTGTTCATCTTCTGGGGCTGCCAGCCACTTACCTGGCACTGACGACCTCCCTGGTGACCACGCTGAATTTTGTGTTCTATTTCCTGTACCTGCGCCATTTGCTGGGCAGCATGTCCTGTCGTGTGCTGGTGCCGGGGCTGTTACGCATTGCCTGCGCCGGTGTGGTGCTGGCCATGGGCTGCTATGTGGTGCGCGAGTTCTTTTTTGATTCCTTTACCTCCTGGGGATTCTTGCCGCGTTTCGGTGCGCTGGCGCTGGGCGGTCTGGGCGGTGCCATCCTTTATGGCCTTGGCTGTGTGGTGTTCCGCGTGCCGGAGATTCAGGCGCTGATGGGCCGCTTCATGCGCCGCCGCTGATTCCTGTTTTTTTCGCTTTTCTGCACAAAAGCCACCTTGTGGGACGCTTTATGGTAGTAAGCCGTATGAAAAACAATCTTCCCAGCACTCTGATGGTACTCTGCCTGCTCGTGGCTGCTCTTTGCGGCAGCCGTGCCGAGGCTCGCGTTCATTTTAGCTTTTCGGTGGGTGGCCCGCTTTGTCCCCCTCCTGTGTGCGTGCCTTGTCCGCCGCCGCGTCACCACCATTGCCACCACCCGGCACCCCGGCATCTGCACCATGCGCATCACCATGGGTGCCGTCATGTGGTTCCTCCGCGCCGTCCGCATCCGGCTGCCCATGCTCACCGTGTGCCGGCGCATCGCCACCCGGTGCGTCGGAATGCGCCTCACCGCAGGTGAACGTAGAAGGTCAGACTTCATCTGCCAGCAGACCCTGGAGCTGGCGGTGGGCGTAGTGCAGGCGTGAGCGGAGTGTTCCTTCGGAGATATTGATGAGCTTGGCTATCTGCGGGTAGGAGAGCCCCTGGATATCGCAGAGGTTCACGACTTCCTGGTGTGCCGGGGAAAGCTGGGAAATTGCCTGCGCCAGCTTGGCCCGCAGGTCGTTGACCTGTGCCTTGCGGATGGGATCGGCCTCCAGGTTGGCATCTGCCAGCTCCTTGTCTTTTTCGAGCGGGTTGCCTTTCTCGTCGTTATCGAGGCTGAAGCTGCGTTCGCGCTTGCGCTTGCGGAGGAAGTTGCGCGCATTGTTGAGAGCGATGGAGTAGAGCCATGTGTAGAACGAGCTGTTGCCCTTGAAATAGCGCAGCGAATGAAAGGCTTTGAGGAAGGATTCCTGGGCGATGTCGTAGGCATCGGCCTCGCTGTTGAGCATCTGGATGAGCATGGCATTGAGCTTGCGGCTGTGCCGCCGGATCAGCTCGTCATACGCGCGTGTCCTGCCTGCGAGTGTGCTTGCGATAAGCTCCTCGTCCGGCATGTCGGCATAAGGTTCTCGGGTAGTTGCATTCATAGAGGGTAGGGTAGGGGCTGAATGCCGCCGCCGGGAGGGGGAAATGTTGGGGTTTCCCCCTCCACCGGGCTGTGCGGTTGTATATCTTACAGGACGAATTCACCAGCCATGCCGCGGGTCTTTTCGTACCATTCGATATAGGTCTTGTTGATGAGGGTATAGCCACCAGGGGTGGGGTAGTGGCCGCTGAAATACCAGTCTCCGCAGGGGGCTTCGATGGCATTGTGCAGGCCATCCAGGCTCTGGTAGATGCATTGGATTTCACAGGGGGAATCTTCCGGCGTGACCATGCGGGAGATTTCTGCGGTGATTTCGTCTTCCGTCAGCGCGCTGTATATGCGGCGTACCGGGTTGGTGCGCTGCTCGACCGGCAGGGTGAGCTGGTAGCGGCACTCATTGTACACATCGGTGATGATGTTGGAGAGTCCCTTGCGGTGCAGCAGGTTGATGGCGGCCAGGAAGGCGACGAACTGCCCCATTTCGCACATGTCTATGCCGTAGAAGTCCGGGTAGCGGACCTGCGGGGCAGAGGAGACGATGACTATCTTACGGGCCTTGGTGCGGGAAAGCAGGCGTAGCAGGCTCATCTTGAGCGTGGTGCCGCGTACGATGGAGTCGTCGATGGCTACCAGCACTTCGTCTTCGCCTACTGCACCGTAGGTGAGGTCGTAGACCATGGATGCCATCTGCTTGCGGCTGCTGGCTTCGGAGATGAAGGTGCGGAGCTTGATGTCCTTGTGGGCAATCTTTTCGGCACGCGGCCAGCGGCGCAGGATGAGTTCGTTGATGAGTTCCTCGCTCATCTCTCCCTTGCGGAAGGCCTCAATCATCTCCTGGGTTACCTTGTTGCGGCGGTAGGCGCGCAGGCCTTCCAGCAGACCGTAGTAGGATACTTCGGCGGTGTTGGGGATGAAGGTGATGGCGGCCTTGGAGAAGTCGTCCTTATCCAGGCTGGCCACGACCTGCTCGGTCAGGTTGGCACCCAGGGCCTTGCGTTCGCGGTAGATGACGGGGTCGTTACCGCGGGAGGTGTAGATGTCTTCGAAGCAGCAGGGGGTGAATTTGGCGGGAGTGGTGTATTCCTTGATGGTGACCTGTCCGTCGGCCTTCACCAGCAGCATGTTGGCGGCACCCAGTTCGTGGACGTCGCTTTCCTCCACTTCCATCACGCTCATGAGCGGGGCGCGCTCGCTGGCGATGGCGATGAATTCATCGGTCTGGATGTAATAGCAATGGCGGATGCCGTTCGGGTCGCGCAGGCAGAAGAAGTCACCGTTACCGACGCCGCCCATGATGACGTAGCCGCCATCCCAGTTGGTGCAGGATTTGCCGATGACGTCGAAGAGGTTGAGTTCAGCAGAGATAATCTGGGGGATTTCCCTGCCGTCCACATTCTTGTTACGAAGCTCTCGGTATTTGTCTGTGTGTGCTTCATCAAGATGGTAGCCGACTTCTTCCAGAATGGCCTGTGTGTTGGTGTCAAACACAGGGTGCTGCCCGCGGGCCATGAGCTTTTCGTGCAGCTCTTCCACGTTGGTCATGGAGAAGTCGCCCTGGAGCATGAGGGTGCGGGTCGGCCAGTTCGAACGGCGCAGGAAGGGGTGGCAGTTGCCTTCTTCATACTGCACGCCGCTGGAGCCGTAGAGCATGTGCCCCATGAGTACTTCGCCGCCGAAGTTGAAGTTCTTCTTGAAGCTGATGGCATCAGTGCCATTGATGACGCCGTCTTCACGCATGTGGCGCAGGTGGCGCTGCTGCGTGGTGAAGAGGTCGGTCAGGGCAGAGCCGCCTACCGCGCGGGAGCGGAAGATGTATGGCTCGCCCAGCGGCATGTTCAGCTTGATGCAGCCGAAACCAGCACCGTCCTGGCCGCGGTTTCTCTGCTTTTCCATGAGCAGGAAAAGCTTGTTGAATGCCCACTCGGGATTCCCGTATTTCTCTTCAAAGTAGGAGAGGGGCTTGAGCAGGCGGATGGCAGCGGACATAGTCGGTTCCTTTCTGCTGGGTTATTTGCGGACGCTGACCTTGATGCCCTTGCCCTCGCGCATAGTGCCGATGACCGTGCCGCCGGGACCTGCGGTGAGAGCCTGCTCAACCTGGTCGGGGGAGACGATGGCTACCCAGCCGATGCCCATGTTGAAGGTGTGGAAGCGGTCTTCTGCATCCACGAACTGCAGCACCTTCTGGGCGGGTCCGTTGTTCCAGTAGGGGATTTCGAGGTCGGCTCCCTTTTCGCCCAGGAAACGTTCCAGGTTTTCGGGCAGGCCGCCGCCGGTGATGTGGGCGTATGCCTTGGGAGTGATGCCGAGTTTACGCATGTCGTAGACCACATCGTGGTACAGGCGTGTGGGAGCCAGCAGGTCGCGCAGTTCTTCTTCGGTCAGCAGGTCGGGGTTCTGGGCAAGCACGCGGCGCACAAGACTCCAGCCGTTGGCGTGGAAGCCATCGCTGGGGTAGCCGATGAGGATGTCGCCCACAGCCACCTGGGAGGGGTCAATCATCTGGCTTTTTTCAACGCAGCCGATGCTGAAACCGGCCATTTCTACAAGGTTTTCGGGAACAACACCGGGCATTTCGGCGGTTTCACCACCGGCCAGGATGCAGTTGCAGCTTTCCAGGTAGTCGCACATGCCGGCCACGAGGCGGGTGATGCGGGGACGCTCGGTTTCGAGGTTGGAGATGCCGAGGTAGTCAAGGAAGACGAGGGGATCTCCACCGGTGGTGAGGATGTCGTTCACATTCATGGCCACCAGGTCCTTACCGGCCGTTTCGAGCATATCCATGTCGAAGAGGATTTCGGTCTTGGTGCCTACGCCATCTGTGCCGGTGACGATGACCGGTTCCTTGTAAGAGGAAAGGTCGTATGCGGCAGCAAAGAGACCGAAAGCATTGCAGAGCTGACGGTTTTTCTGCGTGCGCTTCACATGTGCACTGATATCAGAAACAAAAGACTGCGCCTCAATAGTGTCGACGCCGGACTGCTTGTAAGTGAGATTGCCGGACATAGCTTGAATCATCGCTTGGATGCGCGCGCATTATACATGAGATTGCGGCGCTTGGCAAGCCGATTCTGCTGTGTTTTTCCAACTGATTTTGCCGGGAGTGGAGATAAACTGAGGCCTGCCGCGGTGGACGGCAGGCCTCTGAAAAAACGGGGGACTCAATCAGCGGTTTCTGTGGCGCAGTTTGAGCTTGTATTTCACGCGGTCATCCTCGATGTTGGATTCCACGCTGGAACAGAGCTGGCGGATGATGGACGCGTCCTCCAGTTCCACTTCATCTGCACCGAAGGGGAGCAGGACTTCCATGCTCATTTCGCGGGTCTGTTCGGAATAGCGGAAGTAGAAATCCAGCGTGCCCTTGTCCAGGGGCAGTCTGCGGAACAGGACATTGCCGATGAGCTGGGCCTTACGCATGCTTTCGCGGGTGAGGAAATACTTGTTGCAGTAGGCCTGCCATTCGGATTTGAGCAGGAAGCGGTCGTAGTCCGGGCTGTGGAAGGCGAAGTGGAAATCGCGGATGCGGTTCACGAACACACGGGTGCGCTCACGCTTCGGGTGTTCGAAAATTTCCTCCGGAGTGCCTTCTTCGTAGATGATGCCCTTGTCCATGTACACGACGCGGGTGCTGACATCGCGGGCAAAGCTCATTTCGTGGGTGACGATGGCCATGGTCATGCCCTGGCGGGCCAGGGCGCGGATGACAGAGAGTACCTCACTCACCATGGTGGGGTCCAAGGCTGAGGTGGGCTCGTCGAAGAGGATGATTTCAGGCTCCATGGAGAGACTGCGGGCAATGGCGGCGCGCTGCTTCTGCCCGCCGCTGAGTTCATCGGGCATGGCGTGGGCCTTTTCAGCCATGCCGACGAGCTTGAGCAGTTCCATGGCCTTGGCTTCGGCGGCCTTGCGGCTCTTGCCCAGCAGCTTCACGGGGCCGATGCAGACGTTGTCCAGCACGGAGAGGTGGTTGAAGAGATTGAAGGACTGGAAGACCATGCCCATTTTCTGGCGCAGGCGGGAGGTGTTGACCCGGCCGTTGAGGACTTCCTCACCGTCGATGACGATGCTTCCGCCTGTGGGTTGTTCCAGCAGGTTGAGGCAGCGCAGGAAGGTGCTTTTCCCTGTGCCGGACGGGCCGATGATGGAGATAACCTCTCCGCATTTGATGTTCAGGTTGACATCGGTCAGAACATCAATTTTGCCAAAGCTTTTCTGAAGGTGTTTGATTTGAATCATCTTTTATAAAGGTGTTTGTACGTTCAGAAAATCAGCATACTTTGTTGCCGATGCGGTCGAGGATGTAGGTAAACAGCCATGCAATCAGGAAGTACATGAGTGCTACCATGAGCAGGGGGAAGAAGGGGTCGAAGGTACGCCCGCGGATGATGTAGGAGGCGCGTGTCAGGTCTGCTACGGCCACATAACCCACGATGGAGGTATTCTTGATGAGCGATATCAGCTCACCCTTATACACCGGGAGTACGCGGCGCACGGCCTGGGGCAGCACGATGTAGTAGAAGGTACGCACCGGGGAGAAGCCGAGGGCAATGCCGGCCTCTGTCTGGCCTTTGTCAATGCTGCTGATGGAGGTGCGGAACATTTCGCTGACATAGGCCGCAAAGTTCATGGCGAAGGTGATGATGGCCACTGGCGTGTTGTCAAACTGGGTGAAGGCAACATAGCACATCATCATCAGAAGCACCAGGACGGGCGTGCCACGCATGATGTCGATATAGGCGCGGGCAATGGAGCTGCAGATGCGGCACTGGCTCATACGCATGTAGCAGATGAGGGCGCCCAGAATTGTCCCCAGCAGGGCAGAGAAAAAGGAAATGTAGACGGTGACTTTCAGGCCGTCCCAGAGGAGCATGTAGCGGCGCTCTGCAATGATGTTGCGGTAGAAGCTGCGCTTGATGGTACCCCAGATGCCGAGACTCTGCTCGCTGGCGTTCTCGGAGATGATGGAGGGGTGGGCATTCTTCGTCAGGACGGCGACGCGGGAGTGGCTGTCGTAGTATGGCTCGGAGAAAAGGACGCTTTCGGCGCGTTCATCGGTGATAAGGATACCGGAGGCAGCCATGTCGGCCTTGCCTGTGGTGGTGGAGGCGATGAGTGAGTCATATTCCATCTCCACGATTTCAATCGGGCGGTTGATGTAGACTGAGAAACGCTGAATCAGCTCGGCATCGAACCCGGCAATCTTTTCGTTCTTGATGAAGACGATGGGTTCGGTGCAGGGCTCCATGGCCACGCGGATGGGGGTTCCCTGGGTGGGCAGCTGGAGTTCCGGCATTTCGGCCGTGTCAAAATGCTTAATCCAGCGGTCCATGATTTTCTGGAGTTCGCCGCTGGCGCGGAGTTGTCTGATGAATGTGTTGAATTGTTCGCAGAGGGCGGCATTGTGCTTACCGAAGACGACACCCATCTGGCAGGGGGGGACGGGGCTGTCCGGCAGGATGGTGACGCCTTCTGTCTTGCGGACAAGTGCATAGCAGATAACATCATCCATGATGGCGCCGTCGCACTTCTCCTGCTGGAGGGAGAGCATCATATCCGCTTCGGTATCAAAGCGGTCGAGCTTGATGTCCGGGTAGTTTTCCTCCACATAGATGTCCTGGACGGTGGAGGAGGGTACTGCCAGGATACGACCTCGCAAATCTTCAAAACAGGCAATGCCTCTGGAGGTCTGCGGAGAGGTTGCGGCTACGGATTCCGAAGCCTTCGCAGGTGTCACTGCGAACATGACATAAGCAACTAAAGTTGCTACAATATGAAGTGTTTTATTCATCTTGTACAACCCGGGGTTGAAGCGCCCCGCGCGCGGATTGTAACATACGCTGTCGATTATGCAAGCTAAATGTTAGCAGGAAATAAAGTTATTCTCCTTTGGACAGAATCCGGGAACGCTTCTCAGCAGTTTCACGAATCTCCGGGCAGGTGGAGTGGTCCACCCTCTTGGTGTTTCCGTGGCTGCTGCCGTTAATTTCACTCGCCAAGCAGGAGGCTATGTGGTAGAATGCAGCGTATGGATAGATCGGCTGTTGAACAAAGTCTGGATTACCAATTCACAGATGAGGCGTGGATGCAGCAGGCATTGACACACCCCAGTAGTGACCAGAAACGCAGCACGAATCTGAATTATGAGCGCCTGGAATTCCTGGGTGATGCCGTGCTGGAGCTGGTGGTGAGCCGGGAGTTGTTTGCCCGCTACCCGAAGGCCGACGAAGGGGAGCTGACCAAGATGCGTTCTGCCATAGTGAGCCGCGCCCACCTGGCCGGCTTGTGTGAAGCGCTGGGCTGGGGTGAGCAGTTGACGCTCAGTCCGCAGCTTGAGTCCTCCGGTGGCCGCCACGCAATTTCAATTCTGGCCAATACCTTTGAGAGCCTGATTGGCGCGGTGATGATGGATTCCAACTATAATGCCGCGCGCAAGGTGACGCTGAAGCTGATGGAGGAAAGCCTCAATAAGGCTCATACACTCATTTCGGTGAATTACAAGGGCGAGTTGCTGGAGCGTCTGCAGGCCATCAATGGTGAAGGCCCTAAATATGAGGTAAGCCTGGTTTCGGAGGATAAGCCGGCGGGCCCCTTCTTTGCCCGTGTGATGTGGAATGGCCGCGAGCTGGGCTCAGCAGAGGGGCAGAGCAAGCGCAAGGCTGAAATTGCGGCAGCGGGTGTGGCCCTGGAGCGCAAGTTATTTGAAGCCTGACTCTAACGCTGCAGCTGAATCAGTTGCACGGCTGATTCGGTGGCATGCACCGGGATTTTCTGACTGCTTCCCTGGATGCGGAGGTAGAATTGTCCTTGCCGGGGTAGGGCGAGGCGGGCACGGTAGCGCATGTCATCCTGTCTGCGCGGTAATCCGGCTGTATCGATGATGCGGTTGTTTTCGTTGAGCAGTTCGATAGTGCCGGGGGTATCGCAGCGCGGCTGGATATCGACCATGAGGCGCTGGCAGGCCGGGTGCAGGCCGTTGTGTTGATACCAGCTCAACGATAAGGCGAGGTAGCGCTCGGTCACATCTTCTGCGGCAATGCCGTCCTGGTGCTGGTCAGAGGGCAGCGTCCAGCGCTCCTTTCCTGCCGGAGAGGCTGCCTTGATGCGTTGTTCCGGCTGGCGCGTATCCAGCATGCCGATATTTTCCATGACCCAGGGGGTATTGAATTCTTTTTCGTTGAATTCAATCATGTGCCAGGCGCCATCGAACCATGCTTCAACCCAGGTGTGGTTGCCGCGTATATGATTCCAGGTGGGGACTCCAGCGGCACGGGCGGGAATGCCGACGCTGCGTAAGGCGCATACCAGCAGGATGCTCTGGCCTGTACAAGAGACTTTTTTCTCTGCGAGCGCTTCCAGGGCATTCATGTTGTGCTTGCGGCGGGAGGTCGAGTAGTGTACACCGGTTTCACGGCTCAGGCGGGCGGCGAGTTGCAGTACTGCTTCGCGGGCCGAGTTGCAGTCGTGTACCAGTCTGGTGGCAATGGGGGTGAGGGCGGGACGCCAGTTGCAGGGCTGTTCATCCAGCACGGTATCCGGGGTCAGGGCAGCAGCAGCTATGTCGGCCGGGGCTGTTCCCGTCCAGGGGTAGTTGGCGCGCAGAATCGGGGCTGCCAGCCAGAGCAGGAGCAGGGCAAGCCTTTTCATACAACATCACCATATAGGGTGAAGCCTGTGCATTCGGCAATGCGGACAGGGACCAGCGTTCCGACTTCGGCTGTGCCGCCGGGGATGATGACGGGCTTATTTTGCGAGGTGCGTCCCTGCAGGCGGTCGGGGTTGTTCTTGCTGGGGCCTTCAACCAGAATGGTCTGCCGCGTTCCCACGAGTGCCTGATTGCGGGCTACGGCAATGCGGTTGACGGTTTCGAGAAGGTCGTGGTTGCGTTCTTCCTTGACGCGCAGGCAAATCTGGTTCTCCATAGCTGCGGCCACGGTGTCGCGGCGGGGGGAATACTGGAAGACAAAGGCGTTGTCGAATTGGATGCGTTCCACCGCTGCCTTGGTTTCGAGGTAGTCCTCGTGAGTTTCTCCGGGGAAGCCGACGATGATGTCCGTCGTGATGGCGAGGTCGGGGCGAGCTTCGCGCATCGCTTCGCAGAGTTTGAGGTATTTCTCGTTCTTGTAGGGGCGGCGCATGAGTTGCAGGATGCGGTCGCTGCCGCTCTGCATGGGGAAGTGGATGTGGCTGCAGAGCTTGGGCAGGTAGGTGTAGGCGTTTACCAGGTCCTGCCGGAACCCGATGGGATGGGGGCTGGTGAAACGGATGCGTTCCAACCCATCCATATCGTTTAGTTGTTCCAGCAGGCGTACGAAAGCACCGCGTCCGTTGATGACGGGTTCGTCTTTACCGTAGCGGTTCACAATCTGTCCCAGCAGGGTGACTTCCTTGACCCCGCGGTCGACCAGTTCGCGGACTTCCTGCAGAATATCTGCGGCCGGGCGGCTGCATTCCGCACCACGGGTGCTGGGCACGATGCAGTATGAGCAGCGCATTTCGCAGCCTTGCATGATGGAGACAAAGGCGGTGCAGTTACCTGCCGGGGGCAGGTGGTCGCGGATGGCGTTCTGGAAGCCCTCTTCCTGTTGCGTGGCGCAGATGTGGGCACCCCGGCGGATGGGGGAAAACTCTGCCTGCCCCAGGCGGCTGCGGAGCAGGCGGTTGCAAAGTTTGTACACGTTGTGGTATTGCTGCGTGCCGGTCACGATGTCGAGGCGCGGTACATCGCGGAACAGGGAGGCGGCGCGGCTCTGGCACATGCAGCCCATGAAGCCGTATACGACCCAGGGCTTGGCAGTGGGGCGGGCGCAGAGCAGTCCCATTTTTCCCAGGGCTTTCAGTTCTGCTTTTTCCCGCACAGAGCAGGTGTTGATGAGGATGACATCGGCCTGAGCCTCATCCTTGGTCAGCTCATAACCTCCGGCCAGGAACATGCTCGCTACCTGTTCGGAGTCTCGCTCGTTCATCTGGCACCCGTAAGTCTTGATCAGCACGCTCGGCATGGCGCTATGCTATCACAGTTGCCGCAGATTGGAAAGCGGAATTCAAGTCAACGCGGTGATTAGCTGCGGGATACGCAGGTCGTGTTCCTCGGTCGGGATGGCGTCTACCAGTTGTTCCGGGAAGGCCAGAGCCACAAGACGGGCCTGGGCGCAGCGGGGAATGAAGCGGTCGTAGTACCCGCCTCCGTACCCCAGACGTTCGCCGGATGCGGTGAAGGCTACTCCAGGTACAATGAGTATGTCGATACACTCCGGGGATACGGCAAGGGTGTGAGCCGCCGGTTCGGGAATGTTCATGGCTCCGGGGACAAGCTCGGTGGCTGCATTGCGCACGCGTCGGAACTCCAGTTGCCTGCCTGGCTGGCAGAGGGGGAATACATAGTCGTGCTGCGGGTATTCCTGCAGCAGGGGCAGCAGGTTCACCTCATGTGGCAGGGGGGCATAGAGGGCAATGCATTGTGCGGAGCCGCCGAGCATCTTGCCCAGCTCCCGGCGCAGGCGGGCTGAACGCAGTTGCGCCGGGTCGGCCTTGGCTGCGGCTTTGAGCCGCTGCAGTACCTCCCGGCGCAGTTCCTGTTTGCTGTGGGACATGGTTTATTCGGCATCGGCCGCAGGGGTGCGTCCGAACAGGGCAAGCATGCGCCCGGTATTGCCTTTTTCCACACGGTAGGAATAGAAAGTCTCCAGGTCGGCGGCGGTGTCTAATCCGCTGTCGATGATGTTTTCCGGGAGTATGCCGGCTTCCTGCAGCTGAGCCTTGATCATGCTGACGATGTCGACCTCGTAGTGGGGAGGTCGGATACAGGGAGAGATGACTGCAAGGCAATCGGCAGCCTGTACGCCCAGTACCTTGTACATGGAGCGGAGCGTTTCGCCTGCAATATTCTGCTGAGTACCGGTCTTGCCGGAGTGGATGAGCGCCCGGCTCTGGCTGACGGTGTCGTAAATCCAGATGGCTGCACAGTCTGCCACATAGATACCCAGGCAGCAGTCAGCTTTGCCGCCGCAGAACAGGGCATCCACCCCTTCCACAGGGTAGGAGCAGCCGATGTCTCCTACCAGGGCGGCCTTGTTTCCATGCACCTGCTGGGCGCGGCGCAGCATTTTGGATTCGATGCCTGCTTCGTTCAGCACGGCTTCGTGCGTGGGCGTCAGCGCAGCGATGACGGCAGCCCGGTCCGTGGTGGTCGTGATGCCGGGAACGCGCGTGATGAATCGGGCGAAGTTCTCCGGATAATTGTTGAGAATCCTGAGGTAATCTGGTGAATAGTTGCTCATAAGGGAAGGTGAAAATCAGGCCTGGGTCTTTCGTGCAGCGGCGGTGCGGCGGGAAATGACACGGCGGGCGCTGCTGACAGGGGTGGTGGTGTCCTCCCGGCTCATCATCTGTGCCAGGTCAGAGGCGATGTTGCTGCGCATCTGGGCTACAAGGGCGCGCCCCTGTTCGGTGATGCGTACCATGATTTTTCGCCGGTCTGAGGCGGCGGTGTAACGCTTCAGGTGGCCGAGTTCCTGCAGCTTGTCAATCATGCCGGTGGCTGCGGCGGTGGAGTGTCCCATCATCTTGGCAATATTGCTCATGGAAAGGCACTCTTCTTCATCGAGATAGGCCAGAAGGAAGAACTGGGGGAAAGATACCTTGCCCTTGGTCAGTTCGGGGGAGAGGCGCAGAATGCAGCTGCGCTGGGAGAAAAGAACGAAGTCTGTCAGGTGCTGAACATCCTGTTCGTTCTGGGTTTCAGCGGGAGAGAAATGATTTTTACTCATCGTCCGGTAGGGGCTGTTCAGTTACGATATTACGGCTTTGCGTAATTTTTGCAAGCCCAAAATTTCAGCCATTCCTAAGCGTTTGGAACCGGGACGAGAATGTGGGGCTGATTTTTTAAGATGTATACAACATCTTGTGATTTTCTAAAAGAAAAAAGTTTTAAGACAAGCTGGGTGGTGTGTCAATTTTGCGGGGCAGGCGGGGCAATATGCAGAATTTGACGGAGTTCCGAGGTCATCAGCTGTTCTTCTTCCAGCCGTTCCAGATGCTTGCGGATGGCATTCCAGATGGTGGTGAAGGCTTCCATCTTATCCTGCACAGCCATGTAGTCCTGTATGGTGGGTTCTGTGAGATTCCGCTGGGTTTCGGCAAGCTGGATGCTTTCCTGGCGTAGTTCCTGCAGCTTGGGGATTGCTGCCTGCGTGGACGCTGCATCCCGGCAGGAGTTCAGGCAAAGTTCTGTGCGCGAGAGAAAGTCCAGGATGGCACCGGCCATGTCGACATGGTTAGCGGGTGCTGCCGGAGCCGGGAAGCCCAGCAGTATGGTAATGCTCATCCAGAGGGAAATCAGACTTTTTCTCATGGTGGTGGCGCGGGGGCGTAATCAGGCTTTGCGTGACTTGCTGCGTGTCAGCTTGATAGGCGTACCGCAGCCGGGGCATACGTACTCTCGTCTGAAGATGATGTTCAGGGCGGTGGAAACGTTGTAGCCCAGACCGGGGATGTAATGAGCCGCGCGGTTGCGGGCATAATCGCTGAAGGTGTAGGTCCGGATATGGCACACCGGGCAGAGTGCTATGCGGGACAGGACGAGGTAAGGGAAGGTAGGGGCGAAGATGCAGGCAAAGGCCAGAAGGGCCAGCGGAATTTCAGGCAGGTTGTCTGTCGCCATCATGACGGGCAGTACGAATACGGATACAGCCGGGATGATGAGCAGCAGGGTACTCAGGGAGGCAAAAAGGGTAATCCAGGGATGGGATGTGCGAACTGTGCTGTGAAGAATCTGTTGGTGGACCTTCTTAATCTTCTGAATCTGCTTCTTGTTCCGTTCTGCGCGGGAGTGTCTGAAGCCGGTTGTCGGGCCGACGTTCTCAACCCTCAATCCAGAGCTGTCGAAATCAGCCATCCATGCATCTTTTAACGGCGCACAGAGCGTAAAGATGGATTCCAGCTTGGTTTCATTTAATGTGAACTGCTTGTCCGGAAAATAGCGCTGAGCCTGGCTCAAATCCTTCGCCACAGTACTGATGTCAGTTTTGATGAGCTGCTCGGCACTTGTGATGCCGCAGAGCGAGAGTTCGTACAACTCCTGCTCGGTGAGTCTGCTGAACGGATCGTTTTCCATATGTAGTAAGAGAGAGAGAGGTTAACTGAGCGCGCTGAGCATGCTTTCCAGCTGGGCTGTTTTGGTTTCCCATTCGGACAGTCGGGCGCGTTCCTGGTCTACCACGGCCGCAGGTGCGCGGTCGACAAAGGAGGCGTTACCAAGCTTGGCCTTGCTCTTGGCTATTTCCTTGGACATCTTTTCCAGCTCCTTGGTGATACGGGTACGCTCTGCTTCGACATCGACCAGGCCTTCCAGCGGCAGGAAGAGTTCACCTAGCGGGGTGAGAGCCGTGGGGGTGCCCTTGGGCGCTTCGTAACCGCTGTTCACTTCTGCCGACTGGGCACCTGCCAGCAGTGCGAGGCGGGCGGCCAGGTCGGCATCCACCGGAACGGCAGCAGGCTTGAGGACGAACTTGACCTTGCGGTTGGTGGCCAGGTTGTATTCCGCCTTCAGATTACGGGCCTTGTTGGCGGTGTCGTACAGAGCCGTGGCGGTGGCACGAGCCTTGGAAATGGCGGCGTTATCCAGCCCGGAGAGCAGGGTGTCTGCGTTGGGCAGCTGGGTACTCATGAGCGGCATGCCGTCCTTGGCAAAGCCGAGGCTTGCCCAGAGTTCCTCAGCAATGTGCGGCATGATGGGGGCGAGCAGCGCCAGGTAGTGACGCAGCACGGTGTCCATGGTGAAGAGTGTGGCGTTCTTTACGGCGGCATCCCCGTCGCGCAGGTCGTTCTTTACGGCTTCCAGGAAGAGGGAGCAGTACTCATTCCAGAAGAAGGAATACAGAGCCTGGGTGTAGGTGTTGAACTCGTACTTGCCCAGCCCCTCTGCCACGGTGGCGTGCAGTTCCTTGAGCTTGGCCAGGATGTCGACGTGGACGGCGGTGAACTTCGGTGCAGGTTCGGTGGTGGCCGTACCCTGCATCATGCGGAAGCGGGCGGCATTGTACAGCTTGTTGGCAAAGTTCTTGCCTTCCTCAATCTGTTTTTCGTCGAACTTCACGTCGGTGCCGGTGGGGGCGATACGCATGAGGCCGAAGCGCAGACCGTCGGCACCGTACTTGGCGATGAGGTCGAGCGGGTCGGGGCTGTTGCCCAGGCTCTTGCTCATCTTGCGGCCCAGCAGGTCACGCACAATGGAGGTGAAGAACACATTGCCAAAAGGCTTGCCGCCGGCAAATCGGTAGCCGGCCATAATCATGCGCGCCACCCAGAAGAAGATGATGTCCGGGCCGGTCACCAGGTCGCTGGTGGGGTAGAATTTGGCCAGGCAGTCCTTGTCCATGGTCGAGAAGGGCCACAGCCAGCTGCTGAACCAGGTGTCGAGCGCGTCTTCGTCCTGCACCCAGTTTTCCGGGTCGGCGGGGCCTTCGGCTCCCACATAGATGTCACCAGCCGCAGCGTCGGCAGCATCCAGCTTGGTAGCAGCCTGCAGCTCGGCAGCCTTATCTTTCTTGTACCAGACCGGGATGCGGTGCCCCCACCACAGCTGGCGGGAAATGCACCAGTCCTGGATGCCCTCCAGCCAGTGGGCGTATGTCTTGGCCCAGTGGGCAGGGCGGAAGACGATGTCGCCATTGGCAACGGCTTCTGCTGCTTCCTTGACGCAGGGGTACTTCAGGAACCACTGCATGCTCAGGCGCGGTTCAATCGGTACATCGGAACGCTGGGATATACCGACATTGTTTTCGTAATCCTCCACCTTTTCGAGCAGCCCCTTGGCTTCGATAAGTTCAATGGATTTCTCGCGGGCTACGAAGCGATCCTGCCCATGCAGTTCGGGGCAGCCGGGGCAGTTGATGTGGCCATCGGCGGTGAGGATGTCGATGATTTCAAGATTGTTCTTCATGCCCACCTCAAAGTCGGTGCGGTCATGAGCGGGCGTTATCTTCAGCGCACCTGTACCGAATTCGATTTCGACATGGTCGTCGGCAATAATCGGGATTTCAGCCTCACAGAGCGGGCGGATGACCGTCTTGCCGATAAGGTGGGAGAAGCGCGGATCCTTCGGGTTGACTGCCACGGCTACGTCGGCCATGATGGTTTCCGGGCGAGTAGTGGAGACGAGGAGCTGGCCGCTGCCGTCTGCCAGTTTGTAGCGGATGGTGTAAAGCTTGCTCTTGGAGGGAGTCATAATGACTTCCTCGTCAGAAAGAGCGGTGAGCAGAACCGGGTCCCAGTTCACCATGCGGTGACCGCGGTAGATGAGGCCCTCGTTGAAGAGTTCGGTGAAGACGCGTGCCACTTCGGGGGCGTACACATCGTCCATGGTGAAGCGCTCGCGCTCCCAGTCGCAGGAGCAACCCAGCTTCTTGAGCTGCTTGATGATGATGCCGCCGTGCTTATCCTTCCAATCCCACACCATGTCTACAAAAGCCTCACGCCCCACATCGAAGCGGGTGCGGGGAGGTGTTTCCTTGGCGAGTTCCTTTTCGACGCGTGCCTGGGTGGCAATACCGGCGTGGTCGGTGCCGGGCAGCCAGAGTACTTCCTTGCCCTCCTGGCGGGCACGGCGTGCCAGAATGTCCTGAATGGTGTTGTTGAGAACGTGGCCCATGTGCAGCACACCCGTCACGTTGGGCGGGGGAATCACGATGCTGTAAGCGGGCTTGTCAGAATGGGGGTCTGCATGGAAACAACCCTCTGATATCCAGCGGGTTTGCCATTTTTCTTCAACTAAGGTCGGTTCGTAAGCCTTGGGCAATTCTGTCATGTCGACGGCCATGATACTCCTTATGCGCGTGAAATTCAAGCTTTTTCCCGCGTTCATGCCGCATGCTAACAGAAAAAGGCAGTGCCAGTCACGGACGCAGAAAAACGGGCAATGGAATACACCATTGCCCGTTGATGAAATGAAAGAGGAATCCCTTATTCTGCCCAAGTGAGTACCACCTTGCCGGACTTGCCGGAACTCATGACTTCGAAACCTTGCTTGAAGTCGGTGTAGTGCAGGCGGTGCGTGATGATGGGGGAGACATCCAGCCCGCTGCGGAGCATGGCATCCATCTTCTGCCAGGTGCCGAACATTTCGCGGCCGTAGATGCCCTTCATCTTGAGACCCTTCCACACGAAGGTGTTCCAGTCGATACCGGAACCGCCGGGCTGGATGCCGAGCAGGGAGATATTGGCGCCGTAGGCCGAATGGGTGATGATGTCCTTGAGGCAAGCAGGAGCGCCGCTCATTTCCAGACACACGCCGTAGCCTTCAGTGATTTCGAGGTCTTCGCGTGCTGCGGCAATGCTGTCGCCGGAAAGGACGTTGACGGTGCGGTCTGCACCCATGGTCCTGGCGAGGTTGAGCTTGTAGTCGCTCACGTCGGTGATGGTAACGGTGCGGGCGCCTGCTTTCTTGCAGACGGCAGCAGCCATGGAACCGATGAGACCAGCACCCGTGATGAGGACATCTTCACCTACCAGATCCCAGGAAAGGGCGGTGTGGGTGGCGTTGCCCAGGGGGTCGAGAATGGAGGCAATCTCCATGGGCATGTCCTTGTGGATGCGGATGACGTTGCTCTGCGGAATGGCCAGGTATTCAGCGAAGCAGCCGGCGCGGTTGACACCCACGCCTTGCGTGTTCGGGCAGAGGTGGAAAAGGCCCTTGCGGCAGTTGCGGCAATGCCCGCAGACAATGTGACCCTCGCCGGAAACGACATCACCGGGCTGGTACTGGGTGACAGCGGAGCCGACACGCTCAATGACGCCGCAGAACTCGTGCCCCACGTGCATGCCGACAGGGATGGTCTGCTGCGCCCATGCGTCCCAGTTCCAGATGTGGAGGTCCGTGCCGCAGATGGCGGTCTTGTAAATCTTGATGAGGACATCGTTTGCACCGATTTCTGGCATCGGTACATCCATCAGTTCCAGGCCGGGACCTGCTGTTGTTTTGACAAGAGCTTTCATTTCGAGGCAAGAATATACCGCCGCCCGGTCATTCGTGCAAGCCAAATTTCTGACACTTCCTGTGTCTTTTTTTTGATTTTTTGCTGTGTGTGTCTGCTGACTCACTCTGAACTTTACAGGTGGAAGTAAACGTGGTACTTTGCTGCTTTCCCGGAAAATTTTACATTTATCATGAAAAACCTTCTTTCTATCGAAGAGCTGACCGGCGAGCAGATCTGTGAATTGCTTGCCCTGGGGCACAAGCTCAAAGCCGAGCGTGGTTGCCACACCGAACAACCCCTGGCCGGGCAGACCTGGGCGCTAATTTTCTCCAAGTCATCTACCCGCACGCGAGTATCCTTTGAGGTGGGTATCTCCGAACTGGGTGGCCGCCCGATGTTCCTTTCCACCCGCGATATCCAGCTGGGCCGCGGCGAGCCTATCAAGGATACTGCCCGTGTGCTGGGCCGCATGATTCACGGCGCCATCATCCGCACCTACGACCAGCAGGATGTGGTGGACTTTGCTGATTACTCCAAGCTGCCTACCATCAACGCCCTGACCGACCTGGAGCATCCCTGCCAGATTCTGGCCGACCTGCTCACCATCGAGGAGCAGTACGGTGTGGGTTCCTGGAAGGGTATGAAGATTGCATTCCTGGGCGATGTGGATAACAATATGGGCCGCTCCTGGATGTGGGCTGCCAAGCGCCTCGGCTTCACGCTGGTGCTGGCCGGCCCGGAACAGGCTCTGCCCAAGGCGGAGACGTTGGCTGCGCTCGATTGCCCGAACATCATCTGCACCACCGATGCGGCCGAAGCTGTGCGCGACTGCATGGTCATCAACACCGATACCTGGATTTCCATGGGGCAGGAGGCAGAGAAGGGCACCAAGGAGAAAGCTTTCTTCCCCTACCAGGTGAACGACGAGCTGCTCAAGCTGGCCGCCCCCGGGCACATTGTACTGCACTGCCTGCCCGCCTACCGCGGTTATGAAATTACCGAAGAGGTGCTTGAGGCCAATGCCCCTGTCATCTTCCGCGAGGCCGAGAACCGCCTGCATGCCCAGAAGGCCGTGCTTTACACGCTGTCCACCAGCCGCAAGTAAAGTGATGGACTATAATACACGCATTGAAGCGCTGCTGGATGATATGTCCGTCTTTGAAGACTGGACAGAGAAGTACGAATTCATCATCTCGCTGGGGCGCAAGCTGCCGGCCATGCCGGAAAAATACCGCAGGAACAGCAACCTGATTAAAGGCTGCCAGAGCCGCGTGTGGGTGGGTACGGAAATGGATGATGGCAAGCTTATCATTCATGCAGATAGTGACTCGCTCATCACCAAGGGGCTCATCGCGCTTTTCATCCGCCTGCTTTCCGGTCTGACTCCTTCTGCCATTCTGGCGGCGGACCTGAGCCGCCTCGATGATTGCGGGCTGAAGGAACATCTGGCTTCCACACGCGCCAACGCGCTCACTTCCATGGCTTCCACCATCCGCAAGGCAGCGGATACGGCTGCCAGTACCTACCTGCTGTGAGTAACACCCTGCAAAGGCTCATCGAGCAACGCCTGGCCAAGCTGCCGCCTGCCACGGATGCGTTCCGTGTTTCTGATGGTACACCGTGGCCAGGCGTGTTCATTGATGCCCTGGCAGACCGCCTGCTGGTCTCCCTGCGTGATGCAGCCCTGCCGCCTGCGCTCAAGGATATGCTCCGGACAACGGGGCGGCCGGTGTATGTGAAGCGCCTGGATAAGGATGTGAAGGAAGCGCCGCAGTTTCTCTGCGGGCCTGATGTTCCCCTGCGTTTCGTGATTCAGGAGAATGGAGTGAACTATCTCATGGATATGGGGGCAGGCTATTCCCAGGGCATTTTCCTGGATCAGCGCGACAATCGCGCTGAACTCCGCCGCATGTGCCGTCCGGGGATGAAGGTACTCAACACTTTTGCCTATACTGGCGCTTTCTCTGTGTGCGCGGCGCTGGCCGGGGCTCAGACCACTACCCTGGACCTCGCTCAGCCCTGCCTGAGCTGGTGCCGGGAGAATATGGCGCTCAACGACCTCGACCCCGATGAGCATTTCTTCTGCAAAGGAGATGCACTGCATTGGATGGATCGTTTTGCGCGGCAGGGACGCCGCTTTGATGTCATTGTACTCGACCCTCCCACGTTTTCCCGCGATGAAAAGGGAAAGGTGTGGCGCGTCGAGAAGGATTATGACCACCTCGTCCGGCTTGCCACTGCCTGTCTTGCCCCCGGTGGCTGCATCCTTTGTTCGACGAATTGCCGCAAATTGACTCTGTCGGCTTTCAGACGTATGGTGTCGGCAGGAATTCCCTCTGCAAGCCTTGTTTCTGTGCCCATGCCCTTCGATTTTGATGGTGAGGACTACCTCAAGTGCATCTGGGCACAGAATTGAGGAACTTTTTTTGCACGCTATATTTAGTGGTGTAGGGTGGACGTCTCCACTATATACAGGTGTCTTTTAGAAAGCCTCTCCATCCGTTGGAGACCGCTTGTTTCAACGCCTTGCATCGATACTTCGGATTTCTTAAATGAGAACTATTCTAAAGAAAGAAAAAGGAGACGGTTATACAATATGTAGTATGTATAGCAAAATGTGTATTCTATATTTTGTATAAAGAAAAGTGCGACCGCAGGCGATTTTTTTCTTGCAAAGTGATTTTCTGAATGATAGAGTGAACCCCGTGCACCGCGCAGGAACCCGCCTGCCGGAATGCCCCGGTCAACGGGTTCGAAAAACTCTCTACAACCTCTACGCAATATGCCTGAAATCATCAAACGAAACGGTAAGCGTGAGCGCTTCGAGGCCTACAAGGTACAGCAGGCCATCGAGAAAGCGTTCCACGCCTCACAGGAGGAATACAATCCTCTTGTCTACGCCAATGTGCTGGATAAGCTGAAGCACGAAGAATACCTGCCTGTGGAAATGGTGCAGGACCGCATCGAGAAGGAACTCATGCGTGCCGGCGCCTACGACACAGCCCGTAATTTCATTAAATACCGTTTCCTGCACAAGCTGCAGCGTGAGCAGATTGCCGGTCTTTACAAGGGCAACACCTGGGTGGATTGTAAACAGACCATTGAGGAATATGTCGGCAACACGGACTGGCGCATCAAGGCCAACTCCAACACCACCTACTCCAATGCCGGTCTGGTGAACAACACCGCCGGTAAGGTGATTGCCAACTACTGGCTCGACCAGGTTTACACTCCGGAGGAAGGCGCCGCCCACCGCAATGGCGACTACCACATCCATGACCTTGACTGCCTTACCGGCTACTGCGCCGGCTGGAGTCTGCGTGCCCTGCTCAATGAGGGCTTCAACGGCGTACGCAGCCGCGTGAACAGCCGCCCGCCCAAGCACTTCCGCGAAGCGCTCGGCCAGATGGCAAACTTCCTGGGTATTCTGCAGAGCGAATGGGCCGGTGCACAGGCTTTCAGCTCCTTCGACACCTACCTTTCCCCCTACCTGTTCAAGGACCAGCTGCCCTACAAGGCCGTGAAGAAGGCATTGCGTGGCTTTGTGTACAACCTGAACGTACCCAGCCGCTGGGGGCAGAGCCCCTTCACCAACGTGACGATTGACTGGACTGTGCCCCGCGATCTGCGTGACCAGACGCCCATGTCCGGCAACCAGCACATCTTCGAAGGACTGGAGGACGAAGCCCTCCTTGCGCTGGCGAAGGAACGTGGTGTGGATAGCCTGACCGATCTCACCTACAAGCACTTCCAGAAGGAAATGATGGTCATCCAGAAGGCTTTCTATGAAGTCCTCACCGAGGGTGACAGCACCGGCCAGCCCTTCACCTTCCCGATTCCCACGGTGAACATCACCGAGGACTTCGACTGGGATGGCGAGAACGTGCCGCTTCTCTTCGAGAACGCCGCCAAGATTGGTTCCTCCTACTTCCAGAACTTCGTGGGTTCCCAGTACAAGTACGACGAGAACGGCAACAAGGTCATCGACGAAGAAGCCTACAAGCCGGATGCCGTGCGCTCCATGTGCTGCCGCCTGCAGCTCGACCTGCGCGAACTCCTCAAGCGCGGTGGTGGTCTCTTCGGCTCGGCTGAAATGACCGGTTCCATCGGTGTGGTGACCATCAACCTGGCACGTCTCGGCTACCTGTACAAGGGCAACAAGAACCTGCTGTACACCAAGCTGGGCGAACTCATGGATCTGGCCAAGGATACGCTGGAGAAGAAGCGCGTGTTCATCAACACCCTGTACGAGCGCGGCCTGTACCCCTACACCAAGCGCTACCTGCCGCACCTTCGCAACCACTTCTCCACCATTGGTCTGAACGGCATGAACGAAATGCTGCGTAACTTCTCCAATGATACGATGAACACCGCCGAACCGCAGGGCATCGCCTTTGCAGAGGAAGTGCTGCACTTCATGCGTGAACGCATCCGCGGCTACCAGGAGACCACCGGCAACCTCTACAACCTGGAGGCCACCCCCGCCGAAGGTACGACCCACCGCTTCGCCCGCGAAGACCAGAAGCGCTTCCCGGACATCATCCAGAGCGGTACTCCCGGTCACCGTTACTACACCAACAGCTCCCAGCTGCCTGCCGGTTACACGCACGACCTCTTCAAGGCTCTGCAGATGCAGGACAAGCTGCAGTGCTGCTACACGGGCGGTACGGTATTCCACATGTACATGAACGAGGCTATCTCCTCCCCGGAGGCCTGCCGCGACATCGTGCGCAAGGTGCTGACCAACTTCAAGATGCCCTACATTACGGTGACCCCGCTCTTCTCTGTCTGCGAGAAGCATGGCTACCTCCGCGGCCGCCACGATTTCTGCCCGCTCTGCGACCAGGAGCTTATCGACCGCGCCCGCACCGAGGAACAGCCTGAGCTGCCGCTCTTCTAAGCCGACATAACAGTTAACCAACCCCAAACCAATAGAACAACACGAATATGAGCAACCCGGAAGTTAAACCCGTATACAAGACAGACGAGCAGATTCTGGCCGAGCATGCCGAAGAACGCACCAAGTGCACCGTGTATACCCGCGTCATGGGCTACCACCGCCCGGTGGAAACCTTCAACGCTGGCAAGCAGGGTGAATTCGAGGAACGCGCCCACTTCGAAGAGCCTTGCGGCTGTGGCTGCGACGCCATCCTCAAGTAATTCGCGTTGCGAACCATAGAATATGCGTCACCCCGCAGATATCACCCCGCTTACCTTTCTGGATTATCCGAAAAAAGCGGCCTGTATCTTCTGGTACACCGGGTGTAATCTGCGTTGCCCCTACTGCTATAATCCGGAACTTGTTCTGAGTCATGGCGGCGGGCAGGATGAGATGGCTTTCCTCCGGGAGCGCGCCGGTTTCCTAGATGCCGTCGTGCTTTCCGGGGGGGAGTCCACCCTCAACCCCGACATTGCAGAAATCTGCCGTGAAATCAAGAAAATCGGCTATCTGATTAAAGTCGATACCAACGGCAGCAATCCGCAGGTCATCCGGAACCTGCTGGAAGAACGATTGATTGACTATGTGGCTCTTGATAACAAGATGCCCTCTGACCGCAGCTGGCGGCTCCCCGGCGGTAAGCTCCTCTTTGAGCGCTACCAGGAAACGCTGACCACCTTGCTGCACTATGGCGTGGCCCACGAGGTCCGCACAACGGTTCACCCCGACCTCCTGGATGAGGCCGATATCCTCCGCATGATTCGCGATACGCATGCGCTGGGATACCGGGGCAACTACTACCTGCAGTTTTTCTTTGAGCCGGACAAGGGCAAGACGCTGGGTAACCTGGCTCCTCCGACCCGCCGATACGACCGCCGCCTGCTGGATGATATGAGCCCCCTCACCATCGGCTACCGCAATTTCCCCGAAGAACGCTACCGCTGACCTCGTTTTCCGCGCCCGCAACTGCGGGCGTTTTCGCAGAATGAGGGCCGTATACCTGTGCCTTGCAGGGAGTAGGGGATAGGACGCACTTTGAACTTGCGGAAAAGGAGAAAACAACGTATGATAGTCGCGCTGTAATATGGAGTACGAGACAGAACCCCAGCTGCCCCGGAGGAATGAGAGAACATGGCCCACACGCGTGACCGCGCTGAGCCTCATCCTCTTTGCCCTGATGATGGCGGCGGCTCTGTTCAGCTACGAGCAGGGAGAGATGGGCTGGGATTTCCTGAATCCGACGGGCGGTACCGCCGCCGAGGAGGCTCCCTGTACCAACTGGCTGGGGCTTATAGGCCTGTATCTGGCGGGGCTCTGTAACTGGCTGCTGGGGGCAACCTCGTACTATGCGCTGGCCTTGCTGCTCATCTTTGCCGGTGGACTTGCCATCTGGCCCCGCCGCCCCTATGTGCTGCAGATGGTGGCCATGTTCTGCCTGGTGATGTTCGGCAGCGCTATCTTTGCCCTGCAGCCCTGGTTCCTGAGCGGCTGGCAACGCGCCCACAGCCTGTATTCGGTGGGTGGCCTCCTGGGGTATCTGGATGGATGCTGCGTGGTAGAACCCCTCATAGGTACGCGCTGGGCTCTGGTCACCTTCCTGCTGCTTCATGCAACAGCCTGGATTTACTTTGCCCGCTACACCTTTATCCGCTTCTGGAAAGAAGTATGGTATGACCTTTCCAACCTCTGGTGCCGCTGGCGCGAGAATCGTGCCCTCCGGCGTGAGGAACGCCGCGCGCTCCGCGAACAGCGCCTCCGCGAGCGCCAGGAACAGCTGGACCGCGAACTGGCTGCCGCCCGTGAGGCTGCTGCGGCAGATGCCGAAGTGGCGGCCGCCGAAGCCCGCCGGGCTGGGGGCAGGGATGAACTGTTCGGGGATGATGAGCCACTTATGCCGCAGTCCCGGCAGCGTGCCGGGCTGGATTCCCGCCGCTATGCCGAACCGTCGTATGTGGAGCCAGATTATCCGCCGGTGCAATCCTTTGAGCAGCAGATGGCCGAAAGTCGCCGCCGGGAGGCTGAGCGCGTGGAATTGCAGCGCCCGCCGACGGGGCGCGGTCGTCAATACGCGCCTTCGGTGAACCGCAGAAACCTGTTGGATTTGATGGAACCCGTGGAGGAGAAAATTGCCTTGCAGAATGCTCCCGGCCGGGAGATTGCGCCGGCTCCCTCTCCGCGCAGCAGCGTGGTGAACACTCGGCTGGCTGAGCAGGTGGATCGCCGCATGGGTAACCGTTCTGCCGCAGCCACCCCGGCTGCTCCGAAGCCGGCCGCTCTGAAAGCTCCTGCCAGCCGCATTCATACACCCGCAAAGGCCGCCCCCGCTGCTACAAAGAAGGATACCCGCGTCCAGTACGAGGATTATCCGCTGCCTCCTTATGAGCTGCTCAAATTCGAACCTGTTTCCCAGGATGTGACGGCCGCAGCCCAGCGGGAGATGATGGATGTGCAGCAGCGCATCATTGAGACGCTGGATACCTTCAAGATTCTGGTGGAACCGGGCGATATCACGCGTGGTCCGAGTATCACCCGCTACGAGTTCTATCCTCCGCGAGGTCTTCGCGTCAACCGCATTGCGGCTCTGGATAAGGACATCATGATGGCCACCAGTTCGAAGTCGGTGAACATTCTTGCTCCCATTCCCGGCAAGAATACTGTGGGTATCGAGCTGGAAAACGCCCAGAAGTCGCCGGTGTATCTGCGCGAACTGCTGCAGTCTGATAATTTCAACAACCCGAAACTGCGTATTCCCGTAGCTCTGGGTAAGGATGTGTATGGCAATGCTGTCATCGGGGATCTGGCGGCCATGCCGCACACCCTCGTGGCGGGTACGACCGGTTCCGGTAAGTCCGTGTGTATCAACAGCATGATTCTTTCCATGCTCTACAAGTTCCGCCCGGAGGAACTGAAGCTGATACTGGTAGACCCCAAGGTGGTGGAGATGCAGCCCTACCGCAAGCTGCCGCATCTGATTTGCCCGGTAGTGACTCAGCCGGGGCGTGTGATTGGTGCGCTGCGCTGGGCGGTCAATGAAATGGAACGCCGGTACCGCCTGTTCAGCCAGGTAGGCGTACGCAATTTCGAGGACTTTAATAACCGCGAGGACGATGGCCCGGCCGATGAGCCGGAGGAGGAGAACGATTCCCCCATTGACTACGCTGCTGTGGAAGCCTGGGCCAGCGAAATCGAGCGTCAGGCCGAGGAAGAAATCCCCCTGGAAGAGGAGAAGCAGGATGAGTTCGACTTCGATGATCCCGAACCCATTCCGCTCAAACTGCCATACGTGGTCATCATCATCGACGAGTTGGCCGACCTCATGATGGTGGTTAAGGAAGACCTGGAGAATTACATTGCCCGCCTCACGCAGAAAGCGCGTGCCGCCGGTATTCACCTGGTGGCAGCCACCCAGACCCCGCGTGCCAACGTGGTGACCGGTACCATTAAGGCCAACATTCCTAGCCGCATTGCCTTCCGCGTGGCCAGCCCGCTGGATTCCCGCATCATTCTGGACACGGCTGGTGCCGAGAACCTGCTGGGCAAGGGTGACAGCCTCTTCCTGCCGCCCGGCGGCATCACCAAGATGACCCGCGTGCAGGGGGCTTTTGTGAGCGATGCGGAAATTGCCAAGATTATTGCCCATTGCGCTGCCCACGCCAAGCAGAAGTTTGAGCAGGGCGTGGCGGCCGAAATGGACAACGCGGAGGGTGGTTCTCCGAATGCGGACAATGGCGGGCGCATCGGTACCAAGAACATGAATGATGAAGAGGCGGAACTCTACACCCGCTGTGTGCAGCTGGTGGTGACAGAGCGCAAGGCCAGCACCTCGCTGTTGCAGCGCCGCTTCAGCATCGGCTACGGCCGCGCCGCCAAGATTATGGATATGATGGAGGAGAATGGTGTTATCTCTGCCCCCTCTGGCGCGACCCGCGCCCGTGAAGTGCTGGTGGATGCCTGATTTCTTCTTTTTACGTTAAAAATCGGACACAAAAAGCATCCCTGGAATGAAACTCCAGGGATGCTTTTTGTATTCGGGTAGGGGGACTGCAAGGGCACAGGGGTGCCGCTTCATCGACACGGTGGTGCGCGATTATATTGCGGGGTTCTGAGCTTGCAGTCAATCGGGCTCGGTAAGAGACGTTGCTTTAGTGCAGACGCGGGTTACCGTGACTTGGTTCAGACGGGAAAGGTGAGCGTGTGCCAAAGGCAGATGACGCGGGTATCAAATGGTATCCGGCAGGGGGAAAGGGATTTGAATGAGCGCGGCCCGGTGCAAACTAAATGGGGCTTCGTAGCAAAATTGCGCTTATTGCCGGAGTAGGGGAGGAAGAATCCTCTAAGGGAGTGGTAGAAATGGGGTGGTTGAGAGCCGGTTGGCCAGGAAAAGGAATGGATGGAGGAACGTAGTTTTCTACCTGTGGAGGGGTAAGATACGCCGAAGCGCTGTTTATGGGGATTGAATACATATCTGGAGGTGGTGAGGTGTTGTGTTGGAGTCTGTCATCTGGAGGTGCTGTGTAACGAGCCTTGCCGGTGGAAAATTCCTCGAAGCAGGGCATGCCAGTGAGTCTGGCGTGGTTTTCAAGCTCGTATACCAGGCGGTGGAGCATTTCTCCAGGCTGGGAGGGATACCCATCCGGGAGAATAGTTTCACAGCAAGGATGGGATGATGTTATCATCTGCTCAATGCGTGCGGTGTGGGCGTTGTACTGGAGCGCAAACATGTACAGCGACAATTTCATGACGCTGGCTGTATCCAGCTGCAGTTTGTTGCAGATATTGCGAAGAACGCGATGCATGACATTGTTGCTCCGGATGCTGAACCCGGAAACCTTGTCGTTGCCTTCGACGTCTTCGCCCTTTCCGGGTTTCAGCCCTGCCGGATACGGCTTCTGGGGCAGAACGCGGTACTTATCGAGAATCTCGCGCGTGCGCAGCGGATTCTGGTTGATTTCATCCAACAGCATATCGCGGAATCGGATGGCTTCATCACGGGCGGCATCCTCGCTCCCGAACTGCTTGTCGGAGAAGTAGCGGGCCAAGGCTGTACCCTGTCTGTTAATCGCGACCCTCCAACCTTGGAAGTTCGTGTATGTGTATGTGAATCGGGTGATGTGACGCAGATTCATAGCGTGGGTATTTTATGTGTTCAAGTATCTGGTTTCAACTTCTATTAGTTGTATGCCAGCTAATTTACACCCGGGAATCGCTTCCCGCCAACGGTGCGTTTTTGAACTGACTGCATTTTATTGCATTGTAATAGGATGTCAATCCTATAATTGCTGTGGGATTGAAAAAAATAAAAAAATCTGGCGACGATACCGCCGCCAGATATAGGAATATCTTTCTCAGAGTGATGTAAATATTTGATATTTAAATATGAAGGTGGTAAATATCTCTTGCCGGACGGTCATGCGTTTCGTGCCTGTGTCCGATGGTTTTCTCAGTTCGTACCTTGTTCTTCCCATGCTGGCAGCTCGTGGCCGATGAGCCACGGAGTGTATTCGGCGGGAATGGGGGATTGAATGGCGATGCGGCGCCCGTCTGCCGGGTGGTTGAAGGCCAGTCGCCACGCGTGCAGCATGAGGCGGCCGGGGCGGGCTTTCTGCCGCTGCGGGTGCGCATAGATGGGGTCGCCGATGAGCGGGTGCCCCAGGTGCAGCATGTGCACACGAATCTGGTGCGTGCGCCCGGTGTGCAGGGTACACATGACGAGCGAGGAATCCGTGGCGGCATCGTAGTGCAGCACCTCCCAGTCTGTGATGGCGGGCTTGCCGCTGCCGGGGTTGACTACCGCCATTTTGAGCCGGTTGACCGGGTGCCGCCCGATGTTGGTGAACACGGTGCCTTTTGCCTCCTTGGGGCAGCCCTGGACGACAGCCAGGTAGATTTTGCCGGTATCGCGCTCGGCAAACTGGGTGGTGAGGGAGAGGTGCGCCTGGTCGTTCTTGGCAACGACGATGCAGCCGCTGGTGTCTTTATCCAACCGGTGCACAATGCCGGGACGCTCCACGCCACCAATGCCGGACAAGTCGCCGCAATGGAAGAGGACGGCGTTTACCAGCGTGCCGTCCGGATTGCCGGCAGCGGGGTGTACCACCATGCCGCTTTCTTTGTCAATGACGATGACATGTTTGTCCTCAAAGAGAACAGAAATGGGGATATCCTGCGGCTGAGCCTCGGCGGGTTCGGGTTCGGGGATGCTCACCTCAATACGCATGTTGCGTTCCACCGGGGTTTTGGCCTTGGTGGCCTTGCCATTGACGGTGATTTCTCCGTCCTTAATGAGCGCCTGGATGCGGGCGCGGGAAAGCTCCGGCAGCTGGGCTGCCAGATACTGGTCGAGTCGGGTGCCGAGCTGGTCTTCTACAATGATGAGCATGGTTACATGCCGGTGGGGTTATCAATGAACACCGTGGGCAGCCCGAATTGTTCTTCCAGCAGTTTGCCCAGGGAGCGTACGCCGAAGGTTTCGGTGGCGTAGTGTCCGGCAAAGAGGATGTTGATGCCCATGTCACGGGCCGCATTGCTCACCCAGTGGTTTTCCTCGCCGGTGAGGTAGGTACCGTAGCCCTTGGCGTGCATCTGGTAAATCTCCTCGCCGCCGCCACCGCTGCACAACGCGATGCGCCCGGCGGGCAGGGTGGCATCGTGCACCACCCCGGTGATTTCTGCACCGGTGATTTCGGCGTATTTCGTGCGCAGCTCGGCAACGGTGCCTGGGAAGTAGCCCGAAAGCCCGATGAGCGTGCCGTGGTAATCCACCTCCGGCTGCACCTCCTGGAGCTCCAGCGCGCGGGCGATGCCGGCGTTGTTACCCAGCGTGGGGTGCATATCCAGCGGCAGGTGGGCGGAGTAGATGGCCAGGTTGTTGTTCAGGCAGGAGGTGAGTTTCTTTTTCCACCAGCCTGTGACGGGTTGCAAACCGCACCAGAAGATGCCGTGGTGCAGGATGAGAAGGTCGGCACCGGTGGCAAGGGCGGCATCGATGGTTTTCTGTGAGCCGTCCACACCGAGAGCCACCTTGGTCACGCAGCCGTTGTTTTCCACCTGCAGGCCATTCATGGCGACGGAGGTATCCCGGATTTCTGTAATGCGCAGGGTACTGTCCAGCAGGGATACGATGTCGGAAAGGGGGGTACTCATATACTTTATTCGGCGTTGCCGGGGTAGACGGTGCGGTCGGCTATTTCCTTGTTGAGGCGCTTGTTGAACTCGCTGGCCATGTCGTAGCCGCTGTCGCGGAGGTAACGACCGAGGGCGGCGACTTCGACGAGTCGGCACATGTCGCGGCCTGGCGCAACGGGCAGGTTGAGGTGTTCAACTTCCACCCCCAGGATGTTGATGTATTTGCGCTCCAGCCCCAGACGTTCCATCTCGGTCATTTCTCCGCTGAAGAGGTTGATGACAAGGTCAATGCGCTTTTCCTTGCGGTAGGCTTTCAGCCCGAAGAGGTTGGTGACGTTGATGATGCCCAGTCCGCGGATTTCAATGAAGCCGCTGCTCAGGGGCGGCGCGCAAGCAATGAGATCGCCGCCCAGGTTGCGGATGCGTACCATGTCATCAGCCACCAGGGAGGAACCGCGTTCCACGAGACCAAGGGAAATTTCGCTCTTACCTACGCCGCCTTTGCCGGTAATCAGCACGCCTACGCCGCGCACGTCGACCATGCAGGCGTGCATGGTGGTGCTGTCCGCAAACTCGTTTTCCAGAATGAAGGTGGCGCGGTTCACGAAATCCATGGTGAGCAGCGCCGTGCGGAATACGCAGAGGTTGTAGCGGTCGGCAATGGCCAGGACATCGGCGGGAACATCGACTCCGCGTGCAAAGATGAGGCAGGGGGCATCCTGGCGGCAGATGTGGTCGAGCCGCTCTTCGCGTTCGGCCTGGGTCATGGTACTCAGGTAGGCCATTTCTGCTGCGCCGAATACCTGGATGCGTTCGTGGGCAAAGTATCCGAAATATCCCGCCAGCGCCAGACCTGGGCGGTTGAATGCAGGTTGCACGATGGGGCGCGACATGCCCAGCGGCGTGTTCAGCAACTGCAGCTCCAATGTGCTGCGGTGCTTTTCATAAAACCGGGAAACCGGCACTTGTTCCACCTTGCGGACTATGGGGGTCTTCATCTGCTTTCTATTCTACATGATGCCACTCCGGGGGTCAAGGCAATTCCCTTTGGGGAGAAAAAAGTTGAAAAGTTCAAACAAATGATACTATCTGGCACGCTTTCTTTATGTACAGGCACAACTCCCTGTCACCAGCAGATATGAACAAGAAATCCTTGAAAGCCGTCCTTATGTCCGTTTTGGTTGTCGTGTGCTTCTCCAGTTGCGAACATGTTGCGCTTCATCTGAGCCATGTGCATCATAGTGGTTCCTACCATCACCACAGACCGGTTGTGGTTCACCACCCCCACCGTGTGCTGCACCACCATTGCCACTAAGAAACAAGCCCCGGCTGCACCGGGGCTTGCGTAAAGATGCTGGAGTTGGAGAATGAACTCAGTTCTGTTCGGCCACGGCCTGATTGATGAGTTCCTGGATTTCCTCGGCCTTGGCTTTGAGCGCGCGGAGTTCCTTGAATGCTTCCGGCAGCTTTCGCATGGCGGCAAACTGGCGGGCTGCTTCGCCATAGGGAACAGCGGGGGCACCCCAGTAGGTCTTGCCGCCTTCCAGCGAAGCCATGACGCCCGAACGGGCCGCCACAACGACCTTGTCTTCAATCTTGATGTGGCCGGTAATGCCGCACTGGGCAGCAATGGTGACATAGTCACCCACATGGGTGCTGCCGGCGATGCCGCTCTGGGCACACATGATGCAATGCTTGCCGATGGTGACATTGTGGCCAATCTGAATCTGGTTGTCGAGCTTGGTGCCGTCGCCAATGACGGTGCGGCCGAAGCGGGCGCGGTCAATGGTGGTATTGGCACCGATATCGACATGGTCACCGATGACGACGATGCCCACCTGGTCAATGGTATCATAGCAACCGGTCTCCTTGTTGAGGAGGAAGCCGAAGCCGTCGCCGCCGATAACGGCACCTGGCTGGATGACAACATGGCTGCCCAGAATGCAGCGTTCGCGGATGACGACCTTGGGGTAGAGCTTGCAGTTCTCGCCCATCTTGACGGCCTTGCAGATGACGCAGCCGGGACCGATGTCGGAGCCATCGCCGATTTCAGCATCGGCTTCCACCACGGCGTTCGGCCCCACGCGCACCTTGGCGGGGTCGAGTTTGGCGGTGGGGTCAACATAGGCGGTAGGGTGAATGCCGGGTACAAAGTCGGTGCTGGCTTTCATGAAGTGACCCACGAGGGCATTGAATGCCAGGGAGGGATTCTCCACTTCGATGAACACGACACCTTCCGGGTACTGCGGCAGAGCCGGGGGAACCAGCACGGCGCTGGCCTTGGTGGACAGGAAGTCGTTGAAGTATTTTTCGTTGCCAAGGAAGGCAATCTCGCCGGGGCAGGCTCCATCCAACGTAGCGACTCCGGAGATTTCAATCTCCGGAGTCGTCTCATTGAGAAGTTTACCTCCGGTGAGCTTGAGAACATCTGAGAGAGTGAGGTTCATGGTCAGCTCGGTGGGGTGGTAAGGAGTTTTACTTGGCTTCAGGCGTGCCGTAGAGTCGCTTCAGTTCGGCATCGGGGTCGAAACCCTGGGGAGCGCCGGCGTTAAGCTGCTTGAGAACTTCGGGGGTAAGGTCGATGTCCTTCTTGAGGAAGGGGAAGACGCGGGTGCCGATACCAATCTGCGGCTGGGGGGAGATGGCACCTGCATCGAGTACGATGTCGGAACCGCTCTGGTCAGCCACAGTGTTGATGGCGGTCTGCACTTCTTCCATGAGGAGGCGCATTTCGCTGTTACGGACTTCGCGGAAAGCAACTTCGCGGCGCTGCACAAAGTCCTTCATTTCCTGATCGGCTGCCTTCAGTTCGTTGGCCTTGGCCTGGTACTGCTCGCGGAGCTTGGCCACGGCAGAGTCGGACAGGCTGGAGTCGTACTTGTCCTGAATCTTCTTGAGTTCAGCCTGCAGCGCGCGGAGCTTGTCCTCACGGGTCTTGATGTCTGCCTTGATTTCAGCCAGCTGCTTCTGCAGGGTCGTTTCGGTATCGAAGCGCTTGTAGAACTTGGTGTAGAGTTCCTGCACGTTCACAGAAACAATCTTGAGTTCGGCCTGAGCCGTAGCAGTCAGGGCGGCCAGGGTCACAATAGCGGTGGAAATGATGGGGAACTTCATAATAGGTGAGGATTAAGATGCTCTTATTCTAACGGTCGTTCAAATTAAGTCAAGAAAAGCTTGCGTCAGATACAGCATATTGGCATAAAAAACAGCCCGCAGACGCGCTGCGGGCTGTTCTTATCTTTCAAAAGGCATCAGAAGCCAGCTTCGGTAGCCGGGGCTGCTGCGGGTTCTGCCGGGGTGGGCAGGGGGGCATCTGCGGGTTCCGGCAGTTCGCTGGCCTCGCTTTCGGCCGGGGCGGCCTCAGGCTCGATTTCGAGCCCCTGCTGCTGGAGCTGCTGCAGGATTTCCGGCGGCAGCTGCTGCAGGGAGCGGTTTTCCATCTGCGGAGCCGGAGCCTTGGTGATGTTGTTGAGGGTAATGGTGAAAATCAGGGTGCTGTTGTTGCCGATGGGGGCGGGACCCTGCGGGCCATAGGCCAGTTCAGAGGGGATGCAGACTTCCCAGGTAGAGCCGATGGGCATGAGCTGCAGCGCTTCGGAGAAGCCGGGCACCACGCGGTCGATGGGCATTTCGATGGGAGCAGGGCTCTTGTCGAATACCGTGCCGTCGATGAGCTTGCCTTCGTAGGAAACATTGCACATGGCACCGGGCCCATCGGTGGCGGGGTCGTACTTGCGGCCCTCACCGGGGGTGATGACGCGGTAGAGCAGGCCGGAACCGGTCTTGGTCACGCCCTCGCCTTTGGCGAATTCCTCCTGATAGGCTTTGCCGGCGGCAAGGTTGGCTTCTGCCTTGACCTGTTCGCGCTGCTGCATGGTCATGACAAAGGCGTTCATGCCGGCTTCGATGGTTGCCTGGTCCATACCGGGCTGCTGGCCGCTGAGACTGTCCTGCAGGGCCTGGAAGAAGGTGTCGCGGTCGAAGTCATCAGCCGTAAGGGTGGAGGCACCGGCAGAAACTTCCTGACCGAAGCGGTAGCCGATGAAGTAGGAAAAGGCCTTCTTGGCATCTTCCGGGGAGATGCTGGTGGGGGTGACAGGCTCGGCGGGGGGCGGAGCGGGGG